>NZ_JBVJIM010000002.1:0-642995 GCF_055586305.1 Nonomuraea sp. NPDC051298
GCAGATGTACGGGCGAGCCGGCTTCGCACTCCTCCGCCATCGCATCCTGCTCGGCTAACCGCGGTCCGTCACCACCGAAAGTGGGCCAGAGCCGATCACTGGACAGACCCGGCCAGAGCCACTCCAGGTGTGTGTTCAGGTGCCTTGGCCTGATGTACGGCCTTTTGACTTCCGCAGCATGCGGGCTTTGCGGTGGGTGTAGGGCGGCCGGGCGAGGGTTGTCGGGTCGGGGCCCGCGAGCTTGTGCAGGACGGCGCGTTCGTGGCTGAAGGTGCGGATGCTGTGTTCGCCGTGGTAGGCGCCGAACCCGCTGGGTCCGACGCCGCCGAACGGCAGGGTGTGCACCCCGAGCTGGACCATGACGGCGCCGAAGGCGACGCTGCCGGATGAGGTTCTGGTGAGGAGGTCGTCGCGGATGTGGGGGTGTTCGGTGAAGCCGTAGAGGGCGAGTGGTTTGGGTCGTGCGTTGATGAAGTCGATTGCGGCGTGGTGGTCGGCGACGGTGAGGATCGGCAGGATGGGGCCGAAGATCTCGTCGCGCATGACCGGGGAGCCTGGGTCGACGTCGAGCAGAACGGTGGGGGCGACGTAGCGGGCGTCGATGTCGGCTTTTCCGCCGGTGACGACCGTACCGGAGTCGAGCAGGTCGGCGAGGCGTCGGGTGTGGCGCTGGTTGATGATCCGGCCGTAGTCGGCGGAGGTCTGCGGGTCGGTGCCGTAGTAGCTGGTAGCGGCCTCGGCGACGGCGGCGGCGAGTTTCGGGGCGAGCTGTGGGGTGGTCAGGACGTAGTCAGGGGCGACGCACGTTTGCCCGCAGTTGCTGAACTTGCCCCAGGCGATGCTGCCGGCGGCGCGGTCGAGGGGGAAGGAGTCGTCGATCCAGACCGGGGACTTGCCGCCCAGTTCGAGGGTGACTGGGGTCAGGTGCTTGGCGGCGGCGGCCATGACGATCGAGCCGACGGTGCCGTTGCCGGTGTAGAAGATGTGGTCGAACGGATGCTGGAGCAGTTCGGTGGTCTCGGGCACGCCGCCTTCGACCACGTGGACGGCCTGCGGGTCCAGATATCGGGGAATCAGCTCGGCTATCAGCCGCGAGCAGGCGGGGGCCAGTTCGCTGGGTTTGAGTATGACCGAGTTGCCCGCGGCGAGCGCGCCGGCAAGCGGTACGAGCAGCAGGTGCAGCGGGTAGTTCCACGGGCCGATGATCAGGACGGTGCCCAGCGGCTCGCGGTGGATCGACGCGCGCGCCCGGCCGAGGGACAGCGAGGCGCGGACCCGGCGGTCCTTGGTCCAGCGGCGCAGGTTCTTCGCGGCGAGTCTCGCTTCGGCGGCGACAGCGCTGACCTCGGTGAGGTACGCCTCGACGGGGTTCTTGCCGAGGTCGGCGTGAACGGCGGCTTCGATCCTGGCGGCGGATTCGGTCATCATCCGGGACAGAGCGTCGAGTTGGGCGCGGCGCCAGGCCGGCGACCTGGTCCGGCCGGTCGCGAACACGGCCTTGGCCGAGGCGACGGTGTCGGCGATGGTCACCACGCGCGGTCCTTGCGGGCCTGGGCGTGCAGCTTGCGGGCGCTTTCGATCAGCACGACGGCATCGGGGCCCCACAGCAGGCGCATGTGGCGGCGTTCGAACGGGCGCTGCTGCATGAGCCAGATGACCGGCATCAGCAACGTCTTCGCCACGAACGCGAGCCGGATCTTGGCGCGGCCGGCGCCCATGTTCTGCCGGGTCTTGCCGGACATGGCGACCATGACCGGCAGGTTCCACAGTCGCATCCCGATGATCTTGCGGAGGACTTTGAGCTGAGAGCGGTGGAAGTTCTTCTTCGCGGTCTCCAGGACGGTCTTCTGAAAGCTCTGCCCGGTTTCGGGCATCGTGTCCATCGTCGTGCTGTGGGCGAACAGGTCGCCGTACTTGGCGTACAGCGCGTCGAGTTCGGCCATCGTGCGCGGCATCTCGTCGTCGTAGGGGCCGAACAGCTCGCAGTAGGCGACGGTCTCGGCGATGAACCTGTCACGCACGTCGGCGGGCAGCCGCCGCGGGGGCCTGCCGTCGCGCCACGCGAATGTCTCGTAGATCCACAGGATCGAGTGCATCTCGGTCAGTGCGGCCCACATCGCGTCACGTCCGGAAGCGGCGGCATATCCGCCCAGGCCGGGGTTGCCGGCGTCGATGACGTCAGCGGCGACCTTCTGATGGATGTTGATCAGGTGCTTGGCCACCCGCTTCGCGGTGGCCGTGTCGCCGAACCACATGGGGGCATGGATGCCGGAGTTGCGCTGCGCCCGGTCGAACACGTCGAGCATGGTCAGCGTGCCGTTGCGGGCCTTGCGGGAGATGGGGTCATGGTCCCGCACCCCGGCCGCGATCGGCTTGTAGGTCATCTGCAGCATGCCCTGGCCCGGGGTCTCGAAGTACATCATGACCGGGTGCAGCATGAGCTCCCACGCCACCGAGCCGGGACCGAACAGGCCGTAGTCGATCGACCCGTCTTCCCCGCGTGAGCCGCCCGCCGGGGTGGGCTCACCGAAGCGCCGCCACTTGCCGGCGTTACCCAGCAGCCGCTCCTTGGTGACGATGAGATCGTCGGCCTTGAGCGACCTTTCCACGACTGCGGACATGCGGACCTCCTGCGTCGCATCTCACGATTGTTCCCGCGCGGGAACTTAATTCCCGTGCGGGAACAGTAAGCTGTGGTTCGTCGAGCGTCAACAAGGCCGTTGGGGAGAGGACCGCATGCCGGTGGATCAGGAGCGCAGAGCGCGGGGAAAGTGGGCAGGACTCGACCTGGCGCAGATCATCGACGCCGCCCGCACGCTCGACCCCGACGAACTCAGCATGAAGGCCGTCGCGGACCTGCTCGGCGTGGACCGCAAGGCGGTCAGCCACCACATCAGTGACCGCGAAACCCTGCTCGGCATCGTCGCCGCCGAAGCTGTCATGACCGCCTTCTCCGAGGTCGAGATCGCCGCCCAGGCGACCTGGCAGGACGCCTGCCGCGCCTACGCTCTCGGGCTTGCCGACAGCACGATCGCCGTCGGCAAACTCGCCGACCACGTCCGCCTCAGCAACTCCGTCGTCCTCAAGTTTCTGCGGCCCACCGAAGCCCTGCTGGCCAAACTCACTACGGCGGGCTTCGACGACGAGACCGCCTTGCGGATCCTGGTCATGCTCACCAACCTCTGCCTCAGCCACGCCCGTGACGTCACGTTCGCCGCCCGCATCGGCGAACGACCCAGGCCCGCACACCTACGCAACGTCCTCAACGACCCCGCCGCCCACGGCTTCGACAACCTCGAACGCATCGCTGCCGCCGGCATCGACACCTACGGCCAAGAACAACTCGAACTCGGCATCAAGGTCGTCATCAGCGGCGCTGCGGCGCTGCTCGGCCCATCATCATGACAATTCGCGAACCGGTCCATCGCCGGCCCTCGCCTTGACCGCGTTCGAGCGTTGAGTTTTGGACGGAGGAAACTGATACGGACCTGGCGCTCGGACCCGGCGCTGTGCGCCCGCGTCATCGCGGCGACCGACAAGGTGGAGACCCGCACCGGGTTCGCGCAGTGGCTGGGGAGCAGCGGGAACGTCCCGCAGTAGGGGAGTCGCGCTCGCTGCCCGCCATCGAGGTCTGACCGGCGGGGCGTCGCCCTCCGCTACAGGGACACGGCTGGGTTGACGGCGACGTCAACCGGCGATCGGCGGCGATCACGACCCCGTCGTGCCCGGCGGGATCACCATGCGCCTGCCGCCGACACGCCGCCATCCACCGCGACGGAGGTTCCGGTCATGTACCGGAACTCCGCCGAGGCCGGGCCCAGCACGGCGTCGGCGATCTCCTCGGCCGTCGCCACGCGCTCCAGGCCGTTGACGTTCAGCGGCCCGAAAGCCTGCTTGAACCGCTCCCACTCCCCGTCCGACAGCCCGGCCGGCCGGATGAACGGCGTGTCGATGGTCCCCGGCAGGATGGCGTTGACGCGGATGCCGCGCGTGCCATACGCGAGCGCCGCCGCCTTCACGATGAGGTGCAGATGATCACCCCGCCCTTGGCGGGCAGGTGCGGAACCTCGTACTTGATCGACAGGAACACGCCCCTGGCGTTGGTGTCGTCCCATTGCTCCACGGTCAACTGGTGCGGGTCATTAGCGGTGGCGGACACGCCCGCGTTGTTGAAAGCGATGTCCAGACCGCCGTAGTGCCGGGCCACCTCGTCGACGAACGCCTTGACCTGCGCCGGCCGGGCACGGCCGCTGTTGTGGCTGGTCTACCAGACCTTCACCCGGTTCGGAGGCGCCCCTTGGGCCGGGGCGGCCCACGTGCAGCTACGCCCGACCGGCGGTACCACCACACACCTCCGCTCGCCCGGCGCGGCGGACGCGTTGACGGAGCAGGAGCTGCGTATCGCCCGGCTCGTCGCGGCTGGGCTGGGCAACAGGGAGATCGGCAAGCGTCTGTTCATCAGTCCGAGAAGGGTCGGCTACCACCTGCACAAGATCTTCCCGAAGCTCGGCATCGCGGCCCGGGGCGAGCTACGCGATCTCGGACTCACCGAGCACATCACATGAGGCCCGGCCGACCCGTGGGCCGCCGAGGAGCTTGGAGCGCCTTGCGACGCAGGTCCGGCGGGCGGTGCCGGCGTCGCAGGCCGACTGACGCCACGCTCACCCCTTTTCTGGATGTGCAGGTCAACGAAGGAGGGCTTCTTGAGGTCGGACTGGCGCTGGATCCAGACGTTCGTCTTCGTGCGTACTCCCTTGGCCGTGTACTGGTGCTGACCGCCCGGAGTGCGCGTGTGCGCAAATCTCCCCGTAACCGTACATACGTAACCGCCATCGTCTCAGCTCAAACATCCTGAATTAGATAGGCCGCGCATACCATAGACCTTTGCGCCATGTCCGAAAAGTATTGACATGCGGGGGATCACGGCTAGATCATGGCTCCTGTCACCAAGGGGCCACGTGACATAGCGCAGTCAAGGTACTACTGTCCATCATTCGATAGTTAATCGGCCGACTGGGCGCAATCCCGCTTGAATGGGACGCGGGGTGCAATTGCGTGTAAACCTTTACGATTCGGCCGAAGTCCCGGCACTGTTCTGCTTGTGTACGGCACTGTCGCCCGCTCGCGTCCTGATGCGGTGGCGGCTCGCTATGAGCTCCGAAGGGTTCAACGTGTTGTCATCAACTACCCTCGAAGACTTCATGACCGATCCATACTCCATTTATCGGTCGATGCATTCACAGGCGCCAATCACACCCGTCGGCCCGGCCGACTTCCTCGTGACCGACCCAACGCTGATCCTCGAAATCTTCGAGCAACATGACCGATTCACCAGTGTTCACAACTTGGAGGGCCAGGTCCCGGTCTGCGACGCGGCGCGGGCCATTTTGGACGAGACGCTGTTCTATCGGGGCGCCCTCTTCAACGAGACGCCGCCGGCTCACTCCGCCTTCCGTAAAACGTTCATCAGGCCGTTCACGCCTGCCGTGGTGGAGACGCTGGAGCCGAAGATCCGCGAGTTGGCCGCCGTCATGTGCGGCGACCTGTCCGGCCGCCGTTCGTTCGACGTCATGCAAGAGCTGGCGCTGCCGCTGCCCATCAAGATCATCTCAGACCTGATCGGCATTCCGGACGGCGACCGCCAGCAGGTCAAGGAGTGGAACAACCTTTGGGTGGCGCTGCAGGTGGCGCCGCTGCCGGAGGAGCACCAGGTGGGCGCGGCCATGGCGGTGCGCGCGTACGAGGATTACGTGCGCAAGCTGATCGAGGAGATCGGCGCCGAGCGGCGGCCCAGCCTCATCCTCGACATGGTGGACGCCATCGGCACCCCGGGCGCCGTGCACGACGTGGACGACATCATCGTCGCCATCCGGGTCATGATCGCCGCCGGGCACGAGACCACGTCCGGGCTGATCGGCAACGCCGTCAACAGGCTCGTCGAGACCGGCCGCTGGGCGGAGCTGGGCGCGAGCCCGGCGGCCATCCCCAAGTTCGTCGAGGAGACGCTGGCCATCGACCCCCCGGTGCAGAGCGCCCCGCGCTCGGTCGAGGAGGACACCGAGATCCGCGGCATCACCGTCCCCGCGCGCTCCCGGCTGCACCTGGCGATCGGCGCGTACGCGGTGCTGGGCCTGCGGAACAGCGGCCAGAGCAGTGGCCAGAACGGTGGCCAGAACAGTGGCCAGAACGGTGGCCAGAACGGCGACGCCGACAAGCCCGCCGTGCACAAGCACATCGGGTTCGGACACGGCATCCACCGATGCATGGGCTCCCATCTCGCGCGCATCGAGGCGCGCATCGCGCTGGAGGCGCTGCTGACGGCCATCCCGGCCGTGCCGCACTACGACGAGTCGGCTCCGCCTCTCCGCCTGCCCGGAGGCTTCGTCTTCCGGAGTTTCAGCTCTCTTCCCATCTCCTGGTGAGGACGTCTCCGCCATGGCTGTCAAACCACCGTTGGTTCCGCATGCCAAGCCGCTCATCGGACACATTCTCGACATCTGGCAGGACCCGCTGAAGTTCTTCAGCTCCGCCGCCCAGGTCGCGCCGCTGTCGCGCATCAAGATCGGGTGGAAGGACGCCTGCCTCGTCTCCAACCACGAACTGCTGTACCAGATCCTGGTCCCCGAGGCCAAGAAGTACGACAAGGGCATCCAGTACGAGCGGGCCCGCGCCATGCTCGGCAACGGCGTACTGCTCGCGGAGGGCGACCTCCACCTGCGGCAGCGCCGGCTGATGCAGCCCATGTTCAACAAGCCCTCGGTAAACGACTACATCGACGCCATGCACACCTACAGCACGGCGATGGTGGAGTCGTGGGCGGACCGCGACGTGGTGGAGCTCTACCCCGAGTTCTACCGGCTGGCCACCCGGGTCGTGATCGACACGCTGTTCTCCACCAAGATGAGCGAGAGCGACGTGGAGCTCGTCCGCGCCAAGATGCCCATCGTCATCTCCGGCATCGAGAAGCGCGGTGCCCTGCCGCCGCGGCTGTTCGACACCATCCCGACCCCGGAGAACCGCGCGTTCTACTCCGCCATCTCCGACCTGCGTTCCCTCGGCGATCGGCTGGTCGACGCCCGGCTGGGCATGAAGCGCGAGCGGGACGACCGGGCCGACCTCATGGACGTGCTGACCGAGACCGACGACGAGGTGGCCCGTCGCGACAACGACCGCGCGCAGATCCTCAACGAGTTCCTGACATTCCTCACGGCCGGTTCCGAGACCACGCCGAGCGCCATCGCCTGGTCCTGCTACCTGCTGGGCCGCCACCCGGAGATCCAGGAGGAAGTGCGCGCCGAGATCGCGGGCTTCGACCCGGGCGCCAACACGGTGGCCGCCATCCAGCAGCTCCCGCTGCTGCAGGCCGTGGTCAAGGAGGCGCTGCGCCTCTACCCGCCGGTGTGGGCACTGGGGCGGCGCACCCTGCAGACGGCCACCCTCGGTGGGTACGAGCTGCCTCCCGGCACGCAGGTCTTCTATTCGGTGTACTCGATCCAGCGGGACGAGAACGTCTACGACGAGCCGAACGAGTTCCGGCCACACCGCTGGATCGCCGACGACAAGAAGTACCCGCGTACGGCCTTCCTGCCGTTCGGCGCCGGGGTGCGCAACTGCATCGGCGAGCACTTCGCCTGGATCGAGATCTCCATCGCGATCGTCAACATCCTCAAGCGTTACGAGCTGTCGCTCCAGCCCGGCCAGCAGGTGCCGCCCGCGGCCATGGGCGCTCTGGTGCCCGGCAACCTGCCCATGCGGTTAAAGCGGCTGGTGGCGCAATGAGCCCGACCGAAACGCGACTGGTCGAGCACGTACGGGCGAACGTGGCAGCGCTGATGGACGAGTTCGCCGCGCTCACCGCAGGCTCGCGGTCCACCGGCACGGGGGTGGCGGCCTTCACCCAGCGGCTGGCCGACTACGTCGCCCGGTTCGGCAGCATGCGGCGCACCCGCGTGGCGGCGCACGCCCTCGAGGGCTACCGGCGTACCGACGAGGCCACTGTCGCCATGCTCGGCCACGCCTGCGCCGCGCTGGAGCTGTTCCACGCGGCCGCGCTGATCCACGACGACATCATCGACGAGAGCCCCACCCGGCGGAACCACCCGGCCTTCCACCTCGGCTGGGTTGGCGCGGACCTGGTCGGTGGCGCCGACGGGCGGGTGGCGGCGCCGATCTCCGCGCTGATTCCCTCGGCCCGGCTCGGTATCGCGGCCGGGCTGCTGGGCGGCGACGCGCTGCTCGTGCTGACCGCCCGCGCCATCGACCGCATCCCCTCGCCGGCCCGCGACCGCGTGGGCGGGTTCTTCCAGGAAGTGCAGCTACGCACCGTGGTCGGCGAGTTCCAGGACTCCGTGCTGGAGTACCAGGGGGTGCACGCCACTCACACGGCCATCACCGACATGTCGGTGAACAAGACCGCCTGGTACACCGTGATCGCGCCCATGGTCCTGGCCGCCCACTGCGCCGAAGTCGACACGGACCCACTGCTCATCGACGCGGGCTCGGCGTTCGGGGAGGCGTTCCAACTGCTCGACGATCTGATCGAGGTGTACGGCGAGCCCGCGGTGACCGGCAAGAACCCGCTGGACGACCTGAGGGCGGGAAAGGCGACCCTGCTGCACCACCTCGTCGCCACGAGCTGCACGCCCGCGGAGCGGGCGGCACTCGCCCAGGTGTACGACCGCGGCGACGGCACCGAGCACGATCTCGAAGAGTACCGCCGGTTGATCGACGCCAACGCCGCGCACGTGACCGGCCACCTGCGCGGCCTCATGGACCGGGCCCGGTCGCTGCTTCGCGAGGCCGGATTCCGCGAGCAGACGGTGGATCGCATCGAACGCGAGTTGAGCCCTCACTTCCAGATCCCAGTCCCCCTGCATGAGAGCGCCTAGCACATGGCAGTGAACTTCACCCTTCCCCTCGCAGGCACCCATGTGCTGCTGCCTCAGTACGAGCACTGCGTACCCGCGCTGGAACGCCCCGACAACGACCAGGTCGTCACCGACAGCCAGGAATGGTGCCGGCAGGGACTGTCCGACCTGTTACCGCCCGCGGACCTGGACACGCTGCTGGCCGAGCGCGCCTCGCTCTGGACCGCCCTGGTCCTGCCCACCGCGCCCTACGAGTTCCTCGTCGCCGCGGCGCAGTACACCGAATACCTGTCGATCCTGGACAACGCGCTGGTGGACAAGGACCGGCTGGGCAGCGACCCGCTGTACGCGGCGGAGCTGAAGGCGGCCATCGACGTGCTGTTCGACGGCAAGCAGGTGGACACTCCGGTCAACGAAGAGCTGACCGTCTGGTTCAAACCGCTGAGCGACTGCCTGTCCACGCTGCGCGGCCACCTGACCCCCCAAACCTGGGACCGCCTCCATGACGAGGTCGAGCGCTTCCTGATCGGCTGCGTCGAAGAGGTCAACTACCGCAACTCCGACGCCGTCTACCCCTTTGCCGCCTACCTGCGAATGCGCCGCAACAGCGTCGGCATGGGCATGTACTTCGCGCTGGGGGAGGCGCTGGCGCCACCGTTCGAGTCGGAGACGGTGGACGGGTCGGCCTACCGCGAACGGCTGCTGACGTACGCCCTCGATCACATCGCGCTGAGTAACGACCTGTTCTCGTTCCGCACCGAGGCCGACGCCGACGACGCGGTCAACGCCGTGGCCACGCTGATCCTCAGCGAGGAACTCTCGGTCCAGGAGGCGTTCGACCGGGTGGGGCTCGAAGTGCAGCGCACCGAGACGGCGTTCCGGCGCACGCTGCGCGAGACCGTCGCGGCGCTGGGACCGGACCATGCGGTGAGCGTGTACGGCGGCAAGGTGTGGCACATGATGTGCGGCAACGTGGACTGGTCCTTCCGCACCACGCGATACAACGGAGAAAGGCATCAGTGGGATGGCCGGTATCCTCAGGTCGTTCAGTTCGAGGAAGGCAGCACCCTCTTCACCGACAAGAACTACGCCTCCCTCATCGCGGAGGGCCTGGTCTGACCACATGGCCGGATACACCACCCGCGTGCACCACGACGTCGGCCTGGTGCGGCAGATCGTGCGGCTGGCCCGCGACCCGCTGGGCTACGTGACCGAGCTGAACTCCTCGGCCGACCTCCACGTGTTCACCGCGCTCGGCCGGAGCTTCGTCTACCTCGCCGAACCGCTGCTCATCAACGACATGCTCGTGGACCGGCGCGGCGACTTCGAGAAGGGCATCTTCTACGACCGGGTGCGGCGGCTGGCGGGCAACGGCGTCGTGCTGGCCAACGGCGCGGAACACCGCAGGCAGCGCGACTACCTGGACCGCTTCTTCAAGCGCGAGCACGTGGTGGGGCTGTCCGAGCTGATGACCGCGGTGGCGCGGGAGGAACTGGTCCGCTGGGACACCACGCTCGACATCGACGCGGCCCTGCACCGGATGACGTTCAAGATTCTCGCCGCCACGATGTTCGGCACCGACATCGACCACGAGAAGTTCGACCACATCCACGAATGGCTCGCGCTGACGCTCGAAGCGATCATGTTCCGTACCGTCGTGCCGTCGTGGTACCTGCGGGTTCCCACCAAGCGGAACCGCCTGCACGACAGCGCGATGGACCGGCTGCGCGCGGCTATCGTCTCGGCGATGGACGCCCCGGACACGGGCGGCTCCGACCGCCTCGACCTCATCTCGGTCATGCGCACGGTCCGCCACGAGGACGGATCGCCGCTGACGCCGACCGAGATGGCCGACCAGATCGTCGCGGTCACCATGGCCGGGGCGGAGACCGCGGCCACCGCGCTGTCCTGGCTCAGCACGGAGCTCGCCCGCGACCAGGCCCTGCAGGACGCGCTGCGTGCCGAGGTGTCGGACGTGCGCGCCCGCGGCGTCCCCTACGGCCCCGATCTGTCGGAGACGCCGCTGCTCAAACGCACGCTGTCGGAGGTGCTGCGCTGCCGCCAGCCCATCCTGGTCATCTCCCGGCGCACGGCCCGCGACACCGAACTGTCCGGTGTCCCGCTGCCCGCCGGAACCGAGGTGATGTACAGCCCGTGGGCCATGCACCGGGACCGGACCTGGTTCCCGGCCGGGGCGGACTTCGAGCCGGAGACCTTCGGCGCCGGCGGATGCCCGGTCGCGAAGGGCTCGTACACACCCTTCGGCCTCGGCCCCCGGCACTGCGTCGGCGAGCAGTACGCCTGGCAGATGATGTGGATCGTCGTCGCGGAGATGTTGCTGGCGGTGCGGATCGAGTCGGCTGCCGCGCAGCACCCGCACGGACGCCCCCTGGCCACCATCATCCCGGGGAGCGTGCGCGCCAGGGTCGAGCGGGTGGGAGAACCGTCATGACGCGGCTGCTGGAGCCGAGCGAGGTCTTCCACGCCTTCCTCGACTGGCAGACCGGGTTCGAGGTGGAGACGCGGGCGTCGCTGACACCCGCCGCGGCGGCGGCCGGGCTGGCCCGCATGTACGCCGCCTTCCCCCGCCTCGCGGCCCGGCTCGCTCGTACGCCGGAGGGCTTCGTCTTCGAACCCGTTCCGGTCCCGGCGATCGAGACGACCACGTACGGCGCCCGCGCGCACGCCGCGCTGTCGGCGTTCACCGTGGACACCGCCCGCCCCGGCACCGTCGTGGTCACCGGACGGCTGCACCACGCGCTCTGCGACGTCACCGGCATCCTGTCGATGGCGGACCACCTGTTCGGCCTGCTCGGCGTCCGCGCCGACGCGGCCTCGATCCCGCCGCGGGCCGCGCGCGAGTGGCCGATCGCCGCGGAAACCGTGCTCGGCGGGCCGCAGCCGGCCGACGGCATCCGCGAGACCCGCCTCTTCTACGCCCAGGCCCCGTCCGCGCCGCTGAAGCCCGCGCAGCCGGCCACCCTGCACCTTCCCCCGGAGCAGGTGCAGGCCATCGACGACGTGTGCGCCGCCCGGTCGACCTCGCTCACCGGGGTGATCGCCTCCGCCGTCGCGCCGCTCGTGGCCGGGGACGGAGACACAGTGGTGGTCGGCGTCCCGGTGGACTGCCGCGTGTTCATCGGTCCCGAGCGGGCGGAGGCGAGTCCGCCGCGCGCCGTCGGCAACTGCAGCCACGGCGCTCTCGTGCCGGTGCCGCGGGCCCACGGCGATGTGCTGGCGACGGCGCGGGCCTTCGACGCCGACCTTCTGGACCAGTTGGAGGCGGAGACCCCCGCGGCGCCGTTCCGCGACGGCCGCAGGTATCTGCCGGAGCACAACGCGCCCGCCGGCCTCGTGGTGTCGAACGCGCGCGGCGCCGCCCGCAGGTTCCCGCGTCTGGCCGACGCGCCGCGAATGATCGTACTGCCGGAGTCCTCGATCCCGGCCCTGCCGATGATCGCCGTGAACGAGAGCCCGGCGACGCAGGCCGTCACCATCACCCTCATCGCGGACCCGGCGGACCACACTCCTCTCGAAGCCCGCCGGCTCATCGACGCGCTGGCGCGCACCCTCAATGACATCGTGGAGCGGCAATGACCGAAGTATCCGACAGCCTCACGGGGTCCGCGGACGCCCTGCCCACCATTCCGCGCGGCCGTACCTCGGTTTTCGAGCTGCCGAGCGGGCTCTCGGACCTGGCCGCCGCCGGTCCGATCCACCGGCTGCGCTACGCCGACGGCCACATCGGCTGGATCGTCACCGACTTCCAGCTATGCCGCAAGGTGCTGACCATGCCGGAGTTCAGCTCCCGCCCGGACCTGCGGCATTCGGCCATCCACGAGGCCATCGGCGACGGCCAGCCGCCGGAGGAGCGGCCTGGCATGTTCGTCGGCATGGACCCGCCGGAGCACACCCACTACCGGCGCATCGTGGCCGCGGCCCTGAAACTGGGCGAGATGCGGCAGCTCCAGGCGAACATCACCGAACGGGCGAACGCGCTGTTCGACGCCGACCCCGACGGCGATGCCGATGCCGATGCCGATGGCGACGACCGGGTCGATCTGGTCTCCGCCGTCGCCTCGCCGCTGCCCGCCCTGGTGATCACCCAGCTCCTGGGCGTCGAGGAGGAGGTCAGCCACACCCTCGCCAGTTGCCTGGAGCGGATGTTGTCGCTGGACTCCACCGCCGACCAGGTGCGGGAGATGTTCGCCATCATCTTCAGCGAACTGGGCGAGGTGGTGACGCGGCGCCAGCAGGACGGCGCCCCGGGCTTCATCCAGAACATGATCGAAGACGGGCAACTGTCGCACGCCGAGATCACCAGCATCGCCTTCCAGCTCTACACGGCCGGTCATGAGACCACCACGAACATGATCGCGCTGAGCTACCTGTACCTTCTGGCGAACCCTGAGGCGGCCGCGACGCTCAAGGGCGACGAGCGCGCGATCGCCGACGCCATGGAGGAGTTCCTGCGGTTCTTCTCGATCATCCAGTACGGCATCTCCCGCGGCGCGCTGGAAGAGGTCGAGCTGGGCGGGGTGACGATCCGGCCGGGGGAGACGATCACGATCTCCCTGCCCGCGGCCAACTTCGACGACGGCCGCTTCCCGGACCCCCACCGGCTCGACATCGGCCGCAGTGACCGCGGGCACCTGGCCTTCGGCTTCGGCGTGCACCAGTGCGTGGCGCAGCAGCTCGCCCGGGTCGAGCTGACCGTGGCGCTGCGGGTCTTCCTGGAGCGGTACGGCGACTTCGCGCTCGACTCGTACGAGATGAAGTCGGACACCATCGTGCACGGCCTGACCCGGCTCCTGGTGCGGCAGTCCGGCACGCGACAGCCATGATCAGGGCTGACCGGCACCGCTGCTGCGGCTCCGGCATGTGCGTGCTGATCTGTCCGGAGGTGTTCGACCAGGACGACAGCGGGCTCGTCGTCATCGACGCCGATGCCGTCCGCACCGCCGACCCCGCGCTGCTGCGGCATGCCGTCAACTGCTGCCCCGGGCAGGCTCTGTCCGAGGTCGACCAGGCAGGGGCCGAGAAATCCGCTGCCAACGAACGAAAGTGACTGGTCCATGGACCGACGTATCGCCATAGTCGGCATCGGCGCGCGGCTGCCCGGCGGGCGCGGGCCCGCCGAGGTGTGGCGCATGCTCCAGCGGCGCGAGTCCGAGATCGGCGCCGCCCCCGCAAGCCGCCTGCGTCACCTCACCGAGCACGACGTCGGCGACCCCTTGTTCGACACGGTGTGCAGGACCGGGGGGTTCGCGGACGGCTGGGACGAGTTCGACCACCCGGCGTTCGGCATCTCGGCCCGCGAGGCCGAGGTGATGGACCCGCAGCAGCGGATCCTGGTGGAGACCGTGTTCGAGGCCATCGGCGACGCCGGGTTCACCCTCGACTACCTGCAGCGCCGCAGCACCGGCGTGGTGAGCGGCTGCATCACCCGCGACCACTGGCTCGTCGCGCGCCGGGACTCGGGGCTGGACGCCATCAGCAACGTCGGCAACACCGGCAGCGGCCTGTCCGGCCGGTTGTCGCACGTCTTCGGCCTGACCGGACCGTCCGTCACCCTCGACACCGCCTGCTCGTCGGGGCTGGCGGCGGTCGCCACCGCGATCGACAACCTCCTGGTCGGCAACTGCTCGATCGCCATCGCCGCCGCCACCAACCTGGTGCTCGACCCGTACGAGACGCTGTCGTTCTACCGGTCGAACATGCTGGCCGCCGACGGACACTGCAAATTCGGCACCACCCGCGCCGACGGATTCGTCCGCAGCGACGGCTTCGCCGCCGTCGTGCTGCGGCCGCTGGCACACGCCCTGGCCGAACGGGACCGCATCTACGCGGTGATCGAGGGCGTCGCGGTCGGCAACGACGGCGGGCGCAGCGGATCGTTGCCCACCCCGTCGGCGGACGGCCAGACCGACGTCATCCGCCGCGCCCTCACGCTGGCCGGACGCGCCCCGGAGGACGTCGACTACGTGGAGGCGCACGGCACCGGCACCACGGTCGGCGACGCCACCGAGATCGACGCCCTCACGATGGTCTTCGGCGAGCGGGATCGGCCGCTGCCGATCGGGTCGGTCAAGACGCGGATCGGCCACTGCGAGGCCACCTCCGGGCTGGCCGGGCTGGTGGTCGCCGCCCTGAGCATCCACCACGCGACGGTGCCGCCGATGCTGGCGCACGGCGACCTGCGGGAGGACCTGGCGCATCGCGAGCGGGGCCTGTACGCGAACGTGGGCGACGGGCTGCCGCTGCCCGGGGACGCGGTGATCGGGGTCAGCTCATTCGGCATCACGGGAACCAACGCGCACGCCGTCCTCGCGTCACCGCCCGCACCGGTGGAGCCGGAGACGGAGACAGGGCCGCAGGCGCTCCCTTCGCTGCCGCGGCTCAGCTCGCCCGCTGTCACACTCCCGGCGGCACCCGCCGCCGACCCCGGGTGCCTCAGCGCGGCGCTGGCCTACCGCGTCAACCACACCGCGGCACATCGGCAGACCTGTCCGGACGCCCCGGTGACCGCCCCCGGCACGGGCCTCATCGCCGGGCTCTGGCGGGACGCGCCGAAGGTGGTCTTCGCGTTCGGCGGATTCGGCGCGCACTGGCTCGACCCCGGTACGGCCGGCGACACGACTCTGCGCGACCACCTCCACATCACCTACGCGGCGGTGCGGGACCACCTGGCCGAGCACGAGCGACCCCTGCTCGACGGCGGCGCCGACATCCCGGCCGCGCTGCAGCCGTACGCCACCTGGGCCTCGCAGCTCGCCATCGCGTTCACCCTGCGGGACTACGGGGTGCGGCCCGACGCGGTGCTGGGGCACAGCTTCGGCGACATAGCGGCCGCCTGCACGGCGGGCGCGCTCGACCTGGAGACGGCGGCCCGGCTGCTGGTCGCCCGTACGGAGGCGGTGCGGCGACACTCGGACAACACTCGCATGATCGTGATCACGGGGGAGGACGTCGCCCGCGACCGCGCCTGGATCCCGGCCTCGGCGGACGTGGCCGTGGTCAACAGCCCGAGCTGCGTGGTGCTGGCCAGCCCCGCCGACGCCCTCGACGACCTCACCGAACGGGCCGCCGCGCACGGGCACGACGCCCGCGCCCTGGAGGTCGTGTTCGGCTCGCACAGCCGGTTCGTCGAGCCGGCGCTGCCGGCCTTCGCCTCAGCCGTGGAGGCCCTCGGCCACGACAGGACCGCCGCCATCCCGTTCTACTCCTCGACCTCCACCGCCGCCGCCACCGCGAAGACCGCCGTGCCGGCGCGACACTGGCTCGACAACCTGCGCAACCCGGTGGATCTTCCGCCGGTGGCGGCGAGGCTGGCCGACGACGGCCACCAGATCATCCTCGACGTCGGGCCGCGGGCGGTGCTGGCCGGTCACCTGCACGCCTCGTTCGGCGGAACCGTCCTGACCACCGACGCGCTCGAGGGCGACGACTTCGTCCGCGCCACCATCGGCGCGCTCTTCACCGCGAACGTCCCGCTGCGCCCGCACCGGTTACCGCGGTGGACCTCCGCGCTCGCCGCCGCACTGACGTGGAAGCGCACCCCACGCTCGGTGAGCCCCCTGCGTCCGGCCGAGAGCGCGGTCCAGGCCCGGGGCCTGGGTTCGGGTTCGGGCTCGGGCTCGGGCTCGGGTTCGGGCGAGTCGGTGACCTACCAACTGCGTGGGCCGCAGGTCCGGCTGCTGGCCGGGCACCGGGTACGCGGCGAGGCGGTGGCGCCGGGCACGCTGACACTCAGCTACCTCGTACGCTCGCTGCGGACCGACGGCGAGCCGCTGCGCATCGACACGGTGCGGTTCGTGGAGCCGATCGTCATCGACGACACCACCGACCAGCTCACGCTCACCGTCTCGCGGGACGGCTCCCAGGTGGAGGTGCACTTCACCACGGACCCCGCCGCCACGCCCACCCTGTGCTGCACCGCGACCGTGGCACCGGCCCGCCCCGCCGCCGAGACGGCCGCCGCCGAGCTGCCGCTGAACCTGACCCCGCTGTCGGTGAACGCCTTCTACCAGGGGTTCGCCGCAGCGGGCAACGTGTGGGAAGGGCCGTTCCGGTCCATCTCCGAGCTGTGGGCGTCCACGACGCACGCGTACGCCACGGCCGAGCTCGGCACGCCGACCGGAGTCGGCGGGGAGATCGACCCGGCGCTGTTCGACGCGGCGCTGCACGGGCTCGCGGCGGTGCACTTCGGGCTGGCCGACGGCGCGGAGGCCACCTGTCCCTTCTACTTCGAGGGGGTGGACCGCATGACGTTCCACCGGCACCGGCTGCACGGGCGCACGCGTTCGGTCATCGCACCGAGCGCGGACGGAACCGGGTTCGACGTCGCCATCCTGGACGCCGAGGATCGGCTCGCCGTGCGCTGCGAGGGGGTTCGCATCCGCACGATGAAGAGCAGGCCCGCCATCCCGGCCCTGTACCGGATCTGGGTGCCCTACACCGGCTCGTCCGGCCGCGCCGAGCAGCGCCTGGTGAATCTGTTCGACGCGCCGCTCCGGACTGCGGCCCCCGGCGTCGTCGCCGACGTGGTCGCCCGCACCGGACCCGGCCGCGAACTGCTCATCGACGCGCGCACCCCCGCCGCCCCCGCACAGGTGGAGCTGACCGGCTACCTCGCAGGACTTGGACAGGTCCTGACCCGCCTGGCCCACGCCGCCACCGAGGCAGGCGTGCCGCTCGGCGTGATCGTGACCGATCCCGAGCAGCCGCCCGCCGACGAGTTGGGCGGAGCGGTCAGCGGGTTCCTGTTCGCGCTGGCCGGGGCGCTGCCGTACGAGTTCCCCGGCCTGGCCGCCGCGGTGGTGTGCGCGCCCGCCGGGGACCCCCTGGGTGATCTGCCGTCGATCCGGGAGCTGGCCGCGAAGGGCGAGCATCGCCTGCGCCGCGACGGCGGTGGCGGCCTGTCGGTGGCTCGCCTGACAGACCAGCCGCCACGATCCCGCCCCCGGCATCCCGCCGGGCGGCGCCACCTCGACCGCTGGACCGCCGGGATCCGGCCGCACGAAGGACGAGCCTGCGACGTCGAGCTGGTCTGGTCCGATCCGCGGCACGGCCCGCGCGCCGTCGGCATCCGGCCCCTGCCCCAGGGGTACCGGCAGGCGCGGCGGTTGCCGGACGTGCTCTGGGCGGTGCACGCCGCCCAGCGGATCGCCGCGGTGGCTCGGCCGGGCAGGGACGACGAACTCGTCATCTCGGGCGACCCCCACCGCGCCGCCTTGCTGCGCGCCGCCCTCGCCACCGACCCCGGCGCGCTCGGCGGCCCGGGGAGGCGCATCGGGATCGCGCTGGACGAACCCCTCATCGGCACCGCCACCGACCTGCTGATCACGGCGGCCCCCTCCCGGGACGCCGAGGCCGGAGCGGCGGAACTCAACCTGCGCGACCTGGCGCCCACGGGCGCCTGGCCGAGGTCGGTCGCCTACCGGAGCGCTTTCGCGGACACCGAGATCGCGCTGCTCGATCTCGGCGGTGCCGACGACGACGCGTCGTATCCCGACCGGGAGACCACGTTCCGGCGCCGGCGTGCGGCGCTGATCGTCGGGGGCAACGGCGGTCTCGGCTCGGCCCTCGCCGCAGATCTCCGCGCCCGCTCGTTCACCGACATCATCCTGGTCGGAACCCGGGACGACCCCCGCAGCGGGACCGGCTATCTCCGCTGCGACATCAGCGACCCCGCCGCGGTCGCCCTGCTCACGGAGCAACTGGCCCGGATCGAGGCCGACGAGGTGTTCATCTTCCACCTGGCCGGCCGCCTGTCGGCCGGACCGCTCGCCGAGCTGGACCCCGCCGACTGGCACCGTGTCCTGGCCCCCAAGACGGACGGGACCCGCCACCTGGCCGAAGTGGCCCGCAGGACCGGCGCGCACATGCTGGTCGCGTACTCGTCGGCGTCGGCCGTGCTGCCGTCACCGCAGTTCGCCCACTACGCCGCCGCCAACGCGGCCATGGAGGGCATCCTCGCCGCGGCGGGCGACGTACGCGTGCGGGGCGTGCGGTGGGGCTTCTGGGGCGGGGCGGGCATGCTGCGCGACCTCGACCCCACCCGCTCGTTCACCCCGGCCGGCGTGGGGGAGATCGGCGCGGACGACGGTCATGCCTTCCTCTGGAACGTCCTCACCACACCGGACACCGGCTTCCCGGTCTGCTACCCGGCTGACTGGGCGGAGTTCGGCGGACGGTACGAGACGTTGCGACGCGACGCCCTGCTGAGCCTGCTGCGCCCGGCCGGCGTCCGGGAGCTCCCACGGGACCCGGCCGAGGCGGCGGATCAGGACCTGACCGGTCGGACGGACGGCGACGAGGCGAACCGCGTGGAGTCGCTCATCATGGAGACACTCAAGATCTCCGAGGTGTCCGTGGTGCGCGGCGCGGATCGGCTACGCGACCTCGGCCTGGATTCGCTGCTCGCCGTGGAGCTGCGTACGAAGATCAAATCGGCGCTGGGCAACACCGTCCCCATCCGCACCCTGCTGGGCCCGACCACCCCAGCTCAACTGCACGTCCTCCTGACCAAGACCACCGACATCGAGACCGAGACCGACACCGACACCGACACCCGCTCCGCGTGAGCGCGCCAGTCGGCACCGCCGAGCGAATGGGATAACGCCTTGCCGAACCGCACAGCGCCGAACCCACCCGTGCGCACCGTCCTGCTGGCCGAGCCGCGCGGCTTCTGCGCGGGCGTCCGGCGCGCCATCGCGATCGTCGAACAGGCACTGGAGCGGTACGGGCCGCCGGTGTATGTCCGCAAGGAGATCGTGCACAACCACCATGTCGTCGCCGACCTACGCTCCCGCGGAGCCGTCTTCGTCGATTCGGAGGACGAGGTGCCGGAGGGCGGGCTGTGCGTCTTCTCGGCACACGGGGTGGCGCCCGCGGTGCGTGACAACGCCGCGCGCCGGAACCTCGACGTCATCGACGCCACCTGCCCGCTGGTCGCCAAAGTGCACCAGGAGGCGCGCCGCTTCGCCCGGGACGGCCGTACCCTTCTCCTGGTCGGGCACGGCAGCCACGAGGAGGTGGAGGGCACCTACGGCGAGGCGCCCGACCGTACCGTGATCGTCGAGACCGTCCAAGACGCGCGGAGCATAGAGATCGACGCCGCCACCCCGACCGCGCTGCTCACCCAGACCACGTTGTCGCTGGACGAGACCCAGGAGATCACGGACGCGCTCCGCGACCGCTTCCCCGACCTGGCCCTCCCGCCCACCAGCGACATCTGCTACGCCAGTGAGAACAGGCAGCAGGCGGTCAAGGCCATCGCCCGCCGCGCCGACCTGGTGCTCGTGGTGGGGTCGGTCAACTCCAGCAACTCCATTCGCATGGTCGAGGTGGCCCAGGCCGCCGGTGCACGCGCCCATCTGGTGCCCGACGCGGACCACCTCACCGCCGCCTGGCTCGACGGCGTCACCACGGTCGGGGTCAGCGCCGGTGCCAGCGCCCCGGAGAATCTCGTGGACGACCTGCTCGCGGTCCTCGCCGCGCACGGCTTCGCCGACATCCGGGTCGAGCGGGCCGCGACGGAGAACGTCGAATTCACGCTGCCCGCCCGGCTCAACGCACGGGCGGCCGAGGGTGAAGGAGCAGGATGACCCGGATCGAGACCGAGATCGCCATCCCTGTCGCGCGTGCACGGGTATGGGAGGTGCTCACGGATTTCGCCGCGTACCCACAGTGGAGCCCGACGATCCTCCACATCTCCGGCGACCTGGACGTCGGATCCCGGCTCACCGTCCGCATCCTCGGCCCCGGAGGCCGGGCCGTGACGTTCCGGCCGAAGCTGGTGGCGTTGGAGCCGGGCCGGCTGTTGCGATGGGACGCGGTGCTCCTGCGCCCGAATGTGCTCAGCGGGCTGCACCAGTTCTGGCTCGACGACGACGGCGTCGCCGGCACCCGACTGGTGCACTCCGACACCTACAGCGGGGTGTTGGCCGCGCCCCTGCGACCCCTGCTGGTCGCCAACGAGCCACTCATGCGACGGCAGAACACGGCGATCCGAGGCCGGACATTGGACGGGTAGCGGATTCGGCTGGGATGGCCAGATGACGGGCGATCGGCGTATCGGAGAAGCCGAACGGCCCGGCGGCGGCGGGGATCAACTTCACCAGGCCCTTCGAGGTCACCGAGGAGCCGCTGCCCCGGAACCATGAGTTGCCCGGCCAGTACACCTGATACCTGAACGCCCCGATGGACGGCGGGGCGTCGGTGAATCGGCACAGAGGTGCATCCGGCCGGTGACGGTCGCGGCGGCGGGCTCCGTTCCGGAGGAGAAGGGGAGAGCCGAGCACCCGGCATGACTACGGGGCCTGCCCCGCTGACGATCTTCGTTAATCGAACGCATATTCGCACAACGCGGGATTGTCATCTAGGCGGAGGCGTGCAGGGCCTTGTCGTCGGTCGAAGTGTCGCCTCCGGTCGCGGAGGCTTCTCCAGTGAAGTGGCGCAACTCTGGGCTGAGCGCGGCTACGGCGGCGGTCAGGCCGAGCAGTCCGCCGAGCACGATGAGCGACGCCGCGCCGCCCAGTGCCGCAGCCAGTGCCCCGCCGAGGACTGGCCCGAGGGGCTTGAGCGCCATCCCGCCCATGCTCAAGACCGCGCCCATCCGGCCGAGCATCGCCTCCGGCACCATTCGTGCGACCACCACGTTCATCACCACGTTCAGTGAGGGCGTCGACAAGGTGACGAACACCAACGGGATCATCGGCCACCACGCCCCCCAGGGCAGTGCCGTGGCCGCCAGTGCGGCACCGAAGACCGTCACGACGGCCAGAAGCAGTCTGCTGGGAGGCAGGAGCT
Source organism: Nonomuraea sp. NPDC051298 (assembly GCF_055586305.1). NCBI lineage: Bacteria > Bacillati > Actinomycetota > Actinomycetes > Streptosporangiales > Streptosporangiaceae > Nonomuraea > Nonomuraea sp. NPDC051298. Next base: position 21,681 of record NZ_JBVJIM010000002.1, read on the forward strand.
TGCTGATGCGACCTGACAGCAGCGCACCGGTCAGTCCGCCGATACCGAGGCCGGCCAGGACCGTGCCGGTGATGCGCGCATCACCGCCGCGTTCGCCGACCAGCATGATCAGCGGGATGAGGAACGCTCCGCCCAGCAGGTTGAGGATCATTACCGCTGCGGTGACCTCCCGCAGGCCAGGTTGGTGCCACAGCCAGGCGATGGCCTCGGCTGCTTCCCGGCGCATGTTATGCCGGACCGGCCGCTGCTCCTGGCCATCATCGCGTGCAGAGGTTCGCGGCTCGTCGGCCGGGCGGCGCGGCACCTTCGCAAAAGCATAGAAAAGCGTGGCGGCAAGGAAGGTGATGGTGTCGACGACGAAAGGTAATCCCCGCGCCAGGCTGTACAGCAGGCCGCCGAGCGGAGGGCCGATCAGCCCGGCCGCGTGGGTACGGGCCTCCTCCTGCGCGTAGGCGCTGTGCAGTTGGCCCGAAGGGACGATGCCGCGGATCGACGTGTCTTGGACGGGGCCGATGAACGCGGCGCACAGCCCGTCCAGCACTGCCAGTGTGACGATCTGCCAGACCTGTACATGACCGGTGATGATGAGCGCTGTCAGCAGCGCGGAGACAACCGCCTGGAGACCCTGAGCAGTGATGAGCGTGCGGCGGCGATCCCACCGGTCCACCCAGACGCCGGCCGGCATCTGGACCGCGAGGAAGGCGACGGTGCGGGCTCCGGCGACGATGCCCGCCAACCCGGGCGAGCCGGTGAGCGCCAGCACCAGCAGCGGCATGGCGAGCCTGGTCAGCTCCGACCCCAACTGGGAGACCGCGCTGCCGACCCACAGCAGTTGAAACCGCACATTCTTCCGCAGCGGGACGATGTCGGTCACGAGGCGTATTCCTTGGGCCGGTTCCGTTTCGGACAGATCGGGCGGGACCCGGAGAAGATACCTGTCGGGGATGATGCTGTCCAACTATCACCACCGAGCGGTCAGCATCGGCGAATTACTGACTCAGGACGCTAGAAGACGTATCTCACCGGCCTCGTGCTGTCGGGCGAGTGGAATTCGGTGAACGAGAAGAAGCGCAGCGGCGTTGCCATGACCTGACGGTTGAACGGAAGGCCTGTGACGCGAGCGGCGATGGAGATCGCCAGGCTGATGTGGGCTGTTCCATCCTCGGCTTCTGCTTCGTCCTCTTCCTCTTCCCAGTCTGTGTACGTCACTGGGAGAAGGCCTGATGCGATCAGGTCGGGCAGCAGCTCGTCGGGAGACCTTCCACCTCTGCTGTCCGGGTCCATGATGTGGAACCCGCAGACTAGAGCACCGTTCTCGACGTAGGCGAATCTCGGCGACCCGATGGTGAAATTGACGACCACGGTCATGCGGGTGTCACGCGACAAAAGGCCGGCGAGCTCGTCTGTGTACGCGACGTGGCCGCCGCGCTCCAGCATTATCGTGCCACTTTCGGCGCTGTGAATGCCCGCGATGAAAAGCTGATCGGATTCCTCCTTGCTCACGTTCGGCACGCCGACGGAGTGCAGAGCAGAAATAACAAGATCGGCTGGCTTTTCAGCGATGAAAGTAAGGCAGAACCCGTTGATCCAGTAATGGTGGAATTCGTCTGCGAACCATTGATGATCGCTGCCGTCGCTCACCGTTCCGCCTGACATGTTGGGAATGTCGCTGGCATGTTACACCACTCCCAGCATGTCGCGGACGGATGGTCAGTCGCCGTTTTCGGGGAAGTTGAGCCCATCCTTGTTTCTGTTGCGCCGTCGTCCACCATGGCCGACCAATTATTGGCTAACCTATTGTTCACTCTGTGTGTGGATTCATGGTCGCGGCGAAATGGGAACTCGTCGCACTTCCCTTGGTTGCCGGGGCTGCAGTCAGGGCGAGGGTGTGCCCGCGCCCACCGCCTCCTGGCGGTCGGCTCGGCCCTCGGCGGCGGGCCGTCGCCCGAGGCCCGCCGCAGCGCGCCTCCTCATCGTGGCGATCGGCACCGCCGCCATCGTGCAACTGCTCCGCCGACGAGCTGTCCAGCACCGCACGCCTGATCGACCTGCTGTGGAGGCCAAGTTTTCGCCGTTCGAGCGTCAGGGCGCGCCGCGCAGAGGCCGGTTCACCGCGTCCCGGCCGCTCGTCGTCGCCGACCTCATCGGGGTGGCCATCGAGGTGTACGTGCAGCTCGGAAGCGCGCGGACCTCGTCACCATGACTCGACAACGACCCTGACACCAGCAAACCGGTCCTCAAAAATTGGGCATTGCGGTTTGTCCCCTTCTGGGTGATCATCTACGGGTAGCCACGGCGTACGGGTGCTCGTAGGTTCTGGGAGAGGACGCCTGTCGTGATATTCGCGGTAGTGGGGCTGGTGCTGGTCGGCATCGTCGGCTTATCGAACCTGGCGATCCTGCTGGTCGTGCTCCGCCGATGGCGAGAGCTGGAGGCCACCGGCGGTGGCGGCCACGGTCACGGTTCCCCCGGTGCCGAAGCCTCCTCCACCGTCCGGATGATCGATCGCATTCCGAACTTCTCCGCCCGCGCCCTCGACGGCACCACCGTGACCGAGCGCTCACTGCTCGGGAAGGAAGCCCTGGTCGGATTCTTCTCCCTCACCTGCAAGGCCTGCGTCGAGGCCGTGCCCCTCTTCGCCGGGCACGCCGAGCGGCTGCGGGCCGCCGGAGGGACTTCCTTGGCGATCGTCCACGGAGACGACTCGGCCGGCAGCGAGCTGGCCGCGACGCTCGATGAGGTGGTCGACATCGTGATCGCCGAGGACTCGAAGGCCGAGTTGTCGAAGCTGTACGGAACCAAGCACTACCCCACCTACGCCTGGTACGGCCCGAACGGCCTGGTGACCACGGCGGGCGCGGGCATAGCGGCCCTGCGAACAGAGCTGATCGCCCCTTGACGTCCCGAAGCCCGTCCCCCGTGCCCGCGGGCTGCAGGGCCGCCACGTTCGACCCATTCGTGGCGGCGCTCGGCCCGTGTGTGGAAAACCGCTCACCTCACCCCCAAGGAGAGATCATGTTCCAAAGCGTGACCCGGCGTGTCACCCGCGCCGTCGAGGCGCTGCTTCCCCAGGCCACCGCCGACGCCGGCTGCCCGCCGGACTCGTGGATGGAGTACAAGACCCAGGGCGGCGTGTGCTTCGGCCGTACCTGCACCATCAACGGCGCCTGCGTGAAGCACTGCGGCCCCTGGTACAGCTACAGCAACAACTACTGCTGACGCCCTCCTGCCGCCGGTTCGCATGACACCTGATTGACGCGCCGCGTGGCCGCTCTCGCCGAGGGCGGCCACGCGGGTCCTGGCGCTCCCGGAACGCGCGTGCCCGCCTTCGCCAGGGCGGTCGCGCGCTCACGCACCACCTCCTCGAGGAGCTTCCGTGCTGTACGTATCGTTCGCCTGCCGCCTCGTCGTGGCGGCGGTCATGGCGCTCGCGGCGGTGGCCAAACTGCGCTCACCGGGCACTTTTGCCGCCTCGCTGGAAGGCTTGGACTTCGTTCCCGCGCGACTGCGTCGTCCGCTGGCCGTGCTGGTTCCGGCCGCCGAGTTGCTCATGGCGCTGCTGCTGGCCCTGCCGGACACCGTCACCGCCGGCTTCCTGGCCGCCACGCTGTTCTGCTGCGGCCTGACGGCCGTTCCGATCCTCGTCGTGGCCCGCGGGAAGAAGGTGAAGTGCGCCTGCTTCGGCGCCAGTGAGGTGCCCATGGGCGGCTGGCACATCGCCCGCAACGCGGTGCTGCTGGCGGCGGCGGGACTGGGCTCGTTCGTGGCGCTCGCTCTCGGCGACGGTGTTCCCGCAGACGTTCCGGGGATCGCGCTGGCCGTGGTCGCGGCCGGCGTGCTCACCACTTTGATCGTCTTCGTCGATGACATCGCCGCGCTCTTCAAGTCCCCGGTCGCGGCCGGGGATCTCGGCCGGTGAGACGGCGCCGGGGCCGGAAAGGACATCCGTGGAATACCTCGTCGCAGGGCTCGTTCTGGTCTCTGCGCTCACCGCGCTGAACCTCGTGCTGACCCTGGCCGTGGTGCGTCGCTGGCGCGCCCGTATGAGCACTTCGCCGGCCGCTCACCCGCACCGCCACGACTCCGCCTCCTCCGCCGGGGAACCGTGGCTGGGCATCACACCCGGAGACCGGATGCCCGGATTCTCCGCGATCACCACCGACGGCGCCACGGTCACCGACGAGGAGCTGGCCGGTCGGCCCGCGCTGATCGCCTTCCTCACGCTGGACTGCGCGAGCTGCGACGACAGCGTGCCCGAGTTCGGCGAGCACGCGCGCCGGGTACGGGACGCGGGCGGCCGGGTACTGGCCACGGTGGTCGGCGTCGACGCGGCGGGAAGTGAACTGGCCGCCCAGCTCGTGGGTGTCGCGGACCATGTGGTGCCCGAATTCCTCGACGCACCGGTCGGCGCTGCGTTCGGGGTCCGTTTCTACCCGGGATTCGCCCACTACGGTCCCGACGGAGTCGCCACCGCAGCCAGTGTCGGCCTGCAGGGGCTGGGCGAGACCGCCCGGCCTTCGGTGCCGTGAGCGGCGGCGATGACGCCAGGTGACGTGACGGAGCCCGGCGTCTCCGTCGTCCGCGCAATGAAGGCGGCGTACGCGCTCGCCTGGCGGGCCTGCCCCGGCATGCTGCTCCTCCAACTCGTCACGGCGGTGATCGGGGGCACGGCGCCGGTGGCCACCGCCTGGCTGACCAAGATCGCGCTCGACGAGATCACCGCCCCCGCCCCTCGTACCGGGGCACTGGTGTGGATGGCGGCCGGCATCGGTGTCCTGGGCATCGCGATGGCCACCGCCTCGGCCGTCACGAACTACGCGCAGGGGCGCGCCCGGCGCGCCATCGGCCTGCACTCGCAGGACCGGCTGTTCGACGCGGTCAACCGGATGAGCGGGCTGGCGCGCCTGGAGGAGCCGCGCTTCCATGACCGGCTGCGGCTGGCCCAGCAGTCCGCGGAACACGCCCCGGACCAGTTGGTCCAGATGGGCCTGTCCACACTGCAGGGGACCCTCGGCATCGCCGGGTTCCTGGGCACGCTGGTGGCGATCAACCCCGTCATGACCGGCGCCGCGCTGGCGGCCGCCGCCCCCGCGATGATCGCCCATCTGACGCTGGGCCGGCGGCGGGCGGGGCTCATGTGGCGTACCAGCCCCGGCATGCGACGCAAGATCTTCTACCAGATGCTGCTGACGGACCTGCAGGCTGCCAAGGAGGTCCGCCTGTTCGGGCTGGGGAGCTTCCTGCACGGCCGGATGCTCACCGAGGTGCGCGCGGCCAACAGCGCCGAGGACCGGCTGGAGCGGGGCGTGGTGCGCGTCCAGGTCTTCCTGGCCGTCCTCGGAGCGCTGTTGTCGGCCGCGGGGCTGCTGTGGGCCGTGCACGCCGCAGCCGCCAGGACGATCAGCGTCGGTGACGTGTCGGTCTTCATCGCCTCACTGGCCGGGCTTCAGGCCGGGCTCAGCGTGCTGGTGCACGGCATCGCCATGGGACATCAGTCCGCTCTGGTCTTCCACCACTATCTGACGGTGGTCGGGGTGCGGGACGACCTGGCCGCGCCCTCGCAGCCTCGGGAGATCGCCCCGCTGGCCCGTTCCATCGAACTGCGCGATGTGTGGTTCCGCTACGGCGAGGGCTCTCCGTGGGTGCTGCGCGGGCTGAACCTGACCATCCCGTACGGCACCAGCCTGGCCGTGGTCGGGCTCAACGGCGCGGGCAAGAGCACCCTCGTCAAGCTGCTCTGCCGGTTCTACGACCCGCAGCGCGGCTCCGTGCTGTGGGACGGGGTGGACATCCGCGACGTTCCCGTGGCGCAGTTGCGTCAGCGGATCGGGGCCGTGTTCCAGGACTACATGGACTACGACCTCACCGCCGCCGAGAACATCGGGCTCGGGGACCTGGCGGCGATCGACGACCCGGATCGGATCCTGGCGGCGGCCGATCGCGCCGGGGTCCACGAGACCGTCGAGCGGCTGCCGGACGGCTACCAGACGCTGCTGAGCAGGGTGTTCCACGCAGGAGAGGAGGAGGACGACGAGGAGGGCGCGCGAACGAGCGGCGTCCACCTCTCCGGCGGGCAGTGGCAGCGCCTGGCGCTGGCCCGGGGGCTGATGCGCCAGGGCCGCGACCTGATGATCCTGGACGAGCCCAGCTCGGGCCTCGACGCGGTGGCCGAGGCGGCGGTCCACGACCGGCTGCGGGAGCTGCGCGCGGGCTCCACCAGCGTCCTGGTCTCCCACCGGCTCAGCGCCGTCCGCCGGGCCGACCGGATCGTCGTCGTGCAGGACGGCCAGATCCTCGAGAGCGGCGACCACGCCTCCCTCACCGCGTCCCAGGACAGCGTCTACGCCAGGCTCTTCCGCACGCAGGCGGAGGGCTACCAGGAGGATCCGGCCTCGCCGGCGGGTGACGTCGTCGGGCCGCTGCCCGGGGAGGGCGGCGCGGTGCCGACCTCGGTGGCCGGCGGATGAGCCAGACCCTGATCTGGGTCGGCGCGGCGGTGCTGGTGATCGGGATCGTACCGGCGGCCCGCCTGCTGCTGTCCACCGTCACCGTACGGGGCGGCAGCATGACCCCGGCCCTGCATCACGGTGATGTGCTGCTGGTGCTGCGCCACCGGCGCCGGGCCAGGCCCGGCCGGATCGTGGTCGTCCGGCGGCCCGACCCGCGTACGGGGTGGAACGGCCCCGTCGCCTCCGGCGGGTGGTACGTCAAACGGGTCGTCGCGGCGGCAGGGGACCCGGTGCCGCCCTGGGTGGCGGGGGACCAGCCCGGCCACGTGCCGCCGGGCATGCTGGTGCTGCGCGGAGACCATCCCCGCTCGGAGGACTCCAAGCAGTGGGGCCTGTGCCCGGCGGACCGGATGTACGGAGTGGTGCTGCTGCGGCTGCGCACCGGCGGCGAGCGCGTCACGGCCTGACCCGCTGATGCGGTCTTTCGCGTTCGTCTTGGCGCCACAGAGCCGCCAGGCGGGCGATGCCGTCGGTGAGGTCGGAGGCGGGCTGCCAGAACGGGATGCGGAGGTGGTCGGTGAACCCCCCGACGGCGGAGAACACCGGGCCGGGAACGATGGAGATGTTGCATCGTTGGGCCACACGGGCGAACGCGGTGGCGTCCGTCCCGGGAAGCCTGACCCAGAGGGCGCTTCCCCCGAGGGGTTCGGTCCATGACCATTCGGGGGCGTGGGCGCGGAGGGCGTCCAGGGCGGTCTCGAGCCCGGCGCGTGACGCCGCCGCGGCGGTCAACCCCGACGTGCTCGTGCTCTGCCACGGCGGCCCGATCGCTGAGCCCGCCGACGTCGCCTTCGTCATGGAACGCACCACCGGGATAGCCGGGTTCTTCGGCGCGTCCTCCATGGAACGCCTGCCCACCGAGCGCGCGATCGCCGAGCAGGCTCGTGCCTTCAAGAAGATCGTCGCCCACCACCCGCGGTAGCCGGGACCTCTCATCCCCCCGCGAAACGCCTGTACCTACGACGAGACAAGGACCACCGACCGTGCACAGAAAACCCGATGCGCTGCCCACCATGGTCTTCGACTGGGGTTCGATCACCTGGCTGGTCACGCCGGACAGCGTCGCCGGAGCCAGCTCGACGCTGGGCGAAGTGATCATCAACCCGAACCGGGGCCACGATCGCCACGTACACCCCGACGCCGACGAGATCCTCTACATCATCGACGGCGAGGGGCTCCAGACGGTCGGCGACAGCGGCGAGTTCCCCGTGAAGACCGGCGACGCCGTCTGGATCCCCCGCGGCACGCCGCATTCGACGTTCAACTCGAGCTGGCGTCCCCTGCGGGTTCTCGCCACCTACACCCCCGGCGGCGCCGAAGCCGCGCTGCGGGACGCACCCGACTTCATCGAACTGGCGGCGGGCATCGCGCCCACCTGGAAGGCCGGCAACCACGGCTGAAATCCGCAGCACCGAACCGCTCGGCGCCCTGACATCGCGACGCCTCGCCCGGAGGTACGAGGGAGCGAACGATTTTCCGGCCGCCGCCCCCTCGCGGGTTCGTCACCGGATGGCGCCGGATCGGGTGAGAAGGTCCTGGTACCAGGTGTCGTACGGGCGATTGGTCGCCGGATGGTTGGCCAGTGGGTTCGTCGCGTCGCCCGCCGAGTCGAAGTTCCAGCCGCGGGCGAGGCGGCCGGCCTGCCGGGCCGCGGTGAGGAACGCCGACTGGGCGGCGGGCGCGGCGTGGAACAGCGCGCCCTGCTGGAGCTCCGCGCTGTCGCCCTGCTGGAACTCGTCGAAGGCGACCTGCTGGTAGCGGATGCGGTCGCCGGTGTGCCTGTCGGTGTCGATGCGCAGGGTCTGGGACGGGGTCGGGCCGTCGGCGCCGGTCCACACGCGCACGCGCGAGGTGCCGCTGGTCGAGGTGGTCTTGTCGTGGCGGGCGTCGGAGGTCTTGGCGTTGCCGCTCCACGAGGCCGTCATCGCGCCGGCGTCGAGCACGCCGTCCCAGCTCCAGTTCTGGTTGCTGCTCTGGCTGCGGTGGATCTCGCGCAGCCGGGTGCCGGCCGCGTCGGTGAACCTGATCGTGGGCAGGACGCCGTCGTCGTACTTGCGGCTGGCCGACCAGGTGATCTCGCCGTCGGCGCCGAGGCGGCCCACGCGGTACCACAGCGTGGTCGCGTTCTGGGACTGGTGGACCTCGACCAGGTCGCCGTTGTCGTTCAGCGCCACGGCCGGTGTGACGCCGTTGTCGTACTTTCCGTGGCGTAGCCAGGTGACCCGGCCGTCGGCGCCGTACCTGCCGGACCAGTACCAGAGCGCGCCCGAACCCGAGTCGTGCACCTCCACGACCTGGCCGCGGCCGTTGATCGCGACGGCCGGGTTGTAGCCGATGTCCCGCTTGTACTGGGTGCGGGTCTTGCCGTCGCCGGAGATCAGGGGGAGCACCCGGCCGCGCAGCGCGTCCACGGTCGGCGGGGTCGCCGGGTAGTCCTCGGCCCGGAACAGCCGCGCGCCGAAGACGGAGACGAACTCCTGGTTGAGCGCCGCCAGGTTGCCCGCGGCGTACGAGGTGTTGTCGGTGAGGTCGTCCTTGATGTCGAGCGCGACGACGATGGGCGCGGCGGTGGGATGCTGCGCGGACCAGGTGTTGATCACGTTGAGCCAGTCGCGCAGGAGGTTCGACGCGGGGTTGCCCGCGTGGTCGACCTGGTTGCCCGGGGAGTCGTGGCCGATGGAGTAGTCGCGCGAGGTGGCGTAGTCGTTGTCGTGAATGTCGAGTTCGATGAAGCGGATGCCTTGGTCGAGCTGGTAGGTGATCGAGTTCCTGGCGCCGGAGATGTTTCCCGAGTAGCTGTTGTGCGTGGCGCCGAAGATCGCCGAGGGTAACGGCTGATCCGCCAGCGCTTCGGTGGGCCCGGTGATCAGCAGCGTGGCCGCGGCGACGGCGAGCGCGGACAGGACGGTTCTTGAACGCAGCATCCTCTGATCCTCACGTCGGGGATCTTCCCAGCCAATACGATCACGCGCGTCCGGCCAACCCGGTCCTGGCATGCGACCTTTTCCGTACGCCGGTCGCGATATCATTCACTTGGTCGGCTGAATAAGCGAGCACCGCACCTGAACAGCCGGTTAACTCTCGCGGAACCTCGCCGCCACCCCACGTCGGCCGCCATCCACGCACGTATTTTGTCTATCCCATCCTCATTTGCTCCTGCGTGGCGGAGGCGCAACGTGGACAACTTTCCATGGGAAGTCGTTTTCGCGGCGTTTGGTATCCTTGTTCCACTTGTGGCCTTTCTGTGGGAGTTTATCTTTGTCGGCCGCAAGCGGCTGGGCTATCGCGTGCAGATGGACACCGTCGCCGCCGCCGACGTCAGCTCGCAGAGCGCCGGAGTGCTGAAACAGCTACAGCCGGAAGACGGCAGGAAACTGGTCGACCCATCGTTCGTGCTGCTGCGCATCGAGAACACCGGCGCGAAGAACATCGACACCCACGACTACGCGGTCCTCGACGACGACAAGGTCGGCATCCGCATCACGTTCCCGGGACGTCGGCTGGCCGGAATGGTGGTGACCGAGCTGAGCGACGACTTCCTGCGCCACTCCTTCGGCGAGGACTCCGGGCTGACCATGCTCGACGGGATCATCGAGCTCCCCAAGGTGCCGTTGAACCACTCCCAGCACTACAAGGTCCTCGCCGCCCTCGAACGGGACCCCGACAACACCAGCGGCTCTCTCAAGTTCGAGGACCCGAGGATCGTCGGCGGCATCAAGGGCGGAGTCGGGAACGGGGGGATACGCGAGACCAAGAGCCGCACCGGAACCTCCTGGCGGACGACCGCACTGATCGGCTTCCTCGTGGTGATGATCGCCCTGCAGTTCGGCACCTACCTGCGCCGCGACTCGATCCCCCTGGACTGCGCGACAGGCACGCTCATCCTCACCGGCTCCACCGCCTTCGAACCCGTCCTGCGGGAGGCCGCCGCCTCGTACAGACGCACCTGCCCCGGCGTCGGCTTCGCCTTCGAGTTGCAGGGTAGCGGCGTGGGCATCCGGGCGCTCGACGAGGCGGGGCGCAAGAGCGCCTCCGCGAACAACGACCGGCTGACGTTCTCCGACGGCCCCAAAGCGGAGGGGTATCCCAAGCTGCTGCCGCGCCCCATCGCGCTGTCCCTGTTCACCCTCGTGATCAGCAAGGAGGCAGGAGTGGAGGATCTGTCCCTGGACGAGATCAAGCGGATCTACGACGAGCGGGTCACCACCTGGAAGGAGCTGGGCGGAAACGACCAGCCGGTCCGGTTCGTCGACCGGCACTCCGACTCCGGGACCAGAAAGGCGTTCGAGCAGAAGATCCTCGGCGAGGGGGAACCCGGCGACACCTCCGACGACTGCCTGAAGCGCAGGGCCGACGCCCCGCCCGGAATCGTACGCTGCGTACGAGGCTCCACCGATGACGTGCTGGACGCCGTCGCCAAGACCCCGGGCGCCATCGGCTACAGCGAGGTCGGGGCCGCCTTCGCCCGTTCCGACCTGCTGACCGTACGGATCAACGGCCATCGGGCGACGCCGGAGGCGGCAGACTACGGGGCCTACCCGTTCTGGGAGACGGAGTACGCCTACACCTACGGGGAGCCCGATGCCGACTCGCCGGCCGCCAGCTTCCTGCGGTACCTGACGAACGAGGTCGGCAAGGACATCGTGCGCTCACACAGCCACCGCCCGTGCGGCGAACTGCAGAACCCGGAGCTGTGCCATCCCCTGGACCCCACGCCGAACTCGTCCCCACTTCAGTGAGCTTCTTCCTTGACCAGCCGGGTGCCGTAGGCGGTGGACGTCTCTGTTCGTGTCGCTCATCGTTCGAACTCTGGTCTCATGCGCCCGGGATCTCCGTCCGGCCGCGCGCTCACGGCTTCGGCTGCATCAGCCGGTCGAGCCTCGCGGTGAGTTCGTTCGCGACGACGAGGATCTCGTCCATGCGGGCGTGGGCGTCGGCCTTGACGTCCTGGAGCAGGGTGGTCAGCTCGGGCGTCTCCATACGCAGGGCCTCGGGGACGGCCTGCGCGGCCCGCTCCTGCGCGGCGTCGCGGGCCCGCCCGAACGCTTCCCTGATCGCGGCCGACAGCTCCTCCGAGGAAAGGCGCATCGCCCGCGGGTCGATCTTCAGGCCGACCAGGTCGCTGGTGCCGTCGACCTCAACCTCGACCAGGCCGTTCGCCGCCGCGGCCGTCTCCCGCAGTGCGGTGAACCGCGTGACGAGATCGGGCTGTTCCGCGGCTGTCATGCGTTTCACTCCCCGCCATTAACGCGATTTCTGGTCATTACGGACGGGGACGATCCAAGCAGATGACGCTGAGAACCCCTGAAAACGATCATTAACATTCACGGACGATTCGCTGAACGTTCCCATGGAGCCATCCTCCGTGACCGGCCGGCCCTTCCGTGTGGGCGCTGGGCGGGCACGGGTCGGGCGGCGAGCGGGCGGGCCGTCGTTAGCGTTCTCAACTGCTCCTCCCCTCACGACTCAGAGAGGTTCAGCAGTGAAATTCCGAAGGATGACCACATTCCTGGTCGCGTGCACGGTGGCGGCGGCGGGGCTGTCGACCGCGATGGTCGTGCCGGCCGCCGGAGCCACCGCCGACCGGCCGTGTTCGTGGCGTAAGGCCAAGCTGCACTACATGGGCCAGACGCCTTCCGATTTCGGGGGCTCGCGCACCGTGACCATTCTCAACTGCCACCCGACGAAACGGAAGGCGACCATCGACGTGTCCCGGTCGCCCGACCCGGACTGCCAGAAGATTCCGTTCGGGAAGACCCGCAAGTTCACGTACATGACGCTCCGGGGTCTCGCGTCGTACAACAAGCCGAAGTGGTGCTAGCTCGCCGAGGTGTGGGCGCCGGGCTCATCGGGCCCGGCGGCCCCTTCGGCCCTGGTGGCGCGGGCCGGGGCGAGGTGGTCCAGCAGGGCGGTGCCGTCGTCCTCGACGATCTCGGCCCGGAGAAGACGCATTCGCGTGACGACGAAGACGTCGTGCGACTGGACGGCGGCGTCGGCGATGCCGTCCAGCAGGCGGAGGGCGTCGTCGCGGCGCTCGTTCGCCGTCAGGAACGGGGTCAGGCACGCGGCGAGTTCCGCGGCGCCGCGTACCTCGCCCAGTTCGGCGGCGTCGAGGGCGAGGCCGATCACGTCGCGATGCTCCGCCGCCAGCCAGGAACGGCCGTAGGGCGGCACGTCGCGCGCCGGGCGGTCGGCTGCCGGGTGGCCGGGGCGGACGAGGTCCTTGCCGGCGCTCAGGACCTGGTCCTTCGCCGCCGAGACGAGCCGGCGCGCGGCCATCCGGCGTTCCTGGGCGTCCGCGTCTGTCTCGGCGACCTCGAGGGCGAACTCCCGCACCAGGCCGTGCAGGCGGTAGCGGGGCTGGCCGGCGTCGTCGATCTCGTGGACGGTCAGCAGCCCCGCGCCCAGCAGCGCCTCGATCGCCCTGTCGGCGCCGAGGGACGAATCCCCGAGCAGCGCGGTGAGGGACCAGTCGGTCACGCTGTCCAGCGCCGCCGTTCCGATCAGGCGGAACGCGCGCCGCGCCGGGTCGGTGAGCGCCGCGTAGCCGGCCGCGAATCCGGCGCGCAGCTCCAGGCGTCCGGCGACCAGCTCGTCCAGCCGGCTGCCCGCGCCGTTCAGCCGCGCCGCCAGGCCGGCCAACTGCCAGGAGGGGCGCAGGGCGAGCCGTGCGCCGGCGATCCGCACGGCGCGCGGGAGCCGGCCGCACGCCCGCAGAATCTCCCGTACGGCACCGGGCTCGGCGCCGACGCGTCGCCGCCCGGCGAGCGATCCGAGCAGATCGCGCGCCTCGGCTTCCGAGGGGAGGTCCAGGCGGAACGGCCTGGCCCCTTCCAGGCCGCAGAGCGGGCCGCGGGACGAGATCAGCACCGCGCAGCCGGGCGTGCCGGGCAGCAGCGGTTCCACCTGGGCTTCGTCGCGTGCGTCGTCGAGCACGACGAGCACCGCCCGGTCGGCGACGAGGCGGCGGTAGACGGCGGCCCGGTCCTCCGCTGAGTCCGGCATGCCGTCGCCGCTCACCCCGAGGGCGCGCAGCAACTCCTCCAGGACGTCGGCGGGTTCCTTCGGCGTCGCCGACGACCCGTGCAGCCGCGCGAAGAGCTGGCCGTGCGGGAAGAACGGGCGCAGCCGATGCGCGACGTGCAGGGTGAGGGCCGTCTTGCCCACTCCGGGCAGGCCGTGGACCGCGGCGACGGCGGGTGCGGACTTCGCGTCGTGGAGCAGCGCGGTGATCCGCTCCTGCTCCGCGGCCCGTCCGACGAAGTCGGCGACATCGGCGGGCAGCAGGCAGATCGGGCGTGAAGGCGGGGTGTCCCCGGACGGTTCGGATCGCCGCCGAGGTTCGGGCCGCCTGTGCGGCCACGGACTCCTGGGCCGATGCGGGCTCGTGGGCCGATGCGGGCTCGTGGGCTGAGGCGGGCTCTCGGGCTGAGGCGGTGCGGGGGAGCCCGTGAGCACGTTCTGGTGCAGATCGTGTAATTCGGCGGAGGGTTCGATCCCGAGCTCCTCGGCGAACCGGTCGCGTACGGCGCGGTACACCGCGAGCGCGTCCGCCCGCCGCCCGCTGCCCTGGAGGGCACGCATGAGGAGCGCGTGCGGCCGTTCGCACAAGGGGTGTTCCACGACCATGCGGCTCATCTCGGCGACGACCTCGGGGTGCCTTCCCAGCTCCAGCATGATCTCGGCCCGCGTCTCGATCGCCGTTCTGCGCGCCTCCTGGAGCCGCGCCGCCTCGGCGGCGGCCCGCGATCCCCGCAGTTCGGTGAACGGATCTCCACGCCACCGGGCGAGCGCCGCTTCGAGCAGGCCCACGGCGTCGCCGGGGCGGCCCGCGTCCCTCGCGCGATCGGCGTCCCCCGCGAGGGCGGCGAAGGCGTCGGTGTCGAGCCTGGCGCGGCGGCCGTCCAGCAGGTATCCGGAAGCGTGGGTGACGATCAGCTTCGCGCCGGCCGGGCCGAACGCCCCGCGTACGTCGGCGACCAGCGTACGCACCCTGCCGGCCGGGGAGGCGGGCGGGAGCCGTCCCCACAGCTCGTCGACGAGCCGGTCGACGGAGCAGACCCGGCCCGGCTCCAGCAGGAGCGCGGCGAGCAACGCGCGCCGCTGCGCGGTGAACGCGATCTCCCGTCCCGCGACACTCGCCCGCACCGGTCCCAGGACGCCGAGCTCCACCGGATGCATCGTCCCCAGACCTCCTGTACGCGAGCCGGTTGCCCCTCGCCTCTCGGTCGCGGCGCATTCGGCGTGCAGGAAGCCGGTCCGTGCGGGGCGCGTTCACCCCAACGACGAAGGGCTCCGGCGTGAGGGGACAGCGGAAGGTGTGATCTGCGTCTCGCCGGAGACCTCTCGTGCGGGCCCGGTCATTCGCGGTCACGGACCAAGGCGTAGATTCCAGCTCGGAAAAGCAGGTACGCCCGGCTCACCCCGATCCGCCCGCTTTCGAGTTCGCCGGAGCGTGGAGTTCGAGTGCGGCACCGGCCTGACCGGTCCGCAGCGTGGCGGTGTGCGACCGTTGCTGGAGCAGTTGCGCTGCCGGTCGGCGGATTCCGGCATATCCGGTGAGCGCGGCAGGAACCGGAAGGTCAGGCAAGGTGAGCAGTTCGGAAAGCACCGCGGCGTCCTGCAGGCCCACTCCCGCGCCCTGGCCCAGTCGGGGACTCATGGCGTGCGCTGCGTCGCCTGCGAGCGCGATCCGGCCGGCGGCCCACTCGCCGGTCACGACGTGGTTGATGTTGGTGTAGAAGCCGACGGGCTCGGTGCGCATGGCCTTGACGAGGCCGGCCAGCGGGCCTCGCAGGTCGCCGTAGCCCTCGGCCAGTTCGGTGAGCGTGCGGTCGCGGTTGTTGTCCGGTTCACCGGGCAGGAACACGACGCCGTGCAGTGTCGTGCCGCCGTTCAGCACGAAAAGGCTCAGACGGCCATCGCTGGTCATGGCGGTGAGGTCGCGGCCGCCGGTGTTGGGGACCTGGAAGCGCACCACGGCACTGCCCGCGTAGGTGGGGTCCGGGCCGCCGAAGACGGTGCGCCGGGTCCAGGAGTTGATGCCGTCGGCGCCGATGACCGCGTCGTACTCGCCGCTGGTGCCGTCGCTGAACCCGACCTCGACGTGCGGGCCACCGTCGTTGATCGCGACCGCGGTGATCCCGGTGCGCACCAGGTCGCCGACGGGTTCCCAGAGCCATAGCTGCAGCTCGGAACGGGTCGTCACGACCCCGTCCATGGCGATGATTCGGACCGGGACGGAGGTGGTCGGGTCGAACACGATGATTCGGGCGAGCGGATCCGCGGCCAGATCCCGCGGTGCCAGGCCCAGTTGCCGCAGGGCTTCGAGATGCCTGTCGGTCAGGCTGATCGCCCAGCCGGCCTCGGTGATGACCGGCGCCTGCTCGACGACGGTGACCTCGATGTCGCCGGCGCGGTGGAGTCCGTTGGCCAGGGCCAGGCCGGTGAGTCCAGCTCCGATGATCAGGACGCGGCGGGTCATGCGATCGCCATTCCTCCGTCGATCGCGATCACTTGGCCGGTGACCCACTCCGCGGCGGGGTCGACGAGCGCGACGATCCAACGGGCGACCTCGTCCGCGGTGCCGCGCCGCTTGAGCGGGAGCGCTGCCGCCTCCAGCGCGGTGATCTCGACGACCTTGTCCGGCGGTAGCACCGTCGAGAGGATCGGGGTGTCGGTGGGGCCGGGAGCGACCGCGTTGACGCGGATGCCCAGGCCGGCCAGCTCGCCTGCCCATGACCGGGTCAGGTAGTCCAGGGTGGCCTTGGACGCGCCGTAGAAGACTGACCGTGACTGGGGGCGTTGCGCGACCGCGCTGCTGACGTTCACGATGCTGCCGCCGGAGACCGACAGGTGCTTGACCGCGGCGCCGACCAGATAGGACGGCCCGAAGACGTTGATCGAGAACAAGTGGTTCAAGGCGTCGTGGGTGGGGTTGGTGGTCGCTATGGGGTCGAGTGCGCCGGCGTTGTTGATCAGCGCGTCGAGCCGGCCGTGCGCGTCGGTGGCCGAGTCGACGAATCGGCGGGCCTGGGCTTCATCGGAGACGTCCACTACCTGGTAGCTGATCGCCGGATGCTCGGCGGCGAGATCGGCGAGTGGTGCTTCCCGACGTCCGGCGGCGATCACCTGCCAGCCCGCGTCGGCGAGCTGGATGGCCGTCGCACGGCCGATGCCGGTGCCGCCGCCCGTGATCAGGGCTACTCGCCCGGTGTCGTCCGCAGTCATGGTCAAGCTCCTCAGTCGTAAAATGAATGATCTTTCGCTTTAATTGATACTCGTGACCAGCGGACATGTCAAGGCGAAAGATCGTTCTATAATGCGGGTATGCCGCCGGTCACACCCGAGTACCTCGCCCGACGACGTGCCTCGATCCTTGACGCCGCCGCTCACTGCTTCGCGGCCAAAGGCTTCCATGCCGCGTCGATGCCGGACATCTGCAGCCAGGCCGGGATGTCCGCGGGTGGGATCTACCGCTACTTCGCCAGCAAGGACGAACTCATCGAGGAACTGGCCGGCACCGTGATGGACCCGGTGCTCCACGTGCTGCGTGCGGCGCTCGACGCGAACCCGGTGCCGCGACCGGCCGAGGTCATCGATCTGATCCATGACACGCTACTGGTCGACAACCCGCCCCTGACCAGCGCCTCGCTCATGCTTCAGGTGTGGTGCGAACTCGTCCGCAACCCCGGCGTCCGCGAGTCCCAGCGCCGCTTCATGGGCGAACTCCTCGACGTCCTGAGCGGTTTCACCCGCCGATGGGCCCAGCTCGACGACGCCTCGGCACGGGACGCGGCGAGTGCGCTGGTGGCGATGAGCATGGGCACGTTCTTGATGCAGAACGTCCTGGAGGCGGAAATGAAGACGACGTCGACCGGGAAGCTCATCGAAGCACTCGACCCCATCGTTCGCCCGGGCTAGATCCAAGGCCGTGTCCGGCTGGACATTCAAGCGCCGGCGCCAAGGCCGATCTCCCGCCCGCGCCGCCATCCCCCCGGCGCTCCGGGCCGCGACAGTCGTCCCGGGGTCACACGGCGATCCGCTTGGTGGCGTCGACCGACCGGGCGAACTCCGCGTCCAGCAGCCCGGCCAGGGTGGTGAGTTGCCAGGACTCACGGTCCTTGCGCCAGACCAGGCCCATCTGCGACGCCTCGTCGAGGCCGTCGATGCCCAGATACCGTACGTCGCCGCGGGTGGCGCGCTCGGTCAGCGGACGGCACACGAGCATGCCGTGATCGCCCGCCGCCACCAGCGCCAGCCCTTCCTCGACCGTGGTGATGCCGATGGTGGAGCGGATCGGGGCGCCCCCTGGCGTGGTGTGCGGCACCCGGGCCGCCCTCCAGTAGTCCGGCGCGTCCCCCAGCGGATACAGGACGTCCAGCGTCGCCAACTCCTCGACGTGCACCCGACCTGAGCCCGCCAGCGGATGCCAGGCGGCCACGGCCAGCAGCCGGTCCTGCGGAGGGAACCGGAACCCGGTGGTCAACGCGGGCTCGTTCACCGGGAGTTCCACCACGGCGGCGTCGACTCGGCCGTCCAGCAGGGCCGTGAAGGGCGAACCGAGCGGGATCTCGCTCAGCACCAGCGCCACGTCGTGGTCGATGCGCAGCCGCCGGAACGCCTCGGTCACCTCCTCGTAGAGGCTGCCGTGGAAGCCGATCCGCAACTGGCTCAGGGTGCGGCTGCGCGCGCGTTCCCTGGCCTGGACGATGACCCTGCTCAGCTCCTGGTAGGCGGGACGCACGTCCTCGACGAACTGGGCTCCGAACCGGCTCAGGGCCACGCTGCGGCTGGTGCGGTCGACGAGCCGCGTCCCGACCCGCCGTTCCAGACCGGCGACGAGCTGGCTCACCCGGCTCTGCGAACAACCCAGCCGTTCGGCCGTCCGGCCGAAGTGCAGCTCCTCGGCCAGCACGAGCAAGCACTCGATCTCCTGTACGTGGACCTGGTTCATCGCGCCCCTTCGACGTCCCGATCGATTATCCACACTGATCGAACCTTGAGGAGATCGCCGTTGTTCCTGGTCCGGCGCGATGCTTGGTTGGTTGTCATGGCTTCGCATTCGCCGGTGCGGCACACCGGGTCTGATCCGGCACGCACGACCCCGTGGCAGTGGGTGTCCGTCCTGGTGCTCTCGTTGAGCACGTTCGTGGTCGTCACCTCGGAGATGCTGCCGGTCGGGGTGCTCACCCCGATGGCCGACGGCCTGCGGATCGCCCCGGGCACCGCGGGGTTCAGCCTGACCATCACGGGTCTGGTCACCGCCGTCACCGCCCCGGCCGTCCCCCGGCTGCTGGGAGCGTGGGACCGGCGCGCGGTGCTCGCGGCCGCGATGGCGGTCCTGGCCGCAGGGAACGTCCTGACCGCCGTCGCGCAGGGCTTCGGCCTGCTCGTCGCCTCCCGGATCGTCCTGGGAGTCGGCATGGGCGTGGTGTGGGGGCTGGCCGCCGCCGTCGCCACCCGGCTCGTCGCGCCCCGCAACATCGCCCTCGCCGTCTCCGCCACCGTCAGCGGGGTCGCTGCGGCGTCCGTCGTGGGCGTCCCCCTCGGCACCCTGATCAGCAACGCCTTCGGCTGGCGCGCCGCGTTCGCCGCCCTCGCCGTCGGCTCCGTGCTGCTCGCCGCCGGACTGCTGCTGACCCTGCCCAAGCTGCCCAGGCCCGAGACCCCGGCGGACGCCGACGACGCGACGGGACGGGAGTCGCTGCTGCGCAGCCGTCCGGTTGTCGTCGGGCTCGTGCTCGTGCTCCTGCTCGTCACCGCGCACTTCGCCGCCTACACCTACGTGCGGCCCGTCCTGGAGGAGCGCACCGAGCTGGAACCGGGCCCCATCGCCCTGGTGCTGCTCGTCTACGGTCTCTTCGGGTTGGTCGGCAACTTCGCCGCCGGCTCCCTGGCCGCCTGGCGCGCCCGGGTCACCGTCCTCGGTCTGACGGCGGGCATCGCGCTGTCGGTGGCGCTGCTGGCCCTCTTCAGCACCACGGCGGGTCTCACCTGGGTGAGCGTCGCCCTGTGGGGCCTGACCTACGGCGGGCTGTCGGTGGCCGGGCAGATCTGGATGACCCAGGCCGCGCCGCACCGGGTGGAGCAGGTGACCGGTGTCTACGTGGGCGTCTTCACCGCGGCCATCGCCCTGGGCGCCTTCCTCGGCGGGACCGTCGTCGAAGCCGCCGGGATCCCCACGCTGCTGTGGGGTGCCGCGGTGCTCGCGGCGCTGGCCCTCGCCGCCGGGCTGGCCGGAGGCGGTACGACGCCCGCGCGCACACCCACGACCGAGCCTGGGGCGCTCCCCGGGGAACACCCGGCCCCCTCGTGCCCCGGGACCTGAACCGGCACCGCCGTGCGCGGCCCTCGGACACCCCGGCCCATCCCGTCCGGTGAAGACGGACCGGCGGCCGCGTACGCCGGTGCGACTCAGGCGGGGACGATGTCAGACACGCAGCACGGTGACATCTCGTTCGGAGGGCGTGGTCGCCCGTTCGAAGCCACCGCGTTCCTGCCACGGCGGGGCTTCTGGGCGGCGGTCGAAGACCACCAGCACGCCGGTGGTAAGGGTCAGGCGATCCAGGTACCGGTCGAGCTGTGCGAGGCCGTCGGGCATCGGGTCGTTCTCGCCGGCTCGCCAGACCTTCAGCTCCATGGCCTCCCGCTGCATCAGTCGTTCGCCTTCTGGGCTGGTGTAGGGCCAGCGGACCAGGACGTCCAGGCGCTTGGTGCCGGCGGCGTACTCGCGGTCGAGGTAGCCTCCGCCGTTGACGAGGCGGTGCAGGAAGGCCATGAGGATGATCTGGCAGGCGGCCTCGTGGTAGCCCTCCTGCCGGATGAGCACTTCGCCGTGCTCACGCCAGAACACGACGAACTCCCGCAGCAGGCGCGGCAGGTCGAAACGGCCGTCCGGGAGCACGAAACTGTGCGGATCGGTCTGCACGAACCGCTCCGCGCGCCGGCCCAGGACCCGTAGCAGGACCTCTCGGTAGATCGGGTTGGCGATCTCCAAGTCCCTGGTTCCCCGGATGAGGCCCAGATCGTGAGCGTAGGAGACGTCATCGTCGAATGAAGTGTCCGTGTCTGGCCACGTTCCCGCCATGATTGGTTCGATCACCCGTTCCACCCGGGGCTCGCGCAGCCGGGCGGCCAGCGTGTCGAGGTGGGTGGCCCGCTGCCGGATGAGCCGCTCCTTGGCCTCCTCCACCTGGCCGCCGGTGATGGCGCCAGTCACTCCCATCTTGAAGATGATCTCATTGGCGAGGGCGTTGACCAGCCACGGTTGTCCCTGTGTCAGCTCGAAGGCCCGGTCCACGGCGTCCTTGGTGAACTCCTGGCCGGTCGCCTGCGTGTGCTGGCCGTAGAGCTCGGCGATCTCGTCGGCGGTGAAGTCGCCCAGGCGCAGCGACTCGGCGATGATGTTGAACGGGCTGGCCGGGTTGGAGCGGCCGGGGTCGCCGCCCGAGGCGACCTTGTAGTCACGCAGGTCGCGCAACCCGCACAGCACCACGGACGTCGGGAACGGCTGGCCTCCCGGCCGCGCGTTGTGACCGTCGCGGAGCTGGCTGAGGATACTGATCAGGCTGTTGCCCTGCAGGGCGTCGATCTCGTCGAGGAACAGCACCACCCGGCGCGGGCAGCGATGGCACCACTCGGTCAGCGCCGAACCGAACCGGGTGCCCGCCGGAGCCTGCGGCCAGGGACGTGGCGGCAGCAGTTCCTCTGGCCATCCTGCCCACTCGGTGGCCTGGCGGAGGGACTCCAGCAGAATCTCCTCCGCGGCGGCGTAGTCATCACCGGCCGACTTGGCGCGCTCGCAGGAGAACATCAGGGCGGCGACGTCACTCTCGGCGGTGAGCTCGGACGCCAGGGTGCGCAGCGCTGTCGTCTTCCCGGTCTGCCGGGGCGCGTGCAGGACGAAGTAGCGGTCCATCCCGATGAGCACGCGCGCCTGGGGGAGGCGCTGGGTGGGGGGCAGCATGTAGTGGTGCTGCGGGTCGCACGGGCCGGTGGTGTTGAAGTATCTCGCTCGGGGTGTCCGCACGGTCACAGTCTGCCATCTTGCCGGCGCCCGCGTTCGGTCATCCGGACCCTACCGACTGGGTGATGCGCATCGTGCCGCCCTCGGGGCCGGAGTAGCTCTCGACGCCGCGCTGTGGTCGGCGGTCAGCTCGGCCGGGTGGGGAGGATGATCGCGGACGGGCGCTCGGGGTCGTGGTAGACGGTTTGGTCGGCGGAGAGGAGGGTGGTGGCGGTGGCGCGTGGTTCCCCGGTGCCGGGGTTGCGGGCGTAGCGGGGGAAGGCGCCGCTGGAGACCTGGACGCGGATGCGGTGTCCGCGCTTGAAGCGGTGGGCGGTGGGCCAGAGTCGCACGGTGGCGCACTGCGGTTCGTCGGCGCCGGTCAGGCTGATGAGGCCGTCGCAGACGTTCCAGGAGCGTCCGGCGGGGTCGACGTCGCAGACGCGGACGAAGACGTCGGCGTAGGGCAGGCTGGAGCGGAACCAGATCTCGGCGCTGACCTCGCCGATGATCTCGACGTCCTGGTCGAGGGCGGGCGTGGTGTAGGTGAGCACGTCCGGGCGGTTTTCCAGGGTGCTGTTGTCGACCCGTCCGCAGTCCTTGACCAGGCGGGCGCCGCCGACCGCGGGAGTGGGGTCGGCCGGGTCGTAGCGGTAGTGGTCGGGCTCGGACTCGGCCGGCGGCTCGACCGCGAGCCCGCCGCCGGGGTGGAGGTGGAAGGGACGCGGCGGATAGCCGCTGGGCGGCCAGGACTCGAAGTCGCGCCAGGCATCCTCCCCCATGACGTAGAGCCGGACCGGTGGGCGGGGCGGTGGTCGCTCGCCGCGGGCGTGGGCGAGCCCGAATTCCAGGGCCTCCTTGACCGGCACGTCGGAGAACTCCGCGTGGGTCCAGGGTCCTACGGTCAGGCGTGCCGGGCGTCCCGCGTCCCGCAGGATCCGGAAGTCGCGTAGCTGGCCGGGCAGGAAGATGTCGTACCAGCCGCCGATCGAACTGACCGGCGCCGTCACCTCGGCGACCCGGTCCCGGTGGTCGAGATCGCTCCAGCGGGGGTGGTCCCCGTCGTGGGTGAGGATGTCCTGGATGTAGGCGGAGGGCTCGCCGATCGCGGCGAGGTCGGCCCGGTCGAGGGGGAGCGTCCGCAGGGAGCGGGCCGTCTTCCTCGCCTGGCCCGGCCGGCGCAGCAGCGCGAGCCGGCGTTCCTGGGTGGCGACGAGCACGCCCCAGCCGAACGGTGTCTCCAGCGACATGCCGTCGGCGCGCAGGAACTCCAGGGTCAGCGCCGACTCGGTCACCACCGGAATGATCGCCTTGACCTGTGGCGGCAGTTGGTCGGCGACCGCCCACTGCACATGTCCCAGATAGCTCATGCCGTACAGCACGATCGCGTCGCCGAACCAGGGTTGCCTCACCAGCCAGCCGAGGGTCGCCAGGCCGTCCGCGCGTTCCTGCCGCATCGGATCGAAGGTCCCGCCGGAGCCGAAACCGCCGCGCACGCTCTGGATCAGAACCTGGTAGCCACGCTCTGCCAGCGGCCGGGCCAGGATCATGCCGAAGGGCCCGCGCCGGCCGTACGGGGTACGGATCAACGCGGTCGGCAGGCCCTCGCCGCCGACTCGCGGGGCCCACCGGTCCGCCAGAAGTTCGACCCCGTCGACCATGGGGACACGAAGATCCCGCTGGACCACCACATCCCGGGTCCGAGGCGGCGGCAGCTCCAGTCGGCGCTGGATGAGCCGGCTGATCAGGTTCACTGAGTGGCCTCCCTGTCTGACGTGCCGGTGGCCGGGTGTACGGCCGCCATCAGGGCGGACGTCACGTTCAGCAGCCGGTCGGTGAACGCCTCCGGATCGAGCGGGTCGGCGCCCTCGATCACCCAGGTCGTGACGAGCGAGGCCGCGCCGCCGGTCATGAAGGTGGCCATGTCGTCGATGGCCTGCGGGTCGAGCAGGTCGCCGTAGAGCTCCCGCATGCCCTTCCGGTTGACCGGCAGCAGCAACCTGATCAACTCCTGGTCCAGTGCGAACGCACAGGATCCGGTCAGCAGGGCACGGTAGAACACCCGATGCTCGGCGAAATGCCGGGACACCGCGAGCGCTCGCTCTCGTCCGTCCGTCTCCTTCGGGCTGGCGATGAGGCGGGGGAGCAGCTCTCGTCTGGCGAGATCGAGGCCGGCTTCCAGCAGCAGCGTGTCGCGATCGCCGAAGTGCTGGTACACCACCTTCCGGCTCGCGTCCGCGGCCTCGGCGATGTCGGAAAGCGGCACGCCTGACGTCCTGCGTTCGGTCACCAGCGCGACGGCGGCCCGCATCAGGGCGGCGCGTGAGCGGCGCACCCGGCGATCCCGCGCCGGCTCGGGCACCTGAAGATCCATAATCGAGATAATGCACAAGTGTAGCTAAAGAACCAAACGTTCCCTTACTTGCCGAGCGGTGATCGGCGGAGGACCGGAGGCTTGGGCGGCCTCTCCTGAGAGATCCGGAGCGAGGACGCGGGCCGCGAGTCAGACGTCCGCGCCCTGGCCCCGTCGATCGGGTCGGCTGTAGGCGCCCGCGATGAAGTCCTCGACGTAGTCGCGAGGGCCGGCCAACGCCTCGTCCAGCCGCTTTGGCTGTGCCTTGTCACGGCGGCCACCCGAAACCCTGGGCCTCCTGGCCTGCGAGCACCACTGCTCGAAACGTCCAGGGAGATCAACGGCATCGGCGCTCCGCGAGAGTGACCGGTCTAGGTGGACGGCAGTTGGGAGTAGGTGCCCGTGTGGCCTCGAGCATTCAGTGTCGGCGCCGCGTTTGTTGTCGGGGACGACGACGCGGCCGGTGGGTGTTGATCAGGAGGAGTGTGGTTGTGCGGCTGTGGTCACTCTTCGCCGAACCCTGGCCCGGCTACAACACGGCCCACCTCACCGCGGCATCGGGCAGTGTCGCATCGCAAGCCGAAACAGGGCCGCCAACCTTCAGCGGCCTGGACGTCGGATGGGTCCACCGCGGCGCCGTCCTCGGCGCGCTCTCACTAACGTCAGCGAGTCGGTCCACGAGACCCCATCCCTCTACGAGGCTGCCAAGACCGGCTACCAGAACCGGTTCAACGCCCTCTTCGAGGAGGAAGTCGGATGCGCCGAAGGTAGCGCAGGCGACTGTGGCTGGGTCGCTGCCGGATTCATTCCCCTCACGAAGATCGGCAAATGGGCAGGCAAGGCCATCAAAAAGATATTCGGCAAGGGCGACGACGTGGCTCAGAAAGTGGACGTCGACGCCAAACCGAAAATGGCCGACGACCTCATCGGCGTACCGAAGGCGGCTTGGGACCGTGTCCTGGCGAGATTGGACGGTTTCAGGATTGGCAACAAGAAAGTCGTCAACAGCGTCGAGGTGTTCGGATCACGTGCGGGTAGCACATACAGAGGTTCCGGTGGTCCAGGGCCGGATTCCGACCTGGACGTGCTGATTCGCATCGACCCCACCCAACTGCAGGGAAGGAACGGCCCCTGGATCGACAGAGTCATCCGCGACATCGCCAAGGACTTCAAGGCGGAGACAGGCTTCGAACTCAGTCTCCACCACCCGGAGAACATCTCCATGTTCAAGGCGTCGATCCCTGGTTCCGTGTTCAAGCAGGTAAGATGAGGAGCCATGATCATCCGGCTCGAGGTGGACGGGCGGGAAATCTCTCCCGGCAATGCCATCGCGATATATCAGCGGGATCCATATCCAGGTGGCCATTCCTACGCCGTGGCACTGGAGCCCTCTCGCGCGAGAAAATGGTTCCCGGAGTTGGCAGACCAGCAGATCTGCTCCCCGGACCAGGAGGCTCGGCGCTCCCTGGTCCGCGTCATCGGAGGCCATCTGTCCGGCACCCGAGTGGAAGGAGACGTGTTCATCCTGAACACGGTGGAATCAGTTGAGTGGGGAACGAGCGAAGTGCTCGTCAGAGGAACATGTTCGATCGCGATGACCGGGAGTGACGGAGGCTCGCTGAAGGACTCCTGATATCCGGGCGGAGAAGCCGTTCATGGCGGGTCCAGGCGAGCCACGCTCCTGGCGGCACTCCAGCATGTTGCTGCGGAGAACCAGGACTGCGACACCCCTGATGCCCCGGCAAGCAGACTCGCGTACGTTCGGATCAGCCTGTGGATCACAGTTTTCGCACCCCACAGGCCAGAGAGCTGATCGCGGTCGGGGAAAGGCGCCCGTACCGGTCGGGTACGGGCGCCCTTCGCGGGGCGGCTGGTCGGCTTGAGGGCCGGGTGTCAGTTCTTCGAGGGCGCCAGCGCGTCGAGTTCGGCGACGGTCGCGTACGCGCTCTCGCCGAGTTCGGCGACCACGCGCACGCCGGTCACCGTCGTCGACCGGCCGAGGTCGAAGTCGACGATCTGGTACGGCCGGCCGCTGTCCAGCTCGCTGTCGGGCACCGCCTTCGCGGCCCGCCAGCGGCCGTCAGGACCGCGCAGTTCGACCTTGGCGCTCTCCAGCCAGCCTCCGGTCTCCGTGTGGTCGCCGGTCATGAAGCGCACGGTGTCGACGCGCACCTGACGGTTGTACGTGACCGAGAAGCTCACCGGCCCGTTGGCGCGGCCGGAGAAGAACTGCGCGTCCTGCGGCGGCTCGTACCCGGAGTAGTTCGCCTCCCGGCCGTCGGCGAACGCGGCGGCGGACGCCTGGCCGCCCCCGTCGGTGGATCCGGTCGCCGAGGTCGACGCCTGGACGCTGCCGCCGGTCAGCCGCACCTGGTTGTTGGCACTGCGCTGGTACAGGTCCATGACCGGGTTGGCGGCGGCGATGCTCGTCAGGTTCGCGGGGTCGGGAGCCGCGACCGTCTTGATGTTCCAGCTCCGCGCGGAAACCTTGCCGCCGCCCGCCTTGACCGCCTGGTCCACCAGCGGCAGCATGCGCTCGGCGAGCAGGGTGAAGGTGTCGGTCGCCGCGGGGTTGTCCGGCAGGTAGTCAGGCAGGTTGTCGCGGGTGCGGTAGGCGTTGTAGTCGTCGGAGAGCGTGATCCCGGGGAACTGGGCGCGGATGTGGTCCGTGCCGCGCATCAGTCCGATGAGCCCGCCCAGGGTGGCCGTGGGGTTGTCGGAGTCCCACCCGGACAGGGTGCCGACCTGGATCGTGCGACGGTAGTCGCCCTCCCCGTACAGCAGCGCCATGACCCCGGTCGCGAAGTTGATCGCGGCCTCGACGGCCAGTTCCCGGCCGGGTGCGATGGGGTAGGGGCGGAAGATGAAGCCGTTGCTCGCGGCGTCGGCCTGGTAACGCTGGTAGATCCGGTCGCGGGTGGCTTCCCAGTCGTTCACGTCGGGGTTGGCCAGGAAGTCGGCGAGTACGAAGTCGACGATGTCCGCGGCCTTCGAGGTGTCCGGGATGTACTTGCGCGCCTCCCGGGTCAGCCACAGCGCCTGGTCACGGCCCGAGAGCTTCGGGTCGACCGCGGCGGCGAGGGAGTACAGCACCGCGTAGTACTGCGAGATGTGGGTGGCGTAGCCGTCGGCCGTCGTCTGGATCGGCAGGTCGGCGATCTCCATGGCCAGGTCGGGCCGGCCGGGGGCGACCGCGCCGAACACCTCGGTCGTGAGCTGCGCGTCGATCATGAGCGAGCCCTTGTTGGCGACGTTCATGCCGGTCGACGGCGGCAGGAGGCCCTGGCCCATCAGCTCGCGGGCGCGAGCGTTGGACACCCAGATGAACCGGTTGATGTGGTCTTTCCACCCGTCGGCGATCTGCTCCGCCGTCAGCCAGGGGCTCTTCGCGACGTTGGTCATCAGATGCGTGTAGGTGTACTCGATGTCGGTGTCGTCGTCGGCTCCCCACGGGGCCTGGATGACGAAATCGATCTTCGCTCCGGACCGGCCCTGGTCGGTGCCCCAGTCGGCGTCCGTGTAGAACGGCGGGGCCTGCCGCTGCAGTTCGGTGTTCAGGCCAGTCCAGTTGGCGATGCATTCGGCCAGCCACATGGCCTGCAGCCTGTCGGCGTACGTGTCCCGGTCGAGCGACAACCGGTACTTGCCTCCAGCGGAGTTGTCCTTGTCGGGTTGGGGGGTGGCGACCGCGGGCGCGCCCAGCGCCACGGTCGCGCCTACGGCCGCTGACACGACAGCGGCGATCGCCCGGGAGAGTCTTCCTCTTTGCATTTCGACCGTCCTTCTCGGAACGAAGCGCAACACGTGTTGACAACACGAGTTGCTGGACAAAAGGAAGCTGGCCGACGGCCGGGGGATCAAGGTTTGGATGTTCTTTGTTAGCGGATCGTAACCTCACAGCCATGTTGATTAACGAGTTCGTCACGAAGGCTTGCCGCCGTGCCCAGGAGTGCCGCACACTCTCCTGCCACATGCGTCGCCGGTTCGCCGGTGCGGCGGTCTGCCCGCTGCGCCCGGCTCGCCGGTGGCCGCCGACCATCGCTGACCTGGCGAGGGCCGGTCCGCAGGAGGGCTCTGCCCGCTTCCGGCCCGCTGGCGCCGGACGGGGCCGGGCCGTCGTTCACCCCGTCCGCCTCGGCCGGCCCGCGGGTTCGGGGCAACGGTGATTCGCCGCCGTGTTGCCGAAGTGTTACACCCGCTGACTCTTGCAAGCCGGTGAGGCCGGGCTCATACTTCCGTCAACACGAGTAATCAACACGAGTTGAAGGGCGGAGATGGTAACTCGACGTGACGTGGCGCGCCTGGCAGGCACTTCGGAGGCCGTGGTCAGCTACGTGCTCAACGGTGGTCCGCGCGGGGTCGCGCCGGCCACCCGCGAGAAGATTCTCGCGGCCATCGAGCAACTCGGGTACCGGCCCAACGCGGTGGCCCGCTCGCTGAAGACGTCCCGGACCATGACCTTCGGGCTCGTCGTACCCGACAACTCCAACCCGTTCTTCGCCGAGCTGGCCCGCGCCATCGAGCACGTCGGCTTCGCCCACGGGTACACGATGCTGCTGGGCAACGCGATGGGCGACGACGCCCGCGAGGTGACGTACATCAGGACCCTGCTGGACCGGCAGGTCGACGGGCTCATCATGGTGCCGGCGCACGGCCCGCGGAGCTGGATCAGCGAGCTGTCCGACACCGCGGTGCCCCGGCTGGTGCTCGACCGCGAGCTGGAGCTGCCGGGCGCGACCCACGTCCTGGTGGACAACGAGGGCGGCGGCTACCAGGCCACCAGCCACCTCCTCGGCCACGGCAGGCGGCGGATCGGCTGCATCGCCGGGCTCGCCGGCATCCACCCGACGGTCGACCGGGTCGCCGGCTGGCGCCGCGCCCTCACCGAAGCCGGGCAGGATCCGGCCGAGACGCCCTTGGTGCACGTGCCGTTCGGCCGGGCCGACGCCTACCGTGCCGGCCGGCGGCTGCTCGCGGCCCCGCGGCATCCCGACGCCCTCTTCGTCACCAGCGACGAGCAGGCCATCGGCGTGCTGCGGGCCGCCGCCGAACTGGGCCTGCGGGTCCCGGACGACGTCGCCATCTGCGCGTTCGACGGCATCGACGGCAGCGCCTACACCGTGCCCGCGCTGACCACGATGCGCCAGCCCTTCGACGAGCTCGGCCGCTCCGCGGTCGAGTGGCTGGTCGCCAAGATCGCCGATCGGGAGCTGGCGCCGCGGCGGATCGTGCACCCGACCGCGCTCGTCGCCCGCGGATCCTGCGGCTGTCCGGATCCCGCCGGCGGCGACTCTGCGATCGGCGATGAGCACCATGACGGCTGAGCCGGCGGTCGTCGTGGTGGGCGGCCTGAACATGGACCTGCGGACCCGGGTCCCCCGCCTGCCGAGCCCGGGGGAGACGGTGCCGGGAGGCCGCCTCGACCGCGGCACCGGCGGCAAGGGAGCCAACCAGGCGGCCGCCGCCCGGCGGCTGGGCGCGCGGACCACCATGGTCGGCGGCGTCGGCGACGACGAGTTCGGCGCGCAGGTGAGCGCCACCCTGGCTGAGGCGGGCGTCGACATCGCCGGGGTGGCCACCGTCGGCGGGCCGACCGGCACGGCGCTGATCCTGGTGGATCCGGCGGGCGAGAACATGATCATCACCTCGCCCGGCGCGAACGGGCTGCTGCGGCCGGAAGACCTGGACGCGCTGAGCGGCCGGCTCGACTCGGCCGGCGTGCTCATGCTCCAGCTCGAGGTCCCGGTCGAGACCAGTACGGCCGCGGCCCGGCTGGCCCGCGCCGCCGGCGTGTCCGTCGTGCTCAACGCCGCGCCGCTGCCGACCACGGTGGACGATTCGCTGCGCGAGCTGATCGGCCTGGCCGACCTGCTGGTCGTGAACGAGACCGAGGCGGCCGGCCTGATCGGCGACGTGGCGGAGCGGCTGGAGGGCTCGGATCCGATCGGGTACGCCTCGGCGCTGCGCCACCTGGGCCCGGCCGAGGTGGTGGTCACCTTGGGGGCCAGGGGAGCGGTGCTGGCGGGGAGCGACGGGCGCGGCCGGCACGTCCAGACGTTCCCGATCGAGGTGGTCGACGCGGTCGGCGCGGGTGACACGTTCTGCGCGGAACTGGCCGTGGCACGTGCCACCGGCGTGCGGGAGCTGGACGTCGCGGTCCGGCGCGCCTGCGCCGCCGGCGCCCTGGCCGCCACCCGCCCCGGTGCGCAGAGCGCGCCCAGCCGGTTCGAGGTGGACGCGCTGCTGGCGGCGTCCGAGTGCCAGGCCCCGGCGGCTTCCTGCGGGGCGGGAAGGACCGGCCATGCGTCGTGAGGGCCTCTGGCATCCCCGCCTCGTCGAGGTGCTGACCGGGCTCGGTCACACCGATCTGATCGTCGTGGCCGACGCCGGCCTTCCGGTACCGGCCGGCGTGGAACGCATCGACCTGCTGTGGTCCCGGGGCGAGCCGGGCTTCCTGCCCGTGCTGCGCGCCGTGCTCGCCGAAGGCGTCTTCGAACACGCCACCGTCGCGGCCGAACTCGCCGATCCGGTGGCCGTCTCGGGCCTGGCCGCGGCACTCGGCCCGATACGCCGCTCGTCCGTGCCGCACGAGCGGCTCAAGGAACTCACCGGCGCCGCCCGCGCGGTCATCCGGACCGGCGAGGTCACCCCCTACGCCAACGTCGTCCTGCACGCCGGCGTCGCGTTCTGATTCCGCGCCTTTCGACACCCCTGCAACGCACGCCACGAAGAAACAGAAGGAGGGCCCCCATGAAGACAAGGGCCGCGCTGATCCCGATCGTCACCCTGGCCGCCGTCTCGGCCCTGGCCGCCTGCGGCCAGGAGAGCACCGGCACCACGGTGGCCGCCGAGCCGACCGGCAAGCCCACGGTCTGCCTGGTCATGAAGTCCCTCGCCAACGAGTACTTCCAGCAGATGCAGCAGGGCGCGGTCGACCACGTCGCCAAGCTCGGCAACGTCACCCTCGACTCCAGCGGCACCCAGAACGAGACCGACGTCGACGGGCAGGTGGCGCTGGTCGAGAAGTGCATCACCAAGCAGGTCCAGGCGATCGTGCTGGCCCCGGCCGACTCCAAGGCGCTGGTCCAGTCCGCCGCCAAGGCGGCGAAGGCCGGCATCAAGGTGGTCAACATCGACGTCAAGCTGGACGACGCCGCGCTGCAGCAGGCCGGGGCCGACGTGCCGTTCGTCGGCCCGGACAACCGGGACGGCGCCAAGCAGTCCGGTATGGAGCTGGCCAAGGCTCTGGGCAAGGGCGCGAAGGTGGTGATCCTGGAAGGCAACCCGGGCGCCGACAACGCGCTCCAGCGCAAGAACGGCTTCGACGACGCGGTGACCGAGGGCGGCCTGGAGCTGCTGGACTCCAAGACCGCCCATTGGGAGACCGACGAGGCCCACACCGTGTTCGGCAACATGCTCACCGCCCACCCCGACATCAAGGGGGTGCTGGTCTCCAACGACGCGATGGCGCTGGGAGTCATCAAGGTCATCGAGGAGCGCAAGGCCGACATCAAGGTCGCGTCGTTCGACAACATCCCGGCGGTCAAGCCGTACCTGCAGAGCGGCGTGATGGTCTCGACGCTCGACCAGTTCGGCTCCAAGCAGGCGGCGGACGGCATCGACTACGCGATGAAGATGATCAACGGTGAGCAGGTGACCGGCTGGCAGAAGACGCCGATCACGGTCATCACCAAGGACAACGCCGGCTGACACCCGCCACGGGGCCGGGGTGGGGCCGCGCGAAGCGGCCCCTCCCCACCCCTTCCTCACCCCATGACCGTGGTCCCCGAAGGAGTCAGGTCGCCATGCCCACCACCACTGACACCGCCCTGCTCGACATCGCCGGCCTGACCAAGCGGTACGCGGGCGTCGCCGCCCTCGACGAGGTCGACCTCAGCGTCAAGGCCGGTGAGATCCACATCCTGATCGGCGAGAACGGCGCCGGCAAATCCACCCTCGTCAAGTGCCTGGCCGGCATCGAACGCCCCGACGCCGGGACGATGACGCTCGGCGGGGAGCCACACCGGCCGACCGCCGCCGCCGACGCCCTGCGCGCCGGCATCCAGGTCGTGCACCAGGAGCTGGCCCTGCTGCCAGCGCTCTCCGTCGCGGAGAACCTGTTCCTGCAGCGGCTGCCCCGGCGACTGGGCCTCGTGGACCGCGGCGCGATGCGGCGGCGGGCCAGGCAACTGCTCGAACAGGTCGGGCTCGAGGTCTCCCCTGACACCCCGGTCGAACGGCTCGGCATCGCCCAGATGCAGCTCGTCGAGATCGCGAAGGCGCTCTCCGGCGACTGCCGGCTGCTGGTGATGGACGAGCCCACCGCCACGCTCACCCCGCGCGAGACCGCCACGCTGTTCACGCAACTGCGCCGGCTCACCGCCGAGGGGGTCGCGGTCATCTACATCTCCCACCACCTGGAGGAGATCTTCGAGATCGGGGACCGCCTGACCGTGCTGCGCAACGGCCGGGGCGTGCACACCGGACCGGTCGCCGAGCTGACCCCCGCCGAGCTGGTGCGGATGATGGTCGGGCGCGACCTCGACGCCGAGTACCCGCCCGTCACCGACCGGCCGGTCGGCGACCACCTGCTGCGCGTCACCGACCTGAAGGTGACCCCGGACGCGCCGCCCGTCTCGCTGTCCGTGCGGTCCGGCGAGGTGGTCGGGGTCGCCGGGCTGGTCGGCTCCGGACGTACGGAGACGATGCGGGCCATCTTCGGCGCGGACCGGCCGGCCGCCGGCACCGTCGAGGTACGCGGCCGGCCGGTGCGGATCACGCATCCCCGCGACGCGGTCCGCCACGGCATCAGCTTCCTCACCGAGGACCGCAAGGCCCAGGGGCTGGTGCTGGACCTGCCCATCGCGGCGAACATGAGCCTGGCCGCCATCGACCGGGTCAGCAGGCTGGGCCTGCTGAGGCACGGCGCCGAGACCGCCGCCGCCCGCGACCTGTCGGAGCGGCTCCACGTCCGCGCGACCGGCCCGCACCAGAAGGTACGGGCGCTGTCCGGCGGCAACCAGCAGAAGGTCGTGCTCGCCCGATGGCTGGCCGCCGACACCGATCTGCTGATCGTCGACGAGCCCACCCGCGGCATCGACGTCGGCGCCCGCTACGAGATCCACCAGTTGCTGCTCAGCCTCGCCGACTCGGGCAAGGGCGTGCTCGTGGTCTCCTCCGACCTGCCCGAACTCCTCGGCATCTGTGACCGCATCGTCGTCTTCTCCAAGGGCCGGATCGCCGGCGAGATCGCCCGCCCCGACTTCGACGCCGAACGGGTGCTCAACCTCGCGTACTCCGGCTACCTCAAGAACGGAATTTCGGCATGAGCTCGATCAGTGTGGCGCGGGGCAACCCGCGTACGAACCGCGTGGTCAGCCAGGTGCTCGGCGAGGCCGGCATCGGTGTCGCGCTCGTGGCGCTGGGGGTGTTCTTCCTGGCGTTCGCACCGCACTTCGGTACGGCGCAGAACCTCCGCGACATCATGACCCAGATCACACTCAACACGATCCTGGCCGTCGGCATGACCTTCATCATCCTCGTCGGTGGTATCGACCTGTCGGTCGGCTCGCTCATCGCCCTGTGCGCCGTGGTGGCCGGCACCGCGATGGAGGGCGGGGGCGCGGGGTCCATCCCGGGCGCGATCGTGCTCAGCCTGCTGATCGGCGCGGCGGCCGGCTTCATCAACGGGTTCGTGACCGAACGCTGGCGGGTGCCGTCGTTCATCGTCACGCTCGGCATGCTCTACGTCGCGCGCGGCGCGGCCCAGCAGTACACCGGCGCGGCGACCATCTACAGCCTCCCCGAGGAGCTGACCTCGTTCGGCACGGCGACCCTGGCCGGCGTGCCCGCGGTCTTCGCGGTCGCGCTGCTGATGGCGGCGGTCGCCTGGTTCGTGCTGTCGCGTACGGTCTTCGGGCGGCTCGTCTACGCCACCGGCAACAACGAGGAGGCCGTGCGCCTGTCCGGTCACCGCACCGGCGTCATCAAGGTGATCTGCTTCATGATCGGCGGGGCCTGTGTCGGCGTCGCCGCGATCGTCTACATGGCGCGGCTGGGCGTGGCGAGCCCGATCCTGGGCCAGGGATACGAGCTGAACGCGATCGCCGCAGTGGTGATCGGCGGCGCCAGCCTTTCCGGCGGCCGGGGCTCGGTGGTCGGCACCCTGCTGGGGGCCTGCCTGCTCGGGGTCCTGACCAACGGACTGCTGCTGATGGGGGTCTCGGACTTCCAGCGCACCATCGTGACCGGCGCGGTCATCATCGTGGCGGTGGTGCTGGACGCGTACCGCAAGCGTCTGTCCACCCGCCTGTCCGCCGCCTCCTGACCGGCCCGGCAGCAGCGCCTATTGCTGGGCCCGGTAGGTGCTGAAGGCGGTGGCGAGGTTGGTGCGGCGGGCGTCGAGCAGCCGGCCGCCGGTGTGTTCGGCCAGTTTCCGCATGGACCGTGCGTCGGCGCCGTCGACCAGCACCGGGTAGACGGGCACCCGTTCGAGATCGGGCGGAAGGGCGTCGTGGTAGCTCAGGAAGTCGGACAGGGTGCGGCCTCTGTTGCTCAGGCCGTCGGTGATCAGGACGATCGAGAGGATGCGATCGTCGGTGCCGATCCTGGCCAGTTCCCGCAGCCCGGCCACGAGGGCGTCGTAGGTCGCGGTGTATCCCCCTGGTCTGAGGCGGGCGAGGAAGTCGCTGACGGCTTGGCGGCCCCGGGAGGGGCGGGCGCCGGACAGGTTGATGAGCACGGGCTCGGCGGGGGAGGAGGCGAATGGCAGAAAGATCGCCTGTTCGTCGGCGGCGACCGCGGACGTGTGGGCCACGGGTGTGCCGGCCAAGGCCGCGGCGGCCCGGCGCAACTCCGCGGTCTTGGCCCCGCGCATGGAGCCCGAGACGTCGAGCAGGAAGACGGTGCGGGTGGCGTAGCGGTAGCGGCCCAGGTAGACGGCGACGAGCCGGTCGACGACGGTCTGGTCCCGGGGGATGTTGAGCAACGTGGGCGGATTCGCGGGCAGGTCCGCGGGCAGGCGCACGCCTGGGGTGATCGGACGGTGACGGATCCGGTCGGCGATCTCGCGTTGCGCGTCGGCGCCGAGGAGATGGTCGGTGAGCCGGGACAGGCTCTCGGCCGCCTTCGGCGTACGAGGTTTCAGCAGGGGGCGCAGCGCGTACTTGGCGCTGACCACGCCGTCGCTCGGACGTATGGGGACCAACTGTTCCTTGAGCCGGCCGGAGGCGTTGAGGCGGGCGATCTGGGATTCGTAGGTGAACAGTCCGTCCGCGCCGGTGCCGCCGGATTCCAGGAAGAGGGTGACCAGCTCGGCGTCGGACGATGCGGTGATGGTCTGCGCGGTGGACATCGCCCGCAGCCCACCCGCCGCCGGGTAGATGTCGCCGTCGTCGATCGAGTCGATGACCCCCGTCAAACCGCTGGCGGCGGCCAGTACGGCGGCCCGCCCGGCGAAGGCCGTGTCCGGTGCGCTCATGCCGAAGGTGAAGCGGTGCCCGCGGGCGGCCTCGGCGATCTGCTTCCAGGTGACCCGGCCGTCGATCCAGCCGAGCCGGTCGGCGACCGAGACCTTCAGCGCCGGCAGGACAGGGGAGGAGGCGATGGTCCTTCCCGCGCCGAGCTGCCGGTTGCCGTCCCCGTCGTGCTCGAGGCCGGTCGGCAGCCAGACCGCGTCGACGGGTGGCCGCGTGCCCAGTTGGGCGGCGAGCGGCGCGCTGCCGGCTTCGCGCAGCTCGACCCGGATCCCCTCGGCGCGGGTGAAGCCGGACAGGACGGGACCCAGCTCCATCAGTTCGGGAGCGGCCAGGATCGTGATCCGCTCCGGCCGGTCCAGGTTCCGCGACGAGCACAGCCCGGTGGCCAGGACGAGCGACGTCACCGCTGCCACGATGCCCGCCCACCGGGCTACCGGCCGGTTCAGGCGCACGCCACGATCTCGTTCCTGAATTCGACCATGAGGTCCGGGCGGGGGAACGGGGCGATGTCGGAAGGGCTCGGCAGGGCCAAGGACCCGAGGGCGTCGCCCTGCCGGATGCAGCCGGTCAGGCCGTGTGCGGTGACGGCCTGTTCGAAGAGCCTGGCGTCGGCGCCACGCAGGAAGAATCTCCGCGCCATGATCTGCTGCACTTCGCGCGAGGTGAGCAGATCGCCGACGAGTTCGCTCCCGTCCTCGTCGTCGCGGCCGACGAACATGTGCTTGGAGATCACCCCCGGATCGGGGTAGAGCAGGCGGTAGTCGTCGGGGGATATCCCCTGCTGGTCCGCCAGATACTTGAGCGCGTCGTGCTCGTAGACGAAGGCCATCGGATATTGGTGGCTGGAGAAGAACTCCTGTAACAGGCCGAAGCTGCTGGGCGGCCAGCTATTTTGGAATAATCGCCGCAGATCGCTGATCAGACGAGGCTCATCGGTGCCGTACTTCCTCCGGTGCGCGTGGATGAGCAGGCTGAGGTAGAGATCACCGCCACCGGCCGAACACGGGGCGCCGGAGACCACTTCCACCTGGGAGTCTTCCTGCGTGATCCCTTCGGGCGCGCCGATACTGCCCCAGGTCCAGTTCATCTCCGTCAACCGGCGGTCCAGATAGCGCAGGACGTCGAAGATGTAGAAGCCGTTCTCGGGCCGGACAAGAGACTGGTTCACCAGACAGTCCAGCAGGGCCCGGTGGACCAGCACCACCATGGGGGCCTGGAATATCAGCCGGGGGTTCGAGGGCGACTGTCCCGACGCCCTGAAGTTGTTCTTCACCGCGGCGGCGATGGTGTCGGCCGGGCACAGGAAGAAGTGGTACCGGCCGAGGTCCTGGCCCTGGATGTAGGTCATGTCGATGCCGGAGAGATTGTTGACGTCGACATCGAGCCGCTCCCGGTGGAAGACCTCCCCGATCTCCTCGCTGGTGAACAGGCCCTCCCAGCCTCCGCCGAACACCGGCGTCAACCGGGTCAGGCTCTGCCAGAGCCAGGACACGCCGCCGACCAGAGGGACGCTTGTCACCACTGCCACCGTGGCCGTGACGAGAAGCCGTCGCCTGCCCTGGTCGGGTGTGTCCGGAGACCTCTCCCGCGACGGCGGCATGGGCGGAGGTGTGCTGTGAATGTGCATCGTGTCCACGTGGTCGGCGTGCACCTGGCTCGCGGCCGCGTGGTCGCCCTGCTGGGTGATGCCGCTGTTGTCGACGATCGCGGCGGCGCGTTCACCGCGTGCCGCCGCCTTCTTGGGGGCGGGAGGACCGGTCATCGCGAGGCGGTGGAATCGTCGCCCTGCTGCACCACGCCGACGTTGACGCCGATGACGGCGACCCGTTGGCCCACCGCGGTGACCCCGCTCGGCGGCGCGGCGACCGGCAGCATCCTGGCGATCTCCGCGGCCATCCCGGGATCGGCGGTCAGCGCCTTCCTCAGTTGGAGTCGCAGCGCCGCCGACGCGTCGTCCACGTCCTCGGCGCCGGAGCCCGACTGGGCCTGCGCGAGATCGTTGACGGCGGACTCGATCTGCTCGCGTGACTGCTCTCGCTTGAGGATGCGCTGGAGCACGCGTCGTCCCAGGACGATGGTCTCGTCCGCGAGCGCGTCCTGGGTCTTGGCTGCCAAAGCCGCCCCGTAAGCACCGATCGCCGCGCTCAGGTATGGCATGAGCTGACTGGCCAAGGCTGCCATGTCCATGCCGACCCCTCCCCGTGCATAGGAGTGTGTACGGCGATCGTAACCTCGCCGGAGGCCCGAGCGTCAGGACGAGAAGAAAAGGCGGGGAGGGCGAAGCAGCACTACGATCTTGACCGTCTCCCGCCCCCGAGCGGCACGGCTTCCGGCCGGCGGACGTGGAGCTGCTGAGCGAGGTCGGCCTGCCGGTCGCCGCCGACGTTCTCTTCACGATGCACGTGAACGGTCCGTTCGATGCCCTGACGGTCTTCGATGCCGAGACGCCGGAGCGGCCCGCGCGTTTCATGATCCTCGGTAAGGGCCGTACCGACGATCGGATCCGCTACGTCGTGGAGCTGGAGAGCGGCAACGTCTTCCTGCTCGCGCTGGAGGACGGCGTGCCGACCCCCGAGCCCGAGACCATCAACGCCTCGCTCGGCGCGTTCGTGGAGTTCCTGCACCGAATCGAGCTGTGCGCGCAGGAGATGGGCGGGGCGTCCCCGGACGAGGCGCGCCCGTACCTCGAGAAGCTCATCGCCGACCTGAGGACCTGTGACGAGCGTGCTCTCGCGCCGGACACGTTCTGGGGCGGGCTGATGGACGCCTACCTGCACGGCGGCGTCCCCCGGCCGCGCCAGGGCAGCCGAACGGCGATCGCCGCCGCGCTGGAGGCGCACACCTCCCCGATGACGAGCCGCTGCGCTGGGCGACCGGCATCCCGATGGGTGCGGGCGTCCAAGAGCTGAGCGCGCACCGCGCGGACGGCTGCTGGCTGCTTGTCACGTGGGGGTTCAGCGACCTGGACGGCCTGCTCGGCGTCGGCCAGGAGCCGGAGACCAGCAGGCTCGGCGCGCTGCTGTTCGTCACCGACCCGCACCTGGGCGTGATCTACGCCCCTGACGGCGAGGTCGAGTTCGTCACCGCGGTGGGCGTCACCCGAGAGGAACTCGCCGAGGCGAAGGCCACCGGCAACGACGCGGTGCTCGCCCGCCTCGCCGGAGCGAACGGCGTCCCGCTCACTGACGTCACCCGGTGACCGTCCGCCTCAGGCCACCGAAGGCGCGCTCTCAGTCCGCCGCCAGGTAGGCTCGCCAGCCGCCGTGTGCCGTGATGTCGGTCGCGCCCGCCAGGCCCTCCGGTGTGCACACGAAGCCGGTCACCGTGCTGCCGTCGGCCAGCTCGACCTGGCCGAGCGCGAGCGGCCTGGGCACCTCGGCGAGCAGGCTCCCCAGGCCGTCGGGTGGCAGCTCCCACACCTCGACCTCGATCGGCGCTCCGTTCTGCGCCACGCGGACCAGGCCCGGCTTGGGCGGGGTGGTCGGCAGGGCGTACAGGCGGTAGGCCGCGGCGGTGGCCGTGGTGACGACGAGGTCGGCGCCGCGTTCGGTGAG
Organism: Nonomuraea sp. NPDC051298; assembly: GCF_055586305.1. Lineage (NCBI taxonomy): Bacteria > Bacillati > Actinomycetota > Actinomycetes > Streptosporangiales > Streptosporangiaceae > Nonomuraea > Nonomuraea sp. NPDC051298. The sequence goes on from NZ_JBVJIM010000002.1 coordinate 60,581, forward strand.
CTGGTGGTTGAGCGGCTGGCCGCTGAGGTGGGCGCCCGCGACGGCCAGGCGCAGCGGCGGACGGAGGGTCTCGGCGATCGCCGCCAGGTGGTCGTCGGCGTACGGACGGCCCAGCAGCATCACGCCGAAGGGAAGCCTGCCGACCGTGCCCGCCGGTACGGCCAGGGCGGACAGGCCGAACAGATTGGTGGAGTTGGTGAAGCGTCCGAGCCTGGCGTTGGCGGCCAGGGGCTCGGCGGCCACCTCGGCCAGAGTCGGGTGGCCGGGGGTCGTGGGGAGCAGGACGGCGTCCGCGTCCCCGAGGTTCGCCATGGCCTGGGCGCGCAGGTCCGCGAGGGTCTCCTGGTCGGCGAACAGGAGGTGCGCGGGGAGTGCGCCGGCGGCCGTGATGATGCCCGCGACGGTGGGGTCCAGGTCCGGGCCGCCCTTGGTGACGAACTCGCCGACCGCGCGGTGCCGCTCGGCCACGAAGGCGCCCTGGTAGAGCAGCTCCGCGGCCCGCAGGAAGGGATCGGGGTCGATGGAGAGCAGGTGCACGCCGCGCAGCGAGTGGGCGGCGCGTTCGAAGGCCGCCGCCCAGCCGGGGTCGAGTTCGCCGAGCGCGTCCACGTCCGGTACGGCCACCCGCCAGGGCCCCGGCCGTCTGGACGGCACGACCCCCGCCGCCGCCGTCAGCGGCGAGGCGGCCATGACGGCGAAGGCGCGGCGGGCCTCGGGCAGGGAGCGGGCGAAGACGGTGACGCAGTCGAGGCTCCGGCAGGCGGGTACGACGCCGTCGGCAGGGACGAGCCCGTAGGTCGGCTTCAGCCCCACGATCCCGTTGAAGGCCGCAGGGACCCTTCCCGAGCCGGCGGTGTCGGTGCCGAGCGCGAAATCCACGATCCCGAGCGCGACCGCGACCGCGGACCCGGAGCTGGATCCGCCGGAGACGTAGGAGGGGTGCAGGGCATTGCGCACCGCCCCGTAGGGGCTGCGCGTCCCGACCAGCCCGGTCGCGAACTGGTCGAGGTTGGTGGTGCCGAGCACCACCGCGCCCGCCGCGCGCAGCCGGGCCACCACCTCGGCGTCCTGCTCGGGCAGGTAGGCGTAGGAGGGACAGCCCGCCGTGGTGGGCAGGCCCAGGACGTCGATGTTGCCCTTGACCGCGAAGAGCGTCCCCGCCAGCGGCAGGGACGGGTCGATCCCGGCGGCCTCCGCCTCGGTCTCCTGCTGCGGGCGCAGGGTGATCCACACCTCGGGCCGGTCCACCTCCGCGATGCGGGCGTAGGCCCGTCGCACCCTGTCGACCGCGGCCGGGGCGCCGCGCCCCTGTGCCCGCCGTACGCGGTTCGTCGCCGTCATGCCCGCTCTCCTCTCACCACGACCAGTACGGTCCCCGCCTCGACCTGATCGCCGGGCCGCACCAGGACCCGCTCGACCACGCCGGTCACCGGGGACGTGACGGCCGACTCCATCTTCATCGCCTCCAGCACGACGAGCCTGTCGCCCGCCTGGACCCGCTCGCCGGCCGTGACGACGACCTGCCAGACGCCGGCCGCGAACTCGGCCGCGACCCCTCCCTCGATGACCTCTGCCGGAACGAGGGGCGGGTCGAGGGACGGGTCGGCGGGTTCGGGGTCCCGGGCGAACTCGCCGGAGGACTCCCACGCGGCCCGCTCGGCGGCGAAGGCCGCCGCCTGCCGTTCCCGGAAGGCGGCGACGGACGGCGCGTGGGCGGCCAGGAACCGGTGATGGTCGGCCAGCGAGAACGAGCCTTCCTCGATCTTCAGCTCCAGCCGCCCGGCCGCCATGTCCGCCCGCAGGTCGAGCAGTTCCCGCGCGCTGACCGGGTACCAGCGGATGCGGTCGAAGAAGCGCAGCAGCCAGGGTGTGCCCGGCCGGTAGGACGACCAGACCTGCACCGTGCGGCCGACGAACTGGTAGCCGCCCGGCCCCTCCATGCCGTAGACGCACAGGTAGGCGCCGCCGATGCCGACGGAGTTCTCGGCGGTCCAGGTCCTGGCCGGGTTGTACTTGGTGGTGACCAGCCGGTGCCGCGGGTCCAGCGGTGCGGCCACCGGCGCCCCCAGATAGACGTCGCCGAGCCCGAGCACGAGGTATTCGGCCTCGAAGAGGGTGTCGTAGACGTCCTGGACGCTGTCGAGCCCGTTGATCCGGCGGATGAACTCGATGTTCCACGGGCACCAGGGGGCGTCGTCCCGTACGCCTGCCATGTAGCGTTCGATCGCCTCGCGGGTCGCCGGGTCGTCCCACGACAGCGGCAGGTGCACGGTGCGCGAGGGCACCACCAGCTCCTCGACGGGCGGCAGCGCCGCCTCCAGCTCCATCAGCGTGCCGAGCAGCCGCTCCTGCGCCAGCACGGCCGGATCGAGGTGGACCTGGAGCGAGCGGATGCCGGGGGTGACGTCCACGACGCCGGCCGGCCGGGCCGACTCCACCGCCTCGGCGAGGGCGTGCACCCGCATGCGCAGGGCCAGGTCGAGCTCCATGGGGCCGAACTCGACGAGGAGGTTGTCGTCGCCGCTCCGCCGGTAGGTGACGTCACCCCGGCGGGCCAGCACCCCTCCGTCACCGGGCCGGCCGACCGCCGAGGGCAGGCGGACGAAGCGCACCGTGTCACCCGGCCGCAACTGGCCGAGCTTCCACCGCTCGCCCGTCACGACGGTGGCGGGGCAGACGAAGCCGCCCAGCGAGGGCCCGTCGGGTCCGAGGACGACCGGCATGTCGCCGGTGAAGTCGATCGCCCCGACCGAGTAGGGCGTGTCGTGGATGTTCGACGGGTGCAGTCCGGCCTCGCCGCCGTCGGGCCTGGCCCAGCGCGGTTTGGGGCCGATGAGCCGGACGCCGGTGCGCGCCGAGTTGTGGTGCACCTTCCAGGTGGCGGCGTAGAGATCGGCGATGTCGTCGTCGGTGAAGAACTCGGGCGCGGCGTGCGGCCCCTCCACGACGCCGATCTCCCAGGTGCCCGGCTCCCACGCTCCGCCGGTCCCGGCCAGGCCCTCGCGGACCGTCCCGCCGCGCAGCACGTCACCCGCGCGCAGCGCCCGCCCGCCGTGGCCGCCGAAGTTGCCGAGCGTGAACGTGGCCGCGCTGCCCAGGTAGGCGGGCACGTCCAGGCCACCGGCGACGAGCAGATAGGTACGCATGCCGGTCCCCGGGGCCCCGATGTCGAGCGTGGCGCCCGCGGCGACGGTCACCGGCTCCCACATCGGGATGGGCGCGCCGTCGACGGTGACGGGAGCGGGCGCGCCGGTGACGCAGAGCGTGGTGGCGTGGGTGAAGCGCAACGCGGGACCCCGCAGCGTGCACTCCAGTCCCGGCGTGCCCGGCTCGTTGCCGAGCGCCTGGTTGCCCAGTCGGAAGGAGCGGTCGTCCATCGGGCCCGACGGCGGCACGCCCACCTGCCAGTACCCGGTGCGGCCCGGCCAGTCCTGGACCGTGGTGAGCGTCCCCGGCCGCAGGACCTCGACGCGCCGTGAGCTGTCGCCGATCCCGGCGAGGGTGGCGGTGTGATGGGTGGCCGCCCGTACGGCGGGGTCCTCGGCGACCGTCCTCAGGAGGGCGAGGTTGGTCTCGACGCCGTCGATCCGGGTGGCCTCCAGGGCGGTGCCCAGCCGGTCCAGCGCCGTCTCGCGGTCGGGCCCGTACGCGATCACCTTGGCCAGAAGGGGGTCGTAGGAGGTGGTGACCACGGTCCCGGTCTCGACCCAGGTGTCCACGCGGACGTCGTCGGGGAACTCCACCCGGGTGAGCAGCCCGGCGCTCGGCCGGTGGTCCTTGCTCGGGTTCTCCGCGTAGACGCGGGCCTCGACCGCGTGGCCGCGCGGCCGCGGTGCTCCCGCGTCCAGCGGCGAGCTGTCGCCCCGCGCCAGCCGTAGCATCCACTCGACCAGGTCGACGCCGTAGCGTGCCTCGGTCACCGGGTGCTCGACCTGCAGGCGGGTGTTGACCTCCAGGAAGTACGGCAGCCGCCGCACGGGGTCGTAGATGAACTCGACCGTCCCGGCCGAACGGTAGCCGACGGACTCGCACAGTCGCACCGCGCTGTCGGCCAGCAGGTCGCGCACCGCGTCGGGCAGGCCGGGGGCGGGCGCCTCCTCCAGCACCTTCTGGTTGCGGCGCTGCAGCGAGCAGTCCCGGTCGCCCAGGGCCACGACGCGTCCCCGGCCGTCGCCGAACACCTGCACCTCGACGTGGCGGGCGCCCTCGACGAGCCGCTCCAGGAACACCCCCGCGGTGGCGAAGCTGGCCGAGGCCACGTGCTGCACGCTCTGCCACGCCTCGGCCAGCTCCGCCGCGTCGCGGCAGGCCCGCATCCCGATCCCGCCACCGCCGCCGGTGGCCTTGAGCATCACCGGGTAGCCGATCCGCTCGGCGGCGCTCAGCGCGTCCGGCAGCTCGGCGAGCAGTCCGGTGCCGGGCAGCAGCGGGACGCCGGCCGCGCGGGCCGCGTCCCTGGCGGTGTGCTTGGCGCCGAAGAGCCGCAGTTGCTCAGGGGTGGGGCCGACGAACGCCACACCGGCCGCCTCGACCCGGCGCGCGAAGGCGGCGTCCTCCGACAGGAAGCCGTAGCCGGGGTGCAGCGCGTCGGCGCCGGACGCGATCGCGGCGTCCAGCACCCGGTCGGCGTCGAGGTAGCTGTCCTTGGCCGGGGCGGGCCCGAGCCGGACGGCGTGGTCGGCCAGCCGGACGTGCGCGGCGCCGCGGTCGGGGTCGGAGTAGACCGCGACGGTCCGCAGGCCCATCCGGCGGGCGGTGCGGATGATCCGCACGGCGATCTCGCCCCGGTTGGCGATCAGGAGAGTCATGCTCACTGGATCGTGATCCTCACCGGGGTCGGGTCGAAGCCGTTGCACGGGTTGTTGATCTGCGGGCAGTTGGAGACGAGCACTAGGACGTCGGTCTCGGCGCGCAGCGTCACCCGCAGGCCGGGGGCGGAGATGCCGTCCACGATGCCGAGGGTGCCGTCGGCCTCCACCGGGACGTTCATGAACCAGTTGACGTTGCTGACCAGGTCGCGCTTGCCCAGGCCGTGCCGCAGTCCCTCGGCCAGGAAGTTCTCCACGCAGGCGTGCTGGGACCAGGTGTGCTGGCCGTACCGCAGGGTGTTGGACTCCTTGGAACAGGCCCCGCCGACCGTGTCGTGCCGGCCGCAGGTGTCCTCGACGACGGTCAGCAACGGCGTGTGCTCGTTGGACAGCAGCACCGTTCCCGTGGTCAGGAAGATGCCGCCCTGGGCGTGGACGGTGTCCTGGGCGCTGTAGCGTACGGCGGTGTCGTGGGCGTCGTAGACCAGGCAGTCGACGGCCTGGTTGCCGCCGAGGTCGGTGATGGTGAGGTGGCCTCCGGCCCGGACCACCGAGGACCAGGGCGCGCGGGCGGGCACGGTCACGTCGGTCATCGCAGGCCCCTGGCGGTGAGGTGGTCGGCGGTGTTCTCGAACGCGCGGCGGCCCTCGGGGGTGGCCTCCCAGAGCGCGTCGCCGGGCGCGGTCGGCCTGCCGGAGCAGGCGGCGACCTCCAGCGGGCCGCAGGAGTAGCCGGGACGGGGGTCGATCGGGTGTGCGGCGTTGGCGATGAGAACGGTCACCGGCATCTCCACGCGGAGCGTGACGCTCGCGCCGGGGCCCGCCGGGCCGGTGAACTCCAGGCGTCCGGAGTCGGGGTCGACGTGGACGCCCTGGAAGAAGGAGATGGAGGGCGGCAGGTCGCGCGGGCTCAGCCCGTGCTTGGCCGCGGCCAGCTTGAACAGCTCCCGGCCGGCGGGCGAGGCGCTCTGCGGGGCGCCGTCGCCGTAGCGTTCGGTGTTGCGGCGCAGCGTGGAGACGCCGCACATGGTGTCGGCGGGGGCGGTCGACTCCGGCACCGAGGCCAGCACGCGGCCCTGGTCGGACAGCAGGAGGTGCCCCGCGCCGGGGTAGGCGTTCCACAGGACCTTGACGGTGTCGGCGATGTTGAGTCGCTCCCAGGGGCGGTCGGTCACGTGGAGCAGCAGGTGGGCGCAGGCGTCGCCGGTGGTGTCGGTCAGGGTCAGCTCCGTGCCGCGGGCCAGGGCACGGTGTGTGTAGTTGCCGCCCGCGACCGTCTCCGACCAGGTCAAACCCTCCGGGGCCGGTACGCGTGGCATGGCGGGGACCACGGTGCCCTCCTGGGCGCGGGCGTGCTCGCGTGCGCCGTGCGTGGTGGCTGTCGCCATCGGCGTCCTCCTCCTTATTTTCTGTCGCTCGACAGAAATTAGGTTCGTGACGTTTCGTCCGTAGATCTCGGTTGTTTCGTTCCGGTGAATCGGGCAGGTTCGTGACCTGTGGAAAAATCAGCGGGTGAGCAGACGAGGGGTGGGACGGCCGCGTGCCGTCGCGCGTACGGAGACCGGCCTGTCGCCGCGCGAGGAGCTCCTCGCGGCGGCGGCGGAGCTGTTCACGGTCAACGGCTACAGCGCCACCACCACCCGGGAGGTCGCCGAGCGCGCCGGGATCCGGCAGGCGACCATGTACCACTACTTCAAGGGCAAGGAAGAGCTGCTCGCCGAGTTGCTGGCGAGCACGGTGCGGCCGTCGCTGGAGGCCGCGCGCCTGCTCGCCGCCTCCGACGCGCCCGCCGGGGCGCGGCTGTGGGCGCTGGCGCACCGCGACGCGGCCCTCCTGTGCTCGGGCGAGCACAATCTGGGCGCCCTGTATCTGCTGCCGGAAGCCGACCGGTTCCTCGACTTCCAGGAGCTGCGGACCGCGCTCAAGGCGGCCTACGCCGGCCTGCTCGCGCCGGTCGTCGCCGAGCTGCCGCAGGCCGAGCGTGACCTGCGCGCGGAGCTGGTCTACTCCGTGGTGGAGAGCGTCATCCTGATCCGCAGGAACGCCTCCGCCCTCGCGGTGGAGGCGATGGCGGAGGCGGTGGCGGACGCCGCGCTACGCGTTGGCGGCGTCGGTGAGGGTGACCTCGCCCACCTGCGGGAGCTGGGCCGCGCGCTGCTTCCTGGCGGCTGACCACCGGTAGAGCACGCCCGCGCCCACCGCGGCGGCCAGGAACAACACCGTGAACCACTGGAAATACCACTCACCGCTGGCGGGCGCGTACACCTCGGCTCGCGGCCAGGCCAGGTTGACGGCCATGCCGACCCCGTAGACCACGGCCAGCACGTTGACCGGCAACCCCCAGCGGCCCAGGGAGAACAGCGGCCTGCCGCTCTCGTCCGTACCCTCCGGGGCCCCGCCCTGCCACGACCCGCGCAGCCGCTGCCACAGCAGCGGCCCGGTCACCATCGCGTAGGCGAGGTACAGGGCCACGATGCAGGTGGTGCCGATCGCCAGGAAGGCGTCGGGCGAGACGAAGTTGATCGCCACGATGAGGGCCGCCAGGACCCCGGTCACCAGCGCGGGGCCGGTCGGCATGCCGGTGCGGGGCGAGACCCGGGCCAGACGCGAGGCGAACGGCAGGACGCCGTCGCGGGCCATCGAGAAGACCATGCGGGTCGCGGAGGTCTGGATCGCCAGCGTCGCCACGCAGATCGCCACGACGACGTCGGCCAGCAGCAGTTTGCCCACGCCGTCGCCGAGGGTGCTGGTCAGCACGTACGAGAGTCCCTCGGCGGCCAGGCGGCCGTCGGTGAGACTGGGCGCGGCCAGCAGCGCGGCGAAGACGATCAGGCAGGCGAGCAGCCCCGCCACGCCCAGCGCGCTGATGATCGTGCGGGGCGCGACCGCGGACGCCTTGCGGGTCTCCTCGCTCAACTCGCCCGCGCTGTCGAACCCGATCAGTACGTACGCCGCGGCGAAGGCCGCCACCAGCAGGGCGGCGAAGGCGCTGCCCGGCAGGCCCGTCTCGAAGGTGATGGTGGGCTCGCGGTCGGCGTGGGTGAGCAGCAGGACCACGATGAGGACCGCGCCGATGATCTCGGCGGTGACGCCGATGACGTTGATCCGGGCCATGATCTTGTTGTCGAGCAGGTTGACCGTGGTGGTGGCGGCGAGCAGGACCACACCGAACAACGCGGCGTTGGCCGCGCCGTCCGCCGAAACCGGAGAGGGGTCGGTGCCGATGAGCTGGAAGCCCGGCCAGATGGCCGGGAGCACGACCTGGAGGGCCAGCGCCGCCGCGGCGATCACCACGACCTGGCCGAGCACCATGATCCAGCCCGCGAACCAGCCGAACGTCGCATTGCCCATGCGGCTGGACCACTGGTAGATCGCCCCCGAGATCGGATAGCGCGCGGCCAGCTCCGCGAAACAGAGCGCGACCATGAGCTGCCCGGCCAGCACCAGAGGCCAGGTCCAGAAGAACGCGGGACCGCCGAAGGAGAAGCCGAGACCGAAGAACTGGAAGACCGTGGTGAGGACCGAGATGAAGGAGAAACCGGCCGCGAACGAGGCGTAGCGGCCCATGCTGCGGTGCAGTTCCTGCCGGTAGCCGAACCTTTCGAGAACGCTCTCGTCGGCGGAAGGTTCGGCGGCAAGTTCGGCGGAGGGTGAAGGCGTCATGGGCTCTCCCCGGGGGCAATTTCTGTCGATTGACAGATAAGTAGCCTCGATTTGTTGCTCCCACGTGTCCCGGCAGTTCCCCGGCAGTAACGCTGCCCTCACACCGGCAGGGGCCGCGCACGATCTGGGTGGCGGCCGGCGTGCTGCTCGTGGCGCTGGGCCTGTTCGTCCTGGACGAGCACCGGCTGCCTGGGCGGGCGACCGGCGCCCCCGGGTCATGAGGGGGCCGGAGAACCTCGGTGAACGGGACTCCGGGATGATGTCAGGTGGTTGATCACTAGTTGGACGAGGAGAAATCGGCCTGATGGCGGAGAGCTTGCGAGACCTGTTCAGGTCACTTCCGGTCTTCCCCGAGCGACTGCCCCGGTTCGATGCCTCAGCGGCACCGGACGACCCGGTCACCCTGTTCGTCCAGTGGCTGCGGGAGGCCATTGACGAGAAGGTTCCCGCGCCGCACTCCATGACCGTCTCGACGGCCGACGCGGACGGCCGACCGGCCTCGCGCGTCCTCATCTGCAAGGATGTCGACGAGACGGGGAGTTGGCACTTCGCGTCGTCGGCGACCAGCGCCAAGGGCCGCCAACTGGCAGCCAACCCGAACGCCGCCCTGACGTTCTACTGGCCCCAGGTGGGCCGTCAGATCCGCATCCGCGGAGCCGCCGCACCCGTCGGCGCGGCGGCCGGAGCCGCCGACTTCCTGGCTCGCCCGGTGGGCTCGCGCGCCGAGGCGCTCATCGGCCGCCAGTCCGAGGTCCTCGACGACCCGGCCGATCTCGACGACGCCTTCGAGCAGGCTCAGGCGAGAATCACCGCCGACCCCGGCCTGATCGCCCCGACCTGGACCCTGTACGCCGTCACGGCTCAGGAGGTCGAGTTCTGGCAGGCCGATCACGACCGCCGTCACATCCGCCTGCAGTACCGGCGCACCGGACCCGCCTGGTCCCGTCGGCGACTCTGGCCCTGATGACGCGAAGCCCTGGAACCCCATGGCGTCATTCTCGACCGGCGACGACAAGAAGTACGGCTATGCCCGCGTAGAGCGGAAGCACGAAGGTGAGCCCCTGCGAGCCCGAAGGACAGTAGGGCGAGAAGAACGCGAAGACCGAGAGCGCGTAGTAGGCGGCCGTCATGACAGCCGCGCCCGCTCCGATCCAGGTCAGAACGCCTCTCGTCCTGCGCGATGATCGCCATGCGGCGCCCCCCAGCGCCAGCAGGACGACAGGCAGGAGCGTGGCCAGGCCGGCGAAGCCCCAACTCAGCAGGCCATGGTCGCCTTCGGTGTCCGGGTAGGCGCAGATCTGGAGGCCGGAGTCCGCATCCAGCGACTGCCAGTGCGGAAGGAGTGACAGCAGCACGGCACCCGTCCAGCACGCGAGCAGGCGTCGTTTCATTCCTTACGCGCCCGGCTCCGCGGAAGCGGGAGTGACCTGCGGCGTGAAGCATTGATCACGAGCCGGGACTGTACTACGTCAGACTGACCCTCGAACCGGCTACCGCGCCTCCCACCGGCGTCAGTCGCCGTGGCGGGGCGGGACGACGGGCCGGCGCCCCGGGGCCTGGGCCGGGGGGACCTGCGGGCCGGTCGGGGGGACCGGCGCAGGCAGGTGCGCCACCTCGTACTGGGCCAGCGCCAGGTTCCCGGCCGTGCTGGGCATCGTGGGCGGGCCCGCCGGTTTGCCGCGGAAGCGGAAGGCCGAGGTGAGGTCGCCGAAGGTCTCCCTCCGCCAGGCGCTGATGGTGGAGCACTCCACGCCCGTCACCCGTTCCAGGAACCGCAGGTTCGAGGTGTGCTCGAACGGCTCGCTGCACACCCAGCCTCCGGCCGTCCACGGCGAGACGATGACGCAGCCGACACGGAAGCCCGCGCCGACGGGAAGCCCGCCGCCGTCGACGCCGCCCGGGGAGGTGGCGGTCACGAACTCGCCGGGCGTGCCCGCCGGCGGGGTCGGCGGCAGTTCCCCTGGTCGGGCTGCGTCCGGCTGTTGACCGAGGGCCCGCGATTTCGTACGTTGCGCGTGGGCCGTCTCCCGGGCGCCCCCGACCGGAAGGGGTTGCGATGACCTCCGAACTGGCCGCGAACGGGACGTGTCCGGAGATCGTGCCCGGGCCACTTGCCGCCCCGCCTCCGGAGTTCGCCCGCAGACACGAGTCGGCGCCGCTCGCACCGGCGACCATGCCCAGCGGCGACCGCGTCCCACTGGTCGTCAGGTACGAGGACGTCCGCGCCGTGCTGGGCTCGCCCACCTCCAGCCGTAACCTGCGCCTGCCGGGGTTGCCGCGGCTGGTGAGCGGCGTCGGCATCGACGACGACCCGGACGCGCTGGTCAACCAGGATCCGCCGGAGCACACGCGCTACCGCCGGATCATGCACGGCACCTTCACCCCGCGCCGGACAGAGCCGTGGCGCCCCCGCGTCGCGGAGATCGCCCGAGACCTCCTCAACGGGCTCGGCGACGATTTCGACCTGGTCCAGGGATACGCGCTGCGCCTGCCCAGCCACGTCATCTGCGAGATGCTCGGCGTGCCGACAGACGACTACGGCCGCTTCGTCCGCTGGGCGGACATGTTCCTGAGCACGTCCACGGCGACCGCGGAGGCCCGCTACCAGGGCCAGGCCGAGTTCCTGGCCTATGCCGCCGAGCTGGTCGCCCAGCACCGCGCGAAGCCGGGCGAGGACCTGATCGACCTGCTGATCCAGGCCAGGGACGAGCAGGACCGGCTGTCCGAGGGCGAACTGGTCCAAACCGTGTTCGCGCTCATCACGGCCGGTTTCGAGACGACGGCCTCGATGATCGCTCGCGGTGTCTTCCGGCTGCTCCTGCATCCCGCCCAGTGGGCCGAACTGGCCGCGGACCCGGACCTGGCGCCCACGGCGATCGAGGAGATCCTGCGCTTCGACGGACCACCCGCCAGCGCCTTCATGCGCCGGATGACCAAGGACACCGACCTGCCCAGCGGCTCGCTGCCCACCGGGACGGTCGTCATGCCGAACCTGAACGCGGCCAACCACGACCCGCGGGCGTTCCCCGACCCCGGCCGTTTCGACATCCACCGGTTCGCCGACCAGCCGCCCAACCCGCATCTGGCCTTCGGCTACGGCGCACACCGGTGCCTGGCGGCCAGCCTCGCCAGGGTCGAGCTCACCGAGGCGATCAGAGCACTGGCGATCCAACGGCCCACCCTTCGGCTGGCTGTCTCACCCGAAGCGGTGACCTGGACCGACGGCCTGGTCTACCGGCCCGCGGCCATGCCCGTCACCACGGGCGCATGACCAGGCCCGCACGGAGCGGGGCGATCGTCCACCCCGCTGCCGGCGTGGGCTTCGACCAATCGGCCTGCGCCGATACCAGCGCGTCGAGTTCGTCCCCTTCAGTCACCAGGTCGGGCAGAGCAAGCTCGCGCTCCACGCCGGACACGTCGAGGCCGTAGTCCAACATCGGTGTCACCTTCACCCATGGACGACAACGGGCTTCCCCGTTCGGACGGGAGAAGCTCATTTGGCGTGGTCACGCTACCCGAGGTTGACCTCGGCGAGCCCGACACATCACACAGGAACGTGATCAACCGGGACGCCCCGGAAGGTCCGGTTGCCAGATGTCGCCTGTAGTGGGGAAACCACTTGGCCGAACACATAGCGTTGCATTAATCTTACGCAAGGTTGCCGGGCGAGCTTGCGGATCGGCCCTACCAGCCCTTTGGCGGCTCGTATGCCGTCAGCGCGACCCTTGGAGACGGCAGGTCATGAGCATTCGAGCTGATGGTCCGGGGCGGCGAACGCTGCTCACCGGGACCGCGTCCCTGGCAGCGGCCTGCTTGGCCGGCTGCTCGTCGGCCGGAGCGGTCAAGGAGACGCACAGGTCGGGGTCCGCGGGGCCGTCTCCCGGCACGCCGAAGGCTGCTTACGACCGGCTGATGGCGGGCAATGGACGCTGGGTGACCAACGCGCTCCGGCACCCGGATCGCGATCCCACCCGCCGGCAGTTGCTGGCCACCAGCCAGCAGCCCTATGGGGCGGTGCTGTCATGCATCGACTCCCGGGTGCCGCCAGAGCTCGTCTTCGACACCGGCCTGGGCGATCTGTACGTCATGCGCAGCGGCGGGGCCGCTGTGGGGCCCGTGATCACCGGCTCCATCGAGTACGGGCCGATGACCAGCGGAACCCCGTTGATCGTCGTCCTCGGTCACCAGCGGTGCGGCGCGGTTTCCGCCGTGTACCAGGCCCTGCGGGAAGGCGAGCCGCTGCCGGGCAACCTCCAGGCGATTACGGAGGCTCTGCGTCCGGCGTACGAACAGGCCGTACGGGAGAGTCACGTCGACCCCGCGGAGGCGATGGCCAAAGCCCAGGTGAAGCTGACCGCGGACGCCCTGCGCGGCAATCGGGACCTCGCGCCGCTGGTGACCAAGGGAGCCCTGGCCGTGGTCAGCGCGTACTACTCCCTGGACACGGGCGAGGTCGAGATCCTGAACGGCGCACCCGCCTGAGCCGACGTCGGCGGTGATCACGTTCATGCGGGCAGGGCGGCCGGGTCCGATCCGCGCGCCGATCGTCAGGGCGTCACCCGGATCCTCGGGGTGCGACTCCAGCGGAGCAGGCGCAACGCCTGGGCGGCCCGGATCGCCGTCCTCGGCGCGGGCAAGATCGTCGGATCCTGATCGGTCGGTTGCGGAAACGAAGTCGTCCGGGCTGGACGCGGCTACTTTCGGTACGCCGTCGCCCCGTTCTCGATCGCCCGAAACAGCCGGTCCATTTCGAGGGCGGGCGAAATGGCATCCTCCCAAGAGACGATCTCATCCTCTTCGCGAGCGGACGCGGCCCTTTCCGGAGTGGATGTTTCGGCGTCTCCCGACGCCGGGGCGTCCGCTTCCTGTGGCGTGCCGGTGCTCTCCGTCACCGGATCCTTCGCCTTCCCGGGAGAGACCACGATGACCTTCTGGGTTATGTTGCAGACCGGGGTGCGCTTGCAGAGGGCGTTCTGGATGCTGGTCGACCCGCCCGGGGTGCTGGTCGACGTGTGCTGGAAGCCATTGTTGTTCGTGGGGCTTTCCACGGAGACGGTCTTGCTGTTGACGGCGCCGTTCTGAGCACCGCCGGACTCCCCGTCAGGCTCGGGATCGGCGACGGGGCCCCTCGCCGTCAGCCCTGGTTGCACTCTCGACGTGGCCGCCTCCGCCGAGAGCGGTGGGACGCAACCGATGGATACCGCCGAAGCGGATGCGAGCACCAGAAAGGGAACGGCAAGGCTCTTGGAGCCGAGCCTGCCGCCATGATGCCGACAAGTCATCCTTTGTCACTCTCTACTCATCGGAGGAGCATCAATGACGGGGACACCCCTCGATCGGTACGGAGTCACTTGTCAACATAATGGCCATCGACTCGCTCATCGCGATCTCGGCACTCCGGGATCGAATTATTGCCGAACCATTGCCGCGAGAGGCGCGATGCGGGCAATTCGGGCCACAAGCATCAGTAGCCCATCCACTGCGAGATCCTGCAGGTCCAGGCTTTTCTCTTGCAGAAGCCGGACTGGGTTCTGGTCTTATCGGAAATGGAGACCGATATATCCTGGGCGCCATTCATGATGGTGGGGCTCTTCACCGCCACATAGTTCTTGTTGTGCTTTCCGTCTCCCCAGATGAGAGGGCCGCCGTCGTCGGAGACCGCGATCGTCCGGGAGTCCTGCCGGATCGCCGCCAGCGCATGCGAATCCGCCGGCGACAGCACAATGACCTCCACGATCACGGTCGCGAGCGTGACCAGCGTCAGCCGCCGAACGCCGGTGCCCGAACCGACGTGTCCGACAGTGGGAAGAATCAATTTGCGACCCATCTTTCTCCTCTGCCGGCCGGCAGGACCGGCTCCCGCTGTTCGAACCTGGGCGACGGTGGATCTGTACCCGCGAAGCGACGCCGATCCCATTCCCCTTGATCCCGGCGCAGATTATTACTTCCCGTTTGTCGCAAAGTGACAAACGGCGCGGACCGGTGTCATGTGCGGCCGATCGCGTACGGCTGGGTAGGAGTAGGGCGTTGACCTCGGCAGACATGACATGAAAGGGCGGGAGGCGCGGCAGCGGTGGCCCGCTGTCTGGACAGAGACCGCATCGCACTGGTGGCGCCGCCGGCCGTCGCGGCAGTGCTTCTGCCGCCTCGCGACAGCCTGTCGAACACGAGCGTCGCCCTGATCCTGGTCGTGATCATGGTGGCGGTCGCCGCCGCCGGGAACCGCCTGGCCGGTGCTCTGTCGGCGATTTCGGCCGCCGTCCCAGATCCATGACACCGCCACGCCGGCTCAGACCGCCAGGTCGCCCGACACGGTGGTCGATCACGTGACGGTCCAGCTCACCAGGTTGCTGAACCTGCGCGGCTGCCGCTTCGAGTACGGAAACCTGACCGGCCATCCACTCCGCCTCGAACAGGACGGCACCGTGGTCTGGTGCCGCAAACGACCCCGCAGGCCCGCCTGGTCGCGGTCACCCTCGCCGACCAGGTGGGCACCGCGCTCGACACCACCGCCGACGGCTCATAGGCGCCACCCGCGGGTGCTGACGAGTCACCTCGGGCGAGCGGTGAGGACGACGACGCCGCGCGCGACGGCCAGGACGGTCAGCGCGACGGCGAAGACGGTGGCGGCGCCGGTCACGCCGGGACGGTCGCGAGGGGCCCAGCGGGAGCATGAACGAGGTCGCGGTGATGCCCGGCGCGAACACGGTGACCCCTGGGCGTGCCGATCGACCGGGCCGATCAGCCGTCGTGTGCGGTGTCCGCGGGTGCTTCGTCCGTGTGGTCGCGGCTGAGGAACTCGGCGAGGCGGGTGGCGGAGTCGCCTCCGTGGCCGGCCGACACCGCGGCGTCGACGGCGTTCTTGGCGGCCAGGGTGACAGCCGGGGAGATCCCGGCCTCCTCCAACGCGTGCACGATGTGGTCCAGGCTCGCGGTCACCGAGGTCAGCGAGGCCGACTCCGCCCCGGAGAAGCGCCCGGCGTCGGTGTCGGCCGCGAGTTCGGGCAGCAGGTTGGCGACCAGTTCCGCCATCTGCTGGGCGTGTGGCGCCAGCGCGGTGGCGGGCACGTTCTGCCGAGCCGCGAGCGCGAAGGAGTGCATCAGACCGGCGATCGAGGTCCAGAACAGGTTCAGCAAGGCGACGTCGAAGCTCGCCGCCCTCCCTGGGTCGTCCCCGAGATGGACCGCCGCGCCGCCCAGCGCCGCCAGCGTGTGGCGGTGGCGCTCGAAGAGGGCGACGGGCCCGCTGTAGAGAACGCGGGTCGCGTCCGTGCCGATGGCCGCCGCCGGAGTCATGATCGAGCCGTCGAGGTAGGGCAGGCCCAGCTCGTCCGCCCTGGCGGCCAGCTCGCGCGTGCGTCCCGGCCCTTCGGAGGTGAGATTCACCAGCGTGGTGGCGGGCAGCCGGGACCGGCCCGACTCCGCCAGCGCCTGGTCGAGGATGGCGTCCACCGCGTTCGCGTCGACGACGCAGACGATGACCACCTCGGCGGCGTCGAGCGCGGCCGACGGACTGTGGGCACGGACTGCGCCACGGGCGAGAAGATCGTCGGCTTTGCCGGCGGTCCGGTTCCACACCGTGGTCGGGTGACCGGCGACGAGGAACGCCGCGGCGATGGCACGTCCCATGGGCCCCAGCCCCAGCACGGTCACCGGCGCGGGCGAGAGCTGCTTGGTCACTGTCGTGTTCTCCCGTCGTTCGGGGGACGCCGGGGTTCCCGGCGCGTGTCCGTTACGCTAAAGGTTCACGTTGACGTGAAGGTCAAGCCTGGGAGGCGGCGACAGGTGCGGATCGGCGCTCTGGCACGGCGCGCAGGGGTGAGCCCTCGCGCGCTGCGCTATTACGAGGAGAAGGGGCTGCTGACTCCCGGGCGGACGTCCGGCGGATACCGCGTCTACGCCGAAGAGCACGTCGAAACGGTGCGGCGCATCCGGATCCTGCTCGCGGCGGGTCTCAACACCGACATGGTCAGTGAGATGCTGCCCTGCATGGTCGACGACGGAGAGTTCCTCGCGCCCGGATGCGAGGATCTCATCGCCGAGTTCGAACGGGAACGGCGGCGCATCGACACCCAGATCGCCGAACTGCACGACGTGCGATCGGCGCTGTCGGGGATCATCAGCGCCGGCAGGGCCTTCGCGGACAGGTAACCGGCCCAGGCTTCGACACCACCGCCTGCCTCGACGCCCGGTCGCGCCCCAAGCCTCCGCGGCAGCCCTCTCGCCGGTCGCTCCCCTTCGGCCTCCACCGCGCCCGGGGCGCGGTCGTAGGGTGATCGCTGTGACAGTTCACCGAATGCCCGCCGCGGAGGTCTCGGTCTCCGTGGAGCTGGTACGGCGTCTGCTGGACGAGCAGCACCCCGACCTGGCGGGCCTGCCGGTCGAGGTGCTGGCCAACGGCTGGGACAACCTTGTGTGCCGGCTCGGCGAGGAGTTCCTCGTCCGGTTGCCGCGGCGGGCCATGGCCGCGGAGTTGGTCGCGCATGAGCAGCGGTGGCTGCCGGAGTTGGCCGATCGGCTGCCGTTGCCCGTGCCCGTGCCGGTGCGTGTCGGGCGGCCGACGGCTCAGTACCCGTGGTCCTGGAGTGTTGTGCCGTTTCTGCCGGGCCGGATCGCGGCGCGATCGGAGCCCGACGACCTCTGGTCGGCCGCAGCGGCACTCGGCGCCTTCCTGGACGCGCTGCACGTCCCGGCTCCCTCGGCGGCGCCCGTCAACCCGTATCGCGGGATTCCGCTGGTGGGACGGGCCGAGGGTGTGCTGAAGGGGCTGGCGCTCGTCGACCCGGCCGACCGCGCCACCGCGCTACGGGTCTGGGAGACGGCTGCCGCCGCGCCCGCCTGGGACGGGCCGCCGGTGTGGCTGCACGGCGACCTGCACCCGGCCAACATCCTGGTCGACCGCGGCCGGATCAGCGCCGTGATCGACTTCGGTGACGTCACCTCCGGCGATCCCGCCGCCGACCTTTCCGTGGCGTGGATGTCGTTCACGGCGGAGCAGCGTGCCGCCCTTCGACAGGCGTACGGCCGGGCGGACGACGCGACCTGGGAGCGGGCCCGCGGGTGGGCACTCGCCCTGTCGCTGGTCTTCCTGACGCACTCGGCGGACAACCCGCTGATGCGCCGCATCGGTGAGCGGACCTTCCGCGCGGTGCTGGCGTAGCGACGCCGTCAGCGGGCCGGCGGCAACGTCGTCATCCGCGCCCACCGGCCGCTCCCTTCCTCGTCACACCGGTCACTCTCCCGAACGGTACGGCCTGCCGCCGCCCCGCGCCGCGGTCAGCCACCGACGCGGTACCGCAGGTAGACCATCCCGCCGCCGAAGCGGTGCTCCTCGAGCAGGTCCAGTTCGAGCCGGACGCCGTCCTGGAAGAGCCGGTTGCCGCCGCCCACCACGGCGGGTACGACGAACACGTGGCACTCGTCCACGAGACCGGCGTTCATCGCGTGGACGGCGAGGTGGGGCCCGCTGACGGAGATGGCGCGGTCCGCCGTCGCCTTCAGCTCCCTGATCGCGTCGGGCCGGAAGTGCCGTTCGAGGCGTGTCCTGGCGGTGGACACCTCCGGCAGCGTCCGGGAGAACACCACCTTGTCCGCGGCCCGCCACAGCAGGGCGAAGTCGCGGATGACGGCGGACTGCCCCGGGCCGGTCTCCATGGTCTCCCAGCCGGCCATGGTCTCGTACATCCCGCGCCCGTAGAGGTAGGTTCCGATCGGACGCTCCAGGTCGTTGATGAAGGCGTGCACCTCCTCGTCGGGCCTGGCCCAGTCGAAGCGCCCCTTGTCGTCGGCGATGTAGCCGTCGAGCGACGCGATCGCGGCGTAGATCAGCTCGGCCATCCCGGTCCTCCCTCTGTTCGGAGTCGGCTGTCGACCCACACCGGTTGAGACGACGTACTGCGCGGAAACTCATCGCATGCAACGCTTTTCGCGCCTCGTTCCTCTGGGACGTGAAGGAACGACGAAGGGCGAGGAGTGTTGGAACCTGATCCGGATTTCGCGGAGTTCGTCGCCGAACGCGGTGACGCGCTACTGCGCTACGGCTACGTGCTGGCCGGCAATCCGCACGACGCGGCCGACCTGGTGCAGGAGGCGTTGCTGAAGTTACGCGCGGCCTGGCCCCGGCTGCGGCGGAAGGAGAACGCCGAGAGTTACGTGCGCACCACGATGGCCAGGTTGCACATCGCCGCCTGGCGGCTGCGCAGGCGTGAGCGGCTCGTCTGGGACCTGCCGGAACTCGAACACCACGACCAGGTGCCCGACGGCGACGAACAGCGCATGTGGCAGGCGGTGGCCGGCCTGCCGCGCAAGCAGCGCGCCGTACTGGTGCTGCGGTACTACGAGCAACTCGCCGACGCGGAGATCGCCGCCGTGCTCGGGATCTCCAGCGGCACCGTACGCAGCCAGGCCGCCCGCGCGCTGGACAAACTCCGCACCACCATCGCGACCGAGCCGATGCCGAGGGGGACCCTACGATGAACGAGGTCGAGGAGACGCTGCGCAGGACGTTCGGCCAGGCGGCGGACCAGGCGCCCCGCCTGCCCGCCCTGCTCCCGGAACGGCTCGAACGAGTCCACCGGCGCAGGAGGCGGCGGACCAGGGCGGCGCTGGCCGCAGCGGCGGTCGTGCTGATCGCAGGCGGGACGGTCGCGGTGGTACGCGGCGGCGACACCACCACCGCCGTGCCCGCCGCGCAGCCGTTCTCCGCCAAGCCGGCCGCGCCCGTGGAGGAGGTCTGGCCGCAGGCCGTGGCGAAGATCCCGGCGAAGGGACCCGGCGACCGGCCGTGGCGTGTGGCCGCGCTGATCGACGACCGCACGGTGATGATGGTCACTTCGAGGGCGGACACCACCGGCGCGGCGGCCGCCGTGTACGCCTACGACCTGGACAAGGGCGTCCCTCGCGAGATCGCCGCCATGCCGGGGCCCGAGAGCGAGCACGGCCTCGCCAACGGCTTCGCCGTGGGGAACGGACACGTGGCCTGGTGGACCGGGACGGAGGAGCGCGTCGCCAAGCTGTGGTCCGTGCCCGTGAGCGGCGGAGAGCCGAAGCTGGTCGGCAGCCAGAGCATCGAGGAGGGCGACGGCAGCGGGATCGACGAACTGGCCATTGCGGGTGACCGGATCGTGTTCTCGCTCTACACCGGCGGAGTCTTCACCATCCCCCTCGCGGGCGGCACGGTGACACCGGTCGAGAACGGCGCCGGGATGCACCTGCTCGCCTGGCCGTGGATCGGCGCCCCTGGCCGGGGCGGTGAGCCGCGCGGCACCACGTACGGGCGGATCCGGAACGTGGAGACCGGCGAGACCCGGACCTCCGTCACCCAGCCCGGCGAGAACGTCAGACTCTGCGGCGTGACCATCTGCCTCGGTACGACCGCACAGGGCGAGAGCTTCTTCCGGCACCGGGACGGCTCCGGGTACAAGGCCGTTGCCGGTCAGGTGGCCACGACGAGTCCGCCGACCCAGGACCGCTTCTACCCCTCGTCGTACGGGGACGGCCTGCCCGCCGGCGTGGGACTCTACGACCTGGAGACCGGCGCGTCCGGCGACCTGGGCATCCGTGCGGAGGGTCAGCCCATCCCGATGCCCACCACGGATCCGACCGGGCGGCTCCTCAGCTACCCGCTCGGGGACCAGCTCTATCTGATCGACCTGGCCCGCATCCGGTGACCGGTACCTGCGCCAAATAGCCGGCGCTCGGCGGGCCGTTCCGCGGGACAGGATGGTACGAAACCTCAACATGTGGAGCGGTGCTGTGAGCCGAAGGCGCAGGACGTGGCGGTAGTCGTCGTTGGGCTGGCCGGTGTCGCGGTGGCCTTCCCGTCGGTCGCCGCCACGACCTGCCCCGGCTGTTACGGAGGCGCTGCCTCGGACGCTCGACGACTGGCTGCGTGCGGCGAAAGCCGACAGGGCATGTATGCCAAGGCCGCATGCCAAGCGAGCCGGTGGCTCCAGGCGAACGGCGGCTCCACGGCCCCAAGCCCGGCTCAGCGGGCGGCGGCCTTAGGGCTGAGCCTGGTCTCCAGGCCGTCCAGGATGCGCTCGACCCCGTAGGCGAAGGTCTCCTCGCGGATCCGCGCCGGCTCCTTGCCGAGTTGTTCGGTGTATCCGTGGCGCACCAGCGGGTGGTCTCGCGCGGCCTGTTCGGCGGCCGGTCGCAGGCTCTCCAGCCAGCCCTGCTCGCTCTGGCCGCTCCTGGCGAGCATCGACAGGTAGGCCGCCTCGCTGGTGGTCATCCCGATGACGTAGGCGATGAGGGCCTTCATGGCCTGGTCGGCCTCGCCGGGGGCGAAGCCCGCCGCCTGGAACAGGGTGAGCAGGCGCTCCGACTGGCGCATCAGGTTCGGCCCGAGATAGGCGAGGCCGACCTGGCCGAGCACGGAGACGATCCAGGGATGCCGCAGGACCATTGAGCGCAGACTCCCGGCGGCGTCGGTGACGGTCGCCCGCCAGTGCGCCGGGTCGCCGGCGTCGGGCACCCGCATCTCGCCGTAGATCTCGTCCACGACCAGTTCGATCAGCTCGTCCTTGTTGGCCACGTGCCGGTAGAGGGAGGTGGCTCCGGCGCCGAGCCGGGTGCCGAGGCTGCGCATGCTCAGGGCCTCGATGCCCTCGGTGTCCAGGAGCTGGATGGCCTCGGACACGATCCGGTCCCGGCTCAGCGCGGGCTGCTCCCGCTTCGTGCGCGGGCGGGCCCACACCGAGGGAATGGGCTGCTTGTCGGCTGGCATGCGGGTTCCTCCGTCACTTCGCGCTCATCGTCGCGTACGCCGTGCGCATCAAGCGTACGGCATGTGCAGGCGCTTGGCCGACCGGCTTGCGCACGCTGAGCCGACATGCGTACAGTGTTCGCATCGAGCGCACGTCATGCGCACTCTGTGAAGGGGACGTCCGATGGAAGTGACACAGCGTCATCCGCGACGGTGGCTGATCCTGGTCGTGTTGTGCCTGAGCACGTTGGTGCTGGTCATCGACAACATGGTGCTCACCGTGGCGATCCCGCCGCTGGCCGCCGACCTCGGCGCCGACGCCCAGGAGGTCCAGTGGATCCTGGACTCCTACATCCTGGTCTTCGCCGGGCTGCTGCTGACCGCGGGCAGCCTGTCCGACCGGTTCGGCCGCAGGAAAGTCATGATCATCGGGTTGGCGCTGTTCGGCGTCGCCTCGCTGGCCGCCACCTACGCCACCAGCCCGGAACTGCTCATCGCCGCCCGCGCGGCGATGGGGGTCGGCGGCGCGCTGATCATGCCGAGCACCCTGTCCATCCTCATCACCGTCTTCGACGCGGAGGAGCGGCGCAAGGCCATGGCAGCCTGGAGCGCGGTCGCCATGCTCGGCCTGATCGGCGGCCCCGTCCTGGGCGGTGTGCTGATCGCCTGGTTCTGGTGGGGCGCAGTCTTCCTGATCAACGTGCCCATCGCCGTCCTGGCCATCATCGCCGCACTCATCCTGATGCCCGAGTCCACGGGCCCGCAGACCAGGCCCGACCCGCTGGGCGCGGTGCTGTCGGCGGTCGGCATGATCGCGCTGGTCTGGACGATCATCGAGCTGCCGCACGGCCTGTCCGTGCCCGCGCTGGCCGTGGCCGTCCTCGCCCTCGCCGCCTTCGTGGTCTGGGAACTGCGCACGGCGTATCCGATGGTCCCGCTCAGCCTGTTCCGCGACCGCACGTTCAGCGGTGCCAGTTTCTCCCTCACCCTGGTCCAGATCGGCAACGGCGGCCTGCTGCTGGTGCTCACCCAGTACCTGCAGTACGTGCTCGGCTACACCCCCACCCAGGCCGGCCTCGCCTTCATTCCCATGGCCCTGGCCTCACTGCTCTGCAACGGCCTCGGCGCCACCCTCGGCGCGAAGATCGGCAACCGCCCGATGATCGCGACCGGGCTGGTCGTGATGGCCGCCGGGTTCGGCCTGCTGGCCACCCTGTCCACCGGCTCCGGGCTCGTCATGACCGCGGTCGCGCTGTTCGTCCTCGGTGCCGGGGGCGGGCTGGCGATGCCCGCGGCCATCGCGGCCCTGATGGGCACCGTCCCGTCCGAGCACGCCGGCGTCGGCTCCGCGCTGAACGACACCATCCAGCAGGCGGGCGCCGCGCTCGGCGTGGCCGTGCTGGGCAGCATCCTGTCCAGCGGCTACACCGGCGCCATCCCCGCCACGGCGCCCGATGCGGCCAGGCGGTCCATCGGCGACGCGCTCGCTCTCGGCGACCCCGCCATCGCCAGGACCGCCCGCGACGCCTTCACCACCGCCATGTCCGACGCCTTCGTCATCAGCGCGGCCGGCGTCCTGGCGGCAGCCGTACTGGCTCTGCTGGTCATCCGCGACCGCAGGCCCGACGACACCGCCCGGACTTCGAGCGAGCCCGTCCTGGCCGCGAACCACTGACCGTACGTTCCCTACCTCTCAAGGAGACAACCACATGTCCGACAATCTCACCTGGGAAGCCGACGGCACCTGGACGGCCACGGGCGCATGGGGAGCGGACAGCTCCCACGGCCCGCGCTTCGAGCTCGCCCGCTGGCAGGCGCGGCTGGACGAACTGCGCGCCGCCCACCACGTGCCAGGCGCGTCGCTGGCCGTGCTGGTCGGCGGGCGGGTGTACGAGCTGGCCAGCGGCGTCCTGCACCGGGGCACCGGGGTCGAGGTGACCACCGGCTCGATCTTCCACTCGGGGTCGGTGGCCAAGATCTACACCGCCACGCTGGTGATGCGGCTGGTCGACGAGGGCAGACTGGACCTGGACGCGCCGGTCGTCGATGTGCTGCCGGAGTTCGCCACCCCGGACCCCGAGGCCACCAGGACCATCACCATCCGGCAGTTGCTGTCGCACACCGGCGGGGTGACCAACGACTTCAACCACGACTCGGGCCGCGGCGACGACTGCCTGGCCAAGTACGTCGAGGCCGCCAGGAACGTGGCGCTGGACTGCCCGCCGGGCACCGCGATCTCCTACGGCGGCCTCGGCTACATCGTGCTCGGCCGCGTCATCGAGGTGGTCACTGGCACCACCTGGGACCAGGCGTTGAAGGACCTGCTGTTCACCCCGCTCGGTCTCGAGCGGTCGATGACGCTGCCGGAGGAGGCCCTGCGCTTCCCCGTGGCCATGAGCCACCTGGGCGAGGCGGGCGCCGACCCCGACCCCGCCCCGGTCTGGGACATGATGCCCCGCTCGTCCGGCCCGGCCGGTCGGGTCCTGGTGTCCGCCGGGGACATGGTCCGCTTCGCCCGGATGCACCTCGAGGGCGGCATGGGGGTGCTGTCGCCGCAGGCGGTGGCGGAGATGCGGCGGCGCGAGGTGGACGTGCCGGACAAGTGGACGGTCAGCGCCGACGGCTGGGGCCTGGGCTGGACCCTGTACGACTGGAACGGCATCGCCGGCTACGGCCACGACGGCGCCGCCGTCGGTCAGTACGCCTACCTGCGCGTCGTGCCGCACGCGGGGGTGGCCGTGGCCCTGATGACCAACGGCGGCAGCGCCCGCCTGCTGTACGCCGACCTGTTCCGCGACCTCCTCGCCCAGCTCGCCGGCGTCACCATGCCCGCCCCCTTCGGCCCGCCCGCCCAGCCTCCGGCCGTGGACGTCACGCCGCTGCTGGGCACGTACCGGCGGGAGGGCGTCGTCATCACCGTCACCCGCGACGACCAGGGGAACGCGCACATGCGCTACGAGTTCGTCGACGGCATGAAGGACCTCTCCCCGCCCCTGGACATGGACCTGGAGCCGGTCACCGAGACGGTCTTCGCCGCCTCCGGCGCCGGCCCCTCCTTCAGCGAGGACTACATGCCCGTCGTCTTCTCCACCCTGTCCAACGGCGCCGCCTGCGTGTACGTCGGCATGCGCGCCACCCCCAAGTCCACCTGACCCGGGTGGTGAAGGGGACGCGGTCGAGCAGTGCGGCCGGTCCGGTCCCGGACCGCTCGTCCGCGTCCTCCTTCGCGTGCTACCAGGTGACGGGCAGGTCGCGGACGCCGTAGAAGACCGCGTCGGGTTTGAACGCCAGGTCCTGCGGCGCGACGGCCAGAGCCAGCGTGGGAACGCGCCGGAACAGGGTGCCGAAGACGACCTGGAGTTCCACCCGGGCCAGCGGCTGGCCCAGACACTGGTGGGCGCCGTAGCCGAAGGCGACGTGGTGGCGGGCGTTTCGGCGGACGTCGAGCACGTCGGGGTCGGGGAAGGCGGCGGGGTCGCGGTTGGCGGTGCTCTTGACCGCGATGATGCCCTCGCCCCGGCGGATGAGCTGCCCGCCGACGACGAGATCCTCGGCTGCGACGCGGCGGGCTTCGGTGTGGGTGATGGACAGGTAGCGCAGGAGTTCCTCGACCGCGCCCGCCACCAGCGCGGGATCGGCGCCGTCGCGGATCGCGCCTAGCTGTCCCGGATTCGTCAGCAGCGCGATCGTGCCCAGAGCGATCATGTTCGCGGTGGTGTCGTGCCCGGCCACCAGCAGGAGCTGGCCCATCGTGGCGATCTCGCGCCGGGTCATCGCGCCGGTGCGGTACTGCTCGACGGTCATCCTGCTGAACACGTCATCGCCCGGCTCGGCGTTCTTCTCCTCCACCAGGTTCTCCAGGTAGGCGTTCAGCTCCTGGCTGGCAGCCATGGCGTCGGCGGGATCACTCTCGTCCATGACCAGCTCACCGGCCACCCGCTGGAAGAAGGCGCGGTCGGCGTACGGCACGCCCAGCAGCTCACAGATCACCAGCGAGGGAACCGGCAGCGCGAACGCCTCGACCAGGTCGGCCGGGTTCGGCCCGGCGAGCAGGTCATCGATGAGGCCGTCGACGATCCGCTGAATCGTGGGCCGCAGCGCCTCCATCTTCTTGACCGTGAAATCCGGCGTCAGCCGGCGCCGGTGGGTGATGTGCTCCGGCGCGTCCATCTGCATCAGTGTCTTCATCTGCGCATCGCGAGCCTTGCTCACCGCGTTGGTGTGCGGGAAGCCCGGCCGCGCGACGTCGACGCTGACGCGCGGATCGGCGAGCAGCGTGCGGACGTCGGCATGGCGGGTGACCAGCCACGCGGTGCTGCCGTCCCAGAGCCGCACGCGTGACACCGGCGCCTGCTCGGCGCGGCGGCTCAGCTCCGGCGGCGGGTCGAGGGGACATCCCGCCGCACGGGCCATCGGGAACATCGGTGTCTGTGTCAGGGAATCGCTCATGGCATCTCCTTCGAATCGCACCCGGTCATGTCGAACTCGGGCAGGGAGCAGGGCAGGGGATGGGGTGACGGTTACGAACCGCGCTGGGCGGCCGGCGCCGACTGGCTCGTACGAGCCGCCGCACGGGCGGTGACGGCGCCGGCCGCGCAGATGATCGCGAACCCGAACAGCATGGAGCGGGCCGCGTCCAGCATCGAGGCGCCGCCCAGGTTGACCAGGGCACCGGCGACCGCCGTACCGAACGCGATCGACAGGCTCGTCACCGTGGCGATCGCGGCGGCCGCCCGCCCGCCCTCCTCCGGGTCCTGAGTGCTGGACATCACCGCCACCGCCAGGTGCGGATAGGCCAGCCCGATGCCGGCGCCGGCGACGAACATCACCGGCACCCACACCAGGACCAGCCAGGCCGGCGCGTCCGGCCGCTGCAGCAGCCCCTGGACGAGGAAGCCGAGCGCCAGCAGCAACGGGCCGAGAACGCGCAACCGGCCGATCGTGCGCTCTGCGACCGCCGAGGAGCTGACGAGCTGGGTCGCCGACCAGCCCAGCGAGATGGCCGCGCCGAAGAACCCGGCCACCGCCGGGGCCAGCCCGCCCAGCCTCTGTCCGAACAGCGGCAGGAACGACTCCACCGCGACGCCGAACGCCAGCAGCGCCAGCGTCAGGTACAGCCACTTCAGCGGCGAACCCGGCGTGTAGGTGGAACGCGGAAAGACCCGCGGCTCACCACGCCGCTCATGCGCGACGAAGGCGGCCACCAGCAGCAGCGCCACCACGACGCCGGACGCCATGGCCGCGGCGCCGGACAGCACCCCGGCCACGCTGACCGCGGCGGTGGCCGCCGTGACCAGCAGCAGAGACACCACCGGGACCGGTGCCCGCGATCCGCCGCGCTCGCCGCGCGGCAGCACCCGGGGCACGAGGAAGCCGCACACCGCCGCGATCACCGCCATCGTCACGAACGCCAGTCGCCATCCGCCGAACTGGGCGAACAGCCCGCCGAGCGCGGGGCCGACGAAGTTGCCGACGCCGTACATCGCCGACATCAGCGCGTTGCCGCGCGTCCACAACCGCCGCGGCAGGGCCGATCGGACGGCGGCGAAGCCCAGCCCGGACAGCAACCCCGCGCCCAGCCCCTGGACGCCGCGGCCGGCCAGCAGCGCCGGCATCGCCGGGCTCACCGCGCAGGCCAGCGAGCCCGCCAGGAACACGCCGAAGCCGAGCAGGTAGGCGCCGACACCGCCCCACCGCGCCAGGAGGCGGCTGACCAGCATCGTCGCGATCACCATCGCGACGAGGTAGACCGTCATGTTCCACGCGTAGAAGCCGGCGCCGCCGATCTCGGCCACCGCGGTCGGCAGCAGGCTCGAGGCCAGATAGATGTTGACCGCACCGACGAGCACCCCGACGGCCGGCACGATCGCCGCGCCGGCGTGCTCCGGGCTCAGCAGTTCCCGCCACGAGGCCGCGGCGGGAACCTCGGCGGCGCTCACGCGGCCACCCCCGTCGGCTCGCCTGGCACGGCGCGCCTCGCGGAGCCGGATGCGCCCACCGGGGCCGGAGAGCCGTCCGGCACCCCGATCGGCCGGGAACGCGGCCGCGGGCCGCAGGTCTCGGCGGCAGGCTCCGCGCCGAGTCGCTCGTAGTCACAAACACTCATGACTTCAAGGCTGTCGTTGAACAAGTCCCGGAGACTTTCGTCCCCCGTCACACCTCCTGTGAGGGAACCGCAGGCGGAAAGCCTCAACCCGCGGTGGACCCCCTGTGGCTGGGCGGGTCGTCGGTGCTGCCCGCCACGGTCTGCGGCTCCACACCCTCCGGCAGCGGGACCTGGTCTGGCTCCTATCCGGGAGCACCAGCGCTGTCGTGCCCGGTCGTGCGCACGGGAAAATGGGCGAAGTTTTGGCTTCGCATGACGCTCCGGCCGACGGGGACGAGCCCCTCAGGGCACAGGCGTGACCTGGCCGGCGCGATCCGCGCCCGCCCGGCATGCGTGACTTCTCCATCGATAACTGTGCATTGCCGTGCTTTGGGAAACCTGATGGTTCGCTGACGGCCGGCCGTTCGGCGGTGTGTAGCGTGTTTCTGTGCGGTTCGGAGTGCTGGGCCCCGTCATGGTGTGGGACAGCGAGGGAAATCCGGTGCGGGTCCCAGAGGCCAAGGTCCGGGCGCTGCTCACCGATCTGCTCGTGCACGAGGGCCGGCCGGTCACCGCGGACCGGCTCATCGACGACCTGTGGGGCGAGGAGCTGCCCGGCAACCCCGCCAACACCCTCCAGGTCAAGATCTCCCAGCTACGCCGCGCTCTCGGCCGTGATCGCGTGCTCCACGAGTCGGCCGGTTACCGGCTGCGCCTCGACCAGCCCGCCGACGAGGTGGACGCGGAGCGCTTCCAGTCCCTGGTGACCGAGGCCCGGTCCGCCGGCGACGCGCGGGCACGGGCCGAGCTGCTCACCCAGGCGCTCGGATTGTGGCGCGGGCCCGCGTACGCCGGCGTCGAGGACGAGGAGTTCGCGCGCGCGGCGGCACAGCGCCTCACCGAACAACGTCTGGCGGTCCTGGAAGAGCAGGCCGAGGCCCGGCTGGAGCTGGGCGACCACATCCTGCTCATCGGGGAGCTGGCCGACCTCGTGGCCCGGTACCCGCTGCGGGAACGGCTGCGGGCCATTCAGCTCCGCGCCCTGTACCTGGCCGGTCGTCAGAGCGAGGCGCTGGCGTCGTACGCGGAGCTGCGGGAACTCCTGACCGACGAGCTCGGCCTCGATCCGAGCCCTGAGCTGGCCGCTCTGCAGGGCGCGATCCTGCGTCAGGACCCGTCGCTCGCGCTGGTCCAGCAGGCGGTCCAGACTGACACCCCCGCAGGGTCGCCGGGCCTGGAGACGCCCGCGGCGGCGACGGCCGCCGGCCGGATCGCCTGCCCGAGGTCGAACCTGCCGGCGACGCTGAGTGCGCTGATCGGCCGCGAACAGTCCCTCAGCGAGGTCGGTGATCTCCTCGGCCGCGCGCGTCTCGTCACGCTCACGGGGCCCGGGGGAGTGGGCAAGACCCGGCTCGCGGTGGCGGCCGCGACGCGGTTCGCCCAGGAAGCCGACGGGGGGATGCTCGACGAGGCGTGGCTGGTCGAGTTCGCTCCGCAGGACGGGGGTCTGGCCGATCTCATGCAGGTGGTCGCCACCGTACTCGGGATCAGGGACGACGCGCCCTCGGGGACGCCTGGATGGGGTGGGCCGTCGGCGCTGATCGACCGGCTCGCGGCCGCTCTGCGCGAACGCAGGATCCTGCTCGTCCTGGACAACTGCGAACATGTCGTCGCGGCGGCGGCCGAACTCGCCCGGCAGTTGTTGTGCGCCGTGCCCGATCTGCGGGTCCTCGCCACCAGCCGCGA
The DNA here is from genome assembly GCF_055586305.1 of Nonomuraea sp. NPDC051298. NCBI lineage: Bacteria > Bacillati > Actinomycetota > Actinomycetes > Streptosporangiales > Streptosporangiaceae > Nonomuraea > Nonomuraea sp. NPDC051298. The sequence continues at coordinate 89,591 of NZ_JBVJIM010000002.1, forward strand.
GCCGCTCGGCCTGACCGGTGAGATGGTGTTCCTCGTCGAACCGCTGCGGCCGGCCGACGCGATACGCCTGTTCACGGAGCGGGCCGCGGCCTCGGCCCCGGGGTTCTCCCTCGACGGGGCCACCCAGGAAACGCGCGAGGCCGTGGCGGAGATCTGCCGCCGCCTTGACGGCATTCCGCTCGCTCTCGAGCTGGCGGCGACCCGGGTCCGCGGGCTCGGCGTGCGAGAGCTGGCGGCCCGCCTGGAGAACCGGTTCCGGCTGCTCACGTCAGGGCAGCGGGGGGCGCCGCCGCGCCAGCGGACCCTGTGGGCCATGATCGACTGGAGCTGGGAGCTGCTCAGCGCACCGGAGCAGGTCATGCTGTGCCGCCTTGCCGTGCACTGCGACGGCTGCACCCTGGACGCCGCGGAGACGGTGTGCTCGGGCGACGGCGTGTCCCGTGAGGAACTCCTCGACCTGGTGACGCGGCTGGTGGACCGTTCCATGGTGGTCGTGACCGACGGGCCCGACGGCACCCGGTACCGGCTGCTGGAGTCCGTGGCCGCGTACGCGCTGGAGCGGCTGATCGAGATGGCGGATCTCGCCGCCACCCGGGACCGGCACCTGCGTTACTACCTCGACCTCGCCGAACGGGCCGAACCCCACCTGCGTGACGGGGAGCAGCAGGCGTGGCTCGCCCGGTTGGACGCCGAGGCGGCCAACCTGCGCGCCGCGCTCGAGGAGGCGAAGCGTCGCGCGCGGGCGGGCGCGGGCGGTTGCGAAGCCGTGCGGCTGGCCACCGCCCTGTCCTGGTGGTGGCTGCTGCGCGGGCGGTTGAACGAGGGCTGCCGCGCCATGTCGGCGGTGCTCGCCGTCGCCGGCGAAGCCGCCGAACTCCACGTGCTGCGAGACGCGTTCACGCTGCTGAACGGCACCCGGCCCGAGGAGCCGCCCACAGCCGACCCGGCCGTGGTGGACACGCTGCGGAGCGGACGCGCTGTGTGGCTCTACGCCTACGGGCTGTACTACATCGGTGAGATGGCCGGCAGCAGGGCGGCCAACGCTCGTGCGCTCAGCCTCTTCACCGCCGCCGACGACCCGTGGGGCGTCGCGGCCGCGACCGGCCTGCAAGCCATGCACGCGCTGGTCCAGGGAGATCTCGCCGGTGTCGAGCGCGAGGGCGGGAGAAGCGCGGAGATCTTCCGCGAGCTTGGAGATCGGTGGGGCGAGTTGCAGGCCACGGTCCCGCTGAGCGGGCTGGCCGAGATCAGGGGCGATTACGCGGAGGCGGAACGCCTGCGCGACGAAGGGCTGCGCATCGCGGAGAAACTGGGCCTGGCGGCCGACCTCGCCACCAGCTACTGCGGTCTGGGACGGCTGGCACTGCTCGCCCGTGACTGGGAGCGGGGTCATGAGCTGCACGAGCGGGCGCGACGGCTGGCAAGCGAACAGGGCAACGTCTACGTGGAGTCTCTCGCGGTCATCGGCTTCGCGCTCGAGGCTCGCCGCTCCGGAGATCTCGACGCGGCGGAGACGTACCTCGCGTGCCTGTTCGAGCAGTATCCCTCCTCGGAGGTGGGTGACCATCTGCTCTGGGCGGAGTCCGGCTTCACCGCCGAACTCCGCGGCGACGAAGCCCTGGCGACGGAGCGCCATCTCCGCGCCCTGGAACTCGCCTGCTCCATGGAAGAGCCGCGGGCGCTGGCCCTCTCGTTCGAAGGGCTGGCGGGCGCGGCGGCGCTGTCGAAGGACCCGGGCCGAGCCGGACACGCGGCCCGGCTGCTCGGCGCGGCGGATGCGGCCCGCCGCGGTGTGGGGGCTCCGCTGCCGTCCGCCGAGCGGTATGACGTGGACCGGGTCACGGCGGCGGCGACGGCCACCCTGGGCGAGGACGCGTTCGCTGAGTGTCACCGGCAGGGGGCACGCCTGACCCGGCGGGAAGCCGTGAACCTGGCGCGGCTGACGGCCGAGTGTCAGTAAACCGTCAGGCCCTCTCCGTACCGTCGTTCGGGTAAGGACAGCGGACTACGGCGGGATGCGCGGGATGACTACTCAGACTCAGTTCGAACGTTGTTCGACAAGTGTCGCCGATCGTTGCGCGATCGGCGACGGGCTCGGTGACTCTCCGATGCTTCCCCGGGCCTGTGTCGCCGCGGCCGGGCAGGAGGTGCTGGCCCGGCAGCTCCAGTTCGTCGCCGACGCCTCTCACGAGTTGCGGACCCCGGTGACCGGCCTGCGCGTGGAGCTCGAAGAGGCTGTGATGCACCCCGAGGAGACCGACCTCGACGAGTTGCTCCAACGGGCGTTGAAGAACGTCGATCGCCTGGAGGCCATCGTGGCGGGCCTGCTCCACCTGGCCAAGCTGGGGGCCGGCGCGTCGGACCGCTGGGAGGACCTCGACCTGGCGGACGTGGTCCGGCACGAGGTCCTTCGCCGATCGGATCGGGTCCCCGTGCGGCTCCGGCTGACCTCCGGCGTCACCGTCCACGCGGTGCGCGTCCAGCTCGTTCGTGCTCTGGCGATCCTGCTGGACAACGCCCAGCGGCAGGCCGAGCGGTCGGTCGAGGTCGGCGTGCACCGCCGCGACGGCCAGGCCGAGCTGGTCGTCGCCGACGACGGTGAGGAAGCGGACGAGGCAGACGAAGCAGACCGGAATTGGATCTTCGAGTGCCTCACCCGGCTGGACAGTGCGCGCTATCTCTGCGAGGAGGGTGCCGGTCTCGGGCTGGCGATCGCCCGCGAGATCGCTCAGGCCCACCACGGCCGCATGGGCGTGCGGCGGTCCCCGGCCGGCGGGGCGCGCTTCGTCCTGCGCCTGCCGCTGCCCACGTAGGAGGGCGCGTGATCACCGGGTGCGGGTCGGGTCAGAGGAACTGGGAGATCTGGGTCGCGGTGGTGAGGACCAGCGACGCGATGGCCTCCTCGTCGCGCCGGCCGATGGTCACCACGCCGACGCTGGCCTCGGCCGGGCGGCCGGCCGAGATGATCGGGGCGGCGACGCCCCAGGCGCCTGGCTGCAGCTCACCGGCGGTGACGGAGTAGCCGACGGCGCGGGCCTCCGTGATCTCCGGACGCTCGCCGGCTCTGGGCGGACGTCCGGAGAGTATGGCGATCCCGGAGGCGCCGCGGTTCGCGGGGTGCCGCGTGCCGGCGCGGTAGGCGGCGTGAAACTGCGAAGCGCGCGGCTCGACCACCGTCAGGACGACCGCCTCGTTCTCGTCGCTGTCGAGCACGGTGATGAACGCCGTGGCGTTGCAACTGTCGGCCAGCACCTGCAGGGCGGAGAGCGCCGCGCTGCGGAGCCGGTGCTGGACGGCGGCGTTGAGCTCGACGATGCCGAGACCGAGGGTGAAGCGGCTGCCGACGCGGGCGACCAGCCGGTGGTTGCCGAGCGCGGCCAGATGACGGGAGACCGCGTTGCGATGGATCCCGGCGAGCTGGGCGAGTTCGGTGATCATCAGTCCGTCGGGATGGTCCCTGAGGATCTCCAGGAGCCGCAGGCCCGTGTCGATGGTCTTGGAACCCGCGCCGCGAGACGAGTCCGGTTCGGCGTCGGCGGAGGGGGTCATGCGTCACCTGACCGGGGAACGGGGGTGTAACGGATGGGCAGGTGCTTGACACCGGCGATGAAGTTCGACACCAGCCGGTCGGGCGGACCGGCGAGCTCCATGTCCGGCAGCCGCCAGAGCAGCTCGCGGTAGAGCGCGCGGAGCTGCAGGCGGGCGAACCGGGCGCCGAGGCACACGTGCGGTCCGTCGCCGAACGAGACGTGGTCGTTGAGCTGCCGCGTGATGTCGAAGCGCATCGGGTCGGCGAACACGCGCTCATCGTAGTTGGCGGCGCCGTGGAAGACGACGACCTTGTCTCCCGCCGCGATGGGCTGCCCGGCGAGTACGGTGTCGTGCACGGCGGTGCGACGGAAACTGAGGACGGGCGGATGCCAGCGCAGCATCTCCTCGATCGCCGAGTCGAGCAGCTCCGGACGCGCCAGCAGGCGGCGGTGCTCCGCCGGGTGGTCGAGCAGCGCGATCAGCCCGCCGGGCAGGGCAGAGCGTACGGTGTCGTTGCCCGCGATGACCAGGAGGAAGAAGAACATCGACAGCTCGGCTTCGGTGAGCCGCCGTCCGTCCACCTCCGCCGTGGCGAGCGTGGTCATGATGTCGTCGGCGGGATCGCGGCGCTTGTGGGCGGCCAGATCGCGGGCGTACGCGAACATGTCGGTGAGCATGGCAGGAGAGCGCGGGTTGACCGGCTTCCCACCCGGGCTCCTGACCGCGAGCGCGTGGTCGGGATCCTGGTAGCCGACGACCCGGTTCGTCCACTCCAGGATCTGGCCGCGATCGGCGGCGGGGATGCCGAGGAGATCCGCGAGGTTCTGGATCGGGTAGTCGTCGGTCACGTCCACCGGCAGGTCGCACTCGCCCCGTTCGGCGATCTCGTCGACGAGCGAGCGTGCCCGTGCCGCGATCCCGGCGGCGAACCGCTCGACGCGACCGGGGGTGAACGCGCCGGAGACGATCCGCCTGAGCCTGCCGTGGTCGGGCGGATCGAGGTTGAGCATCATCCGGCGGATGAACGACAGGTCGTCCGGGTCCGGATCGCGGATCTGCGTGGCGCCGATCCACGAGCTGTATCCGGTCGGCGTGCGCAGCACCCGTACGACGTCGGCGTGGCGGGTCACGGCCCAGAAGCCGGGGCCGGCCGGCCAGTCGCCGACCTCGTGCTCCTCCTGCCAGTACACGGGGTGTTCATCACGTAGCAGGCGGTATCGGTCGTGTGGGATGCCCTGCGAGTAAATACGCGGGTCGAACACGTCGATCATGGGCATCCCCTCTGTGGGCCGTCAGGCGGCCAGGAACCGTTCGATGGCGGATACGAGAGCCAGCGGCGTCTCCTCCGTCGCGTAGTGGCCGGCCTCGGACAGCGTCGTCAGCTCGGCCTTCGGGTACCACTGCAGCCACGTGCCCCGCATGACCTCGGCGGAGAGGGCGGGATCGTGCTCGCCGACGATGAGGAGGACCGGCGTGGTGCTGCCGGTGACCTCCGTGTGGAAGTCGGTGCGGGCCCACGCGTCCAGGTAGGCCCGGTACGAGGCCACCGTGGAGTTCCGCAGCGAGTTGCCGACCATTTCGTCGAGCCAGCGGCCAGGAAGCCTGTTGCCCGTGGTGAGGTCGATGATCGCCCGGCGGCCGGCGGGCTCCTCGGCGGAGCCGGAGAACAGCCCCCAGGACTGCTCGTCGAACGGGACACCGCTGGCGGGCACCGGGGAGATGCCGACGAGCTTGCGGACCCGGCCGGGCGCGTCCAGCATCACCCGCTGCATCGCCGTGCCGCCCATCGAGTGACCGATCAGGGAGAAGGTGTCCCAGTCGAGCTTGTCGGCGAGCGCGATCACGTCCGCGGCGATCTCGGCGAGGGTGTACTCGCCGCTGAGGTCCATGGCCTCTCCATACCCCCGGTAGTCGGGGAAGGCGTAGGTGAAGGCGTCGCCGTCCAGATAGGGCTGGATCTTCTGGAAGGAGGTACGGTCGCCCAGCCAGCCGTGCAGGGCGATCACGCGGTGCGGCCCGGAGCCGTGAACGTCGTGGGGAAGGGCGACGGGAGGCATGGCACGTTCTCCTTCATGGTGTCGGACATGGTGCGGTCGGTGAATGGACGGGCGAGCGACGCTTCACCCGCGTGCTGGGCGTTACCTCGGCATTCCAGACTGAACCAGACGAACTTCCCGGCCCCGTGCCGGACGGCACCCCACCGGTCGGCCTGAGCCTCCACCAGGAAGAGGCCGCGGCCGCTCTCGGCCAGGAAATCGGGGGTCCGCACCTGGGGCAGAGCCGGATCGGGGTCGCAGACCGCCAGCCAGAAGACGGCGAACCCCGCTCGCACGTTGATCCTGATCTCCGGGACGCCGCGCGCGACCGGGGCCGCGTGCTGAACGGCGTTCGTGACCAACTCGCTGGTCAGCTCGATGATCGTGGCCTTGTCGGCGGCGGAGAGGCGAAGCTCCCACGACACGCACATCGACGTCACCCAGCGGCGGGCGATGGACGGCGCGACCGGAGAGGGCGGGAGGTCGCGCCAACCGGAGACCTGCCTGTCCCCGAGGCCGCTGACGGCGCTCATAGTCCGCTCATCAAGACAGGCGATGAACGGCGCGTGGAATTGTCACCGCCATGCCGCGCGGCCATTGCCGGCCTGCCGTCGGCGAAGGATGCCAGGGGCACGCTGCCACTGCGGGCAGTTCCCGGCTCGGATTGCACGCGACAATGCGCGAACACGACGTTAACGTCTCCTGAATGCCCAAATAGTGGGCGCTGCAGTCAAATAGCGGGCGTGATCAAGCATCGGCTGGATCGGGGCGTCTGTCAACGCGAATGGAAGAACATGTCGACTCTTCGTGTTGAGGCCGCCGATTCGCCCAGCTCAGCGGGGCCCGGCACGCGCGCCCGCCAACGGTCGCGCCGCTCTGTTCGTCAGCGCCTCATGGCGTACGGCGTGGGTGGGCCGGCCGGTCCACCCACGCGATCGGCCCCCCGGTCGGGGGACCGGAGGGCCGAGGCGGGGCGGCCGTCGGGGGCGTCGGCCGCGAACGGACTACCTGGGGACCAGCGTCGTCACGCTCCCGTCCGCCGGGTTGCTCACCACGATGTCGCCGTTGTCGAGCGCGGCGACGTCCGCCGTGTAGTTGACGAAGGGCAGCAGGCTGATGCCGCGGATGTTCATCTTGAACCCGCCGGCGACGGCCGTTCTCGCGCCGCTGGACGGATCGACGCGCGTGATGCAACCGGTGGCCGCTTCGGCCACGAGCAGGCTTCCGTCCCGGCGTACGGCGATCCCCTCAGGACCGGCCAGACCCGTCGCCACGACCGTCGGCGTCCCGCCGGACACCGGAACGCTCACCACGGTTCCGTTGTCGCTTCCCGACGCGTACACCACGTCGCGCGAGGCGTCGAAGGCGAGACCGCCGACGGATCCGAGCCCGGTCAGCAACGGGGCCGGGGAACCCGAACCGTCGATCGGCACCGAGAACACCGAACCGAGGCCCTGGTCGCCCACCAGCAGCGTGCCCTGCGGGCCTTGACGCAGATGCACGGGAGCCACGAAACCGCCGGCGACAGTCGAACGGGTGCCCGTGTCCAGACCCAGCTTGGAGATCTTTCCACCGGCGAGCCAGTCGGTCAGGTAGACGTCGCGGCCGATCCGCAGGGCTCCCGAGGAGATCATCTGGACGTCGTCCAGAGCGAACCGCGAGACGCGGTCGACCCCGCCGTCAGGGTGGATCTCGACCACCGACGTCAGGTCGGCGGCGACGAATCCGCCATCGGCGGTGGGGTTCAGCGAGACCGGCGCCGACAGCGGACCGTCCTGCAGGACGGGGACGAGTTTCTTGGTTCTCACGTCCACCTGCCGCACGTTGCCGCGCACGAAGTTCGACACGTAGATGGCGCCGCCCTTCGTGATCTGGAGGTTGTCCAGCCCCGGCTCGCCCTGGGCGAGCAGCGTCTTGCTCCCGGACGTCCGGCCGACCTTCCAGACCTTGCCGGTGCCCGCCTCCAGGACGATCAGCGGCTCTGTCGGATCGATGCTCCGCGGAACCACCTTGAGCGCGGTGATCGCACTGTCGAACCGCACACCGAGGCGGCTGACCTGGCCGGTGTCGACGTCCACCTTCGCGATGCGCGCCGCGTACATCTCGGGGACGTAGGCCAGGCCGTTCGACGCGAAGTCGAATCCTTCCGGAACCTCGAGATCCCGAGCCACCTGGACGGGCGGCTTCGTCCCGGAGGGGTCGACCTCCCAGATCGAACCCTTCGAACCCGGTACGAACGCGAGGTCGCTGGCGAAGAGCCTGCCGCCGCGGAAGGCGATCCCGTTCGGCCCCGTGTTCCCGTCGGTGATGCCGGCGCCCACGGTCACGGGGGTGCCCCCGTTCGGGCTCACGCGGAGGATCGACCTCGAGAAGACGCTCGCCACGTACAGGTTGCCGTCCGGGCCGAAGGTGAGGTCGTCCGGCGTCTGGACCTGGTCGGCGGCGGGCTGGGATCCGTTCGCGAGGCTGACCACCTGACGGGTCACCGGGTCGACACGCGAGATGCTGTTGAAGAATGCCTGCGCGACGACGAGCCGCCCCTGTGCGTCGACGGCCAGACCGTTGGACGCGGGGAGCGGGTTTCGCTGTACGAGCTGCTCAACCTGGTATCCGGGCGCCTGCACAGCGCTTCCGGGGAGCGAGCAGTCCGGGGCGCTCTGCGTCGGCCGCGCGGTCGCCGACGCGACGGGGCCGGCCAGGCCCGATACGCCCAGCAGCAGCAGAACGGCCGCCCCTCTCTCCATCCACGACGACGCCCGGCGTCGCGGGATCACGCCCGTCCTTCTCTTGGCTCCAAGCTGCGGTGGGGTGTTGCCGTGGCTACCCATCACTTCTCCCAAAACCATTGATATGTGGTGATCTGTTGCATTGGTGGATCACTGTTAGCACAGCCCAGGCGGAATGGACGCCAGAATCCGACAGCTCCCGTGGATCCGGTCGCGTCGGCGCTGTCGAGATGCGAATCTGCTCGAAGCGAATGAACGAAGAAGGGACCACACGCGAACCGGCCAAGAACCACGTTCGGCGGACGGCCTCTCGCTCGTGACGGCCTCCGGGAGATCACCTGTCGGTCTCCCGCCGTTCCCTCGGGGTTGACCGCGGCGAGGGTTCAGGCCTGGCTCCTCCGGCCCGTGCCCGGCAAACGACCTTGAAGAAAGTGAAACCCCCTGGCGCGTGGCCAGGGGGTTCCATGGGTGCTCAGCGGGGAGCCGGGCGGGTCACGACCACCTGGAACCGTTCGCCCGCCCAACGGGTTTTCACCGCGGAAGTTCGTCCGTCCACTCGGTGGTCACCGAGATGTACGAGTTGCTCATCGCCGAGCCCCCCTCGGCGGTCAGCAAGACGTTGGCGCGCGTCACCCGGGCGCTCTCGGGATCGACGACCATCCTGATCTCCACGTCCCCGGTGAGCGGGATCAGCAGTTCCTGCCCGCCCTCGACCGGCCCCGCGTTCTTGACCCCGGGCGTCGCGGCCAGTGCCTCGAACGCCGCCGAACGGACCTGCGCGGGCGTCGGCAGCTCCGTGATCAGGGTGATCAGCGGGGAGACGGGCTCGCCCTGCCGATCGGCAAGGGTCATGGCGTGGTCCTGCCGCGGAAGCCCGGCGATGCGCTCCTTCAGCTCCTCCGGATCCGACGGAAGCCCTTCGAGCTCCTTCAGACCGATCTCGGCGCCCATGAGCCTGAACGGGGCCGGGTCCTCGACGACGGCGCCGGGAGTGACGTTCGGCTCGTTCCTGGACCAGCGGTCGCCGTCGCGGGTGGTCCAGCTCTCCTGCACCTGGGGCCCGTCCGGGCTCTCGAACGTTCGCGTGACGTGCCAATAGGTCCCCGTGCCCTGGGGAATCCGCTCGGCGCTGGCCGCGGCCATGAGCAGGACCTCCCTGCCCGAGACCGGTGCGGCGGCGGGCGGGGCCACGCTGGTGGCGATCACGGCGACGGCCGCTGCGCCGGCGACCGCCATGCCCAGCACCGGCAGGAGCCGGCCGCGGCGCCGGAGGGCGCGACCCCGCGTCATCCTGTCCTGGAGACGTCCCCTGCTGCGGTTGATCGCCTCGGCGGACGGTTCGGGCTTGGTCAGCAGGGTCGCGACGGCGTTCAGGTCATCCACCAGCGTTCTCCTTGTCAATGAGGGCGAGAATCTTGCTTCGGGCCCGGCTGAGCCGGGAGCCCACGGTGCCGACGGCGATGCCGAGCGCCTGGGCCGCCTCTTCGTAGCTGAGCTGGCCCAGGGCCACGAGCAGCAGTGCGTCGCGCTCGCCGCCGGACAGGGCGGCGAGCGCCTTGGCCAGGTGCGGCTGCATGCGTTGCGCGGCTACGGAGGTGACGACCCGGTCCTCGTGGCCTTCCACGACGGGCTCGGGCCCCAGCTTGGCCAGCGCCTTGTAGTGGCGGGTCTCCTTGCGGCGGTGCCGGGCGATCAGATTGGTGGCGATGCCGAACAGCCAGGGCCGCAGGTCTCCGCGTTCCGGGTCGTACCGGTCGCGCCGGTCGAAGGCCAGCAGGAACGTCTCGGCGGTGATGTCCTCGGCGATCTGCGTGTCCAGGCGGCCGGCGACGTACAGGTAGATGTCGCGGTAGTAGCGATCGTGGACGGCGGTGAACAGGCTGGGGTCGCCCCGGTACTGGGTGACGAGTTCGGCGTCGGTCGCCTGTTCGCTCACTTCGGCGCTCACGTTCTTGTCTCCGGCATAAGGTGGGCCTTCCGGTCGGCGGTCACGATCACCCATCCTTCGCCGCAGACCTGAATCGTCTTCCCACGGGTCAGGAAACGGGGTCAGCGACCTCGTCCAGGAACGCGCCGCCCGCCTCGCGCGTCGCGTGCACCGCGGCGCGGACCTCGGCGCCGGAATCGATCCCCACCTCCGGCAGGGGGCGCGGTGCGAACCTGCGAACCCATCCCTCGACGCCCCCGCGTAGAGTCTCCTCCATGCAAGGCGTGATCGCGATCCGCGAGGCGGGGCCCGGCGACGGGGCCGTCCTCGGCGAGATCCACGCAGTCTCCTGGGGCATCTCGCACGGCCCGTTGTGCGCGCCGAAGGTCGCCGCCGCCGGCATCGAGGAGCGGCGCACCAAGTGGGACGCCATCCTGGCCGAGGGCGAGGACACGCCTCTGCTCGCGCTCCTGGACGATCGTCCGGGCGCCTTCGCCCGCTTCGGGGCCTCCTCCTCCCGCCCCGGCCTCGCGGAGATCCACACCTTCTTCGCCCACCCGGAGGTCTGGGGCCGCGGCCTCGCGGCGGCCTTGCTGGCCGCCACCCTGGACCGGCTGCGGGAGGTCGGCTATGACCGCGTGCATCTGTGGACGCTTCGGGACTCACCCCAGGCCCGCCGTTTCTACGCCAAGAACGGCTTCGGCGAGACCGGCAGGCGACACGACCACGACTTCGGCGAGGGCCCTCCGCTCGCCCTCGTGGAGCTGGAACGAACCGTGCCCGGCCCCGGCCTGTGACGACCAGCGCGTCACCAGGCCGCGGCGTCGGCCCGTCGGATGTGCAGGTGACCGTCCCCCGGGAACGGCGGTCGGGCCGGAAGGACCTGGTGAAAACGGTATCCCGCCTTCTCCGCGACCCGGCACGAGGCAAGGTTGCCCACCTGGTGGAGCAGGTCGAGACGTTCCAGACCTTCGACCGCGAAGACGTCGAAGGCCCACTCGGTGAGAGCCTCGAGCGCGCGAGGGGCCACGCCTCGGCCGCGGGCGTGCGCTGCCGTCCAGTAACCGACCTCTGCGGATTCCCCGCTGGGACCGGTCCGCTTCATGACCACGTTGCCGGCCAACCGGCCCTCGCCTGAGCCGGACCGATCTTCGTGTACGGCGAAGCTCAGCCGCTCGCCGGTTTCCCAGCCGCGTCGCTGAAGCTCCAGCCACGCCACCGCGTCCTCGACGCTCTCTACGGGAAGGCTCGTCCAACGACGCAATGCCGGATCGTGATACGCCTTGACCAGCGGTTCGACGTCACCATCACGCCAAGGGCGCAGGCAGAGCGCAGAGGCGGACGACGTCCCCTCGACCCGTAGTGTGACATTCATCAAGGTCTCCCCGGAAGGCGTTGATCCATCCCGTTCCGCTACCGAAGATCCACGGGAGACGCCCTTAGCGGCCCTCGTCCTCACCCGGGGCAGACCCCTTCACCGACCGGCGGCCTGGGCATGCGACAGCATAGAGCCCGCTCAGTTGGGCTACCGCGTCCTGTTCGGTGGGCAGCTCGGCGGCGCGGCGTTTGGCGGCGGAGGCCAGGCGGAGGGCAGGGCGCCGCCCGTCGACCGGGCCGGGGACGAGCCGCTTACGCCGGGCGTCAAGGTCTGCGCCATTCTCTCGGGCCAGGTCTGGACCTGATGGCGGGAACCGGTCGGCTGCGGGCGGGCAAGTAGGGGTGTTCCATCCGTGAGCCGAGAGGCCAGAGCATGTCAGAAACGAGCCCCGCCGATTCCGCCGTCATCGCGCGGTCCCGGCAGGAGCCCGAGGTGTTCGGGGAGATCTTCCGCAGGCACGCGGCCGAGATCAAGAGATTCGTCGTCCGCCGCCTCGGGCTCGACGTCGCCGAGGACGTGGTGGCGGAGACCTTTCTCGCCGCCTTCCACCAGCGCGGCCGCTACGACCTGGCCAGGCAGAACGCCCTGCCCTGGTTGTACGGCATCGCCACCAACCTCATCGGCCGCCACAAGCGTACCGAGGCCAGGCAGTTGAACCTCCTGGCCCGCACCGGCGTGGACCCGGTCACCGAACCCTTCACCCCGCGCAGCGACGAGCGGCTGAGCGCCCAGGCCGTACAGCGGCGCCTGGCCGCAGCGCTTGCCGCGCTGCCCGCCGGGCACCGCGACGTGCTGCTCCTGGTGACCTGGGGCGGCCTCAGCTACACCGAAGCGGCCGAGGCGCTCGGCATCCGCGCAGGAACGGTCCGCTCGCGCGTCAACAGGGCCCGCGCCAAGATCCGCGAGGAACTGGGCGGTAGCGATCCCACAGCACTCGTCATCGAGGAGGTTCGTCATGGATGAGCTGGCCCAGCTCAACAACTTCCGCTCCGAGGTCCCCGCGCAGGAGGACCTGCGGGCCGAGGCGGAGCGCCTGATGGCCAGCATGTCGGCGCCGGTCCGCCTCGACGTTCGCCGCCTCGACGTTCGCCGCCTCGGACTGCGCGCCGCGTTGGCGGGAGGTCTGGCGGCCGCGGTGGGAGTGGCGGTGTTCCTCGTCCAGAGCCGGGCCGCCCCGGCGCCGCCCCCGCCGTTGATCCGTACGGTCGCGGGCGTGGAGATGCTGTTGCGGGCGGCCGAGCACGCCGGCAGCCGTCCGGAGCTGCATCCCAGGCCCGGCCAGTTCCTCGTCTATGAGTCGCAGAGCATGGACACGTCCGGAGGGGACGCGGGGGTCTGGCTGACGCGCTCCAAGCGCACGATCTGGCTGCCGGTCGAGGGCAGCTCGGTCAAGGGGGTCCTGCGGGAGGAGGTCCTGGAACCGCTGCCGTATCCCGGACGCACACTCCCGCCGGCCGCGCGATGGGAGCAGGAGCAGGTGGGCAAGCCCGGTCGTCCGGGGCGGGCGGCCGACTTCGATCACCGCGCCGAGTTCCTGCGCAACGACTACGCCTACGTCAGCAAGCTGCCGACGGACACCGAGGGCATGCGCAAGCACCTCTACACGCAGGTGCCCTTCGACGGGTTGCAGGACTACCAGGCGTGGAACCGGGTCGGCGGGCTGCTCACGGAGTCCTATCTGCCCGCCGCGCAGCGGGCCGCGCTCTTCCGCGCGGCGGCCACGATTCCCGGGGTGGTGACGGTGAAGCGGGCGCGGGACGCCGCGGGGCGCGAGGGCATAGCCGCGGCGATGGTCGCGCCGCACGGGGTCAGGGAGGAGTACATCTTCGACCCGAAGACCTACGACTATCTCGGCCGCCGGGGGGTGGTCGTGGACGCGAAGCTGGCCGATGCCCCGGTGGGGAGCGTGTTGTCGTCGAGCGCGCAGTTGAAGGTGAGCGTCGCCGACAGCGCGCCGGTCGTGGAGTAGACGGCGCGACGGGGGCTCGGGCAGACGGCACGGCAGGGACCGTCTGCCCGATCGAGTTCCCCGCCCGGGTGGGATCCGTGTGCCCGCCAGTCTGGGTGGGCATCGTGCGACTCGTGGGGTCCAGACCGGCTGTCTCGCAGGACGGTGAGAGGGGTGAACCCGACCGGGTGCCCGGCCGCCGTCCGATGCGTGGGGGCTGGTAGTGTTGGCGGCCTCGGATCCGCAACCTCCCATTTTCGCTGGGTGGCGCAAGATCTCCATTTCGCGTTGGAGGGTCTTGCCATGGGTGGAATCAAGCGGTTCACGAAGGTGTCGCAGCCCGCTCTGTTCCTGCTGACCGCGGTCTGCGCCAGGAAGGACGCGGGCAGCAGCCCCACGGGGATCGTCGGGCGGAGCCTGGCGCGCCGGCTGCTGGATGCCGGTGACCGCGTACGTGTTCTCGCCGAGCCCGGCCAGGTGGACGGCTGGCCCGACGGGGTCGAGGTCGTCGAGGGGTCCATCACCAGGCCGCTGGAGCACGCCGGGGTCTTCGACGGCGTGGACGGCGTCTTTCTCGCCGGAGCCGTGCCGGCGACGGTAGCGGACGCGCTGGTGGCCGCCCGGGATGCCGGTGTGCGGCGGATCGTCGTGCTGTCCTCGCACGGGCCGGAGTACGAGGAGGCGTACCCGCCGGAGACGTGGTTCTGGCTGGCCATCGAGCGAGCGGTCGAGCGCTCGGGCATGGAGTGGACACACATTCGCCCGTCGGCGGTGATGGGCGCGATGATCGAGGGCACCTATCCCGCCACGGGGTCGGACTGGCCGGACACGGTCAGAGGCGAGCGCGTGGTACGCGAGGCTTTCCTGGAGGGCGGCCACTACCCCTTCATCCACGAGGACGACCTGGCCGCCGTCGCGGCGGCGGCGCTGCGTACCGGCGACCATGTCGGCGCCGTCGTCGAAGCGGTCGGACTGCCGATCAGCACCCGGTCACGGGTGGCGAGCATCGCCGCGGCCATCGGCCACGACCTCGCCGCCGTCGAGGTGACCCCCGATGAAAGCCGGGCGAACTGGCGGCGTCGCGGCTGGCCCGATGGCGGCATCGACGTGACGCTGTACGCCCTGCAGGAGTACGGCGAGCGGCTCGCCGAGCTGACCCGGTGGACGCTCGACCAGCGGCCGTCCGTGCGCGAGATCATCGGCAGCCCGCCGCGTGGCTTCGACGACTGGGCGGCCGAGCACGCCCATCTGTTCCGCTGACCCTTCCGCCCAGCCACGAGGGGACACGTCATGAGGAAGTGCGTCGACCACGACACCGATGCCTCGGCTCCCCGGGAGACGGTGGTTTCCGCGCAGGGGAGTGACGGCGCCACCGGCGGCGGGCGTCGTGAGGGCGCGCGTTAAGCTGAGGGGATGGAGCGTCTCGAACTCGAGAGCTTCCTGGTCCTGGCCGAAGAGCTGCACTTCGGGCGGACGGCGGAGCGTCTCATGGTGACCCGGGCCCGGATAAGCCAGACGATCGCGAAACTGGAACGTCAGGTCGGGGCCCCGCTGTTCGAACGCACCAGCCGCCGGGTCCGGCTGACGCCTCTGGGCAAGCATCTGCACGACGACCTGGCCCCGGCCTACGCGTGCATCCGCGACGGCCTGGCCAGGGCCAAGTCGGCGGCGAAGGGCATGGAAGGCGAGTTGCACGTGGGCTTCGTCGGCGCCGCGACCGGCGAACTGCTCATGGGCGTACTGGACCTGTTCGCCAGGCGGCACCCGGCTACGGCGGTGCACATCCACGAGACGCAGTTGGGCGACTTCGTCGAGCCCCTGCGTGAGAGCAGGGTGGACGTGTTGCTGGCCCAGTTGCCTGTCGTCGAGCCCGACCTGGTGACCGGGCCGGTCGTGCTGACCGTGCCCGCGGTGCTGGCCGTCTCCTCGCGCCACCAGTTGGCGCGGCGCGAGGCGGTGAGGGTGGAGGATCTCGCCCGCGCCAAGGTGTTCGCCTGCGGGGGATCGTTGCCGGAGTACTGGGTGACGGCCAACAACAACCCGCGGACGACCCCCGCGGGCTGGCCGATCGAGCGCGGCGACACGGCGGCCACGATCCAGGAGACGCTGGCCCTGGTGGCGGCGGGGCGTGGCGTTTCGGCCGTGGGTGAGGACGTCAGCCGTTTCCACCCCCGGCCCGGTGTGACGTACGTGCCGTTCGAGGACGCGCATCCGATCACCTACGCGCCGGTCTGGCGGGCCTCGGGGGAGACGGAGCGGGTCAGGGCGTTCGTACGAGCCTGCGCGGAGACCCAGGCGATTGGTAACTCCAGCTAACCGATTCGTCCAGGAACAGTCGCTGATCTCCGATCATGGCGGTCTGAGACTTTCCATGTGAATTCCGAGAAGAACCCTCTCGCTCTGGCCGCTTTGGCTCTGGGCGCCTTCGTCGTCGGTACCACCGAGATCGTCATCGCCGGGCTGCTGCCCCAGGTGGCCTCCGGCTTCGGCGTCTCCGTCCCGGCCGCGGGTCTGCTGGTCTCCGGGTACGCGCTCGGCATGGTCGTCGGCGCCCCCGCCCTGACGGTGCTGGGCAACCGGCTTCCCCGTAAGACCATGCTGCTCGCCCTGATGGCGTTGCTCGTCGTCGGCAGCCTGCTCAGCGCGGTCTCCGGCTCGTACGGCGTGCTCATGACCGCCCGCGTCCTGTCCGCGCTGGCCGGAGGCGCGTTCGTGGGCGTGGCCAGCGTCGTCGCCGCAGGCTTGGTGCCGGCGGAGAAGAAGGCGGCGGCCATCGCGAAGGTCTTCATGGGGCTCAGCCTGGCCAACGTGCTGGGTGTGCCCGCGGGCACCGCCATCGGCCAGGAGTTCGGCTGGCGAACGGCGTTCTGGATGGTGAGCGTCGTGGGGGTGGTCGTCATGGCCGGGCTGGCCGCGTTCGTGCCGCACCGGGCAAGCCAGGAGAACCGGCGCGGCGGCCTGGGGCTGGCGGCGTTCCGCAACGGGCGGCTGTGGCTGGCGCTGCTGGTGACCGCGCTGGGCTGGGCGCCGTTCCTGGCGGTCGTGACCTACGTCGTCCCGCTGCTCACCGAGGTGACCGGTCTGGACGCGTCCGCCGTGCCGTTCGTGCTGGTGCTCGTCGGCGTGGGCATGCTGGCCGGGAGCCCGCTCGGCGGCCGGCTCGCCGACCAGGCCCTCATGCCGACCGTCTACGCCGTGTTGGCCGCCGTCACGCTGGTCTCCGTCCTGCTGGTTCCCGCAGTGCGGAGCCCGGTGACGGCGATCGTCGCGCTCGCGCTGTTCGGGATGGCGGGCGCGGCGGCCATCCCGCCGTTCCAGGCGCGGGTCCTGTCCATGGCGGACGGCGCGCCCGACCTGGCCTCGGCGGCGAACGTGTCGGCCTTCAACGTGGGCAACGCCGCCGGGCCGTTCCTCGGAGGGCTGGCCATCGAGGCGGGGCTGGGGTACACCTCCGTGCTGTGGGTGGCCGCGGCCCTCGGCGCGGCGGGGCTGCTGGTGGCACCGCTGACCCGCGTCCCTGCCATGCAGCGAATGTAGGGCCCGTACCGGACGTCGCCCACACCACGGGAGGCGGCCGAGATCCTCGCCCAGCCGTGCCGGAAATGTGGTTTGCCGGTGAGGGAGCATCGAGCGGTCCTAACAGGCGGGATATGAGGAAGGAAAGAAGGCTTCGACCGCCGTTTGCCGCTCCCGCGAACGGACACCAAGCTTCCGGGGAGAATGATCTGCCAGCCATTCTTCAGCGAAATTAACCCGATTTGGAGAAATGTCCATATTTCGGGGATGGCGGCATATTTTTCAGGGGGAGAAAATGGCCAAACGTCCTAATGTGGTATGGCATCTTGCGATGGCCGCCGCGCTGACCGGTGGGGCCCTGCCCGTGGCCACCCCTGCCGTCGCCGCGTCCGCCGTCGCGAGCCATCCCACCCCGAAATCGGCCTCGCCGGTCGCCTCACCGGCCAGGCCGGACGCTCGGACCGCCGAGGCGATGCGGGCCTACCTGCGGGACCTGGCCGCGAGGAAGAAGTTCACCGGCGCGGCGCTGGTGATGAAGCGTGGAGAGGTGCTGGTACGCACCGCCGCCGGGGCGGCCGACGAGGCGAGGCGCATCCCCAACCGGCCGGACACGGTCTTCCGCATCGCCTCGGTCACCAAGCAGTTCACCTCGATGATCGTGCTGAAGCTGCGCGACCAGGGGCTGCTCGGCCTGGACGACCGGGTCTGCCCGTATCTCGTCCCGGCGTACATCAACGCCTGCCCGACGGCGTGGCGGCCCATCACGATCCGCGAGGTCCTCACGCACACCTCCGGCATCCCCGACATCCAGGGACTGCCCGACTTCTATCGCAAGCTCTCGCAGCCGACCACCACCCGGCAGCTCATCCAGCGGTTCGTCAACCTGCCGCTGGACTTCAAGCCCGGCACCAGTTGGGAGTACAGCAACTCCGGCTACATCCTGGCCGGGGCGGTCATCCAGGCGGTGACGCGCAGGCCGTACGGCGCCGTGCTGCAGAGGGAGATCACCGGCCCGCTGCACCTCCAGCACACCGGCTACAGCAGGGGATACCCGCCCCCGGGATACGCCAAGGGCTATCTCACGCTCGGTGAACCGGCGACGCCCATCAACGGCTCCCAGGCGTTCTCCGCGACCGGCATCTACGCCACCGTCGACGACATCGCCCGCTGGGACCGGTCGTTCGGCTCGTACCGGGTCGCGCCGCCCGCCACCGTCAGGGAGGCGTTCACGCCGCAGGCGCGGTGCCCCGCCAGCGGCTGCCTCAGCCTGCCGTCGAGCGCGTACGCCTTCGGCTGGCTCGTCGACCGGCTCCAAGGGCACCGGCTCCGGTACCACCCGGGTCTGCTCGAGGGCTACGCGGCGAGCAACATGTACCTGCCCGACGACGACATCGTGGTGGTCGTGCTCAGCAACGTGCAGGACACCGACACCAACGGCATCGCCCGCCACCTCGCCACACTGGCCCTCCAGTCGTCAAGCCCCAAGCGGCGGTCCTGACGGCGGATACCCGCGACGGCGAACGGACCGGGTTCGCCATCCAGCCCGACAGCCGCGGTCGCGGTTGTCGGGCTCGGCATTTTCCGGCGAGGCTCGACGGCGGGGAGCGGCAGTGCCCGCCGCCACCCCGGTGCCGACGGCTACGACGTGCGACGCTCGACAATACATAAGGTAATGGTATAGTCACGTTCAGCTATGAAGAGCATCGGCGAATTGCCGCGTCACGTGGCGTGCGTGATGGACGGAAACGGGCGGTGGGCCGCGCAGCGATCCCTGCCCCGCACCGCAGGGCACGAGGCGGCGGAGGCCGCCGTGATCGACGTCATCGAGGCGGCGCGTTCCGCCGGCGTCAAGTGGTTAAGCCTCTACGCCTTCTCCACCGAAAACTGGCGGAGACCGGCGGGCGAGGTCGACATCCTGATGCGCCTCGTGCGCCGGGCCATCCGCAAGCACGCACCGGCGTTGCACGCCCGCGGCGTACGGTGCAGGTTCCTGGGCGTCTCCGATCCGCGCATTCCACCCCGCCTGGTCCAGGACATCACCGACCTGATGACGCTCACCGGCGACAACAGGCAGATGACGCTCACCGTGGCCTTCGACCACGGAGGACGCCGTGACATCGTGGAAGCCGCCCGCTCGCTGATCCGCACCGCCACCCCCGCCGAACAGGTGACCGAGGCCTCCTTCGCCCAGCACCTTCCCTATCCCGACACGCCGGATGTCGACCTGGTCATCCGCACCTCCGGTGAGCAACGCATCTCCAACTTCATGCTTTGGCAAGTGGCCTACGCCGAATGGGTCTTCCCCCAGGTGCTGTGGCCCGACTTCCGCGCGACCCACCTCTGGGAATGCCTTGACGCCTACCGATGGCGCCAGCGCCGGTTCGGCGACGTCCGCCGGCCGACCACCACCACGGGAGAGGAACCTCGATGACCCCCACCACCGCAGAGGAGACCCTCGACGTCTTCGGGCCCGACTCGATGCTGCGCCGCCTCGCCAACGAGGCGCGATGGGGGCTCGCGGTGGCCCGCGCCACGGTTCTGGAGGCCGCGTACCCGCAGATCGGCGCGGCGCTGATCGGGAACTCGACGTTCGTGACCCACCCGTGGCGGCGGCTGCGCAACACGTTGACGAGCACGCAGCGGCTGCTCGACCCGGACCAGCACGTACGCCGCAGGGAGGCGACCCGCCTCAACCGCCTGCACGCCCGCATCGCCGGCACCGACCCGCAGGGACTCCACTACGACGCGGCGAACGCCGAAGCGCGTGCCTGGGTGACGGCGACCCTGTTCGAGTCGTCGGTGACGATGTACCGGCTGAGCGGCGAGTCGCTCGACCGGGCCGCGACCGAGCGGCTCTACACCGAGTTCCGCACGGTTCTGGCCCTGTTGGACGGCAACAGCGACCATCTCCCCCCGACGGTGCGGGAGTTCTGGCCCTATTTCGAGGACATAGTCCACCATCGCCTGGAGAACACCGAGGCGGTGCGCGTCATCCTCTACCGGCTGTTCGCCAACGTGCCCGCGCCGCCCCTGCTGCGCGGCAGCCCCGCCGTGTGGGCCGCGAGCCGGGCCGTGGCAGGCCCGGTGGCCGCCGCGATCACCATCGCGTCGCTTCCCGAGCCGCTCTGCCGCCGCCTCGCGCTGCCCGACTTCCCGGGGGCGCGGGCGCTCATGCACGGCGCCTACCTGAGCACCGGCGCCGCCTCCCGCCTGCTGCCGACCGACTGGGTGAGCGTCGAATCCCTCATGAGCCTGCTGGATCCCGACCACTCCAGCGAGAACGGGCTGTGGCAGGGCGTACGCCGCAAGGCGGGCCAGGCCGCGGCCCTGATCAGGCTCGTCACCCCGGCCCCCGACGAGGACGACCGCGCAGTCCACTCGGCTGACCGGTTCTTCGCCGAGGTGCTCGACCAGACCGGCGACGGCCACATCGCCTGGCCCGACCTGGCGGCCATGGCGAGAGAGATCGCCACCCGGCTCGACCTGGACGAACAGGACGAGGAGCGGCTCTACAACGCCTACGCCGCCTGGTGGCGGGAGCTGCAGGCCGGCCTCGACTCCGACGGCGACGGACGCGTCACCCGCCAGGAGTACGCCGCCGCGTCCACCGCCCTGCCCAGCTCCGGGCTGATCAAGGTCGCCGACGTCCTGTTCGATGTCACCGACGTCGACGACGACCAGGCGATCGACGTCCAGGAATACCAGAAGTTGTTCCGTACGGCCTTCCACCGCGACCTGACCGGCAAGGCCGACACCTACTCACGCGGCGCCTTCGTGAGGCAGTTCCTGTCCTTCATGTCCGGGCAGGAACACTCGACCGCCTACGGCTCTCTCCTGGCCTAGCGGGAGACCACGAAGGGCAACGCGTGCGGTGGGTCGCGGAAGAAGGGATCAGGCGCGGGACGCGCCCGTCGAAGGTGCCGCCGGTCCGTACGTCCACCCGCACGCCGGAGCCGCCCACGGTACGTGACAGAGGCGTCTGGTGCGGACGGGGTGCGTCCCGGCGGTCGGCGACTCCTAGGGGCAACTGTTCGCGGCCGGGGCCTTGGGCTGCTGTCTCTGGCCCGGAGTGGCCGTCTTCAGCGCGGCGGCCAGCGCCGCCGCGTTCTGGCCGACCAGTTCTTCTTCCAGCCCGACGTCCGGTCCGGCCGCCCCGGCCAGTGTGCGGGCGCCTTCGACGGTCTGGAGCCGTCCTTCGTGCTCGCCCTGGCCGATGACGTCGCCGTCGTAGGGGAGTTCTGAGCCTTCCCCAAGACCGAGCCACCTGCCCGGCTCGGGCTCGTCGCCCTCGGAGCAGCGGGCGTCCTCCCAGACGATCGCCAGGATGTACTGGTGGCCCGCCTCCACGCGCGGCCGGCCCTCCAGCGCGACCGGTGACAAGGCACTGGTGTCGCCGTCGTTGAAGGTGAACCCGCTGGCGTTGTACACCCAGCTCTGCGGCGCGGGACGGGCTGCCCCGTCGCGCGACCAGAGCACCTCCTTCACCTGGAGGTCGACCGTGCGGCCGATCAGCCCTTCGCCGCGTTCGATCTCGATCTGGGCCGGCGGCAGTTGCTGCTCGGACACGGCGTCGACGACGACCACGTGGTCGGCGTAGGTCACCCAGTCGGCGGCGGTGATGCTGGGCAGGCGGTCATCGGCGTGTGCCATGACCACCTCTCGTGGCTGTGCAGGCGCGCCGCCGTCGGCGGTGGCGCTCAGGGTCCCGGCGGTGACGATCGCGGCCGTGACGACGGCGGCCACCATTCCAGCACCGAGGACAAGGAATCGACGTCTCACGGTTCCCCCTAGTAGGTGTGGTTGATGTGGCTGCGGTTGTTGTCGCCGAGGGTCGTGGTGCCGCCCGTCGGGGTCTTCATGCAGCCCAGCGCCGGATCCGTGCGGCCGATCTGAGGGCTGGCGACGTCGCCGTGCTGGAGGCCGACGGCATGGCCGGTCTCATGGCACACCAGCGAAGGGGTGTAATAGCCGTTGCCCCTGATGCGGACCACCTGCTGGTCGCAGTCGACCATGTCACCGCCCAAGGCGTCGCACCACGCCATTCCGTCGGCGCTGTCGGAGATCCCCGCGGAACCCTCCTGGTAGACGATGTCGGTCTCTCCCGATCCCGAGAACACGGGAGTCGAGTCGTAGGCGATGACCAGATCGGTCGGCGCGAACTGGTTCGCCATGACGTTCTGGACGTCGGTCCGGTCGGCTGTCTCCAGCATGAATTCGCCGCTGCTGTCCATGTAGTAGGAGACGTCGCGATTGTCGGTCTGGCACGGAGTCCTGTGCATCCCCTTCACGCAGAACGGGCTCGTGTTCGAGGTGGGGAACATGTTGTCGGTGACCTCGGCCCAGGCCACACCGACCGCGACCATCAGAGGAACGAGGGCCAGGGCGACGACGCCCGTGACCCGCCGGCGAAACGGCCTGCCGCTGAATAATGACACTGCACTCCCTTACGGCTCGACGAGGTCGTACGTCTCGCGGCGGACCGGCCTGATGGCCGGCTGCCGAGCGTCCGCCTCGTTTTGCGGAAGGCCATCTTGGAGTGAGGCACTTAAATGGCTGTGAAAAAACCCTGAAATGGCCGGGCGTGAGTTCTGTGGTACGGCGTATCCGGCCCGGGTCAATGGCGCTGATGCGCCTTTCCCCCGAAGTCAGGTACCCGGTGGTTCGCCGTCGTCCAGGGCGCGGAGCTTGGCGCGGACGTCGGCGGCCTCGCTTCTTTCGAGTTCGGTGAAGATGCGCAGAGCCTGCCTCCAGGTCTCCCCGGCGGCCCGGCGATCGCCCATGGCGTGATAGGTGTCGCCGAGGTGGGCGAGAACCTCCCCCTCCCGATAGTCGTAGTCGAACGCGCGAGCCAGCTCGGCCGAGCGCTCGTAGCACGGGATCGCCTCCCGATGCTCGCCGAGCAGGTGGTGGATGTAACCGAGGGTGTGCAGGGTGGCCGACGCGCCGCGCTGGTCACCGATTTCCTGCTGGAGGGCCAGCGCCCGCCGGCACAGGACGAGTGCCCGATCGTGATCCTCCAGTTGGAGGTGCAGCCAGCCGAGATTGTTCAGGCCGTCCGCGTGGCCCGCCCGGTCCCCGGCTCGCGCGTAGAGCTCCTGGGCCTGCTCGGCATAGCCGAGCCCCTCCTCGCGACGGTCCATCGACCACAGGACCCAGCCCAGCGTACGGGAGACGTCGGCCTGCCCGACGAGGTCACCGCCCGCGGCGAACCCGTCGAGGGCCTTCAGCAGGTACGCGCGCGCCTCGTCGAACCGGCGCATCTTGACGTGCGAAAGGGACAGACTTCGGTAGGCGTGCGCCTGACAGACCCGGTCGCCCAGCCGGTCCGCGGCCCGTAGAGCGGTGCCGGACACGGTGGTGAGATCGTGCCAGTGCCCCCGCCGCTGGAGAAAGACCCGCATGCTCCAGGCGAGCTGCCAGGCGTGGCGGTCGAACCCCGTGCCGAACGCCTGCTCGACGGAGGCGAGGAGAGTGCCGAGCTCGGCGGTCAGCCAGGACATGGCCTGATCGAGGTCGGCCAGGACGTACGGAGCGTCGTCCCCGGTGACCTGCGGCGGCGGATAGACGGGCTTGTGGCGCGGCTGGAGCAGCAGGGCGGCGCTGTGCGCGGTGCGCAGGTAATGGTCGAGCACACGGTGTACGGCCTCGCGCCGCTCGTCGTCGGAGTCGGTGCTGCCGGCGAGTTCGGTCGCGTAGGCGCGGAGCAGGTCGTGGAAGGCGTACCTGCCGGGGGTGGGCTCGCCGATCAGGTGGGCGCGGGCGAGTTCGGCGAGCAACGGCCGGACGCGGGCCGGTGACGTCGCCGTCAGGCGGGCCGCGGCCTCGACGTCGATGTCGGGGCCCGCGTGCACGCCGAGCAGGCGGAACAGCCGGGCGGCCGCGTCGCTGAGCGTGCGGTAGGACCAGGAGAACACCGCCCGCACGTCCGTGAGCGCGCTGTCGTCGCTGAAGGCCGCCAGCCGGTCACGGCTCTGCGAGAGCTGGTCGGTCAGGGCGGCGAGGGGAAAGTCGGGGCGGATCGCGGCGCGGGCGGCCAGGACGGCCAGCGCCAGCGGCAACCGCGCGCAGGCGGCGATGAGGTCGTCCGCGGCCTGTGGTTCGGCGGTGAGGCGGTCGTGGCCCAGTCGGCGTCCGAGCAGGTCGCGGGCCTCGTCGGCGGACAGCACGTCCAGATCGACCACCTGGGCGCCCTCGACGGCCACCAGGGTGGAGAGCTGGTCGCGGCTGGTCACCAGCACCATGCAGCCGGGCGAGCCGGGCAGCAGCGGGCGGACCTGCTCGGCATCGCGGGCGTTGTCGAGCACCACCAGTAGGCGCCGGTCCGCGAGCAGGCTGCGGTAGAGCGCGGCCTGCGCGTCCTCGGTCGCCGGGATCCGCTGCGGCGGCACCTGAAGGGCGTCGAGGAATCCGCGCACCGCCACCGCCGGGTCCAGCGGCGATCCGGCCGGGTGGAAGCCGCGCAGGTTCACGTACAACTGACCGTCGGGAAAGCGGTCGCGGGCCCGCTGCGCCCAGTGCACGGCCAGCGTGGTCTTCCCCACGCCGGCCGTGCCGGCGATCACCATCGTCGCGGACGGCCTGCCGGCCGTCTCGTCGAGGATCCTGAGCGGCTCGACGCGCCCGGCGAAACCGGCCACCCCCGCCGGGAGCTGGGCCGGGCGCACCCCCGCGTACGCCGGCCGCGTGACAGGGGAGGGCCGGGCGGGCTCACCGTCGGGCCGGTCGACGGGCGTGCTGACGGGCTCGCCACGGGCGAGAGCGATCAGCGCGGCACGGTCGGGCTCCGCGAGTGCCAGCGCGTCGGCGAGCGCGCGCGCCGATCCGAGGCGGGGCCGCTGGATCCGGCCCGACTCCAGCCCGCGTACGGTGCCCACGCTCAGCCCCGCACGCCGCGCCAGCTCCTCCTGCGTCAGCCGGGCCCGCTCGCGTGACCTCCGCAACTCCGTGGCCAGCGGCCCAGGCTCGGCCGGTGTCTTCCGCGGAGCCATCACGCGCCCCTCGCAGCCCTCCGGAAGCCGACGCCGGATTGACGCTCATTTGCCGTGAACTGCGTCATGCGACGAAAGCATAGTCCACGATGATCTACCTCGCGCGGTCACGGCGGGGCAGCCGGGTCCGCGCGCTGCCTGGCAGCCCGCCCGTGATCGGTCTGGCCGTTGTCAGTCGGTCAGGTCGTCGTACCACTGGGGTGTGGCGACCGTGCGCGGGTCGGGGGCGGGGCCGGCGCCGGGGCCGGGGATGACGTAGAGGTCGACGGTGTCGGAGCTGTGGTCGCGGGATCCGCTGACGATCCAGTCA
The DNA here is from genome assembly GCF_055586305.1 of Nonomuraea sp. NPDC051298. Classification (NCBI taxonomy): domain Bacteria; kingdom Bacillati; phylum Actinomycetota; class Actinomycetes; order Streptosporangiales; family Streptosporangiaceae; genus Nonomuraea; species Nonomuraea sp. NPDC051298. Next base: position 114,951 of record NZ_JBVJIM010000002.1, read on the forward strand.
TCCTTGATCCGGTCCGCGGAGACCTGGTGATCGAAGGAGCCGCCGTCGGGAAGGTTCCACAGCAGGCGATAGCCGACCTTCAGTCCACGCCGGTGCAGTTCGGCACGCACAGCCTTCACCGTCTTCCCGCGAACCTGGTAACCCTCCAGGGACTCCTCCCCGCGGGGATCGACGGGACCGTCCTCGGCGTAGGGCTCGCCGGGTTCGGCGGGGCGGCCGATCCCGAAGACCACGCGGCCGGGGAAGTCCGAGGGCATCCAGACCTTGCCGCAGAACGCCGACGCGCAAGGTGTCAGGGGCTGCGTTCCCATGCTTCCGTGCCATTTGAAGCCCTCGGGAACGATCGGGCCGATCAGCTTGCCGACGTCGTCCGGCGCCACCGGGATGATCTTCACCGTGACGTTCAGCCCGACCGCGTCGAACGCCTCCTCGAAGCGCCGGCGGTCGGCCGTGGGGTCGGTGATGGTGACGGCGAAGTAGCCGTCGGACCTGTTGATGGAGACCGCCGCGTTGGCGTACTCGGTCGCCGGACCGCCGGAGGGCAGGCCGACGCCGATCGCGACGGCTACCGCCGCCGCGGCCACGGCCGAGGCCAGAACAGGCCGGCGGGCACGCCTGAGGGCTCCGCCCCCGCCGAGCCACCGGGACGGCCGACGGCGCGGAACCGGCGTCGCCATGATCGCCGCACGCAGCTCGCGCGCGCCCGGCCCCTGTTCGGGCGCGTGCGGGACAAGATCGATGGCTCTCATCAGGTTGTCGACGTCGCTCATGCTTCCCCCATCGAAATCGTCGAGACCGTCGGCCGATCGAGCCGCGCCGCCAGCCGCTTGCGCGCGCGATGCAGCCGGGTGCGGGCGGCGACAGCCGTACATTCCATGACTTTGGCGATCTGCTCGCTGGTCAGCCCCTCCCAGCAGGCCAGCGCCAGCACCTCGCGATCACCCCCGGGCAACTCCTCGAAGGCGGCGCGGACGTGCGCCAGATCGACCGGGGTGACGGGCCGGTCGGCGGCCAGTTCGTCGCGGAGGCGGTCGGCGAGCCCGGCTCGGCGTGAGGCGCCGCGTTGCTGGTTGGCCAGCACCCGGCGGGCCACGCCGTACAGCCACAGCAGCGCCCGCTCGCCGTCGGGGACATCGTGGAGGCGTCGCCAGGCGGTGAGGAACGTCTCGGAGATGACGTCGGCGGTGTCGTCGGCCGAACCGGTACGGCGGGCGGCGTACTGATGGATGGCCGGATAGTACGAGTCATAGATCGCCTCGAAGCGATCATGAGGTGTCACAGGGTCTCCTCGCGAAGGGGTGCCGGACACCTTGGTAAGTGTCCGGCACCCTTCGGCGTGTTGCAGACCGCGACTCAGGTGGTGGTGGGGCAGGCGCCCGGCTGGTTCCAGCCGTCGCACCAGTTCGCCTTCGGTCCCCAGATCGCCCCGACCGAGGCGATTCCACCGGTGGTCATGTCCTTGAGGGTGTAGGTGAGGAGATAGGGAACAGTGCCGATCTTGATGTGGTAGTTCCCGCCGAGGATGGGTCCCCAGAACATCCAGCGTTCGTTCTTGCCCGAACTGGACGGCTTGCTGCTGTCGTAGTAGTGGTCGGCGATGTAGAACCCCAGGCCCCTCATCTGGTAGTCGATGATCTGCAGGTGCATGGTGATCGCGCACTTGGGGCCGACGACATAGGCCCGGGTGTCGAAGAAGACGCCACCGAGGGGCCCGCTGCCCGGCCTGACGGCTTTCGAGTTCCAGTAGCCCTGCATGCGGCACCTGCCGTTGCGGATGTCGACCAGCCGCTTCGGATAGACCACGTTGACCCACTCGTTCCCCGCCGCCGCAGGGGTCGCCGCCTGCTCCGCCGCCTTCTTCGCAGCCTTGTCGATCGGGGCTCCTGCCGTGAAGCCCGGGAGCGCCGTCGACATCAGGACGTCGTCGCCCGGCGTCACGGTGGTGGCGGTCTCCAGGATCCAGTGCTGTTCCGCGGCGTTGCCGGCCGGCGTCGACTGGACCACCTTGGTGCCGTCGGTGAGGCCGCCGCCGGAAACGGTCAGCAGATGGGTGCTCTTGGCGTTCTTGACGTAGCTCTCGCCCGCCGGGTCGGCCTCGAGGATCCACCGCTGCTCGGTGCCGGACCCACAGGTCCACTGGATGGCCTGCGCGCCGCTGGCGGTGCTGCCGCCGCCGATCGCCAGGCACTTGTCGCTCAGGGAGTTCTTGAGCTGCCGCCCGTCGACGCCGGTCCAGGTCCACTGCTGCTCGGCGCCGGTCCCGCAGGTCCACTGGCTGAGCTGTGCGCCGTCGGCGACGCTGCCGGTGCCGTTCGAGAGGCATTTGCCGCTCTTGACGTTGCGGATCCGGTAGCTCGGCGGCGCGGGGTCGGAAAGCAGCTCAGCGCCGCCGCCGCAGGCTTCCTGGGCCAGCGGGGCGAAGCCGTAGGTCTCGATGATCGCGGTGTTCTGGCAGATCAGCGAGGTGGGGCCGGTGAAGACCTCCCGCCAGGGGCTGGTGCGCTGCTTGCTCACGGGGAGCACGTTGTACAACCGGTGCACCAGCGGGCGGCCGTACTCCGGGTTGAACACGAACGGCCGTTTCACGACCTTGCCCTGCTGGTCCTGGGCGAGCCCGCCCAGCACGCGCCCGGCGCGGTAGTCCGCGGCCACCCCGCTGGACCCGTACATCTGGCGCATGTACTCGGAGATGGAGTGCGGGATGACGTCCGTCAGTCCCAGTGAGCGCCCGTCATCGACGGGAATCGGGGAGCCGTCGCCGGTGGTGGTGCGGACGCACGGGTACCGGCCCGCGGTCAGGTCGGCCTCGGTGATGCCCACCCGCGGCAGCCACGCCGACCGTACCGAACCCGCCGCCGGCAGCGACGGCGTCGCCGGCCTCCCACGGACCCTCGTGATCCGGCACTGGTAAAGGTCCTTCAACTCCTCGGAGGTCATGTCCGGCAGGTCCGAGTAGAAGTGAGTGGTGTAGCTGACCCCGTCGGGGAACGCCGCGGCGTTGGACACCACAGGGCCCCGCCCGTCCGCCTCCGGCGCCTGCACGATGCGGCCCATCCGGATGTCGGGCCACCTGTTCTGCACGAAGTGCGCGATCGAGACCGGCATGATCGCGTTCGGGTCCGCCGCCACGAGCGAGACGTCGTTGTCGCGGTTCGGCACGCTTCCGTTGACGTCCTTGACGCACGGGTACTTCCCGCCGCGTACGTCGTCCTCCCGGAGGTCGAGAGCCGCCAGCCACTCACCGCGCAGTTGCGACCCCGACGCAGGCAGCAGCGGATGCCACCCCGCCGAGCCGGCGCCACAGGTGTACACCTCGCGCAGGAAGCTCAGCGTTTTCCCGAGCAGGGAGGTCCTCCGGTTGGTCACGAACGTGATCCCGTCCAGCGCGTACGGCAGGTAGGTCACCCCGTCGACCGGTGAGATCGACAACCTGCTCGGCTCGCCCGCCAGCCGGGCGAAGTCGAGGCACCCGTCCTCCGCCGCTATCGAGTACCGCAGCGCGCTCTGCCCGCCGGCGTCGGTCGCCGGGCGGTTCAGGGTGCAGTCCGGATGCGTCGCGGGGTCCTTGGTCGTGATCGTGGGCGACGCGGTCTGGCCGGCCGCGTTGTACGACCCCAGCACCTTCTGCCCGTTCACCGTCACCGCGTCCGCCAAGGCGTTCGTCAGCCATTCCGTCGTCGCCGACCCCACGCCGGCGAGCGCCCGGTATCCCGGCGATCCGATCGGATCCGCCTGCGCGCTCTGGGCGGGAAACCCGCTCACCAGGCCCGTGAGCACCATCACACTCAGCAGGGCGGCCGGTAACTTGAACCGGCCGGTCTTCCTGTTTCTTCGCCACACCCCGAACACCGTGTTTCCCCTCTTCGAGGCCCCTTTTGGGGGCTAGCACCCCATCTGTTGATCAATGGGGCAAACGTCGCAAATGGTCACGTTCGGAGCTGAATGCCGTGTGAACGCGCCACATCCCTGGCTCGAACGGTCCAGAACTCCCGCGGTTTCGGCCATCCGCACCGGGTCGGCGCGCCCGAGCCCTGTTGACGAGGATCTCGGCCGGGCGATACGGTGCCAAAATCTCCTATCTAAACGATTAGAAAGACGGGCTCATGACACGGGCAAGTGCCGAGGCTCTCCTCGTCGTCGACGTCCAGCACTATTTCGCCCGGCCCGAGTTTCTGCGGAGTCACGGCGTCTCGGCGGAGGCCGTGGCCAGCGTTCAGGTGGCCGTCGAGCAGATCGCCGGTCTCGTGGACGACGCGCGGTCGGTGGGTGTGCCGATCTACTGGATCAGGAACACGACCCGGCCCGATGCGCCGTGGGAGGCGAACAGGAAGTTCCGGGGTTCGCCGGCCGCGTTCGGGTTCGACGCGTGCGCGGAAGGCAGCGAACTCGCCGAACTGTACCGGGTCCTGCCGATCGCGGAAGAGAGCGTGGTCCGCAAGGAGAGGTACAGCGCCTTCATCGACACGCCGCTCGAGTCGATGCTGCGGAGCGCCGGAGTCGATCGGGTCACCGTGACCGGGCTCACCACCGAGTGCTGCGTCGCCTCGACGGCGAACGACGCCTTCCAGCGCGGGTGGGAGGTTCAGGTGCCCGCCGACTGCTGCGCGTCCTACCAGGAGGACACGCACCACGCGGCGCTGGCCGCGATCGCGCTGAACATCGGTGAGGTGACGGTGCGCGAACAGGTGGCCGCCGATTGGTCTCGGGCCCGCGGCGCGTGAGGTTCGCCGTCGTCGTTCTCGGTCTCGCGGCCGCCGGGATGAGCACCTTCCTCCCAGCGGGTCTGGCCGACGCGGTGGCGCGGGATCTCGGCACGGACGTCGACCGGCTCCACCTCGCGACCGTCGTCTATTCGGTCGCGTACGCGGTCTGCGTGCCGTTCACGCCGGCCCTCGGCCATCGGCTCTCGTGGCGCGGCGTCATCTCGGTCGGCGCGGCGCTGGTCGTCGTGGCCGGTCTGCTCGGCGCGCTGGCATCGACTTTCGGCGCCTTCGCCGCCTCCCGGGCGGTCGCCGCGATCGGCGCGGCGACCCTCGTCCCGGTCCTCCTCTCGGCGGCCGGAGCCGCGCGGCGGTCGGCCGTGGCCACGGGGGTCGCGTTCGCCGTCCTGGCGGGGGCGACCTCGTTCACGCCCGACGTGGCGCGGGCATTCGCCGGCCGAGTCCCCTGGCAACTGCTGCTGATGGCGCCGGCCCTCCTCGGCGTCGCCGGCGCGGCCCTGGCGTTCGCGGTGCGCGGCGCGCCGACGGATCGGGCGGACCGGCCGCGGCAGGTCCGATTTCTCGGCACCCTGGCGACCTGCGGATTCTGGCTGTTTCTCACGGCGGTCTCGATGGCATCGGCCTACCTGGTGTTCGGCCGGTCGGACGCGCTCGCGACCGGCGTGGGGTCGGACGTGGCCGGGTCGGCCGTGTTCGGGGCCGGGGGCGTCGTCGCCACGGCGCTGGTCGGCCTCCTGCTCCAGAACCGCGATCCCGAACGGCTGCTGGTCGGAGCGCTCACGGTGCTGTGCCTGGTGTTCCTGGGCTTCGTCGCCCTGACGCACGCCGACCTGGCCTGGGCGGCGAGCGCCGGAGTGCTGTTCGGTGTCTGGGGTGCGGCCACCTGGTCGATCAGCCCGGTCATCCAGCAGTTGCTCCTGCGTGCCGCGGGGCCGCACGGCGCGATCGCGGTCGGCCTGAACGCCTCCGCGCTCTACGTCGGGATCGGCGCAGGGACGGCGCTGGGCGCGGTCAGCCCGACGATCACGGCCGGGCTGTCGCTCGCCGTCCTGCTGTCGGCCCTCGCCGCGCTGACCGTGCTCATCCGGTCGCGCCTCGCTCAGGCCCTGTAGTCACAGCCGCAGCTCGCCCGGATGGTCAGGGTCGCGAGCGACTCGCGCTCGTCGGGCCGCCCGGTCAGCAGGCCGACCGCCCGAGCGGCCATCTCCTCCACCGGCTGCCGCACGACCGTCAGCGGGGGAGAGGTGAACGCCGTCTCGGCGGATCCGTCGAGGCTGATGACGGCGAGGTCGTCAGGGATGCGCACACCCAGCCGGTAGGCGGCGGACAGGATCCCGAGCGCCTGGACGTCGGAAGCGATCACCAGCGACCTCGGCAGTGTCCCGAGCCGGTGCTGCCGCCGGAACTCGGTGGCCGCTTCCTCGCTGCTGTAGCCGGAGCGGCGGAGAGACCCCTCGTCGCCGACGAGCGCGGCCCACGCGCGGATCCGCTCGCCGGTGGGGCCGACGTCGTCGGGACCTCCCCAGAATGCCGGCGCGCCGTAGCCATGGCCCTGGAGGTGCCCGACCGCCTCACGGACGCTGTGCGTGTTGTCGCTCTCGACGAGCAGGCCCTCGACGCCGTCGGGTTTGTGGTGGACGTAGACGACCGGGATGTCGATCTCGAGGGAAAGCTCCTGGTCCGGCCAGAACGCCGTGATGAGCAGCCCGTCGATCTGGGCCGAGAGCAGCGCCTCGATGGCCTGGCGCTCGGATCGTCCGGACACCGCGGCGTGGCTCACGAGCGGGAACCGGTCGGCGTCGCCGACGGCCTGGACGATCGCCCGGGTGAGTTCGCCGAAGTAGGGGATGGTCGGGTCGGGTGTCAGCACCCCGACGAGGCCCGTCCGGCCGGAACGCAGGGCTCGCGCGATCCGGTTCTGCCGGTATCCGAGATCCGCGGCCGCGGTGAGCACGCGCTCCTTGGTGGCGGGCGCGACGTTGCGCGGCCCGTCGTTCAGCACGTAGCTCACTACGGCGGTCGACGTGCCCGCGCGCTTGGCGATGTCCGCGTACGTGACCATGATAACCACTCTACTGCCGCGTGGGCACGGCGCCGGCCGGAGAGCCTCCGGCCGGCGCCGACCGGCGTCAGAGGGTCACGGCGGCCCGCAGCGCGTCGAGGAAGATCTGGCCGTCGACACTCGTCACGACGCGGGTGTTCACCGGTCGCGGTGGGGTGCGACGGTCGGCGTAGGTGTGCCCACGGGTGGTCTGGTCGGTCGCCACCCGCAGGTGGAGGTCCTCGGCGTGGACGATCATGCCGGGGTCGATGGCGATCGCCATGGCGATGGGGTCGGGGAGGTCGTAGCCGGCCAGCCCGGTCTCCTCGACCGCGAACACGTGCACGTCGCGGTTGATGTCGGCGGCGAACTGCCCGAGCCTGCCGAGGTCGCGCAGGCGGCGATCCTCGTCCGGATCGATCACCGCGTACTTGCGGGAGATGTCCCAGCCGACCATGGTCTTCTCGCCCGGCGCCTGGAGCACGATCTGCGCCGCCTCGGGGTCGGCCCAGGCGTTGTACTCGGCGATCGCGGTCACGTTGCCGTTGCCGTCGCTGGTGCCCAGCATCAGGTAGGTGTGCGCGAACCTCGTGAGGAACTCGGGGTCGATCGTGACGGCGGCCGCGATGTTCGTCAGGGGGCCCAGCGTCACGAGCGTGTGCCGGCCGGGCTCGTCGCGGGCGAGGTCGAGGAGCGCGAGCACGGCGTGGCCGTCCTGCGTCGCCATCCGCGGTTCGGGCAGCGGGGTTCCGCTCATCCCGTCGGAGCCGTGCACGTTCTGTGCGGTCCCGAGTTCGCGGATGAGCGGAGCGGGGCATCCCGCCCACACCGGCACGTCGGCGGCCCCGGCCAGTTCGAGGGTGACCTTCGCGTTGCGGACGCCCTGCGCGAGGGGGACGTTCCCGGCGACGATCGTGACGGCGCGGATCCGCGAGCGTGGGTCGCGCGCGGCCATCAACAGGGCGACGGCGTCATCGGACGCGGTGTCGGTGTCGATGACGAAACTCTGGGGCACGGGTGATCTTCTCCTTGTTTCCGTGTGTTCCATGACGTGGTGCGGGACTTTCAGGACTTGAGGTAGGGCTTTCCGCCCGCCGCCGGCGCGCGGGACCGCCCGACCAGGCCGGCGACCGCGAACACCGTGATGACGTAGGGCAGCATGAGCATGAACTCGCTCGGCACGGGGGAGCCGATGATGCCCAGCATGCTCTGGAGGTTCGTGGCGAATCCGAACAGCAGCGCCGCGAACGCGGCCCGGACGGGATGCCATCGGCCGAAGATGACGGCCGCGAGGGCGATGAAGCCCATGCCGTTCGTCATCTCCTTGGTGAACGCGCCGACGGAGTCGAGGGTGAAGTAGGCGCCGCCGACACCGGTGATCGCGCCGGCCAGGGCGACGTTCCAGAACCGGGTGCGGTTGACGTCGATGCCGACCGTGTCCGCAGCGGTCGGGTGCTCGCCGACCGCGCGGACCCGCAGACCCCAGCGGGTCTTGAACAGGCCGAACCACACCGCGAACACCGCGACGTACATGAGGTACACGATGATCGTCTGCTGGAAGATCACCGGCCCGACGATCGGGATCGCCGACAGTCCGGGAATCGGCAGCACGGGGAACCGGTCGGGCGCGTTGAACAGCTCGGCGTCGGACTTCAGCACCTTCATGTACAGGAAGCCCGTCAGGCCGGTCACGAGCACGTTCAGGACGACGCCGACGATGACCTGGTCGACGACGTACCGGAGCGCGAAAGTGGCGAGTACGAGGGCGACGAGCACCCCGCCGGCCATCGCCGCGACGAGCCCGAGGACGGGTTGACCGGTGACCGACCCGACGAGGGCGGCCGAGAACGCGCCGAGCAGCAGTTGGCCCTCGATCGCGACGTTCACGACGCCCGCGCGCTCGCCGATGACGCCCCCGAGGGCGCCGAAGATCAGCGGCGTGCCGAGCGCGAGGGCGCCGATCAGCAGTCCGGTGACGGGGACGGTCCGTCCCGCCGACGCCCAGGTCAGGAACGCGACGAGGAACACGATCGCGAACACCGCGACGAGCCGGCGCGGCACCCGACGTCCGCCGCCGGACAGCACGAGGACGTGGGCGGCGACCGCGAGCCCGGCGAGCACGAGGGCGAGCGCGGCGACGGTGCCGCCCGTGGGGACCGCCAGCGGGGGGAGCGCGACGAGGTCGCCGGGCGTCGTGAGGCCGAAGGTGCTCGTTCCGGTCCGGGTGACCGCGAAGCCGAGGACGAGCGCGACGACGGCGAACACGTCGAGCGCGATCGGCGCCTTCCAGTCGCGGCTCACGGCCGTCCCGGCGCGGACGGTCTCCGTCGCGGTGCCGCTCACGCCGCTCACCTGGTCACCGCCTGCTGGCCACCCGAGAGGGCCGGGGCGGGCAGCCGGAACACGGCGCGTACGAGGGGCGGCGCCGCGATCAGCAGCACGATCACGGCCTGCACGACGAGGATGAGGTCGATCGGGACCGCCTGGGCCGCCTGCATCGCGTACCCGCCCGTCTTGAGCGCGCCGAACAGCAGGCCGCCGGCGAAGACGCCCCACGGGCGCGAGCGCCCGAGCAGCGCCACCGTGATGGCGTCGAAGCCGATGCCCGCGTCGACCCCCGAGCCGAAGCCCGTGGTCGTCGTGCCGAGCACCTGCGAAGCTCCGGCGAGGCCGACGAGGCCGCCGGACATCATCATCGCGACCAGGTACACGCGCCGCACCTCGATGCCGGCCACCCGCGCCGCGTCCGGGTTCTCGCCGACCGCCCGGAACCGGAAGCCCAGGCCGGAACGGTTCAGCACCCACCAGACGAGGATCGTGGCCGCGACCACGAGCACGAACCCGGCGTGCAGGCGGAACGAGCCGACGCCGAGCAGATCCGACAGCGTCGGCAGCACCGCCGTGTCGAGCGCCGCCGGCGACTTCGGGTTGTTCGAACCGGGCGCCTGCAGCGCCCCCGGGGTGCGCAACAGGAACGACACCAGGTAGAAGGCGACGTAGTTGAGCATGATCGTGACGATCACCTCGTGCGCGCCGGTCCTGGCCTTGAGCACGCCCGCGATGCCGCCCCAGAGCGCGCCGCCGGCGATCGCGCCGAGCACGCAGACGAGCAGGTGCAGGAGGTGCGGCATCGGGAACGACCAACTGATCCAGCCGGCGACGGCGGCCGCGACGAGCATCTGCCCTCGGCCCCCGATGTTGAACAGGCCGCACCGGAACGCGACGGAGACACCGAGTCCGGCCGCGATGAGCGGGGTCGCGAGAGTGAGCGTCTCGGTGAGCGGCTTGATCTGGTTCGCCCAGCCCACGCGCGTCCCGTTGAAGACCGCGCCCTGGAACAGCGCCGAGCACGCGCCCGCGACGGCGTCGCCGGCCGCGAGGACGGCGTCGGCGGGACGGGCGAACAGGTAGCCGGACGCCGCCTGCACCTCGGGATCGGTGAGCACGATGAGGACGCTGCCGACCAGCAGGGCGAGCCCGATCGCGAGGACGGAGACGACGGCGTTGCCCCCCGAGATCTCCCTGAGGATCCGATGGGAGCGGGGCGTGTCCTGTGTCACAGCGCCACCGCCTGGGGAGCGGCGCCGGCCATCATGAGGCCGAGCACGTCGCGCGGGCTGTCACCGGGCACGACGCCGACGATCCCGCCGCGGTACATCACGGCGATGCGGTCGGCGAGCGCGACGACCTCGTCGAGTTCGGTCGACACGACGATCACGGGCACCCCCGCGTCGCGGGTTCGAACGATCCGCTGGTGGATGAACTCGATCGAGCCGACGTCGACGCCGCGGGTGGGCTGGGCGGCGACGAACAGCCGCAGCTCGCGATTCAGCTCGCGGGCGAGCACGACCTTCTGCTGGTTGCCGCCGGACAGGCGGCCGACGTTGGTGCCGGCCCCCTGCGCGCGGATGTCGAACTCGGTGATCGCGGCGCGGGCGAACGACTCGACCGTGTCGAGCCGCAGCGCGCCCGCCCGTACGAACGGGGGGCCGTACGAGCGGTCGAGCATGAGGTTCTCGGCGATCGTGAACTCGGCGACGAAGCCGTCCCGTCCACGGTCCTCCGGCACGAACCCGACGCCCGCGTCGAGGATCTGCCGTGGCGTGCGACCGGCCAGCTCGACCCCGTCGAGCGTGATCGAGCCCTCGACCCGCGGCTGCAGCCCGAGGATCGCCTCCGTCAGCTCGGTCTGGCCGTTGCCCTGCACACCGGCTATCGCGAGGATCTCCCCGCGCCGCACCGTCAGGTCGACGTGCGACACGACGTACTGGCCGCGCGCGTCGATCACGGACAGGTCGCGCAGCACGAGCGCGGTGTCCCCGGGCTCGGCGGGAGCCTTCCGCACGGTCAGCTCGACCGCGCGGCCGACCATCATCGAGGCGAGCGAGGCGTCGCCGGCCGTGGGCGACGCCTCGCCGACCACCTTGCCGAGACGCACCACCGTGATGCGGTCGGCGACCTCGCGCACCTCGCGCAGCTTGTGGGTGATGAACACGATCGCGGTGCCGCGCTCCTTGAGCCGGCGCATGATCGCCATCAGCTCGTCGGTCTCGGGGGGCGTGAGCACGGCGGTGGGCTCGTCGAAGACCAGGATCCGGGCGTCACGGGAGAGTGCCTTGATGATCTCGACCCGCTGCTGCACGCCGACCGGGAGATCCCCCACGAGCGCGTCGGGGTCGAGGTCGAACCCGAAGCGCTGGGAGATCTCCCGCACGCGGGCGCGGGCGGCGTCGAGGTCGAGCGTGCCACCGGCCCGCGTGGGCTCGTTGCCGAGCATCACGTTCTCGGCGACCGTGAACACGGGGATGAGCATGAAGTGCTGGTGGACCATGCCGATCCCGGCGTTCATCGCGTCGCGCGGGCCGGAGAACCGCTGGACCACGTCGTCCAGGAGGATCTCGCCCTCGTCGGCCTGGTACAGGCCGTACAGCACGTTCATGAGGGTGGACTTGCCCGCGCCGTTCTCACCGAGGAGGCAGTGGATCTCGCCGGACCTGACCACCAGGTCGATGTGGTCATTCGCGGTCAGGCTGCCGAACCGTTTGGTGATGCCGCGGAGCTCGAGTTTCATGAGGTCTGGCCTCCCTTCCTGGTCACGGCTTGATGGAGCCGTCGACGAGTCCGGCCCGGATCTTGTCCAGCTCCGCGCCGAGGGCGGCGCCGGCGCGGTCCGCGAAGTCGTGGAAGGGCGCGACCCCGACGCCGTTGTTCGCCAGGGTGCCGACGTAGCCGTCCGCGCCGGCTGCGTTGGCTGTGTTGGCTGTGTTCCCCGTCGCGCCGGCCGCCTGGGCGACCGCCACGTCGACGTGCTTCAGCACCGAGGTGAGGAACAGGCTCTGGTACTTCCGGTCCGACTCGTATCCGTCGGTGTCGACGCCGATGAGCGCCGCGGACGTCCCCCGGTCGCGGATCGCCTCCGCCGCGGACTGGTAGATCGGACCGCCGACCGGCATCAGCACGTCGGCGCGCTGGTCCAGCAGGCTCTGGGCGACCGTCTTGGCCTCGACGCCCGCCGCGTAGCCGCCCACGAACGTCCCCGTCTGCTTGGCGACGTTCCATCCGACCACCGCCACGGAGGCTTTGTGCTGCCTGTTGAAGTAGTCGACGCCACGGGCGAAGCCGTCCATGAACGCGGTGACGGGCGGGATCTGCGTGCCGCCGTACGTGCCGACCACGCCGGTGGTCGAGTAGCTCGCCGCGGTGTAGCCGGCCAGGAACGCCGCGGGAGTGATGTCGAAGGTGATCGTCGTCACGTTCGGAAGGTCGATCGAGCCGTCGTCCACGATCGCGAACCGGATCTCCGGATTCGCCTCGGCGGCGGACTTGATGGCGTCGACCAGGTTGAACCCGACGCCGACGATCACTTTGCAGTCGCCGTTGACCAGGCTCTCGACGTTCGGGACGTAGTCGTCGGGGGTGCGCGAGATCGTCACGGTCGGCTTGGCGCCGCCTGCCCGGGTGAGCCCGGCGTAGGTCAGCTCGTTGAACGAGCCGTCGTCGATCCCGTTCGTGTCCGTGACCATGCAGAGCGACGACGCCGCCCCGCCGGCACCGCCGCTCTCGGGCGGTGCGCCGCAGCCGGCCAGTGTCGTGCCCGCCGCCGCTGTCAGCAGGGCCAGCAGGCCGGCCCTCACCTTGTTGATCTTCATCGATTACTTCCTTGTTCATCTCCGATGCCCGATGCGCCCCATCGGCGCACGGCACGAGCCCCGGCGGCGACGCCGTGCTCCGCGGCTTCGTACAGGGACAGGCCCCGGCTCAGCGCGGCGGCGACCGTTCCCGCGAAGGCGTCGCCCGCTCCCGACGTGTCCACGACGACGTCGACCGGAGGCGCCGGCACCCGGCGGATCTCGCCGTCGGGCGAGATGATCGCCGCGCCCTCGGCGCCGAGCGTGATGACGACGTCGATGCCCCATCGCCTGGCGAGGTCCGCGGGGTGCGCGTCCGCGCCGAGGTGGCGGCGGGCGAGGGCGGTCGCCTCGCCCTCGTTGAGGATCAGCGGCGCGGCCGTCCTGAGCGTCGCCTCGCCGACCTCGATGACCGGCGCCAGGTTCAGCACGAACCGCAGGCCGTGCTCCCGTGCGAACGCGGCGACGGCGTGGACGACCGCGGGATCGACCTCCCCCTGGGCGACGAGCGTGGTGGTGGCCCTGTCGCTGTCGCGCGTCCTGTCGAGGACGGCGGCGATGGCCAGGTCGGCCGTGAGCGCCGCGTTGGCGCCCCGGTCGACGACGATGGCGTTCTCGCCGTCGTCGTCGACGATGACCCAGGCCCGGCCGGTGGGACGGGTCTGGTCGCGCACCGGCCGGACCTCGACGGCCCGCGACCGCAGCCAGCCGAGGGCCTGTTCCGCGGCGGGGTCGTCGCCCAGCGCGCAGACGATGGTGACCGACGCTCCGGCCTCCGCGGCGGCGACGGCCTGATTGGCTCCCTTGCCGCCGAGCTGGTGGTGGTTCGTCGCGGCGAAGACCGTCTCGCCCGGGAGGGGCAGCATGGCGACGCGGATGGTCGTGTCGAGGTTCACGGATCCGACGACGACGACGGTTGGTTCGAAGGTAAACGCCATGTTGCATCCAATCGATTAGATGACGACGTTTCTAATCGATTAGGCGGGTCGGGCGCAAGCCCCAGGGACCGTCCGGTTGGGCGGGGTGGTGCGCGGCCTGATCAGGGCCGATCGGGGGCGCGGAGGTAGGCGAAGGCGAAGTGGGCGTCGGCAAGCCGGCGCGCGGCGTCGTAGCAGTGCACGATGATGCGCAGTCTGCCGGGATGGCTGTAGGAGTTCCACGACAGCGCCCGGCACGAGCGTGGCTGCGGGCCCACGGCGGCGACGTCGACCAGGTCGGCCGGATAGGTGAACGGGTTCCCGACGGCCTGGTAGTTGACGTCGTACACGCCCGGTGCCGTGCGCGTGATGGTCGGCGGTTCGCCGGTGCTGCTCCACGATCTTCTGGTGTCGACGCCGGGCGCCGACGGGTCCCCTGTCGTGCTCGCGTACGCCGCCGGCACGGTGGGATCGTGGTGCGCGCCGACGCCTTCGGTGTAGGACAGCAGCCAGGGCGTGCTCCGCGGCTGGAAGTCCGCGCCGGTGCACTCCACGCCGATCCGCAGGGCCGTACCGGTGTCCTCGACGCTCGCCGCGCGGCATCGGGCGCGGGCGCTGTTGAGCGCGGTGACCCGCGCGTATCCGGTGGCGTCGTAGACCTCGCCCACGGCCGTCACCTCGTAGCGGCCTTCACCGGTCCTGCGCACTTCCACCGGCCCGGCGGCGGAGTTGAACGTGTCGTCGTTCACCAGTGGCACCGCGTCGCCGAACCCGCCGGTCGTCTGGTAGCGGGCCAGGAGCTGCGGCCGCTGGCCGGGGCTCGGCCCGCTCGCCCAGACGGCGAACGGCAGGTTCTGCGCCGTTCCCGCGCCGTCGAAGCAGGCCACGTCCAGCAGTTGGTCGGCGCCGCTCCTGGTCACGGAGTCGAGCTGGCACCAGGCGGCATCGACGTGCCCCCACGAGACGCCCGCGCCCGCGTGCGCGACGCCCGGGGTCGCTCCCAGACCTGGCAGCGTCACCGTGTAGCGGCCGGTCGCCGTACGGACCATGGTGGCGTTCCTGGCCGCCTGCGCCGGATCGGCGTCGCGCCGCCAGGTGCCCCATTGCCAGGACGGGTCGAGGGTGACCGCCTCGCCGACCGGCGCCTGGTACTGGAGCGCGCGCGTGGAGGCGTATCCCCAGCTCGCCTCCGGCGGCGCGACGACCCGGACGGTGACGTCGCACGTGGACGCGTGCCGCGGGTCGGCGAGCCAGGTGGCCTGCGGCCACAGCCGGTAGGCGCCGGGTACGGCGTCCGCCGGGGTGGTGACGAGCAGCCGGCCCACCGTGGCCGCCTTGGGGTCGAGGTCGGCGGTGTGCCCGCTCCATGACCAGCCCGGCTCCAGTCGCCCGGCCAGGCCCAGGCCGACCGCTCCGGCCTGCTCGCCGGTGTTCTGCACGGGAAGTCGCAGGTCGGCGGTCTGCCCGGCGATGACCCGCACCTCGCGCCGCCGGGTCGGGGTGTACGCGTCGAAGCAGTCCACGGCGGCCCCAGGACCCGGCACGTCGAAGTAGGCCCTCGTCGTCGGCCCGGCCTCGTGGACCATCCGGACCGCGACGTTGCTGGGCGTGCCGTCGCGCCAGGGGCCGTCCATCGTCCGCAGTGGCGTCGCGGGGTCGCTCGCGTCCCAGGCGTCGTAGGTGCACGAGTAGTCCCAGCAGGGGCCCTGCAGCCTGATCGGGTAGGCGTCGGGCGAGTTGTCGTAGTACCGGCTCTCGTCGACGCGCCACACGGCCAGGCCGTTGTCACTCACGTCGGCGTCGTACGCGCCGGGCTGCCGCCACCGGTTCTCGACCAGGAGGTAGTCGTCGGTGCCGCGGTCGGGGTCGTACAGGAGGAACGCGGTGTCGCTGGTGTCCCAGGCGGGGACGTCGTAGTAGCCGTCCCGCGTCACGATCGTCGGTTTCGCCCAGCCCAGGTGCATCTTGTGCCAGGAGTTGAGCTCCACGTACCACTCGCCGTCGGAGCAGGTGTTCCCCATGACGTCGAAGCCGTGGACGGGGTATCCGTGGAAGTCCCGGTCCAGGCCGAAGGCGGCGTGCACCATCTCGTGGTCGAGAGTGATCTGGTTGACCGCGCTGTTGGCCCAGACGTTGGTCCGGCCGTCCAGGTCGATCCCGTCGAGCGAGGGGCCGGGGGCGATCCCGCGGGAGGCGCCGCATCCTCCGGTGAAGTCGCCGGGGTCGAAGGGCACCGACTGCAGGACCACGATCACCACTTCGTCCTGGCCGAGCCGTCCGTCGCCGTCGCGGTCGAAGGCCGAGTAGTCCACCAGGGGGTCGGCCGCGTTCACGCCGTGGCGCATCATCTGCTCGTCGGTGAGCGCCTCCCACTGCGCCAGCGTGAGCCCGTAGTCGACGGTGACGATCCCGTCGTCGTGGACGCCGGAGCGCTCGCGGGCGCGGGTGAGGTCCACCCGGCCGCCCGAGCTTTGCGCGAAGTAGTCGCGGACGCTGGGGTAGCCCGGCCCGAAGTACCGCCGTCCGAGCCAGGCGTCGTCCTTGGCCGCGGGCCAGGGCAGGTCGGTGAAGCCGCCGCGGATGATCAGGACGGGCCGGGTGGTGGCCGCGTTGACCGGCTGGTACCACGGGTAGTGCGGCGCGTGCGGGTGGGCGAAGTCCGGGAGCGGCTCGGGATAGTCCATCGCGGCCGTCAGGGCCACGACCAGCGTCATGATCACCGAGGTGACAAGCTTCCTGGCGAGCGGGTACGGCATGCCTACTCCTGCGGGGTCCAGTGCCAGACGGTGTAGGAGATCCTGAGCGGGGCGTCGCCGGTCGGGATGGCGGCGAACCGGATCCCGACGAGGTTGCCCTCGGCGGTGCGGGCGCAGGCCCAGTCACCGGGCCGCAGCTTGCCGACCTCCACCTGGTCGTACTCCCTCGCGGTCAGGGCCTGCGCGCAGTCGCCGGGGCCAGGGCGCGCGTCGACGGGCGTGATCGGGTACTCGCCGCCGCCGGCCGTCCACAACGAGCGGTACGGGCTGATGTACCACAGGTCGCTGGTGGCCGGGTCGATCGTGCCGGTGCGGCCCGATTCGACGTCGAGGTAGTCCTGGTCGCGCAGGGACGCCTCGCCCTCGCGGAGCTGCTCCCCGTCCTTCGGCGCGGCCGCGGCCGACGTTGAGGTCCCGGTCGACGGTGAGGTCTCTGCCGAGGGCGCGGCGCCGGTCGAGGGCGCGCCGGTCGAGGACGCGGACGGCGTGACGGGCGCGGCGCCGATGTCCACCGGGGCGGGCAGCAGGCCCCCGGCGACCGCGTCGGCGTAGTACCGCTGGGTCATCGCGCCGGTCAGCCCGGCGCCGACGGCGATCAGCGCGACCATCACCATGACCCGCGGGCCGACGGGCCGCCCGTGGAGCTGGATCAGCCCCAGCACCCCGGTGAGCACCGACAGCAGGCCGGCGACCAGCACCCCGTGCCGCGACTCGGTGGTGACCAGTTGCGCGACCGCCACCACGTCGGCGACCGACCCGAGCCCCGCCAGCGCGGTGGCCCGGCGGACGGCGCCGCGGCCGGACTCGTCGTCCCGCTCCGCCGAAGCGGGCGACCGCCTCTCCGTGGTGTCCACCCACGACCTCCGTACGCCGAATTCCGCGCCCGTTTACGGCGGACCACAGCGTCCCAAGAAACGAGCCGAATCCGATATACGAAGAAGTTCGTAGTGCCTTTTCACCGCCATTTATGCTTCACATGCAGAACGTCCTTCGATCCTGCACACTGCGGTCATGACGGCTTTGTCGGGACACGACGCCAAACGCCTCCACGACCTCGCGATGGCGATCCTCACCGAGCGCGAACCGGTGCGGGTGTGGCCGCTGCTCATGGAGCGGCTGATCGCCGACCTGCCGGTGGACCTGGCCGTCCTCATCGACCTCGACTGGCGGGCCGGCACCGGCCACGCCCAGACCGGCTCACCCGACTGGCTGTACGAGGCCCCGCTGGACGCGCTGATCCACGCCCACATGCGTGCCCACCCACTGCTGCGTCACTACGCGCACACCCGGGACCGCACCCCGCTCTCCCTGGACGAGGTCGCCGACGACCGCTGGTGGAAGAGCGAGGGGTACCGCGCGGGCAAGGCGGCCATCGGGATCGACCGGCAGTTGGCGCTCCCGCTGAACTCCCGCCCCGGGCAGATCCGGGGTGTCATCATGAGCCGCAGCGGCCACGGATTCACCGACCGGGATCTCGAATTCGCCGATCTGGCTCGTTCGCTCCTCGACACGGTGTCCGCGTACGAAAAGGTCGTCCTCGACCTGCCGAAACTCGGCGACCCCGCCGAATACGGAATCACGCTCCGCGAAATGGCGGTCCTGGCGCTCCTGGACGAAGGACTGACCGCGCACGCCATCGGCAGCCGCCTCCAGATCACGGAGAGGACCGTGGTCAAGCACAAGGAGAATCTCTACCGCAAACTCGGCGTGCACGATCGGGTCACGGCGCTCAAGAAGGGACGCGGTCTCGGCCTGCTCCCCGCCGAGCCGCCCGCGGGCTGACGATCTCCACGTCGCTCCTTGTCCCTCGGTGGCGGTCGGGGCGGTGTCTCACGCGGACACGACCGCCTTGTTCCGCATGAGGAAGTCGCCGACGAAGCCCTCATGGGGGAGCCTGCCGTCGCTGTGCACCGTCGGGACGTTGACGTGGACGTTCTGGATGGTCGGGTCCCCGAGGAGGTCCGCGATCAGGCCGCCGTCGTCGGAGATGGCGTTGACGACGAGCGACCCCCGCAGCGGCCCCAGACCGTCCGCCCGGCTCCACGGCGCGATCCACACGCAGGGGAAGGGCAGCTCAGCCCCCAGCACGTCGTCGCGCGGGTCGTCGACGGTGAACACCGCGGGCCCGAGCACCACCCCGCCCGCCGGGTGCGGGGTCGCCACCTGGTCGAGGGGGATCTCGGGCCGGGCGTGCGCGGCCCGACGGCGGAGGTGGTCGACGATCGCCCGCGCCGTGTCGCCCGTCACCCGTGGCCCGAGGTGCTCCGGCGTGGTCTGACGCGCCCGTGTCCGCGCGGTCAGCGCCGCGGCGAGGTCCGCGGCGAACCGCGTGTGATCCCCTTCCACGAAGACGGCCGTGGTGTTGACGCAGGCGACGCCCGAGAGCGCTGTGACCGACTCGACGACCGACTCGACGACGGCCTCGACGACGGCCTCGACGGCCTCCGGCAGGACGTGCGCGCGGTCGATGAGGGTCTTGGAACGTCCTGGCCCGCCGACCTTGACCGTGGCCGAGCCCTCGTACCTGGTCTTGACGTCGTCGCCGCCGTAGACCAGTCCCAGGTCCGCGCGGCGGAGCAGGGCGGTCGCGCCCGTGTGCGCGGACGGGAGATACACCGCGTCGGTGTCGCGGAACCCGGCCGCGCGAAGGGCCTCCACCACCCGGTACGCCGTGAACGGCTCACGCCGCGACGGTCTCACCGCGACGCGGTATCCGAGCGCGAGGGCCTGCAGCCAGCCGTTCTGGATCGTGGGCAGGTTCCCGGAGAGCACGGCCCCGAGCGTCTCCCCGCGCCGCGTCCACACCCCGCTGCCCGAACGCCGGCCGACGTCGCTCCACGCACGGGCCGACCCGTTCGGCCGGGCCCGGTCCGCGCGTTCCGGCGCCTGCTCGATCGCGTCGGCCACCGCCCGGCTCAACTGCCCGGTCAGGCTCCGGTTGTGGCCCGAGACCCGGGTGACGTGGTCGCAGTGCTCGGCGAACGACAGTCCGCCGAGCACGTCGGCGCGGAAGCGCCGGGCGGCCTCGGCGAGCAGCGCGGCCCGCTCCCGCGGCGGTGGCGCGGGAGCCCGTCGCTGGGCCTGGACCGCCTGGGCGACCAGCAGGTCGGGACAGAGCGAGAGCACCGCCAGCGCGCCGCCGTCGACGCCATGGACGGTTTCCACGGCGCGCGTCTCGACCCTGCCGCGATGGGTGAGCGCGGGAAGGCGAATCAGGCGGCCGTCCTGTTCCCGCGGGCCGGCGGTCATCAGTAGACCCCCTCGATCACCCGGTCGCCGTCGAAGGTCGCGAGGGGACGGATCCCGGTGAGTGCGTCGCCGATCCCGCCCGCGCGGCCCGGCACGCGGACGGCGGAGTCCCGTTCGAGGTTGTTGGGGATGAAGACGCCGCTGCTGAGGTGGCTCATCCGCACCTGGCCGCGCTCGCCGTACGCGACGGGCTCGCCGGTGTCGGGGTCGACCACGTTGAACAGGACGAACGGCGCGTACCCGTCGTAGACCGCGTCCGGCGGCGACGCGGTGCCGGGCCGGATCCTGGCCGTGGTCAGGACCATCGTGCTCCCGTAGATGTTGTGGATCACGGCGTCGGGGAAGGCTTCGGCGATGAGGTCATAGGTGTCGTCGTCGAGGTGCGCCCCGGCGAGCGCGAGATACCTCAGCGTCCGGCGGAGCCGGTCCGTCAGCTCTTCGTGCAGGAGCAGTTCGGAGAGGATCGGGGGCGTGGTCGTGACCGCCGCGATGTTCTGGCTGCGAATGACGTGGCCGAGCTGCTCGACGAGGTGGGCGACGTAGGCGTCCGGCACGCCGCCGGCCGCGATGAGCTTCTTCACCCAGCGGGGGTCCAGGTCGACGGTGTGCAGCACCGAGTGCAGCGCCCGCGCCTGCAGGCGCGTGGTGTGCCCGAAGGCGTGCGGACCGGACGGCATCGCCACCAGCCAGGGTAGGCCGACGGGGAACCCAGCGTCCGTCAGCTCTTCGGTCTTCCACGCCAGGGCTCGCCGTACCCAGCGCTCGGTGTAGATGAGCCGTTTGGGCGAGCCGGTGGTGCCCCCCGTCTCGAACACCGAGGGCGGGGGCTCGTGTTCGAGGCCGCGGGGGACGAGGTCCTCGATGCTGCTGTCCCGCAGATGGCGCCCGATGTCGGGGAACCGGCTGAGCCCGTCGAACGAGGTGATGTCGGCGATGGGGTCGAAGTCCAGGTCCGCGGCGAGCGTCAGCCAGAGCCTGGAGCCCGTCCGTTCCGAGAAGTGCCAGCGCAACGCCGCCTCGAGGTACTCGCGGGGATCGATCGGGCCGGCGTCGGCGTCCTCCAGGTCCAGGAGTGAGCGCGGCATGGGTCTGTCTCCTTCGTGAGGTTCGGCACGTGGTCAGACGAACCACTGGTCGAGCACATGGGCGGTCTGCTCCGGGTTCAGCCGGGGATCCAGCAACGTGCGGTAACGGGAGGGGTCGGTCGGCTCGCGGTGGTGGTGCGAGCACTCGTACACGTCGTCGGGCGTCGCCTCGAGATGCAGACCGGCCGGGTGCCGCCGCTCGTCCAGCAGGATCTCCTGGAAGCGGCGCAGCTCCGCGACGACGTGCTCGACGTGGCGGGTCTTGAGGCCGCTCCGGCTCGTGGTCGTGTTCCCGTGCATCGGGTCGCAGATCCAGTGCACGTGCCGGAGCCGCCGGTGCACGCCGCGGACGACGGGCCGCAGCCTGTCGATGTGCTGGTGTCCCATCCGCACGATGAACGTCAGGCGGCCGGGTTCGTCGTGCGGGTTGAGCCGCTGCGCGAGGCGTGCCGCCTCGTCGGGCGAGGCGCTCGGGCCGAGCTTCACGCTCACCGGGTTGCTCAACGTCGAGGCGAGCGCGATGTGCGCGCCGTCGCGCTGCCGGGTGCGCTCCCCGATCCAGGGCCAGTGCGTGGTCGCGAGATGGTTCCTGGGCGCGTCGTTGCGCAGGAAGCGCAGCTCGTAGTCCAGGAGGAGCAGTTCGTGACTGGTCCAGACGGGCGCAGTGCGGCCGGCGGCGCGGTTGTGGGCGTCGATCACCTCGTAGGCCCGCAGGGCGGCGGCATGGGCCCGTGCGACGCGGTGCGCCGACGGGATGCGGGCGTCCAGGCTCGCGTGGGGGGAGTTCACGATCGGGCCGCGAAAGCTCGGCAGCGCCACGCCGTCGACGATCTCGTGGTCGCTCGAGCGCGGCTTGGCGTACTGGCCGGCGAGGCGGCCGACCGCGATGACCTCGCGACCGGTGCGGTGGCGCAGCCGCGACCTGGCCTCGTCGAGGAATCCCAGCTTCTGGCGGGTGACCGCGCCGACGTCTCCGTCGATGTCCTCGACGCAGTCGCCGAGTTGCAGGACGAGTCCGCCGGACTCCAGCCCGGCCAGGGCGATCCACAGCTCGTCCACGGAGTCACGTGTGACGAGGTCGTCCTGCGGCAGGGAGCGCAGGACGGTGTGGAGTTCGTCCCGGTCGGGCCAATCGGGCTGTTGCAGGGCGGGCAGCCGGCGGAAGCGCACCCAGTCACGGGTCTCCACCAAGGAGCGCATGTCGGACACGGCCTCAGCCCTCGCCGCCCTGGGCGGTGCCCTGACCGGCGTCCTCACCCGGGCTCTGGCCGGACGCCGTCCAAAGGCAGCCGTGGCCGTGCTCGCCGTCGGTCAGCTCGCACCGCGCGCGCAGCCCCTTGTTGGTGATCATCGCGGTCGTGGCGGGCACGCAGTACTCGCACGGGGACTGCAGGGTGATGGTGACCCCGCGTCTTCGCGCCAATTCGCGGTAGTCCCAGATCGCGCAGTGGCGGATCTTCAGGACCGCGCGGCGCTCGTCACGTTCGACCCATTCGACCTCTGACCGGTAGAGGTCGGCCTGGTCGTGCAGCCGTTGGAGCGGCACGACGGCGTCGTGCCGGGGCGCGGCGTCGACCGCGGCGTAGACGGCGCTGTTGGCGGTGGCCCAGGCGGCGAGCTGGTCGTGCCCGAACCGCGACACCACGAACTGCTCCATCAGCGCCTGGGCCCGGAAGAACGCCGCCTTCCAGTCGGACTCCCCCGCGCCGGCCCGCGGCAGGGACTCGAAGATCGCATGCTTCACGTGCAGCAGTTCGTGCATGAACGCTCCGGCGCGGCTCTCCACGACGAACCGGGTGAGACCCGCCTCCGCCTCGAAGAGCCGTCGCCTCCACAACGCGCTCCGGCGATCCCCGCCGGCCACGATCGTGGGCTCCCGGCAAGCCGGGTCGTACGCGGAATCCGTCATGACTCTTCCTCCGATGTCCTTCGGTGTCGTTCGATGTCGAGCTGGTGGCCTCACGCCACGAGCCGCGGTCGGTACTGGCGGAACCACGAGGCGAAGTTGAGGATGACCTCGCCCTCGAAGTTGCTCACCAAGCCGTGCGACCTCGCGGCGTTCGCGATCTCGCGCGGATCGAGCAGGCGCTCGGCGAAGATCTCCCTCAGGTCGCCGGGAGGGGCGGTCACGACCTCGGTGACCTGACGCGCGATGCGCTGTGAGTAGTCGGGATCGGGGGTCGTCGGATAGGGGGACTTCTGCCGCTCCAGCACGCTCGGCGGCAGGAGTCCCTTGGCCGCGTCGCGAAGAACGCCCTTCTCGCGCCCTCCGGCGTTGTGCACGTCCCGCGGCAGGGTCACGGCGTGCTCCACGATGCGGTGGTCGCAGAAGGGGACGCGGATCTCCAGGCCACTGGCCATGCTGAGCCGGTCGCTCCTGTCCAGCAGCATCGGCAGGAAATAGGTGAGGCCGAGGTAGATGATCTCGCGGTGCCTGCGCTCCTCGCGGCTCAACCCCGGGTGGAAGCCGAGGCCGCCGAGCGCTGTGGCGTACTCGTCGTGCAGGTACTCCTCCAGGCGCAGCTTCTCGACGAGCTCCGGGGCCAGCGTGCCCAGCACCCGCTGGTGGAGGTAGCCGTGGGCGGGGCTGTCGGCGATCCACGGGAAGGTGGGGGCCCAGACGGCCCGCGGGTCGTGGAACCACCGGTACCCGCCGAGAATCTCGTCGGCGGCCTCTCCCGACAGTGCGACGGTGGCGTGCCTGCGGATCTCCGCGCACAGGAGCAGCAGGCTCATCTCGAGGTCGCCGAAGCCGTTCGGCAGGTCCCGCGCGCGGACGGAGGCGTCCCGCACCGCGACGTCCGACAGTTGCGCGGCGTCCAGGACGACGTTGGAATGCGTCGATCCGATGAACGCGGCCGCCTCGCGCGCGTAGCGCCGGTCGAGCGCCGAGCGGGAGTCCTCGGCGCCCGCGGCGTCGGTGAAGTCGACCGAGAACGACCCCACGCCGCGATGCCCCGGGAGGCCGTTGGCGAGAGCGGTCACCACGGAGGAGTCCAGCCCGCCGGAGAGCAGGGAGCACAGCGGCACGTCGGCGATCGTCTGCCGCGCGACGGTGTCCTCCAGCAGGAAGCGCAGCCGCTCCACCGCGTCGTCGAGGCTCGCCGGGCGGTCGGTCCGGGTGACGACCTCCCGCAGGTCCCAGTACTGGGTGCGGCGCACACCGTCGCGGGAGAACGACAGGATCTGGCCGGGCAGCACCTCCGCCACCCCCCGGTACGGGTTCGCCCCGGGAAACTTGATCAGCGGCAGGACCAACTGCCTGAGCCCGTCCTCGTCGATGACGGTGGGCACCTCGGGGTGGGCGAGGATCCCCTTCGCCTCGGACGCGAAGATCAACCGGCCGGTCGTCAGGTGGTAGTGCAGCGGCTTGACCCCCAGGTGGTCGCGTACCAGCCAGAGGGTCTCGTGGTCGTCGTCCCAGACGGCGAAGGCGAAGATCCCGTTGAAGCGCTCGACGGCCTGCGGGCCCCACTCCGCCCAGGCGTTGAGCACCACCTCCGTGTCGCTGTGCGTACGGAAGCGGTGCCCGCGCGCCACGAGTTCGGCACGGAGTTCGCGATAGTTGTACAGCTCTCCGTTGTAGGTCAGGACGAGCCGGCTCCTGCCGGATGACGGCTCGCCCAGCGTCATCGGCTGGCCGCCGGTCGCGAGGTCGATGACCGAGAGCCGCCGGTGTGCCAGGATCGCCCGGGGGGAGCTCCAGATGCCGGCTCCGTCGGGGCCGCGGCTCGTCTGGGAGTCGTTCATCCGCTCCGCGATCGGCCGGGCGTCCGGGGGGAGCCCCGCGTAGTCCACCCAGCCGGCTATTCCGCACATGTCTGCCCCTTCTTGAAGGCGGTCGTCTCGACGGCGGTCATCGTCAGGCGACGCCGAGCAGGCGCGGCACGACGCGGTCGCAGACCGTGGTGAACTCGTTGCCGAGGATCAACTGGAATCCGTCCACGCCTTCCTCGTCGTACCAGCGCCGCAGTTCGTCGCCGATCTGCTCCGCGGTCCCGGCGAACTGGGCGTGCTCGCCGAGGGAGGCCACCGCGAGCGCGAAGTCGGCCACGCTCCGGCCCGGCGTGCGCGCGGCGTCCCAGGCCGGTAGGTAGCGCGAGCCGAGCCTGGCGAACACGACGTCGGGGTCGTCGTCGATCACGTCTTCCGGCAACGGGTCCGACGGCCGCAGCCCCTGCAGCCGAAGGGCCGGGAACCGGGAGCGGACCTGCGCCAGCGCCGCGTCGGCGGAGGGCGGGCGAGGGGGCTGCCGCTTCGTCCACGTGGCCGGCCCCGCACCCGGGTCGAGGACGTGGATGAAGGCGCCGGGCAGCAGCGCCACGCTGTCCTCGTCGCGCCCGGCGCGCCGCACCTCCCTGCGCAGGATGCGGCGCAACTCCCGCGCGGCCCCGAGCGTGGGGGTTCCCGCGAACACGGCGTCGGCGGTGCGGGCCGCGAGCCGCAGTCCTTCCAGGGACGAGGTCGCCTGAAGGGTGAAGGGGAAGTCGGGGGAGTAGGGCGCGGTGTCGATGGGCCCGTGCTGCTCGTAGAACTCGCCGATGTGGTCGACATCGGCGATCAGCTCACCGTCGACGAACCGCCTGCCGGCGACGTCGAGCACGTTGGCCTTGGGCGGCCAGCTCGCCCACAGACGTCGTGCGACGTGCAGGAACTCCTCGGTCTGCAGGTGGCGCCGCCCGGCCGGGACGTCGCGTTTCATGCCGATGGCCGTGCCGTCACGGAAGGAGGAGACCACGTTCACCCAGGCCCGGCCGCCGGCGATCCGGTCGAGACTGGCCAGGTTGCGGGCGAAGGTGAACGGGTGCGTGTACAGCGTGGAGACCGTGGGCATCACGGCGATGCGGGAGGTGGCGCTCGCGACGAGCGCCGACAACTGGAAGGGCTCGAACGCGGAGAGCGGCGGGCCGTCCCTGAGCCGTTCCCGGACGACTCCGGAGAAGTCGGCCTGGAAGATGGCGTGAAACCCGGCGGCCTCGGCCTGTTGCGCCTGCCGGACGAAGGTGGCGACCTCGAACGGCGAGTGGGCGCGCCCTTCTGCGCTGCGCCAGTCGTGGCTCGACGTCAGATACTGGGAGTTGAGCAGCACTGTGGGAGTCGCCGGTCTCGGCGCCTCGAGGTCTTGCCTGAACTCGTTCATCACGGCCTCTCGGAAGTCGCGGGCTCAGCCCTTCTCGACGCGATAGAAGATGGGCTCCCAGGAGTTGATCGGGAAGGTCAGCCCCTTCACCGAGTTCCGTACGAGGAGCACCTGGGAGGAGTCGTAGAGCGGGATGCCGTAGCCCTCCTCGAGGATCTTCTCCACGGCTTCGTCCACGATCTGGTGGCGCTTGTCCTGGTCGAGCGTGACGGCCTGCTCGGCGAGCCGGTCGTCGATCTCCTGCCGGGGCGCCAGCCCCTGGTAGACGCTCAGCCGCGTGGAGTAGTAGGCGGCGATGCCGTCGGCGTCCCCGCGCGCGGCGCCCTGGGCGATGGCGAGCTGCCACTTGCCCGAGTTGCGCAGATCGGTCTGCTGGGCGGTGGAGATCGGCGCGAGTCGCAGCGCGATCCCCAGCTCCTTGAGCTGCGTCTGCACGTACTCCCAGCCGGACTGGACGGCCCCGATGGATCCGCTGACGAACTCGAGGCTGAACTCCAGCCGCCGCTCGCCCTTCACCCGGACGCCGTCGGCGCCTTCGACCCAGCCCGCGTCGTTCAGGATGCGGCGGCTCAGGTCCGGGTCGTAGCGGATGAGGTCGCTGCGGTCGCGGTAGTAGGGGTGCCCGCGCGACACCACATCGGTCGCGGGTTCGACGCCGGTGCCGTAGAAGGAGGAGACCAGCTCCTGCCGGTTGATCCCGTGCTGGAGTGCCTGCCGTACCGCCGGATCCGCGAGCACGGGATCGCTGGTGTTGGGCAGGAAGCTGTTCACGACTCCCCGGTTGGGGGCCAGCACACTGGTGACGTCTTCGTGGCCCTTGGCCTGGTTCACCCCGGTCTGGAAGATCGAGTACGCCACGTCGTAGTCGCCCGCGATCAGCCCGGCCGCGCGCCCGCTCTCCTCGGGGACGATCTGGATCGTCAGCCGGTCGAGCGCCGCCTCCCCGGTCCGGCCGAAGGCCGTCGGCGCCCAGGCGTAGCCCTCGCGTTTCACGTACTCGACGCGTTCGCCCGGCACCGTACGGTCGAGGACGAACGGGCCGGAGCCGATCGTCCCCTCCGCGCATCGCTGCTCCGGCGTCCTGGCGAGCGACGCGGGGGCGATGACGCCGAACTGGCCCTCGGTGTTGGCCTGCAGGAAACCGGCGTTGGGCGCGGTGAACACGACCCGTACCGTCCGCTCGTCCACGGCTTCCGCGCGGTCGAAACCGCGCAGGTAGGCGCCGGCCGTGGGCGACACGCCCTGCTCGGCGAACCGCCACAGCGTCGCGAAGTTGTCCGCGACGACCTTCGCGGTCAGCCGCTCGTCATTGCTGAACGTGACGCCTTGGCGGATCGTGAACTCGTAGCTCCGGCCGCCGTCGTCGACCTTCCACGACTCGGCCAGGTACGGCTCCAGCTCGCCGCTGCCGGGGTTCACGCTGAGCAGCGTGTCGAGCACCTGCCTGCCGAAGATCGCGACGGGGTTGGACTGGGCGTAGTCCAGGCAGTCCGGATACGCCCCGTAGGCGACGCGCAGGTGGGCGCCCGGTTCGGCCGCGGACTCCGCGTTGCCGCCGGTGACGCAGCCGGCGAGCAGGACGGTCGCGCCGAGAGCCGCCAACAGGCCGACCATGGGTCGACGGGTCATGACAGTGCTGTCCTTTCCGATGGGGACGAATCCGATGGGGACGAGGCGGGCGGGGACGAGGCGGGCGGGGGGCCGAGGGAGGAGGGGCGGGGCAGGGCGAGCGGGGGCACCGCGTCGAGCAGCGAACGGGTGTAGGGGCTGGCGGGCCGGTCGAACACCGCACCGGCGGGCCCGTACTCCGCCACGCGCCCGCGGCGCATGACGAGCACCTCGTCCGCCATCGCCCGGACGACGCCGAGGTCGTGGGAGACGAGGAGATAGGCGATGCCGAGCCGTTCCTGCAGGCCGATCAGCAGCCGCAGGAGCTCGTACTGCACGGCCTGGTCGAGCGCGGAGACGGGTTCGTCGAGAGCGACCACGTCGGGTTCGAGCGCGAGCGCCCTGGCGATCGCGACGCGCTGTTGCTGCCCGCCGGACAACTGCGCGGGACGCCGGTCGGCGACCTCCTCCGGCAGGCCGACCTGCCGGAGCAGCTCGCGCGCCCGCTCGGCGCGCGAGGCGGGGGTGCCGACGCGATGCGCCTCCAAGGGCTCGGAGACGACCCGGCCGACGCGGAGGGCGGGATTCAGGCTGCTCGCCGGATTCTGGTAGACGAGCTGCACCCGCCGGGTGAACGCCGTGCCGGACCTCGCACGCGAGGGCTGCGCCGCGCCCTGCAGCAGCACCGTTCCCGTGTCGGGCCGCTCCAGCCCGGTGATCAGGCGGAGCAGCGTGGACTTCCCCGCGCCGGACTCTCCGACGATCGCGACGCTCCGGCCGCGGCGCAGCCGGAGGCCGACGTCCTGGACGGCGTCGGTTCGCTCGCGTCCTCTCCCGCCCGGGTACGACTTGCCGAGTCCCCTGGCCTCCAGGACGACCGGGGGAGGGTCCGCCGGCTTCGGCCGTGGGCGGGGCGGCAGCCTGCTGGGCAGGGAGGTAAGCAACTGCCGGGTGTAGGGGTCCTGGGGATCGCCCAGGACCGCGGCGACGGGGCCGGACTCGACGACGCGCCCATGACGGACGACGAGGAGATGGTCGGCGCGCTCGGCGGCCACGGCGAGGTCGTGGGTGACGAGCAGCAGCCCCAGGCTTCGCTCCGTCCGCAACCTGTCGAACAGATCGAGCACCCGCCGCTGCACCGTGGTGTCCAGGTTCGAGGTGGGTTCGTCGGCGAGCAGCAGCCGTGGCCGGCCGACGAGCGCGAGCCCGACGAGGATGCGCTGGCGCAGGCCCCCGGACAGTTCGTGCGGGTACTGCCGCAGCCTCAGCTCCGGCCGGTCGACCCCCACGGCCTGGAGCGTCTCGATCGTGCGCCGCCTGCTCTCGGCCCTGTCCCGGATCCGCAGGAAGTGGCGGTGCAGCTCGGCGAAGTTCCGCTCGATCCGGACGAGCGGGTCCAGCGCCCTGGCCGGGTCCTGGGGGACGAGGCCCACGGCCCGCCCGCGAAGCTCGCGGGGATCGTCCACGGCGCGGGGGAGACCGGTGTCGTCGCCGATCTCCAACGCCCGGTATCGCACCTCCGCTCCCCGTGGCAGCAGGCCGAGGAGCGCGTGCAGCGTCGTCGACTTGCCCGAGCCCGACTCGCCGACGACGGCCACCGTCTGGCCGCCGGAGACCGTGACCGACAGGTCCGCGACGGCCGCGACGGGAGCCACGCCCCGGCGGCCCGGGTAGGTGACGCTGAGCCGGTCGAGGCGCAGCAACGGCGGAGGCGACGCGTTCCGCTCGCGCGGGGCGTTCACACGAGACCCACTTCTGACAGGTCCAGCGCGCGGCCGATGCGGTGCAGCGCCAGCACGACGCCCGCGAGCACGGCGCCGGGCAGCACGGTCAGCCACCACGCGGTGGCGAAGTGGTCGCGTCCCGCGGCGATCAGGTTCCCCCACTCGGGGTCGGGCGGTCTCGTGCCGTAGCCGAGGAAGCTGAGTGCGGACACCGCCAGCACCATGCTCGCCAGTTCCAGCGCGGCGAGCGCGGTGATCGGTCCTCTGGCGTGGGGGAGCACGTGGCGCGTCAGGATGCGGTGCCTGGGCAGTCCGTAACCGCCGGCGGCTTCCACGAACGTCTGGGAGCTGACCCGGAGCACCTCGGCCCGGGTGACCCGGGCGAAGGCCGGCACCGACGCGATGCCGATGGCGACCGCGAGCTTGACCGGCCCCGCGCCCAGCCCGGACACGATCAACAGCGAGATCAGCAGGGAGGGCAGCGCCAGCAGGACGTCGACGCCCGCCATCAGCACGCGGTCGACGAGGCCGCCCAGGTAGCCCGCGAGCAGGCCGATCAGGATGCTCAGGCCGAACACGAGGACGAGCGCGAGCAACGCGGTGGACAGGCTCGCCTGGGCCCCGTGCACGACGCGGCTGAGCTGGTCGCGTCCCAGCTCGTCGGTGCCGAACGGATAGGCGAGCGAGGGAGGCAGCAACCGCTGTGACACGTCCACGGCCAGCGGGTCGCCGGGCGCGACGACGCCGGGAAAGAGGGTCGCGAACCCGACGAGCGCCAGGAAGGCCGCGGCCCCGTACCGGGCCGAGGTCCTGCGGCGGGTACGCACGCCGATCGCGGCGGTCATCGGGCGGCCCCCGTCACGCGCGTCCTGAGCCGGGGATCGATGACCGGGTAGAGCAGGTCGACGACGAGGTTCACCGCCCCGAACACGACGCCGGCCAGCGCCGCGATCGCGAGGACCACGGGTGCGTCCTGCGTCTCGACCGAGGCCACGAGCAGCCGGCCGAGCCCTTCGCGGGCGAAGACCGTCTCGGTGATCACCGTGCCCACCAGGACGCCGCCCACGGTGAGCCCCATCAACGTCAGGAACGGCAGCAGCGCGTTGCGCACCACGTGCCCGAGGTACACGCGCCGCCAGGGCAGCCCTCGGGCGTGCAGCAACGCCACGAAGCCGGCGCCCTGGACCTCGTCGAGGCTCTGCACCAGTACGGCGGTCAGCATGGCGGAGACCGGCAGCGCCAGCGCGACCGCGGGCAGCACCAGCCCCGCCGGGCCGGTCCCGCCGGTGGCCGGCAGCCACCGCAGCTCGAACGAGAACACCTGCAGCAACAGCAGACCGAGCCAGAAGGCCGGGATGGCGGAGATGAGCGCCGGCACGTTCACCAGAACCCGGTGGACCACGCTGCCGCGCCGCCACGACGTCAGCAGCCCCAGGGCGAGGGAGAACGGGACGGCCAGCGCGAGCGCGAACCCGGCCAGCGCCAGCGTGCTCGGCGCCACGGCGGCGAGCACCTGGAGGACCGGCCTGCCCGACTGGAAGGACACGCCCAGGTCGCCGGAGAGGAACTGCCCGAGCGTGGACGCGTACCGGACCGGCAGCGGCTGGTCGAGGCCGTAACGCGCGCGCAACGCCGCGAGCTGCTCGGGCGTGCTTCCTCCCGCCCCCAGCGACCTGCGGTCCAGCATCAGCGCGACGGGGTCGCTGGGAAGCGCGTAGAGCAGGAAGTAGGCCAGCGTGTAGACCGCCAGAATGACCGCGACGAAGTACCCGATCCGGCGCGACACGTACACCCCGAACGACCGCTGGGTGCCGGCTTGTCCGGATCGAGTCGCGGTCAGAGGCGCTGCCATGCGGCGGCCAGGACCGAGCGGAGCACCTGCTCGATGAACTCGAACTCGGGCTCACCGACGATCGCCGGGGGAGCGAGCAGGACGGCCGGGTCCCCGCGCTCGTCGAGCCGCGCGTGCAGCCCCGCCTCGCGCAGCGCGGGCGCCAGGAGTTCGTCCAGCAGCCGCCGTCGTTCGGCCGGGGTGAAGGTCTCCCGCGTCGCCCGGTCCTTCACCAGCACGACGCCCCAGAAGTAGCCGGCGCCGCGGACGTCCCCGACGATCGGGAGATCGAGCAGGCCGGACAGCGCGGAACGGAACCGGTCCTCGTTCGCGCGGACCCGCTCGTTGAGCTTCTCCCGCTCGAAGATCGCCAGGTTCTCCAGGCCGACGGCCGCGGCGACGGGATGGCCGGCGAAGGTGAGGCCGTGCGCGAAGGTGTTCTCCTTCTTCGTGAACGGCTCGAACAGCCGGTCGCTCACGATCACCGCCCCTGACGGGATGTATCCGGACGTGATGCCCTTCGCTCCCGTGATGACGTCGGGGGTGACGCCGAAGCGGTTGATCGCGAAGTAGTCGCCGATGCGGCCGAACGCGGTGATCACCTCGTCGGCGACGAGGACGACGCCGTACCTGTCGGCGATCTCGCGCACCCGCTCCAGGTAGCCCTTGGGCGGCGGGATCGCGCCTCCGGAGTTCTGCACGGGCTCGAGGAAGATCGCGGCGACCGTCTCCGGGCCTTCGAACTCGATGGCCTCCGCGATCCGGTCGGCGGCCCACCGGCCGTAGGCTTCCTCGTCGTCGCGCAGGTGCTCGGGTCCCCGGTAGATGTCGGTGGCGGGGACCTTGTGCGCGCCGGGGACCAGCGGCTCGAACGGCGTGCGTACCGGCGGCAGCGAGGTGATCGACAACGCGCCGTGAGTCGTCCCGTGGTAGGCCAGCGCGCGGCTGACCACCTTGTGCCGTCCGGGTTGCCCGATCGCCTTGAAGTACTGCTTGACCAGCTTCCACGCGGTCTCGACGCTCTCGCTGCCGCTGTTGGTGAAGAAGACGCGGTTCAGGTCGCCGGGCGCCCGCTCGGCCAGCGCCTCGGCCAGCTCCGCCGCGCGAGGGTGGACGGAGTTCCAGATCGGGAAGTAGTCGAGTTCGCGGATCTGCCGCGCGGCCGCCTCGGCGAGTTCGGGCCGCCCGTGACCGGCGTTGACCGCGAAGAGCCCCGACAGGCCGTCGAGATACCTGCGCCCCCGGTCGTCCCAGAAGTAGGCGCCCTCGGCGCGGGTCACGACCGGTACCTCGCCGCCCGCGTGGAGCGCCGCGTGGTTGGTGAAGTGCAGCCAGAGATGGTCGCGCGCTTTTTGCCGCACGTGGTTGTCAGTCATGTCATTCCTTACTCATGCGAGCATGGCGAACCTGTCCGGAACGGCGAGGTCGTTCAGGACCGGGAGATGCGATGGGGTTTTACGCCGTGACGGCCGGCGAAAAGTGCTCGTCGAGCCGTGCGAACGGCGTCAGTAAATGGCTGCGGGAATGCGATCGCCGCTGGTCGAAGCGGGTGGCCGGGCGTGACCGCCGGCGAATTGCTTGGCCATGTGCTGCCTCCTGGATGGTTCGTCGTCGAAAGGAGGTGAATGCCGGGTGTCGGCCTTCAGCCTCCTGGCTGATCCGGGGATGGCACCGCGCCCTGAGCAGGCCCCTGCAATATATCCCGATAAAACCTACTTTTCATAGGGGTAATTAGGGTTGATTTGATCAAGAGCCCCGCCGTCCCCGGCGGCGGCCGTTCGTCGTCGAGCGGCCGCGCCGCGAACAGCTCGTGGAACACCTCGACGAGTTGACCGTGGAGGTCGACGGCCCCGCCGGCCAGGTGCGCATCTTCTGCGAGTAGGCGCCCGTCCGTTGGACGGACCCCGAGAGAGGGCTGAAACACCCTCCCGAGGCTGTGCCCGCTGTTGGAACTACCGATCTCTCACCCAGTCGCTCATCGCCGCGGCCAGGTCGACCCGCGCACCGGCGGCGGCGAGGTGCGCGGGCTCATCAAGAACTCCGGCGAGCCGCCGTCGGCCGCGGGGGGCGCTCCACGTGCACGACCGTGATGGCGGTGGCCTTCACGGTCGTGCCGCTGGTCCCCGTCCGCCGGGCAGGAGGTCGTCGATGAGCGCGCGGACGCGGGCCTCGATCTGGTCGCGGATGGGACGTACGGCGTCGACGCCCTGGCCCGCGGGGTCGTCGAGCTGCCAGTCCTCGTAGCGCTTGCCGGGGAAGACCGGGCAGGCATCGCCGCAACCCATGGTGATGACCACGTCGCTGGCCTGAACGGCGTCGACGGTGAGCACCTTGGGGATCTCGGCGGAGATGTCGATGCCGGCCTCGGCCATCGCCTTCACCACGGCCGGGTTCACCTGGTCGGCGGGTGCCGATCCGGCCGAGCGGACCAGGACGCGATCGCCTGCCAGATGGGTGAGGAAGGCGGCGGCCATCTGCGAGCGGCCGGCGTTGTGCACGCAGACGAACAACACCTGCGGCTGTTCGGGGTGGTCCTGCTGGTCGGCCATGGTTCTCCTATCGGGGCAGGTCGGCGGCGGCGGGCTCGCGGTCGGCGTCAGGGGCGGGCGCCGTGCCGGGCTGTGCGGCGTTCGGGAACAGGGCGGCCAGCAGCAGGCCGCCGAGCACGGCCCCGGCCAGTTGGGCGGCGACGAAGCCGGGCACCGAGGCGGGCGCGATCCCGGCGAAGGTGTCGGTGACGGCCCGGCCGAGCGTGACGGCGGGGTTGGCGAAGGACGTCGACGAGGTGAACCAGTAGGCGGCGCCGATGTAGCCGCCGACCGCGGCCGGTGCCAGTGCCGGGCGGCCCTGCCGGGCCAGGGCGAAGACGACCACGATGAGCCCGGCGGTGGCCACCACCTCGCCGAGCAGCAGGTGCGGCGCCGAGCGGTCCCGGGTCGAGAGCTGGACGGCCGGCAGGCCGAACATCGCGTTCGCCAGCACCGCTCCGGCCAGGGCCCCGGCCGCCTGAGCGGGCAGGTACGCGGCCAGCTCCCGGCCGCGTACCGCCGGGTCGGCCTTCCGGCGGGAGACCAGCTCCCGGCCGCGCGCCGCAGGGTCGGCCTCCCGGCGGGAGACCAGCTCCCGGCCACGCGCCGCAGGGTCGGCCTCCCGGCGGGTGGCCGGTTCCCGGCCGCGCGCCGCAGGGTCGGTCTGTCGGCGGGCCAGGAACCAGGCCGCCAAGGTGACGACCGGGTTGAAGTGCGCGCCGGACACGGGCGCGAGGACCACGATGAGCACGGCCAGGCCCGCCGCGGTGGCCAGGCTGTTGGCCAGCAGTTGCACCCCGACGTCGCGCGACAGCCCGGTCGCCATGACGCCGGAGCCGACCACCACGGCCACCAGGGCGGCGGTGCCGACGAACTCGGCCAGCGCCCGGCGTGCCAGGTTCACCCCGGCCAAGCTCACCGGGCGTCCGCTCTGAGCGCCTCGGGCAGCGTCTCCGGCGGCGTCTCCGGCAGGGCGAGCACGCTGGTCAGCCGCTTGAGCGTGGCAGGGACGATCCAGTAGTAGACCCAGGTGCCGCGCCGCTGGCTGTCGATCAGCCCGGCCTCGCGCAGCACTTTGAGGTGGTGTGAGATGGTAGGCGCGGTCACCGCGAACGCCCCGGTCAGCTCACA
This sequence comes from Nonomuraea sp. NPDC051298, assembly GCF_055586305.1. NCBI lineage: Bacteria > Bacillati > Actinomycetota > Actinomycetes > Streptosporangiales > Streptosporangiaceae > Nonomuraea > Nonomuraea sp. NPDC051298. The sequence continues at coordinate 149,810 of NZ_JBVJIM010000002.1, forward strand.
CACGCAGACCCCGTCGCCGGCGACGCGGCCGCCCTCGTGCGCGCCGATGAGCGACAGCAGCCGCAACCGGATCGGGTCGCCCAGCGCCTTGAACACCCGCGCCAGCTCGGCCGCCTCGTCCTGGTCGACCGGCTCGGCGACCAGCGGCGCGCAGCATTCGGTGGCGAGCACCGGCAACTCCTGCTTCGACATGCCTCTAATTTGACAGATTCCTAAGCAGGAGCGCAAACTCGGGACTGCTTAGACATTCATCGAAACAACGTGATGGGAGATCGTCATGTCACGCGTCCAGCTCGCCCTGCGCGTCGCTGATCTGGAGAGTTCGATCGCCTTCTACTCCAAGCTGTTCGGCGCCGAGCCGACCAAGCTGCGGCCCGGCTATGCCAACTTCGCCATCGCCGAGCCGCCGCTCAAGCTGGTGCTCATCGAGGGCGAGGAGGGCCAGGACACCCGCATGGACCACCTCGGCGTCGAGGTCACCGACACCGCCCAGGTCAACGCCGCCACCCAGCGGCTCAAGGACGCCGGGCTGGCCACCTTCACCGAGAACGACACCTCCTGCTGCTATGCCCTGCAGGACAAGGTGTGGGTGCACGGCCCCGGCAACGAGCCCTGGGAGGTCTATGTGGTCAAGGCCGACGCCGACACGCTGGGCAAGTCGGTCGGCGAACCGGCCACGGACCACGAGGCGACGACCGGGGCGTGCGTGTGCGGCGGGCCCGTGGAGCAGCCGGGCGGCCAGGACGTCTCCGCCTCCGGGGCGCGGGCCGGCTGCTGCTGACCGGCCCTTGACCGGCCCCCGCCGCACCGCGAGGCGCAGCAGCACTTCGTCCAGGCGCAGGAGTTACAGCAGCGCATTTCGGCGGCGGTCGGCCGGGCACAGGCGCGGACGGCCACGTGCCGCCCTACGGCGTCGTCGGCGCCTGGCACGCGGACGAAAGAGGGGAGATCACCGGGGAGTTCCGCCGCAATCCCGGCTACCGGCCGTCTCCCGAAGCGATGGGCTACCCGGAGCCGACCGATCCGCTCGACCTGGCCATCCAGCTCGGCTCGCCGATCGCGCCGTAATGCGCGATGATCTCGTCTTCGGTGTCGAGGAGGTCGCGCGACATCGCCCCGAGGTTCTGGCCGCGACGTTGTACCGGTCGGCGCTCGACACGTATGTCTCGAAGGCCCTCCGGGTGAGCGCTCGCTCGGCCTCTCGCATCGCGCTCTGGGTTTCGTGGCGCGTCCGTGCCGCCGGCCGTCCGCGAAGTGCCCGGTGCCGGAGGTCTCGGACGTCATGGCCGTGGCGCCCGCCGGAACCTGACCGCGTCGGCGATGACCACGCCGTTGGCACCGTCGCCGAGTTCGACGTATCCGTCGAGGCCGGCGCGGAACCGGAAGGTGCCGATCGACCGCCACTCGCCGGTTCGCGCGTCGGGCACGCCGCGTTGCCGCTGGTTGACCGCGACCGAGGTGGTGCCGTCGGCGTGATGGACGACGTACGTGGCGTTGGTGGCCCGGTTGGGGTCGGCCGCGTAGGAGACCAGGACCTCGTAGCGGTCCTCGCCGGGCAGGGCCGGCCGCCACCGCGCCACGCTGGTGCCGTCGCCGCGGGCGTGGGGCAGGTAGTTGAACCCGTAGTAGCCGGGGATGCCCCGGCTGCTGGGCCACGCGCCGGTGGTCTGGAAGCCGAGGCCGCCGTTGTCGACGGTGACCTCTTCGCGCACGTCCGCCGGGAACGGCGCCTGGACCAGGCTGAGCTGGTCGAGTGAGACGGCCGCGCCGCCGCCGCGGCCGGGGCCGGCCAGGGTGAAGCGGATCTTGTGCTGGCCCGGCTGCAACGACCTGGTGTCCAGCAGCACGACGTCGTAACCGTCGCCGCGGAACGCGGTCAGGTCGAGGGCCGAGGTTCGTGGGGTCTGCCCGTCCACGGTCACCGTCACCAGGCCGCCGTCGCCGGAACGGTAGTAGCGCAGCCATAACTCGTGCGTGCCGCTCCGGGCGACGGTGAACGGGTACTCGATGAAGGCGCCGGCCGCGCCGGGGGCGAACGCGGCACGGGCGCCGCCACTCGCGGTGGCCTCCTCGACCACGGCCACGGTGCCGCCGGAGACGGTGGCGTGTCGCGCGGTGCGTCCGAGGTCGTGCGTGCACTCGGTGAGCCCGGGGCCGGTGGCCAGGCTGTCGCGGCCCTGGGTGAGCCATTCCAGGTTGAACCGCGCCACCGCCACCCGTCGCGGGGAGCCGTCGAGGTCGCCGTCACAGCCGTAGAGAAGCACGATGGTGCCGTCGGAGAGCCGCCCGAGGTCCGAGTAGTAGCCCCGGATCGGGCTGATCGACCTGCTGTAGCGGAACGAGTGGCCCTCGTCGTAGCTGACCGCGACGGTCATGTTCCACCGCATCGGCGCGTCCGGCCAACTGAACAGCACGCGGCCGGGCCCGTTGCCGCCCGGCCCGCCGGTGTACCTGGCCAGGCCGGTGTCGACTCCGTTGAACAGGCCGGGGCTGAAGTCCATCCTGGGCTGCGACCAGGTGAGGCCGCCGTCGGTGCTGACCGCGATGTCCCTGGGCCAGTCGTTGCCCGACCCCGGCCGGCTGCTGACGACGATGGCGCCGTCCGCGCGCTGCACCAGTCGCGCCTCGCCCACCGCCGGCAGGCCGTCGCCCAGCGGTATTTCGCCGCCGGCGCGCCAGGTGCGGCCGTGGTCGTCGCTGTAGAGGCTCGACGCGCCGTAGTTGCGCTCGGCGGCCGGCACCCCGGTGATGACGGTCCGGTGGGCGACGGTCAGCAGCAGCCTGCCCGAGTCGAGCTGGATGCCGTGCCCCGGCCCCGGGCCGTGCATCGCCCAGTCGTAGGGGAAGTGGTCGAAGTGCCCGGCCAGGCTGCGCCGTTCGCTCCAGGTTGCGCCGCCGTCGGTGCTGGAGATGACGTGGACCGTGCCGGAATCGGACGAGCACGTGGTGTTGCCGGGCAGCTTCTCGCACAGGTTGTGGAACAGGAACACCTCGCCGGTCGTGTGGTCGACGACGAAGGTGGGGTTGGACCACGTCTCGCCGTTGACCGCCTGGGCCACCGTCTGGGTCGGGCTCCAGGTGGCGCCGCGGTCGGTGCTCCGGCGTACCAGCAGGTCGTGCGGGCCGGCGTCGCAGACCTCGTGGCGGCCCTCGGTGCAGGCGAGGATCGTGTCGTCGTGCGGGCCGGCCAGCGCGTGGACGTGGTAGCTGGCGAGCGGATCGACGTCGGAGTCCCACAGGGTGGTCTCCGCGAAGAACGGCTCGGCGAGCCGGGTGGTCCCGGCCTGGGCAGGGGGCGGCAGGGCGATCGCGGCGGCGGCGACGCCGAGCGTCGTGGCGAAGGCGCGACGGCTGATGGGGGTGCTCACGCGGGCTCTCCTTCAGTACAGGGCGAGTTTCGGCAGACGTACGAGGAGGTCGTGTCCTGGGGCGAGTGCCCCGGACGCTAGTCGAGATCATTCCCGGGCGCCAGATGCTAATGGGCATTAGCATTTCGACCGGATTACCGGCGGCCTGCTTGCCCCGGCCCCATTGACATCACCGTTTCCCGAGCCCAGACTCGGCGTTCATCGGGTTGTGCGCATGAGCAGGAGGCGGCGATGACCCGTGGACCGGTGAAACGACCTACCCAGGCCGACATCGCGCGCCTCGCCGGGGTCAGTCAGGCCACCGTCTCCCTGGTGCTCAACGAGCGCGAGTCCGAGGTACGGATCAGCTCGGCGACCCGGGACCGGGTGCTGGCCGCCATCCGCGAGTGGGGGTATGTCGCCAACGCCTCGGCCCGCTCCCTCGCCGGCGGACGCAACAAGATCATCGGCGTGCACACGTTCGAACCCGTCTTTCCCACGACCAGCGTCGACTTCTACTTCCCGTTCCTGCTCGGCATGGAGCAGGCGGCCGCCGAACTCGAGTACGACCTGTTGCTGTTCACCAGCGCCGGCGGCGAGCGCCAGATCTTCCGCGACGGGTCGACCCGGCTGTCGATCACCGACGGCGCCCTGCTGCTCGGCCGCGATCCGAACGTCGAGGAGATCGAACGCCTCCGCGACCACGGCTACCCGTTCGTCTACGTGGGGCACCGGGAGGTGTCCGGCGAGCCCGTGTCCTACGTCGCCGCCGACTACGCGGGGGCGACCCGGCAGCTCACCGAGCGGCTGTTCGCGCTGGGGCACGAACGGGTGGCGTACGCCCGCGTCGGCGACGGCGACGCGCAGCCCAGCCGCGACCGGGAGAAGGGCTTCCGCCGGGCGGTGCCGTCCGGCGGGGCCCGACGCCTCGCGGGTCCTGTGTGGACGGTCGAGTCCACCGAGGACGTGGACGGCCTGCTCGGCGAGATGCGGCACGCCGGCGTCACCGGGGTGGTCGCGGAGCAGGAGATCCTCGCCGAGGAGATCCTGACCTGCGCCCGGCGACGGGGGCTGTCGATCCCCGGCGACCTCAGCCTCGTCGTGCTGGGCGACTCCGTCGGCGCACGCGGGTCCGGCACGGACTGGACCGGCCTGGTCGTGCCACGGGAGCAGATGGGCAGGCAGGCCGCCCACCTGCTGGCCCGGCTGCTGGAGCGGCCCGAGGAGGCGGGCCGCCGGCAGAGCGTCGAATGCCCGCTCGCGCCGGGCACGACCGTGGGCCCACCGCCCCCTGGCGAAGGGCGGGCACACCCCTGATCCGCGTCATCGGCAGACCCGGGCCCACCGGGATACCCCGGCACGAGATTTCCAGAACGGTCATCACCGTAAGTGATGCCTCGGATACGGTATGGCCATGGGAAGTCGCGCAAACTATGCCACTCTGCAGGACGGCGCTCTCAGGATCTTCTACTCGCAGTGGGGCGCCTACCCCCTCGAACTCGACCTCCTCCCCGGCCCGGAACCGGCCACCCGGTTCGCCCGCCGCCAGCGCGAGGAGAACTCATGGATGTGGGAGATCGAATGCGACGGCGCATGCCTGATCGACCATGACGAACGGCGGCTGCTGTTCTTCTGCCCCGGCGACGGCGATCAGAGCTACCGGCTCGCGGCCCTGACCACGCTCGCCCGGACCTGGCCCGGCTGGCGGGTGGAATGGGCGTATGACGGCCTTCAGCAGATCCGGATGGCAGCCGGCCACGCCCCCGAGGCCGCCGCACGGTCTCGGCCGGCTCTGGAGGTCGGCGAAGAATGGTGCGACGAATTGCTCACCATGACTCACCAGGGCCGGACCTGGGCCCACCTCGTCGAATCGGCCCGAGGGGTCATTGGCGCTGGGCCGAGGTTCCTGGACGAAGACCGCTCTGCCTGGCCGACGATCACTTCCTGCCCCGAGAAGGTCGCGGCCGGCGTCCACCTCGACCTCGATGACCGGACCGCCGGCATCTGGACCTCTCGGACGTTGCGCGGCGCCCTGCTGGACGTCGGGGAGCGGTGGCCCGGCTGGCGCTGGTCGGACTGGGAGGACAGGTCCGCCGAGCAGGCACGCCGGGTTGCCGGAGCCCTCACCGTGCCGGAGCCGGACCTCGCGGGAGGTCTGCGCGCTCTCGCGGCGGAGTTCGATCAGCATCAGGACGTCGACTCCGCCACCAGGTCGGCCTCCCTCCTGCTCGGCGTCACCGGCCTCCTGAGCGCCGCTGCCAAGTCGTCGGGGCTGGAGGTCCACGTCCGCACGGACAACACCTTCACCCATCGCCCCATGGACCTGACCAGCGACGAGAAAGCCTTGGTCCATGCCGCGATCACCGGCGCCATGACGTCGGCCTGACGACCGGGCCGCGCCAGGAGTCGGCGATGGCGGCTGCCGCCGGGTCATGGCGTACCAGCGGGCGTAGGTCTCCTGGACGACATCCTCGGCCTCGGCCAGAGAGCCGAGCAGCCGGTAGGCGAGGTTGATCAACTGTCGCCGATCGCGCTCAGGCCCGCGACGCCACGGGCCTGGCCGCCGCTGGTGCTGCGGCGAGAGGGCCGAGCGTGCGTCTGTCATTCGGCGCGAAAGGCGGAACGGGGAATGGCGGCGCTCACCGTCGTGCCTTCCGGCTTCACGACGTTGATGGTCAGGCCGCCACCCAAGGCGGCGAACTTGGCGCGTTCGGCGGTCAGCAGGCTCTCCAGCAGGTCCACCGGCATGTCACCCCCGTCGTCGCTGACCGTCAAGCGGAGGCCGCCGGCGGCGAGGGTGAGGGCGACGGACACCGTACGCGCCCGCGCGTGCTGTTCGATCGCCGAGAAGATGCCGCGAATCGTGTCCTGGATGAGTGTCGTGACATCGCCGGGCAGCTCTTCTTCCGGCAGGGCCCACACCTCGACGGCGATTCCGGTCAACGCCGACCAACGCGTGAATTGCGCCGCCAATTCCTGTGGAAAGGACAGCGGGCTTTCATGTGCGATGTCCGCGGATTTCACGTTCTTCCTTACCGCTTTCTGGCCGGAATGGTGGCGAGGCCCGGGGCGGGCGCATTGCCGACGGTCCTTTTCCTGAGCCGACGATACTCATGCACCGTGTCGTCCCCCTGTCCCAACGCTTTCGTCGCGGCGCCGCGAAGCGCGGCCGCGTACGACGATCGAGGGTCAGTGCCGGTGGGTGGCGAGGTGCTGGTGGAGCCTGGCCAGGTCGGCGACCACGGCCGGTGCGGCGACCGAGGTGACCGTCCCGCCGTTGGGTCCGACCGAGGGCTTGGCCGGGGTGGACAGCCACTGCTTGAAGAGAGCGTCGAGCGGCCTCCTCGACACCCGCTCGGCGTGCGTGACGAACTCGGCCGTCGTGGCGTTCGCGCCGCGCTTGCTCAGGTGCCACGTCCGCAGGATGCGGAAGAAGGCGTCGTCGCCGACCTCCGTGCGCAGGGCGTGCAGCGTCATCGCGCCCCGCTCGTACACCGCGGCGGCGAACAGTTTCGTGCCGGGGGAGAGAACGAGCTGCCAGAAGGGGTCGTCGGCCGGGTAGCGGGCGTAGAAGGCGTCGGCCAGTTCCGCGGCGGTGCCGCGGCCGTTGTGCTCGGACCACAGCCACTCCGCGTACGTGGCGAAGCCTTCGTTCAGCCACATCTCCGACCAGTTCGCCAGCGACACGGAATCGCCGAACCACTGGTGCGCCTGCTCGTGCGCCACCACCCAGTCGGGGTTCGGCCGGTCCCAGAAGGAGGTGCCGTAGACCGATCTGGTCTGGTTCTCGATGGCGAAGCCGAAGCCGCTGGTGGCGACCCCGCCGATGGAGTCGAAGGGATAGGCGCCGAACTTGGTGGCCAGGAAGTCGGTGACCTCGGGGGTGCGTTCGATCGCCTGCTTGGCGATCGGCAGCCGCTCTCCGAGCGACTCGTCGTAGGCGGTGTAGTACGGCAGCCCGCGCGGGCCGGCGCCCTCGTGGTACTCGAACCGGCCGAGCGCGATGAACGCCAGGTAACTGGTCATCGGCTGCCCGGCCCGCCAGCTCCATCGGGTCCACCCGGGTCGCTCGGGAGCCCGGCTGGACAGGATCCCGTTGGACAGTGCCGTGGTGCCGTCGGGGACGGCCACCGACACGTCGTAGGTCGCCTTGTCGGAGGGGTGGTCGTTGGAGGGGTACCAGGTTTCGGCGCTACGTGGCTGACCGACCGACAGGCCGCCCGTCGCGGTGCGATGCCAGACCTGGACACCGTCCACCTGCACCTGCGAAGGGACGTCGGCATACGCCACGACGACCTCGAACGGCCGGTCCTTCCGCACCGGCAGGCTCGGTGTGACGACCAGCTCGGTCTTGTCGGCCGGGTCGACGCGGAACGCGGCAGGAGCGTCGCCCACCCGCACCGAGGTCACCTTCAACGCGAAATCCAGGTTGAACTGGGAAAGGTCCTGGGTCGCGGTCGCGCGGATGGTGGTGTGCCCCGACAGTTCGTCGGTGCCCGGCTGGTAGGTCAGCCGGATGCCGTAGTGTTCGACGTCGTACCCGCCGTTGCCCGCCCCTTTGTAGATGGGGTCGCCGAGCCCGGGGGAGCCCGGCGAGGGCTCGGCGTTCGCCGGGGCGCACAGCGGCCCGAGCGCCAGTCCGGACGCGATGGTGACGACAGCGACGCGAGTGCGCTTACGCATGTTGGCATTGCCTCCCAGAATCTGGAAACCGCCCGTATCCGGTGAGAATTTTATGAGGAACGCCTGTCCTGCTGCTGTCGCCCGGATGTCCGCCCGTCGCCAAGACGTCCCTGGCCTTTTCCGAAAGGTCCAAGACATCGCGGTCGTCTGAATTAATTCTCTGAAATCACCTCATCGTGTGCGGAAACCTGTTTCGCCTGGCAGGTCGAAGAACGGGCTGGACGCGTTAGTGTGGCCCGGGTGAACCCGCGTGAGGTGGTTTCCGGCCGATTATCGCGCCTGGTGGCGCTCGCCCGCTCAGCCGTACGTGCGGGGAGCATGGGCGGGCGGCGTCCCGCCCCGCTCGTCGAAGTGGCCGGGCTGCTCCTCGTGATCCTGCTCTTCTCCCGGCTCCACGCCGCCGCGGGGAAGGACGCCGCCACCGCCACCGCCAACGCGCTGACCCTGCAGTCCATCGAACGGGCCCTCCACCTGGACATCGCGCTGCGGGCGAACCAGTGGCTGACCGAGCATCCGGCCCTCATCCAGCCGGCGGTGTACTACTACCGCCTGTACTACCTCGCGATCGCCGGTGTGCTGGTGTGGGTGTTCGTCCGGCATGCCGAGGTCTACGTCAACGTGCGCAGGACCCTCGTCGTGATGGCCGTCCTCGTGCTGCCCGTCTTCTGGGCGCTGCCCATGTCGCCGCCGCGGTTCGCCCTGCCGGGCGTCGTCGACGTCATCGCCGAGCACGACCTCCTGGGCGGCCCTGCCTCACGAGCGGTCGAGAGCGGCCAGAACGTGTATTCGGCGATGCCGAGCATGCACGTGGGGTGGTCGTTGTGGTGCGCGTACGCGGTGTGGTGCGCGCTGCGGGCCTCCCATCCGCGATCGGCGTGGCTGTCGTGGATCTTTCCGCTGGGCATGGCGGCAGTCGTGCTCGTCACGGGGAACCACTACGTGCTCGACATCGTGGGAAGCGCCGTGCTGCTGTCCGTCTCCATCGCCGTCGTGTCACTGTGGGGGCGCCTCACGGGTGGCGGGACAGGTAGCCGCCCATGGCGGTGAACACCTCGTCGGCCCGCAGGTCGGCGCCGTCCTGAGTGCGGACCCGTTCGATCACCAGGCCGTGGCTGCGGCCGCGGCGGGCCTCGGCGCCGGCCACGATGACGATGCCGTCGCCCTCGCGGATGAACACCCGGCCCGGGGTGCCGCCGTAGACGCCCTTGGAGGTCGAGGACTTCAGGATGCGGAGGCGCTCGCCCTTGTAGTAGGTGAAGGCGTTGGGGTAGGGGTCTGACTGAGCGCGTACCAGCCGTTCGATGTCCTCGGCGGGCCAGGTCCAGTCGATGTTGCCGTCCTCGATCGAGCGTTTGTGGAAGAAGCTGGCCTTGGAGCGGTCCTGGGGCGTCCAGTCGGTACGGCCGGAGGCGATGAGGTCGAGGGCCTCGGCGACGATGGGGGCGATGAGGTCGACGGTGCGGTGGAACAGGTCGGTGGCGGTGTCGCCGGGGCCGACCGGGACGGCGCGCTGCACCACGATGTCCCCGGCGTCCAGTTCGGCGTTCATCATGTGGGCGGTGACGCCGACCTCCTTCTCGCCGTTGATGAGCGCCCAGATGAGCGGCGAGAACCCGGCGTAGGCCGGGAGCAGCGAGTCGTGCACGTTGAGGACGCCGTGCCCGGGCAGGGTGAGGATCTCCGGCGGTATCCAGGTGCGCCAGTTGTTGGCGACGATGAGGTCAGGCCCGACTTCCTTGAGGGTGAGCAGCAGTTCGTCGTCGGGACGGTTGCGCAGCAGGACCGGGACGCCGTGGGCCCCGGCCAGTTCGGCCACCGAGTCGCTCCAGATCTTCTCGTACGCGTGGTCGCTCTGAGGGTGGGTGACCGCCAGCGCCACGTCGTGCCCGGAGTCCAGGAGGGCCCGGAGGGTGCGGTGCCCCCAGGTCTGGTAGCCGAACATCACGACCCGCATCAGCGCTCTCCTTGTGAGGTGAGTGGAATAGAGGTTAGGCTCGCCTAATTAGGCGAGCCTAACCTAAGTCAGGTGCTGATTCCACCCATGGTTCGCGACCACGGACCGCTCTCTCGAAAGGCCCTCCATGCCCACTGCCGAGCAGCCCGTCCACGACCTCGTCGGCATCGGTTTCGGACCCTCCAACCTCGCCCTGGCCATCGCGCTGCGCGAGCGTCAGGCGCGTACCGGCGAGCGCGTAGACGCGGTGTTCCTGGAGAAGCAGCCCACGTTCGGATGGCACCGCGGCATGCTCCTCGAAGGCACCACGATGCAGGTCTCCTTCCTCAAGGACCTGGTCACCATGCGCACCCCCACCAGCGAGTTCAGCTTCCTGTCCTACCTCAAGGCGCGCGGCCGGATGCTGGACTTCATCAACCACAAGACGATGTTCCCGTCGCGCCTGGAGTTCCACGACTACCTGGAGTGGGCCGCGGCGCCCTTCGCCGACCAGGTCGAGTACGGCTCCGAGGTCGTCGCGGTCACCCCCGTCACCGTGGACGGCGCGGTGGAGTGCCTCGACGTGGTGGTGCGCGGGGGCGAGGGGGAGCTGAGCACCCGGCGTACCCGCAACCTGGTCATCGCCGTCGGCCTGGTCCCGGTGCTGCCCGACGGGACGGTCGGCGACGAGCGGGTCTGGCACAGCGAGGAGTTTCTCGACCGGCTTCCCTCGGTCACGAACCCCCGCCGGTTCGTGGTGGTCGGCGCCGGCCAGAGCGCCGCCGAGGTGACCGACCACCTGCACGGCCGGTTCCCGGGCGCCGAGGTGTGCGCGGTGTTCTCCAAGTACGGATACACCCCCGCCGACGACAGCTCGTTCGCCAACCGCATCTTCGACTCCGTCGCGGTCGACCACTACTTCGGCGCGCCGGAGCCGGTCAAGGAGAGCCTGCTCGCCTACCACGCCTCCACCAACTACTCGGTGGTCGACCTCGACCTCATCGACGAGCTGTACCGCAGGCACTACCAGGAGACGGTGCGGGGTGAGCAGCGGCTGCGCATACTCAACGCGTCCAGGGTCGTCGAGGTCGCCAAGGGCGCCGACGGCGTGCGCGCCACCGTCGAGTTCCTGCCGAGCGGAGAGCGGACCGTCCTGGACGCCGACGCGCTGGTCTACGCCACCGGCTACCGGCCGGGCGACCCGCTGACGCTGCTGGGCGCGACCGGCGAGCACTGCGAGCGGCTGCCCTCCGGCGCGCTGCGCATCGAGCGCGACTACCGGATCGCCACGTCCGCGCAGGTGCGCTGCGGCATCTACGTGCAGGGGGCCACCGAGCACACCCATGGTCTGACCTCGACGCTGCTGTCCAACACCGCCGTGCGGGCCGGAGAGATCGCCGACGCGGTGGCCGTACGGGTGGGCGGCGCCTACGCGCTCTCGCGCTGACCATCGTGCGGCGCGGACGCAGGGTGGCGGCCGATCGGCACGACCGGCGGCCGGACCGGCCGTCACCCCTCGGCGCGGGCGAGTGCCCAGGCGACGTCTCTGACCAGGGCGTGGCGCCAGCCCGCTCGATCGTGGGCCGAGGCCGACCGCGAAACGCGTACGGTCGCACCGGCCTGTTCTGTCAGGGTCTCGACCAGTTCGCAGTGCGGCAGCATCGAGGTCTCGTGCTCTCCCACGTCGAACGCGACCCGCAGCCCGGACAGGTCGGGGCGCTCCCGCAGGCGGGCGGCGATGGCGCCGCCGATCGGGCCGCCCATGGGGTCGGACAGGTGTGCGGCGTCGGGTGTCCACCAGAACGACGCCGACTGGCAGGCGAGGCCGGACACCAGATCGGGGAACTCCAGTGCCGCGTACATCGCGCTCAGCCCGCCGAGGCTCTGCCCGGCGACCACCAACGGTCCCCGACCGGCGGGTACGCCGCTCGCGGCGACCAGCGGTAGCAGCTCGTCCCGGATCGCCTCCCAGAGCTTCGGCTCGCACCCGAACTCGGCGGCTCTGTCCCTGGCGGGCAGGAAGACGAGCGTGACCGGGGGCATCTCGCCATGGGCGACGGCCGAGTCGAACGCGGTCATGGCCGGGTGCAGGTACAGCCAGTCGTCTCCGTCGAGCAGCAGGACCATCGGCCCGCCGCCGCCCACCGGGTGGACGCGAACGGTGCGCCGCCCGCCGAGCCGCCCGCCGGCCCAGCGCAGGCGGGCGGCGGGCAGGGGCAGGACGGCGTCGGGGCCGACGGCGGGCCAGTGCGGCTGGGCGGGAGCGTCCGGGGTCGCGGCGACGGACCGGTCGGCACCGGCGCCGACCGGGTTGAACGGGTCGGCGTACGCGGCGTCGTCCGTGCGGAACTGGTACGTCACCCGCAGCCGCGCGGGCATGGCCACCTCGGCGTACCAGCAGTCCGTGTCGCCCCATCGGCGCAGGGGGACCGGCTCGGACCAGCTCTCGAACCCGACGCTCGCCGGGGAGCCGCGCCACAGGAACAGGGTCGTCCAGCCGTCGCGGGAGGGTACCGAGGCGGGTGCTCGCGCCGCGGCCGTCACCGCCGCCCAGAACTCGTCCGTCCCGGGTTCGCCGGGGAACCCGAACCTGGCGAAGGCGTCGTCCACGCGGTCCTCCTCCGTCCCTACCGTCAACCACCGACTAAGGATAGACTTACCTAAGTTGAAGATCGAGATGTCCCCCTGGCCGCATGCCCCCGGTGGATCAGAGGAACGACGCACGTCGATGAGTACGACTACGACCGTGGAGAGACGGCCCGCGCCCGAGGCCACGCGTACCCACCGGCGGAGGGTCGCGGGTTTGGGCACGCTCGCGGCGGTGCTCCTGGTCGCGGGAGTGGTGTCGCTGGCCGTCGGCGCACGCGCGTTGAGCCTCCCCGAGGTGTGGCACGGGTTGTTCGCGTCGCCGGGCTCCGACCAGCGGCTCACCGAGATCGCGCTCATCGTGTGGACCGTACGGGTGCCCAGGACCGTGCTCGCGATCGTGGCGGGCCTCGCCCTGGGGGTCGGCGGGGCGTTGATCCAGGGATACACGCGCAACCCGATCGCCGACACGGGACTGCTGGGGGTGAACTCCGGCGCGTCGTTCGCCGTGGTGTCGGTGATCCTGCTGTTCGGGCTGTCCAACCCGTTCCAGTACGTCTGGTTCGCCTTCCTGGGGGCGGCGGCCGCCGGCGTCGTCGTGTTCGGGCTGGCCAGCATCGGCAGGGGAGCGGGCGACCCGTTGACGCTCGCGCTGGCCGGGCAGGGGGTCGCGGTGTTCCTGACGGCGATGACCACGGCGGTCTCGCTGTCGGACCAGGCGTCGCTGAACGCGCTGCGCTTCTGGAACGCGGGCTCCGTGGCCGGGGCCGGATTCGACGTCATCTGGCCGGTGACCGCGTTCGTCGCGGCGGGGCTGGCGCTGGCGTCGACCACGCTGCCCGCCATGAACCTGCTCAACCTGGGTGACGACGTGGCCAGAGGGCTGGGGGTGAACGTCGCGCGGAGCCGAGTCGTCGGCGTCGTCGCCATCACCCTGCTGGCGGGCGCGACGACGGCGGCGTGCGGACCCATCGCGTTCCTCGGGCTGATGGTGGCTCACGTGGCCCGGTACCTCACCGGGCCGGACTATCGCTGGCTGGTGCCATGCGCGGGCCTGCTCGGCGCCGTCGTCCTGCTGGTCTGCGACATCGTGGGGCGCGTGGTGATCCGGCCGGGCGAGTTGCAGGCGGGTGTCGTCGTCGCTCTCGCCGGTGCGCCGTTCTTCGCGGCGCTGGTGTGGCGCGGAAAGTTCAGAACGATATGAACGAGCAGGCGGTGCGGCGTACGGTGACGCCGGGCGTCCGGATCGGCCGGGCGTCGTTCGTGTGGCGGCCCTGGATGGTGTTCGTCACGCTGCTGCTGGCGGCGGCGGCCTTTCTGGTGTTCTGCCGGTCCATCGCCGTCGGGGACTTCCCCATCGGGCTGCCCCGGGTGATCGCCACGCTGCTCGGCCGGGGCGAGCGGGTCGACGAATTCGTGATCATGGATCTGCGCCTGCCGCGTGCCCTGGCCGGGCTCGTCGTGGGCGTCGCGCTGGGGGTGTCGGGGGCGCTCACGCAGTCCATCGCACGCAACCCGCTGGCCAGCCCGGACCTCCTGGGGATCACCGGGGGCGCGAGCGCGGTCGCGGTGTTCCTGGTGACGGTGTCGGGCGGGGCCGCCGCGGCGATCGCCGACTCCGTGGGCCTGTCCGCGGCGGCGCTCGCGGGCGGTCTCGGCACCGGCCTGCTGGTGTACTTCCTGGCCTGGCGGCGCGGGATCAACGGCCTGCGGCTCATCCTCATCGGCATCTCGGTGAGCGCCGTCACGCAGGCGATCACGATCTGGCTGCTGGCCACGGCCGACCTCCGGGACGTGGCCAGGGCGCAGGCGTGGCTGGTCGGCTCGCTGGACGACCGGTCGTGGGGCGAGGTCCGGGTGGCGCTGTGGTGCGCGCTCGCCCTCATCGCCGTCGTGTCGTGCGTCGCGTTCCACCTCAGGCCGCTGCACTTCGGTGACGAGGTCGCGACGGGCCTGGGCGTCCGGCACTCGATGGTACGGGCGGTTCTGCTGCTGTGCGCGGTGCTGCTGGCCGGGGTGGCGGTGGGCGCGGCGGGCCCGGTCCCCTTCGTCGCGCTGGTGGCGCCGCAGGTGGCGATGCGTCTGACGCGGCACCCGACGCCGCCGCTGGTGGCCTCCGGTCTGGTGGGCGCGCTGCTGCTGATCGGCGCGGACCTGGTGGCGCGTACGGCGCTGCCGTTCGCCCTCCCGGTCGGCGTGGTCACCGCCGCGATCGGCGGCCCCTTCCTCGTCTACCTGCTGGTGAGGGCGAACCTCAAGAAGAGCTGAAAGTAAGGTTAGCCTAACCTAACATCGACGTGTTACGGTTCATCTGCTCCACGTCAGGGCTGCGGCGGATCGCACGAAAGCAAGGGACTCCGGATGCTCCTCCAACGAACGACGGTCACGAAGACCTTGCGGCGGGTCGCGGCGGCACTGTCCGCCGCGACGCTCGGCGCGGGCCTCATCGCGGGATGCGGCTCCGGCCCGACGGACACGCCGGGCAGCGACCCCGTGGCCACCACGGGTGGCGCGTTCCCGGTCACGGTGGAGCACGCGTTCGGGTCCACCCGGATCGCCGGCGCCCCGCAGCGGGTCGTCTCCGTCGGCTACACCGACGACCAGGCGATCCTGGCGCTCGGGGTGAAGCCGGTCGGCATGGTCGACCAGTACCCGAACCCGCCGGGCAGGACCCCCGACCTCAACACCCAGTGGCCCTGGGTGAAGGACAAATGGGGTGACGCCCGCCCCGAGGTCGTCATGAACAACGGCGACTCCGGCCCGAACTACGAGAAGATCGCCGCCCTGCGGCCGGATCTGATCATCGCGGTCTACTCCGAGATCGACCAGGCCGCGTACGACCGGCTCTCCAGGATCGCCCCGACGGTGGGCCGCACCAAGGCCGAGGCCGAGCCGTTCAGCGCGCCGTGGCAGGACAACGCGGTGCACATCGCCAAGGCGCTCGGCAAGGCCGACGAGGGCGCGAGGATGGTGCAGGACATCCAGGACAAGCTCGACGCGGCCCGCGAGGCGCACCCGGAGTTCGCCGGCCGGACCGCCGTCGCGGTGTCCTGGTACAAGAACTCCGTCGCGCCGTTCACCACCACCGACGTACGCGGACGGCTGGTGTCGGGCATCGGCTTCAAGGGCGCGGCGGAGATCGACAAGATCGCGGGCGGCGGCTTCTACACCGTGCTGTCCCCCGAGCGCATCGACCTGATCGACGTCGACCACATCTTCGTCATCGCCGACCGGGCGGACCAGGAGGCGCTGAAGAAGTTCGAGCTGTTCGCCAACCTGCCCGCGGTCAAGAACGGTCAGGTGTCGTACCTGCTGGACAGCGAGGGCCCGGCGATCGGCGCGGCCATGTCGCAGAGCACCCTGCTGTCCCTGCCGTACGCGATCGACGAACTCGTCAAGTCGGTCGGATGACGATGCCCACGAAGATGCCCACGAGGATGCCCCCCACGATGTCCCGTCCCCGGCCTGCCGTGGGCCGGGCGTGAGCGGCTCCGGCACGGCCATCCTGCGCACGGCGACCGGCCGCGAGGCCACCCGGTGGGTCGCGGCGCACTCCCGCGAGATGCCGTGGCTGACGAGCGCCACCGTGCTCACCACGGTGGCCGGGGCGGCGCTCCAGGTGCTGCCGGTGTTCCTGCTCGGCCAGGTGGTCGACGGGGTGATCGCGGGCGAGTCGCGGTCGATCCTGGTCACGGTCGGGGTGCTGATGGTGGCCGCCGCGCTGCTCGGCACGGCGGCCGCCGCGGCGTCCACGTACCTGATCGGGCGGCTGGGGGCGGAGCTGCTCGCGCGACTGCGGGAAGGCGCCGTCCGCGCGGTGCTGCGCATGCCGAGCGCGCGGATCGAGCAGGCCGGCCGGGGCGACGTGCTGTCCAGGGTCGGCGACGACGTGGCCGTGGTGTCCAAGGGCATCCGCACGGCCGTCCCCACGGTGTTCTCGTCAGGGGTGCTGGTCGTCATCGCCACGGCCGGCATGTTCGGGCTGGACTGGCGGCTCGGGCTGGCGGGCGCCGGGGCGCTGCCCGCGTACTGGCTGGCCCTGCGGTGGTATCTCCCCAGGTCAGCACCGCTCTACCGGCGGCAGCGGGAGGCCCAGGCCGATCGCGCGCAGGCGTTGATCAGCGGCCTGAACGGGATCGGCACCGTCCGGGCGTACCGCCTCGAGGAAGCCTTCCGCGAGCGGGTCACCAGCGAGTCGTGGCGGGTGCGCGATCTCGGCGTCGAGGTGTTCCGGTTCTTCGGCCGGTTCGTCGGCAGGGAGAACCGCGCCGAGTTCATCGGGCTGGTCCTCATCATCGTGGTCGGGTACGTCCTGCTGGAGACCGGCTCCGTCACCCTGGGCGAGGCGTCGGTGGCCCCGCTGCTGTTCCACCGGCTGTTCAATCCGCTGGGCGCGATCCTGTTCACCTTCGACGAGGCGCAGAAGTCGGGCGCGAGCCTGACCCGGCTGGTCGGGGTGCTCGGCGAGGCCCCGGAGGAACGGTCAGAGGGCCGCGCGGGCGTCGTGCCCGTCGAGGGCGGGCCGTACCCGGTGACGGTGCAGGGGCTGACGTTCAGCTATCCCGGCTCCGAGCGGCCGGTCCTGCGGGAGGTCGACCTGGTGATCCCGGCGGGCGGTTCGCTCGCGCTGGTGGGGGCGACGGGCGCGGGCAAGTCGACCCTGGCGGCGCTGATCGCGGGCATCGGCAGCCCGCAGGCCGGGTCCGTGCGCATCGGGCCGGCCGACCTCGCCGACCTGGACGAGGCCGGGGCGCGGGCCCTGGTGAGCATCCTGACGCAGGAGACGCACGTGTTCTCCGGCCCGCTCGCCGAGGACCTGCGGCTGGCCGCGCCGGAGGCGAGCGACGCCGAGCTGATGGACGCGTTACGCGGGGTCGGTGCCGACACGTGGGTCGCGGCCCTGCCCGACGGGCTGCACACCCTGGTCGGCGAGGGCGGCGAGCGCCTGGACGGCACCAAGGTCGCCCAGATCGCCCTGGCCCGGCTGATGCTGGGCCGATCGCCGGTGGTGGTGCTGGACGAGTCGACCGCGGAGGCGGGCAGCCAGGGCGCCGCCGAGCTGGACAGGGCCGTGTCGGCCGCGTGCGCGGGCCGCACCACGCTGTACGTGGCGCACCGGCTGACCCAGGCGATGGCGGCGGACCGCATCGCCGTGCTGGACACCGGCCGCGTCGTGGAGCAGGGAACCCACGAGGAACTGGTGGCCCTGGAGGGCCGGTACGCGCGGCTGTGGCGCGCATGGCAAGAACCTTCATCCTTCGAAAGGGACGGCTGAGTCTTCGATGACGGATTCGATGACGGAACCGAGCACGCGTCTCGCACTGCTTTCTCCCGCGCGCCTGGCCGACGTGCGCCGGCGGACCGGCGAACACTCCGACAGCACCATCACCAAGGCGTGCGCCATCGGGCTGGCCTACTGGGCGACGGGCCAGGGCCCCGACAGCCTCGACCTCACCCCCGGCACCCTGTTCGCCGACGTCCTCGGATGGGTCGACAACGGCGGGGACGGCGGCTGGGAGGTCGGCGCGGACGGCCGCGGCATCACCGTCCCCGAGAGCGTCTCGCTGACCGACGCGCAGCTCGCGCTGGACGATCTGGCCGACTTCCCCGACCGGCCCCTGGGCACCATCGGCCCGTCCAGCGTGCCGGCCCGGCTCGACGCCCTGGCCGAATGGAACGACAACAGGGTCGACCGGGTGCGCCCGACCCTCGTGGAGCTGTTCAGGGAGCAGGCCAGGACCAGGCCGGACGCCATCGCCATCGTGGACGGACGCCGGTCGCTCACCTACCGCGAGGCGGCCGAGCTGTCCAACCAGTTGGCCCACCACCTGATCGCCCGCGGGCTCACCGCCGAGCAGCTCGTCGGTATCTCGCTGGGCCGCTCCGCCGAGATGGTGATCGGGCTGCTGGGCGTGCTCCAGGCGGGGTGCGCGTTCGTGCCGCTCGACCCGCAGTGGCCCGCCGAGCGCCGAGCGGTCGTCATCGAGGACGCCCGGGTCGTCGTGCAGCTCAACGACTCAGGCGAGCGGGACGCGGGTGAGCCGGAGGCCGTGGGCCTCGACCTCGACGACTGGCGATTCGGCTCGTATCCCGCCGGCGACACCGAGGTCGGCGTGCCCGGCCCCGCCCTGGCGTACGTGATCTTCACGTCGGGTTCGACCGGGCGGCCCAAGGGCGCGATGATCCGGCACGAGGCGATCAGCGAACGCCTGCTGTGGCAGGGCAGGGAGATCCTGGGGTTCGGCCACGACGACGCGTCGCTGTTCAAGGCGCCGCTGTCGTTCGACATCTCCATCAACGAGATCTTCCTGCCGCTGGTGTACGGCGGCCGGCTGGTCATCCTGCGACCCGGCGGCGAACGCGACCCGCACCACCTGCTCAGCGTGATCGCCGAGCAGTGCGTCACCTTCACGTACCTGGTGTCGTCCATGCTGGACGTGCTGCTGGAGATCGCGGGCGACTCCGGGCGGCTGGCCAGCCTGAGGCACGTGTGGTGCGGCGGCGAGGTGCTGACCCCGGAGCTGTACGAACGCTTCCGCACCCGGCTCGACATCCCCATGTACCACGGCTACGGCCCGGCCGAGACGACGATCGGCGTCTCCCATGTCATCTACCGGGGCGCGGCCGAGCGCCTGTCGACGTCGATCGGCAGAGCCAACCCCAACACTGAGCTGTACGTGCTGGACGACGAGCTGCGCCCGGTCCCGGTAGGCGTCGGCGGCGAACTGTACGTGGGCGGGTTCCTCCTGGGCCGCGGGTACGTCAACGCGCCCGGCCTGACGGCGTCCCGGTTCGTGGCGAATCCCTTCGCCGGGGACGGCTCCCGGCTGTACCGGACCGGCGACCTGGCGCGGTTCGCGCCGGACGGTTCGCTGGACTTCCTCGGCCGGGCCGACAACCAGATCAAGATCCGCGGCATGCGGCTGGAGATCGAGGACGTCGAGGCCGGCCTCGCGGAGCACCCCCGGGTGCGGCATGCCTGCGTCGTCGCGAAGAAGAACGCGGCGGGCGGCACCTACCTGGTGGGGTACGTGATCCCGGCAGCGGGGAGCGAGGGCCTGCGGGCTGGCGAGGTCCGGGAGTGGGCCGCCGAGCACCTGGTCGAGTACATGGTGCCCGCGCACGTCGTGGTGATGAAGGCGTTCCCGCTCACCCCGAACGGCAAGCTGGACCGTGCCGCGCTGCCGGAGCCGCTGCCCCAGGCGGCCGCGTTCCTCCCGCCCGCCACGGAGAACGAGCGGGTGGTGTGCGCGGCGGTCGCGTCGCTGCTCCGGCTGGACGAGGTCGGTGTCGACCAGAACTTCTTCAGGCTGGGCGGAGACAGCATTCTGGCGATCTCCCTGATGAGCGCGCTGCGCGACGCGGGACTCCACCTCACGGCGGCGCAGATCTTCGACAGCGGTACCTTGCGGGCGCTGGCGTCGGCGGCGAGCCGTGAGGGCGTGCCCGCCGCGGACCGCGAGGACGTCGCGACCGGCTCCGTCACAGGGGCGCCGATCGTGCAGTGGCTCGGCCGGACGACGGACGCGATCGACGGCTTCGTGCAGTCGGTGGTGCTCAACACCCCGGCGGACCTGACCGCCGACCTCCTGGACGAGCTGCTCGCCGCCCTGGTCGGGCGGCACGACATGCTGCGCGCCCGGCTGACGCGCGGCGCGCGGTGGGGCTTCGACATACCGGAGGCGGATCAGGTGGCGGCCCCGGCGGCGGGCCGGGCCGTCGCGCGCCGGTTGCGGAGCGACCTGCCGCTCGACGAGTGCGTCGAACTCGCCATCGAGGGGCTGGACCCGGAGGGCGGCGGGATGCTTCGCGCGGTCTGGCGGCCCGAGGCCCGGCAACTGGTCCTGGTCGTCCATCACGTGGTGATCGACGGCGTTTCGTGGCGGATCCTGATGGAGGACCTGGCCACGGCGTGGCGGCAGCTCACCTCGGGCGCGCCGGTCGAGCTGCCTCCGGTGGGCACGTCGTTCAGGAGATGGACGCAACTGCTGGAGCGCGCGGCGTTCGAGGCGGACCCCGGCTACTTCGCCCGGCCGCTGCCGGGAGCGGACGGGCCGCTGGGCAGGCGTCCGCCGGCGGAGTCCGACACCGTCGCGCGTGAGAGGACGCGGACGGTCTCGGCCGGGCCCGAGGTCACCGCCGCGCTGCTGGGCGAGATCCCCGCGAGGTTCCACACGGGCGTCAACGACGTGCTGCTGACCGCGCTCGCCGTCGCCCTCGCCCGGTGGCGTCGCGACCTCGGAGACGATCAGACGTTCGCGCACATCGAGCTGGAGGGCCACGGCCGCGAAGGACGGTTCGTGGCGGGCGTCGCCGGTTACGAGCCGGACCTGTCGCGGACCGTCGGCTGGTTCACCACGTTGTTCCCGGTGACCGTGGACCCCGGCGCGGCGGCCGACTTCACCGCCCCCGAGTACCTGTCCGCGGCGCTCAAGGCGGTCAAGGAAGACCTCGCCCGGGTGCCGGGCAACGGCGTGTCCTACGGCGCCCTGCGGTACCTGGCCGGGACCGGGTTCGACGCGCCCGCCCCGCAGGTGCTGTTCAACTACCTCGGCCGCTTCGACGCGGGCGGGTCAGGCGACTGGCAGCTCGCGGGCGCCACGGGGCAGTTGGGCGAACGACGCGACCCGAGGATGCGCCTGCCGCGCGCCCTGGAGTTCAACGCGATCGCCGAGCCCGGCCCGACCGGCGCGTACGAGCTGGTCACCACCATCTCCTGGCCGGACGGGAGGTTCGCCGACGAGGACGTCGCGACGATCGGCGAGTACTTCCTGGCGGCCTTGACCGGGGTGGCCGCGCTGGAGCGGGGCGGTCACTCGCCCAGCGACTTCGGCGCGGTGTCCCTCACCCAGGCCGACGTCGACGCCCTGGACGGCCCGGCGCTGCGGGACGTCCTGCCGCTGACCCCGCTGCAGGAGGGCCTGTACTTCCACTCGGTCTTCGACGACGACTCCGCGGGCAGTTACGTCGAGCAGCAGATACTGATGCTGGACGGCTGTCTCGACCGCGAGGTGGACGCCGACCGGCTGGCCGCCGCGGCGACCCGCCTGTTCGTGCTGTACCCGAACCTGGCCGCCCGGTTCGTGGCCCTCGCCGACGGCCGCGTGGTCTCGGTGCTGGACAGCGGCGGGCGAGCCCCGTTCGCGACCCTGGACCGCCCCGGCATCACCGCCGGCGAGATCCGTGACCTCGCGGAACAGGACCGCCGCACCGGGTTCGACCTGGCCGCCGGCCCGCTGATGCGCTACACCCTCATCCGCACGGGTGCGGGAAGGAGCGTGCTGATACAGACCGTGCACCACCTCGTCGCCGACGGCTGGTCGGTGCCCCCGATGCTGCGCGCGCTGCTCGCCGAGTACCACGCGCCGGGGACCGGGCACCCGCACGACGGCTTCTCCGACCACGTACGCCGCCTCGCCGCGCGCGACGACGCCGAGAGCGACCGGGTGTGGCGCGACCAGCTCGCCGGTCTGCCCGGCCCTTCGCTGGTAGCCGAGGGGCACACCCCGTCCGGCCGGTTCGCGGAAACCGCCGTCGAGGACGGGAACGACGTCGACGCGGCCGTCCGGTCGGCGGGCGTGCCCCTGAGCGTCGCCGTGCACAGCGCGTGGGCCGTGACGCTGGGCGGCCTCCTGCACCGCGAGGACGTGGTGTTCGGCTCCACGGTGTCCGGGCGAGAGGCGGACGTGCCCGGCATCGAGGACGTGGTGGGCCTGCTCATCAACACCATCCCCGTACGCGCCCGATGGGACGGCGCCACCACGGCCCGCGACCTGCTCGCCTCGGTGCGCCGGCACCAGAGCGCGGTGCTGGCGCACCAGCACGTCTCCCTGGCCAGGATCGGCCGCCAGGCCGGCCGCGGCCCCCTGTTCGACACCCTGGTGGTGTTCGACGTCGCCACCGAGGTGGACGGTCTGCGCAGGCCGGGCGACGAGTTCGTGATCACCGACATCGTGAACGAGGGAGCGCCGCACTATCCGTTGACGCTGGTGGTGGAGCGCGTACCCGACGGCCGGCCCCGCTTCAACCTGATCTACGACGGCGAACTGCTGCGCGACGGGCAGGCGCGGGCGATCCTGCGCGCGTTCGTCCGGAACCTGACCGGCCTGCTCACCCGGCCGGACGACCTGGTGACCGGCGGCGCCGGGCACCCCGCGCGGATCACCCCGGCGACCTTGGGCGGGCTGTTCGACGCCGCCGCGCGCCGCGCACCGGCCGCCACCGCCGTCACCCAGTGCGGTCTCGACGGCAGCAGCCGGTCGCTGACCTACGGCGAACTGCTGCGGGCGAAGAACGAGCTGGCCTCGGCGCTGCGCGCGGCCGGGGCCGGACCGGGCGAACGGGTCGCCGTCGCCGTCCCACGCTCTGTCGAGCAGGTCGTCGCCCTGGTCGCGATCGTCTCCGCCGGGGCCGCGTACGTGCCGCTGGACCTCGCCCACCCGGACGAACGGCTGGAGTACGTCCTCGCCGACGCCCGCCCGACGGTCGTTCTCGTGGACCGGGAACAGCGCGAGCGCTTCACGGAGCTGGCGGCCAGGGCGGGCGTGCCGGTCCGCGTGCTCGCGCCAGGTGACGAGCTGCCGCTGGACACCACCACGTCCGAGGCCGACTGGCACGACCCGGCGTACGTGATCTACACCTCTGGGTCGACCGGCCGGCCCAAGGGCGTCGTCGTCCCGCACTCCGCCGTCGTGACGCTGCTCGCGAACACCCGGCCCGAGATGGGCTTCGGCCCGCACGACGTCTGGGTCCAGTTCCACTCCTACTCCTTCGACTTCGCGGTGTGGGAGCTGTGGGGCGCGCTGGCCCACGGCGGTGAGGTGCTGGTCCCGGAGTACGGGCTGACCCGCTCCCCGGTCGACTTCCACCGGCTGGTCCGCGAGCGCGGCGTGACCGTGCTCAACCAGACACCGTCGGCGTTCTACCAGTTCATCGAGGCCGACAAGCATGCAGGCGAGCCGCTCACCGCGCTGCGCCGGATCATCTTCGGCGGTGAGGCGCTGGACCTCGGGCGGCTGCGCGGCTGGGTCGAGCGGCACGGCACCGGCTCGCCCGAACTCGTCAACATGTACGGCATCACCGAGACCACCGTCCACGTCACGCACCGGGTGCTGACCGACGACGACTTCGCCCCCCGCGCCCCTCGCGACGGCGTCAGCCCGATCGGCGGTCCGATCCCCGGTCTGGTCACCCACCTGCTCGACGACCGGCTCCGTCCGGTGCCGCCGGGCCGGGTGGGCGCCATCTACGTCGCCGGCGACCAGGTGGCGCACGGCTATCTGGGCAGGC
Source organism: Nonomuraea sp. NPDC051298 (assembly GCF_055586305.1). Classification (NCBI taxonomy): domain Bacteria; kingdom Bacillati; phylum Actinomycetota; class Actinomycetes; order Streptosporangiales; family Streptosporangiaceae; genus Nonomuraea; species Nonomuraea sp. NPDC051298. Next base: position 173,648 of record NZ_JBVJIM010000002.1, read on the forward strand.
CGGGGCTCACCGCGAGCCGGTTCGTGGCCGACCCGTTCGCGGGTGACGGCTCCCGCATGTACCACACGGGCGACCTGGCCCGCCGCACGCTCGACGGCGAGCTGGAGTTCGTCGGCCGGGCCGACGACCAGGTGCAGCTCAAGGGCTTCCGCATCGAGCTGGGCGAGGTGGAGGCCGCGATCAGGGAGGTCGACGGCGTGGTGGACGTGGCGGTCACCGTGGCCGCCGGCGGCGACCACCTGGTGGCGCACGTCGTGGGTGAGGCGCCGGACGACCTCGTCGGCCTGCTGTCGGCGAAGCTGCCCGCGTACATGGTGCCGGGCCTGGTGCTGCCGGTCGGCTCCCTGCCGCTGACGGTCAACGGCAAACTGGACCGCGAGGCCCTCGGCGAGCGCGCCGCGCGGGACGAAACCTCAGTGAGCGGTCGCGGGACCGCAGGCGGCTCTGCCCTCGCCACGTTGGTGGCCGTCTTCGCCGGGGCGCTGCCCGGGGGCGAGGTGCACGGCGACACCGACTTCTTCGCCGCCGGGGGCGACAGCATCGTCGCCATCAGGGTGGTCAACCGGGCCAGGTCGCTCGGCCTGCCGATCACCGCGCGGGAGGTGTTCCTGTACAGGACGCCGCGCGCACTGGCCGAGCACCTGGCGACGCGCACGCCGCGGACCCCGGCGGCCGTGCCCGCCCTCGGCGCGGACGGCCCGCTGGCCCCGACGCCGATCATCCTGCGGCAACGGGAGCTGGGCGGCTCTCTCGCCCGGTTCGCCCAGGCCAGGACGTTGGAGGCGCCCGAGGGCACCGGGTTCGGCGACGCCGAGCGGGCCGCGAACGCCGTCGTGGCCGCGCACCCGGCCCTGCGGCTGCGGCTGCGCGTCGAGCACGGCACGTGGGCGCTGCGCACCGAACCCGCCCGCGAGGTCGCCGTCGCCCGTACGGACTCGGCCGACGCGACGGCCGTGGCGAACGAAGCCGCCGGACGGCTCGATCCCGAGTCCGGGGAGGTGATCGCGTTCTCGTGGCTGGCCGCGAGCCGGACGCTGGTGGTCACCGCGCACCACCTCGCCGTCGACTCGGTGTCCTGGCTGGTCCTGCTGGACGACCTCGCCGCCGCCCTGCGCGGGGTGCCTCCGGAACCGCCGACCACGTCCTACGCCGAATACGCCGACGCGCTGACGAGCCGCTCCGCCCACGTGACCGGCGACCTCGATCACTGGGTCACCACGCTCGAAGCGCCCGCGCTGCTGCCCGTCGTCGAAGGGCTGCGCGAGATCGAGGTGCGGGTCGCGCCCGAGGTGTCCGCCCGCGTGACGCGTACCGCGCCGGCCGTGCTCGGCGTCGGTCTCACCGAGCTGCTGTGCGGCGCGCTGCGTACCGCGCTGACGCGCGTCCAGCGGTCGCCCGCCGACCTCGCGATCGAGGTGGAGCGGCACGGCCGGGTCCCGGCGCTCGAACACCACGACTACACGCGGACGGTCGGCTGGTTCACCTCCATCGCGCCCGTACGGCTCACCGCGCACACCGACCCCGTCGCCGCGGCGCGCGAGGTCGCGCACCGCCAGCGGGACGAGCGCGGGCAGGTCGCCTACGGCCAGCTCAGGTACCTCAACCCGCAGACGGCCCCGCTGCTGGCCGCACGCCCCCAGGTGCTGTTCAACCACCTCGGCCGGGGCAGCGAGTCCCAATCCCTGCGCATCGCCGGCGGCGACCAGGGCAGCCCGTACGCGGTCGAGGTCAACGCGTGGATCGACGCGGACACCGACGGCCTGCGCGCGGTCTTCACCCTCGCCGAGGGCATCCCCGACGAGCTGACCGAGCACTGGCGGCGCGCGCTCGAGTCGATCGCGGACGCCTGCGAGACGGCCGAGCGGACGGCGCCGGTGACCCCGCTCCAGAGGGGCCTGTTCTTCCAGGCGCAACTGACGGGCCCGGCCGGGCACTACGTCGCGCAGAGCTACTTCGCCTTCGACCGGCGGCTGGACGCGGACGCCCTGGCCGAGGCGATGGCACACGTGATCAGGCGGCACCCGGGCGTGGGCGCCGCCTTCACCGCCGACGCCGCGGGAAACCCGGTCCAGGTCCTCGCGGCGAACCGGCGGGTCGACGTCCGCACGGTCGCGCTCCCGACGGAGGCGGACGTCGAGGCCCTGCGCGCCCGGGACCGCGACACGGGCTTCGACCCGGGTGAGCCGCCGCTGATCCGGCTGACCGTGGTGCGCCTGCCCGGCGACCGCGACGGCCTGCTGCTGAGCTACCACCTGCTGCTGTGGGACGGCTGGTCACGCGAGATCGTCCTGCGCGACCTGTTCGACGCCTACGAGGCCGTCGTCGCGGGCGAGCCGCCGCACCCGGCCCCGGCCACGCCGAGCTTCGAGGACCACGCCAGGGCGCTGGACGCCAGGGACACCTCCGCCGCGAAGCGCTTCTGGGCCGAGCACCTGACCGGCCTGCCCGGCCCGACGCTGCTCGACGGGCCGTCGCCGTCGCTCCCCGACGAGCTGCCGCGCGCACTCGTGCGCACGCTGTCCGCCGAACAGTCGCGACTGCTGCGAGCAGCGGCCAGGACCCACGGCGTCACGCTGAACGCGGTGCTGACCGGCGCGCTCGGCCTGCTGCTCGGCGCGCACACGGGCCGCGGCGACGCCGTGTTCGGCGTGACCGTCTCCGGCCGGGAGGGCGCGGGCCTGTCCGGCATCGTCGGCGTCCTGCTCAACACCGTGCCCATGTGGACGCGGGCACGACCGGACGACACCGTGCGCGACTACCTGTCCGCCGTGCACGCGGACAGAGCCGCGGCGATGGACCACGAGCACCTGGGGCTCGGCGAGATCCAACGGGCCAGTGGCCACGACACCCTGTTCGACAACCTCTTCGTGCTCCAGAACTTCCTGGACCTGGACGCGTTCGCCACGATGAACGCCAGGCACGGCATCACCGCGGTACGGGCCGACGACTCCACGCACTACCCGTTCACCTGGGTCGTCACGCCCGGCGACCGGCTCACGGTCAAGCTGGAGCATCGCGACCCCGACGCGGAGCGCGCCCGCCGGCTCCTGGACGACTACCTGCGCGTACTCGACGACCTGGCCCGCGCGACCGGGCCGGTGGGCGCGCTGCGCGGGTTCGGGCCGGAGCCCGAGCCGGCCGAACGGACGGACGTCGGCACCGACACCGTGGTCGACCGGTTCGACCAGGCGGCGGACCGCGACCCGGAGCGGGTCGCGCTCGTCGCCCACGGCCGGACCATGACGTTCGCCGAGCTTCGGGACCGCAGTCGCGCGGTGGCGGGTGTGCTCGCCCGGCGCGGCCTCGGCCCCGAGAAGACCGTCGGCCTGGCGATCCCGCGCTCTCTCGACTCGATCGTGGCGCTGTTCGCCGTGTTGCGCGTCGGGGCCGCGTACGTTCCGCTGGAGCTGGACCACCCGGACGAGCGGATCGCCACCATCGTCGCGGACGCCCGGCCGGACGTGATCCTCACCGTGAGCGCGGTCTCTCCCCGGCTGACCGGCGACCTGATCGAGCTGGACCGCCCCCTGCCGGAGGCCGAGCCGTTCACCACGTTCGCGCCGGACGATCCGAACCGCCTGCGGCACCCCGCGTACACCATCTACACCTCGGGGTCGACCGGGAGGCCCAAGGGCGTGGTGACCGAGTACGCCGGGCTCACCAACATGCTGGTCAACCACCAGCGCCGGATCTTCGGACCGGTGCTGGCCGAGCACGCGCACCGGGTCTTCCGGATCGCGCACACCGTGTCGTTCGCGTTCGACATGTCGTGGGAGGAGCTTTTGTGGCTCGCCGACGGCCACGAGGTGCACATCTGCGACGAGGAACTGCGCCGCGACGCGCCCCGCCTGGTCGAGTACTGCCTGGCGCACGGCATCGACGTCGTCAACGTCACCCCCACCTACGCCTCGCAACTGGTGGCCGAGGGGCTGCTCGACGACCCGGCGCGGCGGCCCGCGCTGGTGCTGCTGGGCGGCGAGGCGGTGACCCCGGCACTGTGGCGGCGGCTGGCCGAGACCGAGGGGACGGCCGGCTACAACCTGTACGGCCCCACCGAGTACACCATCAACACCCTCGGCGTCGGCACCTTCGAGTGCCAGGACCCGGTGGTGGGCGTGGCGATCGACAACACCGACGTGTACGTGCTCGACCCCTGGCTGCGGCCCGTGCCGGACGGCGTTCCCGGCGAGCTGTACGTGTCGGGCGTCGGCATCGCGCGCGGCTATCTCGGGCAGCCCGCCCAGACCGCGCACCGGTTCGTCGCCTGCCCGTTCGGCGAACCGGGAGAACGCATGTACCGCACGGGAGACCTCGTGGTCCGGCGGCCCGACGGGAACCTGATGTACCTGGGCCGCACCGACCAGCAGGTCAAGATCCGGGGGCACCGGGTCGAGCCGGGCGAGGTCGAGGCCGCGTTCACGGCGCATCCCGCGGTGCGGTTCGCCGCCGTGGTCGCCCAGCCAGAACCGGGGATCGACGGCGCGTACCGGCTGGCCGCGTACCTCGTCCTGGGTGACTCCGACCTGGCGGCGGTCGCCGCCGAGGTGGGCGCGGGGCTGCCGGACCACCTGCGCCCCACGCACTACGCCGACGTCGCCGCCATCCCGCTGACGGTGAACGGGAAGGCCGACGTCAAGGCGCTGCCGGAGGCCAGGCCGTTGGGCGCGCTGACCACGGCGGGCGAGCGCGGCCCGGCGACCGGGACCGAGGCGGTGGTGTGCGAGTTCTTCGCCGAGGCGCTGGACCTGGACGAGGACGAGGTGAGCGCGGTGAGCGACTTCTCGTCACTGGGAGGGCACTCCATGCTGGCCGTACGACTGATCGGGCTGCTCCGCCGCGAGTACGGCCCCGTGATCACCATCCGTGACCTCCTCGCCCTGCGAACCCCGGAAGCGATTGCCCGGCACCTCGATGACAACTCCTGACCCGCACATGTCCCTGACCGGATCCGGCATCCTGCGGACCGCGCTGCGGCGCAACGCGGGCGCCATGACCTGGGGCACCGTCCTCATGGGCATGTACCAGGCCGCCGAGACCGCCTTCCCCGTCGCGCTCGGACTGATCGTCGAGCACACGCTGCGGGAGCGCGGCCTCGCTTCCCTGGGCTGGTCGATCGCCGCGCTCGCGGTGATCATCACGACCGTGTCGCTGTCGTGGCGGTTCGGCATGCGCATCCTGCAGAAGGCCAACACGACCGAGGCGCACCGCTGGCGGGTACGGGTCGCGGCCTGCGGGCTGCAGCCGGTGGCCAGGGACGTCGATCTCAAGTCCGGCGAGGTGCTGACCATCGCCACCGAAGACGCCGACCAGACCGCGGACATCATCGAGGTGGTGCCGCTGCTGGTCAGCTCACTGGTCGCGGTGCTGATCACCGCGGTCGCGCTGGGCACGGCCAGCGTCTGGCTCGGCCTGCTGGTGATCGTGGGAACCATCGCGATCCTGTCGATCCTGAGCGTGATCTCCCAGCGCATCGGCGCGGGCACCCGCGAACAGCAGGCCCGGGTGGCGCGGGCGGGCGCGAAGGTGGCCGACCTGATCACCGGCCTGCGCCCGCTGCACGGCTTCGGCGGCAATCACGCGGCGTTCCTGTCCTACCGGAGGGTCAGCACGGAGGCGAAGAGCCAGGCGATCACCGTCGCCAAGGTGAACGGCGCGTACGCCGGCGCCGCGCTCGCGCTCAACTCGGTCCTCGCCACCGCCGTGACCCTGACGGCCGGGTGGCTGGCGTTCGACGGCCGGATCAGCATCGGGCAGCTCGTCATGGCCGTGGGGCTGGCGCAGTTCGTCATGGAGCCGCTCAAGCTGTTCTCGGAGATGCCGAAGTACGTGATGGTCGCGCGCGCGTCGGCCGAGCGGATGGCGCTGGTCCTGGCCGCGCCCGCGGTGATGACCCCGGGGACACGGCGCCCGTCGGCGGGCGGGGACCTGGAGGTCGACGACGTCCGATACGGGTCACTGCGCGGGCTGAAGTTCCACGTGCCCGCCGGCGAGTTCGTGGCGATCGCCGCCTACCGGCCGGGCGCGGCGGCCGACCTCGTCTCCCTCCTGGCCGTGAACGTCCCGCCCGGCGCGTACGAGGGGGTCGTGCGGGTCGGCGGGCACGAAACGCGGGACCTGTCGATCGAGGCGGTCCGCGAGCACCTGCTGGTGAACCCGTACGACGCGGAGATCTTCGCGGGCACCCTGCGGACGAACATCGACCCGGCGGGCACCGGCCGTCTGGTCGCCGAGGCCGTCGAGGCGTCCATGCTGACCGACGTCATCGCCCTCCACCACGAGGGGATCGACCACGGCGTCCGCGACCGGGGCGCGAACCTCTCCGGCGGGCAGCGCCAACGGCTGTCCCTGGCCCGCGCTCTCGCCGCCGACGCCGGCATCCTCGTCCTGCACGACCCGACGACGGCCGTCGACGCGGTCACCGAACAGCTCATCGCGCGCAACGTCGCACGGCTCCGCCGCGACCGCACCACCATCGTGATCACCAGCAGCCCGGCCTTCCTGGACGCCGCCGACCGCGTCCTCGTCCTGGACGACGGCGTCATCACCGCGGAGAGCACCCATCGAGACCTCCTCGCCACCGACGAGACCTACCGCTCGGCCGTGGCCCGATGAGCCCCCGTCGTCGCCCCTCGACGGCGTGCCACCCGACCCACCCGACTCCCCGGAGGGACCGAACATGACCACCAATCCGTTCGACGACGCCGACGGCCGCTTCCTGGTCCTGGTCAACGCCGAGAACCAGCACTCCTTGTGGCCGTCCTTCGCGGAGGTCCCGGCCGGCTGGACCGTCGTACTCACCGAGAACACCCGGGCCGCCTGCCTGGACTACATCGAGACCCACTGGACCGACCTGCGCCCTCGTTCCCTGACCAGGACCACGAACGACTGACGGCTCGCGCGCCCTCTCCTGATCCGGCCGGACCATTTCTGGACTTGACAGTCCATTTTTGGCTGCGCAAGCTGAACCGCGTCGCATCTGAACGGAGAGGGACCGCCATGCCCATGGACCGCTACTACCTGCTCGGCCGCTCGGGACTGCGCGTCAGCCCGCTGGCGCTGGGCACGATGAACTTCGGCACCGGCGGCTTCCACGCCGCCTACGGCAGGACCGAGGAGGAGGCCCGCCCGATCTTCCGCCGCTATCTCGAAGCGGGTGGGAACTTCATCGACACCGCGGACTTCTACACCGCAGGAGAGAGCGAGGTCATCCTCGGCAACCTCATCGCCGAGGCCAAGGTACGCGACCGGCTGGTACTCACCACCAAGTACACCAACAGCGTGGACCCCGGCGACCCGAACGCGGGCGGCAACGGCCGCAAGCACATGATCAGGGCCGTCGAGGCGTCGCTGCGCCGCCTGCGGACCGACCACGTCGACCTGTTCCTGCTGCACACCTGGGACCGGATCACGCCGGTCGAGGAGGTCATGCGCACCTTCGACGACCTCACCAGGGCCGGGAAGATCCGCTACGCGGGCCTGTCGGACGTACCCGGTTGGTACGCCTCCCGCGCCCAGACCCACGCCGAGGCCCACTCCCTCGAACCGGTGGTCAGCCTGCAGTTGCCCTACTCCCTCATCAGCCGGGAGATCGAGCTGGAGCACGTCCCGATGGGACAGAGCCTGGGGCTCGGCATCACCGCGTGGAGCCCGCTCGGCGGCGGCTTCCTGACCGGCAAGTACCGGCCCGCCGGCCAGGGGGTGACGGGAGCGGGCCGGCTCGCCGGCTCCGGGCAGTCGTGGACGGAGCGGGAGTGGCGGCTGCTGGCCACGGTCGAGAGCGTCGCGGGCAGGCTGGGCGTCTCGGCGGCCCAGGTCGCGCTCAACTGGGTCGCCACCCAGCCCGGCATCGCCGCCGCGATCGTCGGCGCGAGCAGCGCGGAACAACTCGACGTGAACCTGGCCGCGCTCGACTTCGAGCTGCCCGCGGACCTGCGTGCCGAACTCGACGAGGCGAGCGCCGTGCCGCCCCCGTCGGTCTACCGCATGTTCACGCCGGACTACCAGAGCTGGCTGGTCAGCCCGGGGGTCAAGGTCGGGGACAAACCGGCCGGATACGCCCCGGTCGTGCGCAACTGGGTTCCCGGACAGGGCTGAAGGGCCGCAAGGTCTCCGAACGGATGGACTTCCTGGTCGTCGATCCATCCGTCGGAGACCTCACCCGGCCACGGCGGCAGGGCCTAGTCGCAGAACCGCCACGAGGTCGTGGTGGAGCCGTAGATCCCGCCGCCGTAGATCGCCTTGATGGATCCCGTCCACTTGATGCACGTGCCGGCGGCGTAGCCGCTGGCCGCCGCGTAGTGGGCGTAGTTGCCCTCGTCCCTGATGGTCGTCCTGCCCTGGCGCTCCAGGACGGCCTCCGTGTAGCTGGCCACGCCGTCCGCCCGGCCGACCCGCAGGGTGACTACGCAGTTCTCCTGATAGGTGCCGTTCCACAACACATAGACCTCGCCCAAGGGCATGTTGTTCCGGTCATCCCAAAGGTCATTCCTGATGAGCTGCGTATAGGCGCCGTTCGGCCAACCGCACCCCTGCTCGGAAACGACGGCTTCGCGCAGGGTGTGGGCCGAGGCCGGCGAGGCCGCGAACGCGATCGAGGCGAGCACAAGGCCAAGGGCTAAACCGATACGCACGACCACGCGCCGGTACGTCTGAGACATGGCAGGTCCTCTCTGATAAGTACAGCCACGTCCACTCCGGCAGGGCCCGGCGCGAATGTCAATACCCGTGGATCATGAAGTTCCGCTCGCCCGAGCGGCCGCGACGCGGACGGGCGGGGTCGCCGGATCAGGGCAGGGCCAAACCCTCCGGCCGCCCGTGGCCCGCCCCGCAGTCGGCTTTCCTCCCACGGCCGTGAACGACCGGGCGGACGCCACGCTAATGGGCGCGGCTCGCTCGTCCCGCTTTGCTGACCTTTTCCGCGGGATCCGCGAGCCGGGCCTTCGTACGTATGATTAACGCCATATTTGATTTGCGTGCGGCGGCTGTTCCGGCCTGCCGGAATTTACCGCCCGGCTTTTCTCGGCGAACTCAGCCGGGTGGCACCGCGCCGTTCTTGGAGACGGGTACGGCGAGCTGTGCCGGGCCGGTGATTCTGACTTCCTCGGCCGGGAGGTTGGCCAGCACCGGATTGAGGTGTCTCAGCGTCAGCGACACCGGGCCGACGGCCTGGCCGGTGATGTCGAACTTCTCCAGGTCGATCCAGCGGACGAGTTCGAAGACGTCCGGCGGGATCTCGTCACCGGCCTTCTGCACCGGCACGCAGAGCTGGCCGGCGTTGGTGACCCGCACGGACCTGGGCGGGATCTGGTTGGTCAGCACCGGGTTGAGCTGGGTCAGGTTGAGGCCCACGTTGGCGGCCGGGTTCGGCTGGTGCGTGTAACACAGCAGGTCGATGTGGGAGATGACCTGCAGGATGTCGGGGGTGGGCACCACGCCGTTCTTGGCGACCGGCACGCACAGGTGCTGGGGCGCGAGCAGCGTGGCGCTGAAGCCCGGCACGTTCTGCAGGACCGGGTTGAGATGGCGGAGGCTCAGGGTCTGGTTGATCTGCGGCCCGGTCACCCGGTAGCACGAAAGGTCGACGAACCTGAGGTAGCCGAGCACGCTCGACGGCGGGACGACGTCGTTCTTGGCCACCGGGACGCACAACTGCTCGCGCTGGCCGAGCGTGACCTGCACGGGCGGCTGGTTGACGAGCACGGGGTTGATGTGGCGCAGCGCCAGCGAGACGGCCGGCGGCTGGTACGGGGTGGTCCTGAAGCACTCCAGGTCCAGATACGACACGAACTCCTTCGGCGTCGGCAGGGCCAGGGCCGCCGCGGGCGGGGCGACGAGGAAGGCGGCGGCGAATATCGCGAGGCCGGCCGATAAGAGTCGTCTCACCGTGATTCTGCCGCCGGGATTTGGTGCGCGTTTTCCGTTCATCCATCCTCCAGGGCCGGATAATTGTGCCTCGACTGTGCGCCTTCCCACCGGACCCGACAAGTGCGCTGACCGCTATTTGCCAGGACGGTCCAAGTCGCCTGTCCGATAATCACGCCCTGGGGATGTCGATAATCCACTGGATCGGCACTCGGTTCGTGCGCGTGCTGCGCCTGAACGGTCACGTGCCCGCCCGATCTTGCCGTTCGACGGCGCGCAGGCGGCGAGGGCGACAGACCCCTGTGTGAATCGTCACATCAAGTCTGATTTGTGGTGGTGGTCACGCACGCTGATGGTGAGCGCCGCCCCGGCCGGTGCGGCCGGACCCTGCGGCAGCGGCTACACCCGGGTCGGCGTCTACCCCATCCCCAAGACCGGGGCCCGCACGGGCACGCTGGAGGTGTACTACAGCTCGAGCGCCCGCAAGAACTGCGCCCTGGCCTACGGCTACGGTTCCTACAACGGCACCACGACCTGGAAGGGTGTCTCGATCTCGCGAGGCGACGACTCCGGGTACGACGTCGACGCCGACTACTACCAGTACTACGCCGACCCGGTGTACGTCTCCGCGCCCGGCCAGTGCATCAACGTGAGCGGATCGGTGGTGGCGGGGAAGAGCACCAACCTCGAAGGCGTGCATTGCGACTGACCCCTCGTCCGACCGGCAAGGGTGCCCTCCGAGTGAACGCGGAGGGCACCCCCCGCGGGAGCTAGGAGCCGCCGGTCGTGGGGGTCACCGTCCACTGGTCGAAGTCGTAGACGACGGAGGCGCCGTCCACCGAGGCGGTGAACGTGGCGCCCAGCTTGTCCTGCCGCAGCCACGGGGTGTCGAACAGCTTGAACGAGTCGTAGTCGATCGCCGTGCCGTTGACGAGATGGGCGGGGCCGGGCGCCTGGGCCGCGGCGTCGAAGGTGAGGTCCAGCTCGTCCCCGCTCAGGCTGTGGTAGACGAGCCGGGGATTGGCGTCATCGAGGTGGCTGACGTCCAGGCGCGTGGTGCTGACCAGGGCGTCCGCGAACGCGTCGAGGTCGGCGTACGCGGAGGCGTCCGCCGTCTCCAGCACCCAGCCGTTCGTGTCGGCCTGGCTGCGCAGGATGTCGTAGCTGTAGCTGAGAGCGGCGGTCGGATGGGTCTGCGCCGTCGTCTTCACCCTGTTGGCCGGGTCGTTCGGCGTCTGGCGGTACCACGTGCCCGGCTTGACCAGCTTGTACGCGAAGTACATGGACCCGGCGTCGGCGACCGTCCATCCACCGACCTCGCGGCGCTCGCGGATCGAGCCGGAGGTGGGGAACAGCGCGTTGAGGTAGTTGGAGGTCTGGTCGCCCGACGACTTGTAGACGCCCAGCGCCGTCGGGCCGTTCTGCATCACGCGGTGGTTGGCGGGCTGGTTGTACGTGCCGATCGGGGCGGTGCCCTGGTCGGCCGACAGCCGGAAGAGCGGGTTGGCGGCGTCGGAGTGCCAGCGGAGCACGACGGGCAGGTCCTCGATCCAGTTGTCGACCCGGCGGTACTGGACCTCCGTGCCGAGCCCCCAGGTGGGGCGTACGTAGCTCGTGCGGTAGATGTCCATCGCCCGCCCGCTCGAGTTCTGCAGGTTCGTCTTGCGGGAGGTGTACGACTTGTCGGTCCGCTGACCGATCCGCACGGCCAGCTCGGGCGGCGCGTACGTCATCCCCCGCCAGGCGGCGAGGCCGGCGTACTCGAGGTTCGGACGGTACGCCGCCGGCGCCGGGTTGTCCGATTCGCCGACGCCCTGCTGCGCCCGGTGGCCGCCGAAGTACGTCCAGGCGAGCGTCGAGTGGTCCGCCGCCCGCCACGTCGGGTCGTTGGCCGCGTGCGCGTCGCCCTTGGCCCGGCTCTCCGACGAGATCATGTAGCCGTTGATCCAGTCGTTCGCCCACTCGAACCACATGACGTCCATCGCCATCTTGACCCGCCGGCGCAGGTCGGCGTCGTCGGCCCACTGGTAGACGGCGTTGAGGCAGAAGTACGTCATGAAGGTGTACTCGGGGCTCTGGTACTCGGCCCATCCCCGCCGCACGCCCGCGTTCACCATTTCGAGTAGGTTGGCCTTGTTGATGCTCTTCAGCGCCTCCCCGGAGTTGCCGTTCAGGTCGGCGAGGTCGGGGAAGTACTGGCCGACGAGGTAGCCGGTGGCGTAGTTGCTCATCCGCAGGTTCTCGGTCTGCGGGTGCTTCTGGTAGGCGTACGAGGCGAAGTAGCCGCGCACGTGCGCGAGCGTGCCGGCGCTGAACTGGTCCCCGACCATGAGGTAGGCGTACATCTTCGCCATGGTCTTGTACTGCTCGTAGTCGTAGCTCTGGAAGAGCGTGTCGAGCTTGGCGAGGTTGGCCGCCACGTTCTCGTGGTCCGCGAGCTGCGCCGTGTACTGGGCCACGTTGACCGCGCCGCTCTCCTCCTTCATGGCCTTGGTCTTGTCCCACAGCCAGCCCGACCGGGTCTCGCGGGTGCCGGGGAACGGGGCCGGCGACTCGGGCACGTACGGGCCGGTCGTGGCGGTGAGCGGTGCGCTCGGCGCGCTGACCTTGCCGCTCGCGTCCTTCGCCCGCACCGTGAACGTGTAGCTCGTCGCGGGCATCAGGCCGCCCACGACCGCCGAGGTGGCGTTCCCGGCCACGGACGTGACCTGGTAGCCGTCACGGTAGACGTCGTACCCGGTCACGCCGACGTCGTCGGTGGCGGCCGTCCAACTGAGCGAGACGCCACTGGAGGACACGGCCCCGCGGGTGAGCGCGGCCGGGGCGGTCGGGGGCGCCGAGTCGGAGACGCTGCCCAGCTCGTAGACGCCGAGGTCGTCGACGACGATCGCCTCGTCGGTGCCGCCGGTGTCCACGCGTACCGAGAAGCCGACCTCGACCGTCGAGACGAGCCGCTGCCCGCCGTTGGGCACGATCGTGAAGCGGTACTGCGCGAGGTCGGTCTCGTCGACCTGAGACAGGGCGCCGGAGGTGCCGGTGTAGGCGGAGGTCGTGGTGACGCTCACCGCCGGGACGGGGAACCGGGGCACCAGGTTGTTGTCGAAGTTGCCGAACTGGATCTGGGCGTAGATGTCCTTGGCGACGGGCTTGGTGCCGGCCGCGCTCCGCCTGAGTTCGTAGCGCAGCGCGAACTGCTGGGCGGGGCTGCCCACCGGCAGGGCGTAGACGGCGTTGACGCGGTCCTTCAGCGCACCGGAGGACCAGCGCCGGGAGAAGTAGCTCGACAGGTTCGTGCCCTGGGCCGCGTCCCGGAGTTCGACAGCGTTGTCACCGCCCACGCTCACGATCTGCTGGGTGCCTCCCGAGGCCGGGTTGGCCACGGTCAGCGAACTCGTGCCGCTGTCGAATCCGGTGTCCATGTCGGCGGCGAGGAGGTTGACCGGCGGGGGGTCGGCTGCTTCGGCAGCGGCTCCATGCGGCGCCACGAGCAGCGCGGCGGCGCATAACGAGGCCAGTGCCCCGGCCAGGATGGTCATGAGTCACCCTTTCGCTGGTGTGCGGGTCGGCTACTTGACGGCCCCCGTCGCGAGGCCCTTGCTCCAGAACGACTGCAGCGACAGGAACATGGCGACCACGGGCACGATGGAGACGAGCGCGCCCGTGACGACGGTGCTGTAACCGATGGGATAGCCCTGCAGCTCGCGCCAGCCGACGAGACCGACGGTCACGGGCTGGAGTGACGTGTCGGCCAGCATGAGTGAGGGCAGCAGGAAGTTCGTCCAGATCGCGACGAACTGGAACAGGAATATCGTCACCATCGCGGGCGCCATGAGCCGCACGCCCATCGCGAAGATGCGCAGTTCTCCGGCGCCGTCGATCCGGCCCGCCTCGAGCAGGGCGTCCGGGATCGAGGACGCGGCGTAGATCCGGCTGAGGTACACGCCGAAAGGGCTGACGATGCTCGGGATGAAGACGGCCCAGAACGTGTTGATCGTGCCGGTGAAGCTGAACACCAGGTAGAGCGGGATGGCGAGCACGGGCGCGGGCAGGAGCACGGCGGCCAGCACGGTACCGAAGACCGCCTCGCGGCCGGGGAAGGCGAACTTCGCGAGCGCGTACCCGCACATGGACGCCAGGATCGTGGAGACGATCCCGCCGCCCACCGCGTACAGCAGCGAGTTGAGCAGCCAGCGCGCGTAGATGCCGCCCTGGGCCTGGAACAGGGTCTGGACGTTCTCCACCAGGGCGAACCGCTCGCCGAACCAGAACCCGTCGCCCGAGAAGATCTCCCCGCCGCCCTTGGTGGCGGAGACGACCAGCCACCACACCGGGAGCAGGAAGTAGACCGCGAACAGGGTCATGACGGCCAGCACGAACGTGCGGGAAAGGGGACTCACGGTCGTGAGCGGATGCGTCCTGGGCCGCCGCCGGCGGTTCGGCGCCTTGGCGACGGGATCGGTTCGCGGGGGCGATTGCGGTGCGGCGGTCATCAGGTGACGCTCCTGGCCGAGGCGCGGAAGACGAGAACGGACAGCACGCAGATCAGGGCGCCGAGCACCACGGACTGCGCGGCCGCGTAGTTGAAGTCGTTGGCCGAGAGCGAACGGACGGCGGCCATGATCGGGGTGTAGGAAGACGACAGGTTCGGCGCCACGGACTTCATGGTGACCGGCTCGTTGTAGAGCTGGGCGGTGCCGATGATGGAGAAGACGAGCGTGAGCAGCAGGGCCGGCCGGATCAGCGGGACCTTGATGAGCAGCGCGGCCTTCCAGCCGGAGCAGCCGTCCAGGGCGGCGGCCTCCATCGTCTCCTCGGGGATGGCCTGCAGCGCCGCGAAGATCAGGATCGTGTTGTAGCCGGTCCAGGCCCACGTCAGGATGTTCGCGATCGAGAACGGCAGGGCGCCGTCGGTGACGAAGCTGAGGTCCACGCCGATCGAGGCGAAGAACCCGGTGATGGGGCTCAGCGTGGGCGCGTACAGGAACGACCACACCAGGGCCGCGATCACCCCGGGCAGCCCGTAGGGCACGAAGTACGCGATCCTGAAGAACCGGCGTCCCCTCGACACGGACGAGTCGAGGAGCAGGGCGAGGACGAGCGCGATGCCCAGCATCACGGGCACCTGGACGACGCCGATGAAGCCCACCCGGCCCAGGGCCGCGACGAAGTCCGCGTCCTGGAGGACCCGCGCGTAGTTGCCGAGCCCCGCGAACACGGTCTCCGCGCCCCCGAGGCCCAGGCCGGAGCGTTTCACCGCGAAGAAGCTCTGGACCACGGAGTACCCGGCGGGCACCAGGTAGACGACGACGAAGAGCAGGAGGAACGGCAGCACGAACGGCGCGGCTCGCCGGAGCTCGCGAAGCCGGCTCGGCCGCTGTCTCGTCACGGGGGACACGATGACCTTGTCTGTCGAAGGGCCTGGGTGTGCGCGGGGCTACTTGCCGACGGAGAAGCCCTGGGCCTGCAGCGCGGAGACCGTGCCCGTCTGGGCGGCGTTCAGCGCGTCCTGGAAGGTGGCGCTCTTGGCGGGCACCTTGCCGAGGCCGTCCCCGAGGGCCGAGGCCGTGGTGGACATCACCGGGCCCCACCGCCAGTTCGGGTTCACCTTGGCCGACTCAGCGCGGAACAGTTGGTAGATGGCCTGGCCGCCGTAGTAGTTCTCCGGGGCGTCGAGCGCCGGGTTGGCGAGCCCGGACGCGGAGGCAGGGAGGATGGCCGCGGACTTGATCAGGTTCGACACGGACTTGTCGTCGGTCGACATCCACAGGGCGAACTCGGTGGCCTCCTTGGGATTCGCGCAGCCCTTCATGACGGCCGTGGCCGAGCCGCCCGAGTTGCCGACGGAGTCCGCGGTGTCCCAGCGGGGCATCGGCGCGACGGCCCACTTGCCCGCGGAGCCGGCCGCGTTGTCCCTGATCAGCGAGGCCGACCAGACCGGGCCGACCTCCGCCCACACCTCGCCGCTGTTCCACGCCGTGTAGAGCGCCGCGTCGAAGGCCGGATAGGAGGTGACGAGGTCCTCGTCGAAGAGCCCCTGCCAGTAGCCGGCGACCTTGCCGTTGGCGGCGCTGTTCATCGAGACCGTCCAGGCGTCGCCGCTGACCCCGAACCAGGGGGCGTCGCCCTGCCAGGCGAACCCCGCGTAGAGGTAGGGGTCGGTGGGCAGGTTCATGATGCGGGACTTCGGGTCGGCGGCCTTCACCGCGGCGGCGGCCGTCCTGAACTCCTCCCACGTCTTCGGCGCCTCGATCTTCGCGCTCTTGAAGAGGTCGGCACGGTAGAACAGGCCCATCGGCGCGGTGTCGACCGGCACGCCGAAGATCTTGCCGTCGATGCCGACGTTGCCCCACACCCAGTCGGGGAACTCGGCCCGCCGCGGCGCGGCGTGCTCGCTGACGTCCTGCAGGAGCCCGGCGGCCAGGAAGCTGGCGAACGTCTCGTAGCCGATCTGCGCGAGGCAAGGGGCCGTGCCCGCCTTCGCGGCGGTGAACATCTTGTCGTAGCCGCCCGCGCCGCCGTCGGTGATGGCCTCGTACTTCACCTGGATGCCGGGGTGCGACTCGTTCCACAGCGCGACGGACTTCTCGTAGCCCGCGGCCCAGCCCCAGAAGGTGAGGCTCACCGGGCCGCTGGTGCTCGCCCCGGTGGTGCCGGAGCACCCCGTCAGCGCGAGGCCGGTGGCGGCGATGGCGGCGGCCGCGGTGAGTCGCGCGTTTCGGTTGAGCATGACGTCCTCACAACTGTTGTTCAGGGTTTTTCTCGGGTGATCAGCGGCGGCGGGCGCGGCCGTCGAGAGCGTTCGGCGCCCGCTACGGGGTCCGGCGGCCGACCGCGTGCCGGAGGGCGCTTTGTTTCCCCTTTGCGGCGATCAGGTTAATGGCTGGATACTTGCATACAAGCTATTCACATGCAACGATCAATTTCGTGAGTTCCCACCGAGCGCTCGTCCCCGAGCCCACGCCCGCCGGGCGCGACCCGAGGCTGTCGCCGGTCACCCGAGACCGCGCGCCGACCCGGACCTCCGATCGCGTCTACGACGAGTTGGTCTCCGCGATCCGCGAGCTGCGACTCGTCCCCGGAGCCTCCCTGTCCGAGACCGACCTCGCCGAGCGGCTGCACGTCAGCCGCACGCCGGTGCGGGAAGCCCTGGCCCGGCTCGTTGACGCGGGACTCGTACGGGTCGTGCCGCAGGTCGGCACCCGGGTCGGGCTGATCAGCCTGCGCGATGTGGAAGAGGCGCGGTTCGTCCGCGAGAGCCTGGAGGTCGCGGCCTTCGAGAAGGTGTGCGCCGATCCGGCGCCAGACGTCACCGTGCTGCGCGAGCTGCTCGACCGGCAGGAGCACAGCTATCGCACCGAGGACTACGACGCCTTCTTCGCCTCCGACGAGGCCCTGCACAGCGAGATCTTCTCGCTCAGCGGCTATCCGCGGGCGTGGCAGGCGGTGCAGCGGATGAAGCTGCAGCTCGACCGGCTGCGCCGGCTCGCCCTGCCCGACCTGGCCGCGGTGCGGGAGCTGATCGACGAGCACACGAAGATCGTCGACGCGCTGGAGGCCGCCGACCTGCCGACCGGCCGCGCCCTGATCAGCCGGCACGCCAGGCGCGCCCTCGATCTCGGCCCGTCGTTGCGCGCCGAGTACCCCGACTACTTCACGGACTGAAATGACCATCCGCATCTCCCTGGGCCACATCGACAGGTACGACTCCCGCGTCGCGACCTTCGCCCACCAGCTCGGGCTCACGGGCGTGCAACTGCACACGCCCGACCTGCTGCCCGGAGCCGACGGCCACTGGAGCCTGGCCGAGCTGAAGGCACTCAGGGAACGCTGCGACGCCGACGGGCTGTCGATCGACGGCCTGGAGAACGTCCCGCTCGCCCACTTCTGGAAGATCCAGCGCGGCCTGCCCGGCAGGGACGAGCAGATCGCGAACTACCGGAAAACCCTCCGCAACCTCGCCGCCGTCGGCATCGACCTGCTCGGCTACAACTTCCTCGCCACCTACGTCTGGCGCACCGACATGGCGGCGAGCGGCCGCGGCGGCGCCCTGGTCACCGCCTTCGACCTCGACGAGGCGCCTCGCGGCAACGCCCTGGCCGGCTACCGGCTGACCCCGGACCAGCCCGTGGACGAGCCGATCACGGCCGACCAGATGTGGGCCAACCACCAGTACTTCCTCGACGCCGTTCTCCCCGTCGCGGAGGAGGTCGGCGTGCGGCTCGCCCTGCACCCCGACGATCCGCCCGTCGACGTGCCCCTGGGCGGCGTCGCCCGGATCTTCACCTCCCCGGCCGCCATCGGGCGGGCGCGCGAGCAGGCCGGGGGCAGCCCGTCGTGGGGGCTGAACCTCTGCCTCGGGACGGTGTCGGAGATGGCCGGCGAGCAGAGCGTCAACGAGGTCATCGACCTCCTGGGGCCGTCCATCTTCTACGTCCACTTCCGGGACGTGCGCGGGACCGTGCCGCGTTTCAGCGAATGCTTCCTCGGCGAGGGAAACTTCAACCCGGCACGGGTGATCCGCCGGCTCGCCGACTCCGGGTTCGCCGGGTTCCTCATCGACGACCACGTACCGGCCATGATCGGCGACCTGGACACCTGGGGCGACACGTCCTCCGAGGCGTACTGCAGCCGGGGCCGGGCGCATGCGATCGGATACCTGCAGGGCGTGCTGAACGGCCTGGCGCTCGACGAGCGCGACGAGACCCGCGCGGCGGACGGCGGGCTCACCCGGCCGGAGGTCTCTCGGAGCCCCTGAGGACGAGCCGCGTGGGGAGCACCCGGGTGGCGAACGGCGAGGCGCCGCCGTTCAGCCGGGCGAGCACCAGCTCGGCCGCGGTGCGCCCCATCAGCTCGATGTCCTGGCTGACCACCGACACCGGCGGATCGCCCAGCAACGACGTCTCGAAGTCGTCGAAGCCGACGAGGGGCAGCCGCCGGCCGACCTGCTGGAACGCCAGCAGCGCGCCGATCGTCGCGCGGTTGTTGGCCGTGAAGAGCGCGTCGGCCGAGCCGTCGCGCAGCACGCCGTCCACCTCGCGTTCCGCCTGCTCCCTGGTGTGCGCCGTGGTGATCGCGAACGCCCCGCGTCCGCCGAGCCCGGCCTCGGCGAGCGCCGCCGCGTATCCGGTGTGACGTTCGCGCATCGTGTAGATGTCGAGCGAGTCGCCGACGAAGGCGATGCGCCGCGCTCCGGCGGAGGCGAGCGCCAGGGTGGCCGCGCGCGCCCCGCCCGCGTTGTCGGCGAGCACGGCGTCGGCGCCCGCGTACGGCAGGGGCCGGTCGAGGAGCACCAGCGGCGGGATCGGGGCGGCGACCTCGGACCAGTCGCGGGCGGCCCGCCGCGGCGGCACCACGATCAGGCCGTCCACCCGCTGCTCCATGAGCCGGTCAACCAGGCGGTCGTGGCGGCGTCCGTCCTCTTCCGAGCTGGCGATCGTGACGAGGTAGCCGGCGGCGTCCGCCACGCTCTCGATGGCTCGGGCGAGCGTGGAGTAGTAGGGGTTGGCGAGGTCGCTGATGACCAGGCCGATGGTCTTGCCCGTACGGCCCGGCCGGATGCTCGCGGCGGACAGGTTGCGGCGGTAGCCGAGCTTCACGATCGCCGCGCTGATGCGTTCCGCGAGGCCGGGGTCGATGTTCGTCTCCCCGTTGACGTGCCGCGAGACGGTCTTCAGGCTGACTCCGGCCTCGTGCGCGACGTCCTTCATCGTGGGGTTGCGAAGCACCAGGTCTCTCCCTTCCGACGAGTGAACCACCCGACCGCCGCCCGCATCAGCGGGCCGATCCGACGACCCGCACCCCGCCCGCGGGCACCGTGATCCGTCCTTCGTGAACGGACCCGTCCAGCAGGTCGGTTCCCGACCCGGGGACGGTGGCCTCGCGGTCGCCGTGGTTGATGAGGAAGGCGTACTCGCGATCGGCCGACCGGCGGGTCACGACCTCGATCCCGGCCGGCGAGCCTGTCACCGGCCGGCCGGTGATCGCCGCCAGTAGCCGCGCGCGGGCGTCGGCGGGCAGCTCGACGCCCACGTACCAGGCCGCTCCCGTGCCCCGCGCCGCACGCGTGACCGCCGGCGCGCCCGCGAAGTCGCCGCCGAGGTAGTGGGCCTCGGCCACCGCGTCCGTCAGATCGATCCGCTCGTGCCAGGTCGAGATCCGGGCGCGCCCCGTGACCCCGTCGATCTCCACCTCCTCGGGGTCTCCCTCCGCCAGGGGCGCGAACTCCTCCACGCGCACCCCCAGCAGCTCGCGGAACGCCCCGGGGTAGCCGCCGAGCCGTACCCGGTCGAGGGGGTCGACGATGCCGGAGAAGTAGGTGACGATCACGGTCGCCCCCGCGGCCGCCGCGGCGGCGACGGCGGCCGCGTCCCGGTCGGAGACCAGGTAGAGCAGGGGTACGACGATCAGCCGGTAGCCCGACAGGTCGGCCGACGGCGGCACGACGTCGGCGGTGACGCCCAGCTCCCACAGACTCCGGTACCAGCCGAGCGCGGACTCCATGTACGACAGTCCGTTGTGCGGATGAGACTCCCGCTCGGCCGCCCACCACGCCTCCTCGGAGAACAGCAGCGCGCAGTCCGCGACGACCCGCGTCCCGAGCACCTCGGCACACGAGCGCAGCTCCGCGCCGAGCGCCGCCACCTCCCGGAACTTCCTGCTCTCTGCGCCCGCGTGCGGGAGCATCGCGGAATGGAACCGCTCGGCGCCCGCGCGGGCGGCCCGCCACTGGAAGAAGCAGATCCCGTCGGACCCGCGGGCGACATGGGCGAACACGTCCCGCCGGAGCTGCCCGGCACGCTTGGCGGGGTTGACGGGGCGCCAGCTCGTCGCGCCGGTCGCGGTCTCCATGAGCAGCCAACGGCCGCCCTTCGACAGGCCGCGCGCGCGGTCGGCCGAGAACGACAGCTCGACGTGCGCGTCACGCGCCGGTCTCAGGTAGTGGTCGCTCGCGACGAGATCCAGGTCGGCGGTCCACGAGCTGTAGTCCATGTTCTTCCCGGCGTCGAAGAGCACCATGTTGGTGGTGATGGGCACGGCCGGGGTGACCCGGCGCAGCACCGCGATCTCCGCCAGAAGCTGCTCGCGGAGCCGGTCGGAGCTGAAGCGGTCGAAGTCCAGCACCTGAGTGGGATTCGAGTCCGTGAACGTGAGCCTCGGCGGCTGGATCTCCTCCCACGCCGAGTAGGTCTGGCTCCACGCGGCGGTCGTCCAGGCGGCGTTCAGGTCGTCCAGGGAGTCCCGGTAGCGCTCCCTCAGCCAGGCCCGGAACGCCACCGCGCTCTCCTCGCCGTAGCACCGCGAGTTGTGGCCGCCGAGTTCGTTGGAGACGTGCCACAGCGCGAGGGCGGGATGCTCGCCGTAGCGCGCCGCCATCCGCTCCACCAGCGCGAGCGAGTGCTCGCGATAGACCCGCGACGAGGGTGACCACGCCTGGCGTCCGCCCTGCGCCATCGTCCGCCCGTGCCGGTCGACGGGCAGCACCTCGGGGAACCGCGTGGTGAGCCACGGCGGAGGCGACGCGGTGGCCGTGGCGAGGTCGACGGCGACGTCGTTCGCGTGCAGGAGGTCGAGCACGCGGTCGAGCCAGCCGAAGTTCCAGCGGTCGGGCTCGGGCTGCAGGGTCGACCAGGCGAAGACGCCGACGGTGACGAGGTTGACCCCGGCCTCGCGCATGAGCCGTACGTCCTCGTGCCACACGCTCTCGTCCCACTGCTCGGGGTTGTAGTCGCCGCCGAAGGCCACGGGTTCGCCGCCGAACCTGGCCACGACGTTGGCGGGCCACCGGATCCACTCAGCCGTCACGCGCTCTTCTCCTCACCGTTCAACGAGACCACAGCGGGGCTGCGGGAGATCAGACTAGCGGCTGAGACAACGTTGTTTTAGAGTGATCCCGCAGTAAGCGGCCCGCGGACGACATCGAGGGAGTGGAACGTGGCGGAGTTCGACGGCAAGGTCGCCATCGTCACCGGTGGGCACAGCGGCATCGGACGGGCGACCGCCCGGCTGCTCGCGGCCCGCGGCGCGACGGTCGTGGCCGCGGGCGTGCCCCCGACCCGTGGCGCCGAGCCGCCGCTACCGGGCGTCGAACACGTCGAGCTCGACGTCACCGACGAGAGCGCCACCGCGCGGCTCGCCGACGACGTCGCCACCGCGCACGGCGGGCTCGACATCGTCGTCGCCGCCGCCGGGATCCAGCGCTACGGCACGACCGCGACGACCGGAGCCGACGAATGGAACGAGGTCCTCGCCGTCAACGTGACCGGCGCCTTTCACGTCGTCAAGCACGCGCTGCCGCACCTGCGCGCCCGTGGCGCGGGCTCGATAGTGATCGTCTCCTCCGTTCAGGCGTTCGTCACGCAGAGCGCCGTCGCCGCGTACACGACCAGCAAGGGCGCGCTCAACGCGCTGGCCAGGTCGATCGCGATCGACGAGGCGAAGAACGGGATCCGGGCCAACACCGTCTGCCCCGCCTCGGTGGACACCCCGATGCTGCGCTCCTCGGCCCGTGCCTTCTCCGACGGCAGCGACGAGGGCACCCAGGAACTCGTCGAGGCGTGGGGACGCATGCACCCGCTGGGCCGGGTGGCGCGACCGGACGAGGTCGCCGAGGCCATCGCCTTCCTGGCCGGCGACCGCGCCAGCTTCATCACCGGCGTCGCGCTGCCCGTCGACGGCGGGCTGCTGGCCCACGCCGCCGTGGTGCTGCCGGGATGAACGCCTCGCCACGACCACGACACCGGTGCCAGGGGCGGGCGGGGGAGGACTCCAGATGACGGCGGAGGTCGCGGTCCCCGGCCGGGCCAGGGTCGGCGAAGGCCCGGTGTGGGAGGCCGGGACCGGCCGCCTGCACTGGGTCGACATCCCCGCCGGGCACATCCACACCAGCGATCCGGCCGTCGGCCGTACCACCAGCATCGAGTTGCCGACGCTCGTCGGCGCGGCGGTGCCACGACGCGGCGGAGGCTTCGTCGCCGCGACGGCGGAAGGGTTCGCGAGCGTCGAAGCCGACGGATCGATGACCGTCCGGTGCGCGATCCTGCCCGACGGCGAGCGCATGAACGACGCCAAGTGCGACAGGCGGGGGCGGCTCTGGGCCGGCAGCACGGCGATGGACTTCGAGCCGGGCAAGGGCGCGCTGCACGTCCTCCTGCCGGACTGGACGAGCCGCGTCGTCCTGGACGACCTGGCACTGCCCAACGGGCTCGACTGGAGCCCCGACGGGCACACCTTCTACCTCGCCGACAGCATCGCCGGGGAGATCTCGGCGTTCGACACCGAACCCGGGTCCACCCGGATCGGCCGGCGGCGCACGCTGTTCCGGCTCCCTGCGGAGTCCGGCCTGCCGGACGGCCTCACCGTGGACGCGGCGGGCTGCCTGTGGGTCGCGATCTGGGGCGGCGACCGCCTGGCCAGGATCTCTCCGGACGGGGACCTGCTCGGCGAGTACCCGATGCCCGTGCACCAGCCGTCCTCCTGCGCGTTCGGCGGGCCCCGCCTCGACGTCCTGTACGTCACGTCGGCTCGTGAGGGGCTCGACCTCGACGACGGCGACCCCGCCGGGTCCGTGTTCGCCCTCGCCCGCACGGGCGCCGTCGGCAGGCCGTCGACCGCGTTCGCCGGATGAGCCGGACGTCCCGGGGTCGTAGGCCGGGCAGGTACCGGCGCCCGTGCCGCTCAGGGGGTTGTGGTGCTTCGGCCGAACCAGCGTTCCAGTGAGTCGCGTAGCCGGTGTCCGGTGGCTTCGGAGGTCCAGGCCACGTATCCGTCGGGGCGGATCAGCAGGGACTCGGCGGGGTGGTCGGCGCGAACCCTGACCACGTCCACCCGGTCGGCCCAGCCGGTCGCCTCCGTCACGAGGTCGTCCCGGCCGGCCAGGTCGAGCAGCAGCGGGCGGCCCGCGCGCAGCAGCTCCACCAGCCTGACCGGCCCGGCGGCGGACTTCAGCACCAGGTCGGACAGCATCCGCCCGGCCCCGGGCACGCCCACGTCGTAGGCGGTGTGGACGCCGGTGATCATCCCGCTGAGGTGGGTGTTGACCTCGTCGAACCGCATCAGCTCCGCGAACAGCTCACGCAGCGGGTCGACCGACGGGTCCGGGTGGGCGAGCGCGGTCTGCGCGCGTACGTTCCACAGGACGCGGGCGGCCACCGGGTGCCGCTCCGCGTGGTAGGTGTCGAGCAGGCTGTCGGGGGCGTGCCCGTGCAGGTGCGCGGCGAGCTTCCAGCCCAGGTTGAACGCGTCCTCCAGCCCGGTGTTCAGCCCTTGGCCGCCCCAGGGGAAGTGCACGTGGGCGGCGTCGCCCGCGAGCAGCACCCGGCCCGCGCGGTACGTCTCCGCCTGCAGGGCGGCGTCGCCGTAGCGGGACAGGCTCACCGGGTCGGCCATGGGGACCGGCCGGTCGAGGATGTGCTCGGCCGCCTCCCGCAGCTCGGTGAGCGTGACCGGGGCCTGGCGGTCGGGGTGCGGGGCACGGAAGTCGTAGGTGGTGACGCGGCTGTGCCCGGCGGGGTGGAGCCAGACGATGATCCAGCCGCGCGGGGTGCGGGTGTAGCCGGGCGGCACGCCGTACGGGTCGAGCAGCCGTACGTCGC
Source organism: Nonomuraea sp. NPDC051298 (assembly GCF_055586305.1). Lineage (NCBI taxonomy): Bacteria > Bacillati > Actinomycetota > Actinomycetes > Streptosporangiales > Streptosporangiaceae > Nonomuraea > Nonomuraea sp. NPDC051298. The sequence continues at coordinate 198,100 of NZ_JBVJIM010000002.1, forward strand.
CCATGAGCGCGGCCACCCGCGCGGGCGTGCCGGTGAACGGGATGCCGGCGGCGCGGCGGACCACGCTGCGCGCGCCGTCGGCGCCGACGACGTAGCGGGCGGCCAGTTCGCGCCCGTTGACGGTGAGCGCCACGTGGTCGTCGTGCCGGACCAGCCCGGTGACCTCCTGCCCGCGCCTCAGCTCGGCGCCCAGCGCGGCGGCGCGACGGGCGAAGACCTGCTCGGCCCACGCCTGAGGGCTGCCGACGATGCTCGCGCCCTCCTCCACGACCGCGCCGAGGTCGAGCCCGAACATGCCGGAGAAGTGGAAGCTGACGCTTCCCGTGCTCGCCCTGCCGACCGCGTCCAGCAGGCCGCGCCGGTCGAGGCTCTGCGCGGTACGCGCGTGCAGCGTGCCCGCCTTGGACTCCTGCGACGGGACCGCCAGCCGTTCGAGCACGACCGGACGGACGCCCTGCAGCCCGAGTTCGGCGGCCAGCAGCATGCCCACCGGTCCGCCGCCCACGATCGCGACGTCGTACATCCCTACCCCCCACGCCCGAGAGCGATTGTCCGGGAAACACGTACAGTTCGGAATATTCGTACGAATGGGGGCGGTTCGTCAAACCCACTGTTCGGGACGTGCGTACAATCGGGTCATGCCGCACCCGTCACGTGACCAGATAGACCTGCTGGACGTGCTCGCGGCGCTCGGCCACCCGGTCCGCGCGAGGATCGTGCGGGCCCTGGGGGCGGGGGAGGAGCAGTTCTGCGGCTCGATCGTGCCGGGCGTGCCGAAGTCCACGCTGACCACGCACTGGCGGGTGCTGCGCGAGGCGGGGGTGATCACCCAGCGGCCGGAGGGGCGCAAGCTGTTCATCACCCTGCGCAGGGACGACCTCGACGCGCGCTTCCCCGGCCTGCTCGACCTGCTGATGAAGGAGGAGGACGGGCCCGCCGGCGGCTGAGCCCGTCAGCGGTCGCCGTGGTCCGCCGCGTACACCCAGCCGCGCCGCCCGGACTCCAGCGGTACGAGAGCGCGCCGGTAGTCGTCGACCTCGTAGGCGTCGGCCGCGGCCAGCTCGTCCGGGGTGATCAGGAGCGCGGTGCCCTCCACCAGGTCCGCCGGATCGCCGGTGGCCGTCAGGATCGGATGGTGCGTGGCCCCGCTCACCGCGACCACGTGCGGATCGGTGATCTCCAGCATGGACAGCCGGTAGCCGGGCAACCGGTCGGGGACGCCGGCGATCTCGCGTCCGAACACCGAGAGCTGCACCGCACGCAGGCGCAGCGTGCCGTATGAGAACAGAACGACATGATCGGCCATGTGCTCATCATCGCGGAGCGCCGATCGCGAACCCGGACCGGGGTCCCGCCCCTGGCGGCAGGGGCGGGACCGGCGCGATCAGCGGGTCTCGCGCGCCGGGGGCAGGAGCGCGGCGGCGGCCACGACCAGCGGGTCCAGCAGCCCGTCGACGGACGCGTCGGCGATCAGCCTGGCCCGCATCCGGGGATCCCAGAAGGAGCGGATGTGGGTGGCTATCTGCTCGGCCGCCCACGCCGGGTCGCGGTCGTGGAACTGCACCGCGATCTCGTTCGACAGGCGGATGTGCGGAGGGGTCTGCGTCGCGGCCACGTGATCACTTCACCTGTGCGGGAGCCGGGTGCGGCAGCGAGACCTGCACCGCGGTCACCTTGTATTCGGGGCAGTTGGTGGCCCAGTCGGAGTTCTCGGTGGTCACCACGTTGGCGCCGGTCACCGGGTGGTGGAAGGTCGTGTAGACCACCCCGACCGGCATCCGCTCGGCGATCTTGACGCGGAGGCTGGTCTCGCCGACCCGGCTGGCCAGCGCCACGGTGTCGCCGTCGCGGATGCCACGCACCTCGGCGTCGTGCGGATGCATCTCCAGCAGGTCCTCCGGGTGCCAGGCGGAGTTCCCGGTACGCCGGGTCTGCGCGCCCACGTTGTACTGCGACAGGATGCGCCCGGTCGTCAGGATCAGCGGGAACTTGCGGGTGCTGCGCTCCTGCGTCGGGACGTAGTCGGTCAGCACGAACCGGCCCTTGCCGCGCACGAACCCGTCGATGTGCATGATCGGGGTGCCCTCGGGCGCCGCGTCGTTGCACGGCCACTGGACGCTGCCGACCTCGTCGAGCTTGGCGAACGACACCCCGGCGAAGCTGGGCGTGGTCATCGCGACCTCGTCCATGATCTGCGCGGAGTCGTCGTACTTCATCGGGTAGCCCATCGCCTGCGCGATCTCGCAGACGATCTCCCACTCGTGCTTGCCGGTCTTCGGGGCCATCACGGGGCGGACCCGGTTGATGCGGCGCTCGGCGTTGGTGAACGTGCCGTTCTTCTCCAGGAACGAGGTGCCCGGCAGGAAGACGTGCGCGTACTTGGAGGTCTCGTTGAGGAACAGGTCCTGGACGACCACCAGGTCCATCGCCGACAGGGCGGCGGTGACGTGCTTGGTGTTCGGGTCGGACTGGACGATGTCCTCACCGTGCACGAACAGCCCCATGAACGTGCCGTCGATCGCGGCGTCGAACATGTTGGGGATGCGCAGGCCAGGCTCGGAGTGCAGCACCCGGCCCCACAGCGTCTCGAAGGTGCCGCGGACCACGTCGTCGGAGACGTGCCGGTAGCCGGGCAGCTCGTGCGGGAAGGAGCCCATGTCGCACGAGCCCTGCACGTTGTTCTGCCCGCGCAGCGGGTTCACCCCGACGCCCTCGCGGCCGATGTTGCCGGTCGCCATGGCGAGGTTGGCCATGCCCATGACCATGGTCGAGCCCTGGCTGTGCTCGGTGACGCCGAGGCCGTACATGATGGTGGCGTTGCCCCCGCCCGCGTACAGGCGGGTCGCGGCGCGCAGGTCGGCGGCGGGGACGCCGGTGATCGACTCGACCGCCTCGGGGCTGTGCTCGGGGGCGGAGATGAACCGCTCCCACTCGGCGAAGTCCTCGCAGCGCTCGTCCACGAACTCCCGGTCGACCAGGCCCTCGGTCACCACGACGTGGCCCATGGCGTTGATCAGCGCCACGTTGGCGCCGGGCTGGATCTGCAGGTGGTGCTCGGCCTGGATGTGCGGGGAGCGCACCAGGTCGATCCGGCGCGGGTCGGCCACGATGAGCTTGGCGCCCTGGCGCAGCCGGCGCTTGATCCGCGAGCCGAACACCGGGTGGGCGTCGGTCGGGTTGGCCCCGATGACCAGGATGACGTCGGCCTTGTCCACCGACTTGAAGTCCTGGGTGCCGGCGGACGTGCCGTACGTCTGCTTGAGGCCGTAGCCGGTCGGGGAGTGGCAGACGCGGGCGCAGGTGTCCACGTTGTTGTTGCCGAAGGCGGCGCGCACCATCTTCTGGACGACGTAGACCTCCTCGTTGGTGCACCGGGAGGAGCTGATGCCGCCGATCGCGCCGGCGCCGTACCTGGCCTGGATCTCCAGCATGCGGCTGCCGACGTAGCCGATGGCCTCCTCCCACTCGACCTCGCGCCACGGGTCGGTGATCCGCTCGCGCAGCATCGGCTTGAGCTGCCGGTCGGGGTGCGAGGCGTAGCCGAAGGCGAAGCGGCCCTTGACGCAGGAGTGCCCCTCGTTGGCCTTGCCGTCCTTGTACGGCACCATCCGGACGACCTCGTCGCCCCGCAGCTCGGCCTTGAACGAGCAGCCCACGCCGCAGTACGCGCAGGTGGTGAGCACGCTGCGGTTCGGCATGCCCAGCTCGACCACGGACCGCTCCTGCAGCGTGGACGTCGGGCACGCCTGCACGCAGGCGCCGCAGGAGACGCAGTCGGACTCCATGAACGTGCCGCCGGCCCCCGCGGCCACCTTCGACTCGAACCCGCGCCCCTCGATCGTCAGGGCGAAGGTGCCCTGCACCTCACCGCAGGCGCGCACGCAGCGCGAGCAGGCGATGCACTTGCTCGCGTCGAAGTCGAAGTAGGGGTTGGTGCTGTCGGTCGGCAGGTCGAGGTGGTTCTCGCCGTCGAAGCCGTAGCGGACCTCGCGCAGGCCGACCACGCCGGACATGTCCTGCAGCTCGCAGCCGCCGTTGGCGGGGCAGGTCAGGCAGTCCAGCGGGTGGTCGGAGATGTACAGCTCCATGACGCCGCGGCGCAGCTCGGCCAGCTCGGGCGTCTGGGTGCGGACCTTCATCCCGTCGGCCACCGGGGTGGTGCAGGACGCCGGGGAGCCCCTGCGGCCGTCGATGTCGACCAGGCACAGGCGGCACGAGCCGAAGGGTTCCAGACTGTCGGTGGCGCACAGCTTCGGGATGTCGATGCCGCACTCGGCGGCGGCGCGCATCACCGAGGTCCCCTCAGGGACCTGCACCGTCTTGCCGTCGATCTCCACGGACACGGTCGCCTCGCCCGAGCGGGCCGGAGTGCCGTAGTCATGCTCTTTGATGAGGCTCATTGCCGTTCCTCCGTCGTCGCTCCGAAGTCGCCGGGGAAGTGGGTGAGTGCGCTCTGCACCGGCATGGGGGTCAGGCCGCCCATCGCGCAGAGCGAACCCTCGGTCATCAGATGGCACAGGTCGTTGAGCAGCTTCAGGTTGGCGCCGCGGTTCTCGCCCGCGACGATCCGGTCGATGACCTCGACCCCGCGCACCGCGCCGATCCGGCACGGCGTGCACTTGCCGCACGATTCGGCGGCGCAGAACTCCATGGCGAACCTGGCCTGCCCCGCCATGTCCACGGTGTCGTCGAACACCACCACGCCGCCGTGGCCCACCATCGCGCCCGCCGCGGCGAACGCCTCGTAGTCCATGGGCAGCTCGAACCTGGACGTCGGCAGGTAGGCGCCGAGCGGTCCGCCGACCTGTACGGCCCGCACCGGCCGGCCCGAGCGGGTGCCGCCGCCGTACCCCTCCACCAGCTCGCCGAGGGTGATGCCGAACGCGGTCTCCACGATGCCGCCGCGGGCGACGTTGCCGCCGAGCTGGAAGACCTGGGTGCCGCGCGAGCGGCCCGTCCCGAGGTCGGCGAACGCCTGCGCGCCGTCGGCCAGGATCATCGGCACCGAGCCCAGGGTCAGCACGTTGTTGACCACCGTGGGCTTGCCGAACAGGCCCTCAAGGGCCGGGATCGGCGGCTTGGCGCGTACCATGCCCCGCTTTCCCTCCAGGCTCTCCAGCATGGAGGTCTCTTCACCGCAGATGTACGCCCCGCCGCCGACCCGGACGAACAGGTCGAAGCTGAAGTCGTGGTCGAGGACCCGCTTGCCGAGCCAGCCCCGCGCGTACGCGACGTCGATCGCCGTCCGCATCGCGGCCACGGCGTCGGGGTACTCGGAGCGGATGTAGACGTAGCCCTCGCTCGCCCCGACCGCCCAGGCGGCGATCGTCATGCCCTCGATGAGCGTGAACGGGTCGCCCTCCATCAGCATCCGGTCGGCGAAGGTGCCGCTGTCGCCCTCGTCGGCGTTGCAGCAGACGAACTTCAGCTCCGACTCGGCGCCGAGCACGGTCTTCCACTTGATGCCCGCGGGGAAGCCGGCGCCGCCACGGCCGCGCAGCCCGGAGTCGGTCACCTCGGCGACCACCTGCTCGGGGGTGAGGGACAGTGCGCGGCGCAGCCCGGCGAGCCCGCCGTGGGCGGTGTAGTCGTCGAGGGAGACGGGGTCGATCACGCCGACCCGCGCGAACGTCACCCGCGTCTGGTCGCGCAGCCAGGCGATCTCCTCGGTCGGGCCGAGACACAGGGGGTGCGCGGCGCCGTCCAGGAACCCTGCGGCGAGCAGCTCGTCGACGTCGCCGGGAGTCACCGGCCCGTACGCCACCCGGCCGGCCGGTGTCGCCACCTCGACCAGGGGTTCGAGCCACAACATGCCGCGCGACCCGTTGCGTACGACCCGGGCCAGGGGACCGGCCGCCTCGGCGATCCGCTCGGCGACCTGGTCGGCCCCCACGGAACGGGCGGCGGAGTCGCACGGGACGTAAACGGTCACCGGCCCGCCGACGGCGGCACCGGTGTCTGGTTCGCGGTGGACCTCGCTCACGCGGAGACCTCCAGGAGACGGTCGAGCTCCTGCGGCCCGACCCTGCCGTACAGCCGGTCGCCGACCTGTACGGACGGGCCGGTCGCGCAGTTGCCCAGGCAGAAGACCTGTTCCAGGGTGACCGCCCCGTCCGGCGTGGTCTCCCCTAGGCCGATGCCCAGCCGGTCTTTCGCCCGGTCGACCAGCCCGGCCGCGCCCACTGCCTGACACGCCTCGGCCCGGCAGATCCGGATCGTCGTACGGCCAGGCGCGCTCTGCCGGAAGTCGTGGTAAAAGGTGACGACACCGTGCACGTCGGCTCTTGACAGATTCAGCTCGTCGGCGAGGATGGGGATCGCCTCAGGACTGATATGCCCCAGATCCTCCATGAGCGTGTGCAGGATCGGGAGCAGAGCGCCCCGGTCGTTGCGGTGCCGCGCGACGGCCGAGCGTACTCGATCCTCAAGAGACTGCGACGAAGCTTCAAGAGACTGCGACGAAGACGGCGTCATTACCAGCCTTTCGATCAGAGGGCACACTTGCACCATCGGGTATCGCCGACGTGCCGTCCAATCGAATTCTTCGATCGGCTGAAAGGCAATGTCTATCAAGGCAGGTCAGGCGGCTGGGGCCGCCGATAGACTGTGCCCGGCAGCCTGAGCAATAAACCTATTGATTATGTAGGAATTATCGGTAATGGTTGAAGGGTCCACCATGTGACCGAGGAGATCCGATGAGCGTCACCGACGAACTGCTGGCCAACGCCGAGCGCTACGCCGCCTCCTTCCGCAAGGGGCACCTGCCGCTGCCGCCCGCCAGAGGTCTGGCCGTGCTCGCCTGCATGGACGCCCGCCTCAACATCTACGCCATCCTGGGGCTCAGCGAGGGCGACGCGCACGTCATCCGCAACGCCGGCGGGGTCGTCACCGCCGACGAGCGCCGCAGCCTGGCCATCAGCCAGCGGCTGCTGGGCACCCGGGAGATCATTCTCATCCACCACACCGACTGCGGCATGCTGACCTTCACCGACGACGCCTTCAAGGACGGCATCCGCGCCGAGGTCGGCATCAAGCCCGACTGGTCCGCCGAGGCGTTCACCGACCTGGAGGAGGACGTGCTCCAGTCGGTGGCCAGGATCAAGGCCGATCCGTTCATCCCGCACCGCGACGCCGTGCGCGGCTTCGTCTACGAGGTCGAGACCGGCCGCCTGCGCGAGGTCAAGGGCTAGCGCCGCCTCCGCCGCCGCCCGGCGGCTCACAGGCGGTCGAGAAGCTCCGCCTTCTTCGACGCGAACTCCTCGTCGGTGAGCAGGCCCTCGGTGTGCAGGCGTCCCAGCTCCCGGATGCGGTCGTAGACGGTCGGGGAGCCGGCGTCCGGAGCGGCGGTGAGCTGCGCGCGCCCGGTCTCCCGGTCCGCCTTCGCCCACAGGTGCGCGGTCACGGTCGCGGCCATCACCAGCGTCCAGGCGTCCTGTTTGGCGCTGTCCTCGGTGAGCAGGCAGGCGAAGTCCTTGCTCGGTTTGGGGGGCTTGGCGTCCGGGTCCTCGTCCCGGGTCACGATCCGCAGGTGGCCCTCGCCCGACGATCCCTGGGGGAACCAGTCGACCCGCCGGATGTCCCGCAGCGCGTACGCCATCCGGCGCCTGTTGGTCTTGCGTGAACCGGCGTCGTCGGACCACTCCAGCCGGACCGTCTCGCCGTCGAACCTCGCCGTGCCCTCCGACGTCCGGATGGACAGCGGCACGGGCGGGACGAGCCCGAGGGCGTACTCCTCCGCGGGGCGCGGGCCGTCATCCAGGCGCGCGGCCTCCGCGGCGAGCCTGAGCTGGTCGGCCTGGTACTCGGCGACCAGCTCCGTCTCGGGTCCGCCGGTCAGCAGGAACGGCTGCCCTCCCTCGGCGAGCAGCGCCCCGGCGGCGGCGTACGGGTCGGCCCGTTCGCGCAGCCGCAACCGCAGCCGCCAGCCCTTCTTCCCCGCGGTCGCGAACTCCACCGCCGCGATGGCCGCCACGGGGACCTCGCAACGGGCGAGCACTTTCAGCAGCGTGTGCGTGCGCCACCGGGAGTTGAACTGAATGACCACCTTTTCATGATCAAAATGCCATGTTGCGGTTTTTCCGGATAGCGCCTCCATGTCGTCGAGTTTAGGAGCGGGCCGTCGCGACGTGCGAGGGCCGCGACGGTGGCCCGCGGCCGGTTCGGGCCGATCCGGCGTTGACAACATATGACTTGATTATATGATCGAGTTATGTGTTCTCGGACTGCCAACCTCCTGGGCGCGCTCGGCATCGCCCTCGCCGACGCGCAGACCGCCGAGCTGGCGGCCTCCTCCGGCCTGGCGCCCACCGACGCGGCGGCGCTCAACGCGGTCGGGGTGGCGCCCGGATGCAGCATCCGGGCGGTACGGGTCGCGCTCGGCATCACGCACCCCGGCACCGTCCGCACCGTCGACCGCCTCGCCGCCTCCGGGCTCGTGGAGCGCCGCGCGGGCGTCGACGGCCGCACGGTCTCGCTGCACCTCACCGCGGCGGGCCGGGAGGTGTGGCAGCGGCAGACCGACGCCCGCCTCGCCTGGCTGGAGCGGACGATCGCGCAGCTCGCGCCCGCCGAGCGCGCCGACGTCGAGCGGATCGTCTCGTCGATCCTCACCGTGGTCACCGGCGACGAGGAGTCGGCCGAGCGGATCTGCCGGCTGTGCGACGAGCACCGCTGCCCGCAGGACCGGTGTCCCGTCACCCTCGCCATCGGCACGGGGACATGAGGGCAGGTGGGCCGTCGCTGATGGTGGCCAACGCGGCGGCGTGGGCGGCCGGTCTGGTCCTCACGAAGGTCGCGCTCGACGTCACGGGGGCGGCGCCCGGCTCGGTGCTGGTGGTGCAGTTGACCGCGTCCGTCGGCGCGCTCGCCGTCGCGTGCGCGGTCACCGGCGCCTCGCTCGGCGGCTCCTGGCGGCTGGGGTGGGTCGGCCTGCTCGAACCCGGGATCGCCTACCAGTTCGCCCTCGCCGGTCTCGCGCTCACCAGCGCCGCCAACGCGAGCGTGCTGGGCAGCCTGGAGCCGGTGATGGTGCCGCTCATCGCCTGGGCGCTGCTGCGGGAGCGACCGCGCCCGCGGCTCGTCGTCGTCATCGCGGGCGCGACGGCGGGGTCGGTACTGGTGTCGTTCTCGGCTGACGGCGGCGGCGGGTCGTGGGCGGGCGACGGCCTCGTCGTCGCGAGCGTCGCCGCCGCCGCGCTCTACGTCGTGGTGGCCGCCAGGCAGGTCGCGACCGTGGAGCCGCTGCCCGCCGCGCTCACCCAGCAGGTGTGGGCGCTGGGGTTCGTGATCGTCTGCCAGTTCGTCCTGGCCGGTCCGCTGCTGTGGCCCTCGGCCACGCCCGGCGGGCTGCTGCTGGTCGCCGGGACCGGCATCCTCAACTACGCGCTGCCGTTCTGGCTCTACCTCACCGCGCTCACGCGGATGCCGGTGGCACGCGCGGCCACCTACCTCACGCTGATCCCGGTGTTCGGGGTGCTGGGCGCGGTGCTCGTGCTGGGGGAGCGGGTGACGTGGCTGGATCTCGCCGGGGGCGCGCTCGTGGTCGCGAGCCTGGTCGCCGACGCGCGGACCGCCCCGGCCGACGACGTCGTACTCGAGAAGAACCGTGTGCTCAACAGAGAGGAAGCATGATGACCACTTACGGGATCCTGGTCTTCGACGGGGTGCAGGAGCTCGACTTCGTCGGCCCGTGGGAGGTGTTCCACGGGTCCTCCCGCCGCCGCGACCGCGCCGACACCGTCGTGCTCATCGCCGAGCGGCCCGGCCTCGTCCGGTGCGGCAACGGCATGCGGGTGCTGCCCGACCACACCCTGTCCGACCATCCGCCGCTGGACGTGCTGCTCGTCCCCGGCGGCGCGCACTCGCGGATCGAGGCGGAGATGCGCAACCCCGCGATCATGGAGTGGATCAGGAGCACGGCCGCGAGCGTCGAGTGGGTCACGAGCGTGTGCACGGGAGCGTTCCTGATGCGCGCCGCGGGGGTGTCGCGCGGTCGCCGGGTGGCCACGGAACGGGCCCTGGAGGACGAGCTGGAGCGCCTCGGCGACCTCACCGTCGTGCGCGACGCCCGCTACGTGGTGGACGGCAACCTGGTGTCCAGCCAGGGCGTGTCCGCGGGGATCGACATGGCGTTGTGGCTCATCGGGCGCCTCCACGGCCGCGACCACGCCCGCCTGGTACGCCGGTCGATCCAGTACGAGCCGGCCCCGCCGTACCTGGCCGACGAGCCGGAGTCGGCCCACGTGCCTGCCTGACCCCTTCGCGGCCGCCATGGCAGGGCGTGACGGTCAGCGCCGGCGGTGGCCGTCCGGGGAGGGCACCCCGGGCTTGGTGAGGCTCTCCGGTTTGACGATCCGGTCGTAGAGGTCCTCCGTGATGCCGCACTGGAGCGCGGCGGCCTTGAGCGGGAGGCCGTGGTCCAGCGCGTGGTGGGCGATGCGGGCGGCCCGGTCGTAGCCGACGACGGGGCTGAGCGCGGTCACCATCATGATCGAGTGGTCGACGTTGTGGTGCAGCCGGTCCGTGTCGAGCCGGGCCCCCTCGACGAGGAACTCGCGGAAGTGGTCCATCATGTCGGCCAGGATGCGCGCCGAGTGCAGGACGTTCTTGATGATGACCGGGCGGAAGGCGTTCAGCTCGAAGTTGCCCTCGGCGCCGGCCATCGAGACGGCCGTGTCGTTGCCGCACACCTGGACGGCGACCATGAGCAGGGCCTCGGCCTGGGTCGGGTTGACCTTGCCCGGCATGATCGACGAACCGGGCTCGTTGGCCGGCAGGATCAGCTCGTGCAGCCCGGTACGCGGCCCCGAGCCGAGCCAGCGCAGGTCGTTGGCGAACTTGAACAGCGGCACGGCCAGGGTGCGCAGCGCCGCCGAGACCCGTACGAGGTGGTCGCAGGAGGCCTGGGCGGCGAACTTGTTCGGCGCGCTGGTGAAGGGCCGGCCGGTGAGCTGGGCGAGCTGCCCGGCCACCTCCTTGCCGAACCCCGGCGGCGCGTTCAGCCCGGTGCCGACCGCGGTGCCGCCGACGGCCAGCCGGTAGAGCCCCTTGCGGGTGCGTTCGAGATGGTCGATGGCGTCGCCGAGCTGCGCCGCGTAGCCCGACCACTCCTGGCCGACGGTCAGCGGCGTGGCGTCCTCCAGATGGGTACGCCCGATCTTGACCTCGTGCGCCCACTGCCGGCTCTTGGCCTCGGCGGCCTCGCGCAGCCGCGTCGCGGCGGGCAGCACGTGGTCGTCGACGGCCTCGGCGGCGGCCAGGTGCATGGCGGTGACGAAGGTGTCGTTGGACGACTGGCCCATGTTCACCTGGTCGTTCGGGTGGATGGGGTCCTTGCTGCCCAGCCTCCCGCCGACGAGCTGGATCGCCCGGTTGGAGATCACCTCGTTGACGTTCATGTTCGACTGGGTGCCGGAGCCGGTCTGCCACACGTACAGCGGGAACTCACCGTCCAGCTCGCCGCGGATGACCTCGTCGGCGACCCGGCAGATCAGGTCGGCCTGCCACCGGGGCAGGCGGCCGGCGCGGGCGTTGACGATCGCGGCGGCCTTCTTGATGTAGCCGTAGGCGTGGTAGACGGCCTTGGGCATGCGATCGTCGCCGATGTCGAAGTGGAGCAGCGACCGCTGGGTCTGCGCGCCCCAGTAGTGCCCGGCCGGTACGTCCACCGTGCCCAGCGAGTCGCTCTCCGTCCGGGTGCCGGTGGCCCGCAGGCCGATCGGCACGTCGCGGACCCGCGGCGCGCTCACTGCCCGTTCCCGTGGACGCGGCGGTAGACGGGCTGCCACATCGTGTCCTGGACCTGCTGCACCGTGTCGCGCAGGTCGACGCGGGCCAGGTGCTCCTCGGCGGCCCGGTCGGCGACGGCGACGGCGACGGTGGCCGAGACCTCGCGCAGGTTGTCGACCTGGGGCAGCAGGGACGCCCCCGGGGCCGAGACGTCGACCAGGCCCGCGACCGCCTCGGCGGCGGCCTGGAGCATGCCGGGGCTGACCCGCCGGGCCCTGGCGACCACCGTGCCCAGCCCCAGCCCGGGATACAGCAGGGCGTTGTTGGCCTGGGCGATGACGTAGGTGACGCCGTCGTGGGTGATCGGGTCGATCGGGATGCCGGTGGCGATCAGGGCCCGCCCGCCGCTCCACCGGATCAGGTCGGCGGGCATCGCCTCGATGCGCTCGGTCGGGTTGGAGATCGGGAAGATGACCGGCCGGTCCACGCCCGCCGCCATCGCCCGCACGATCTCCTCCGTGAACGCGCCGTGCACGGTGGAGGTGCCCAGCAGCATGGTCGGCTTGACCCTCCGGACGACCTCGGCCAGCGAGATGCCCTGCCCGTCCCCGGACCAGCCGGAGACCTCGTCGCGCGGGCGGGCGTACGGCTGCTGGAAGTCACGCAGCCCGCTCATGTCGTCGGTGAGCAGGCCCTGCTTGTCGATCGGCCAGATCCGCCTGGTGGCGGTGTCGCGGTCCAGGCCGTCGCGGACCATCGCGTCGCGTAGCTGGTCGGCGATGCCGGTGCCGGCCGTGCCGGCGCCGAAGACGACGATCCGCTGCTCGCGCATCGGGGTCCCGGACACCTTGACGGCGCTGAGCAGGGCGGCCAGCACGATCGCGCCGGTGCCCTGCATGTCGTCGTTGAAGGTGCAGATCCGGCCGGTGTACCTCTCCAGGATGCGGCGGGCGTTCGACGGGCCGAAGTCCTCCCAGTGCAGCAGGGCGCCGGGGAACATCCGGGTCGCCGTGCTGACGTAGGCGTCGATGAAGTCGTCGTACCGCTTGCCGCGGATCCGGGAGTGGCGGTTGCCGACGTAGGCCGGGTCGGTCAGCAGCGCCTCGTTGTCGGTGCCCACGTCCAGCGCGACCGGGATGACCCGGCCGGGGTCGATGCCCGCGGCGGCCGTGTAGACGGCCAGCTTGCCGGTCGCGATGCCGGCGCCGCCGCCCACGCCCCAGTCGCCGATGCCCAGGATCTCCTCGGCGTCGGAGGCCACGATCAGGTCGACGTCGTCCGGGCCCAGCCGCATGTCGGTGAACGCCCGTTCGATGCCGTCCGGGTCGTCGATGGACAGGTACACGCCCCGGGGGCGGCGGTACTCGTGGCTGTAGAGCTTGATCGCCTGGGCGACGGTGGGGTCGTACACGATCGGCAGCATCTCGCGCAGGTGGTCGCTGAGCAGCCGGTAGTACAGCACCTCGTTGCGGTCCCGCAGCGCCGCCAGGTAGACGTTCTTGAGCAGGTCGCTCGGCTGGGCCCGGTACTGCGCGTAGATCCGGCGGGCCTGCTCCTCCAGCGTCTCCACCACCGGCGGCAGCAGGCCCTCCAGGCCCAGCTCCGCCCGCTCCTCGGCGGAGAACGCGGTGCCCTTGTTGAGCAGCGGCTCCTGGAGCACCGCCTGGCCGCGCAGCGAGGTCACGTAGCTTCCGTCCGGCTGCTCGGCGAACATGAAGCTCACCAGATCCGGCTTCCTCTTCCCCGGCGACATCATGGTCATCCCCCTCGGCGGAACGGCTCTCGCGGCGCAAGCTGCCCCCGCCAGGGGAGAGGACACCCGGCCGCGCCTCACGGCTGTCCCCGCTCCCGGCAATGGGAGGTTCTAGGGCGAGGGGGCGGCGAGTGTGGGTGGGGGTGCTCCGCCGGAGACCGCGCCCGCTTCGGGTGCCGGCTCCGGGGGAGGGTATGCCCGCGCTCGCCGCCCCCTCTGGCTCTCTACGGGCGGTTCACGCCCAGCGTGTACGAGCCCGATCCGCTGTAGGCGTGCACGTGATACCGGTAGTACCCGGCCGTGCCGCTGTAGCTGATGGTCTCGTCGGGGTTCGGGCTGTCGCCCCTGGCCACCACGGTCCAGGTCGAGCCGTTCCACTTCTGCAGGTAGACGTCGAAGTCCACGCCGGCGGGCCCGTCGAGGCAGGCCGCGTGCGTGCCGGACACCGTGGCCTGGTAGTACGACCCGTTCGGCTGGTAGACGCTCTGGTTCGAGGTCAGCGAACCGCCGTAGGTCTCCTCGTACCCCCGGCAGCCGGTCGGCGGCGGCTCCGTGCCGCCGGCCGTGACCAGCGTCAGGCCGCCCACCGAGAGCAGTTCGCCGATGGGCTGGAAGTACGTCGTCCCGCCCGTCGAGCAGTTGCCCGACCCACCCGAGGTCATGCCCTGGGCCTGGTCACCCGAGATGAACGAGCCGCCCGAGTCGCCGCCCTCCGCGCACACGTTCGTCCGCGTCAGGCCCGACACCGTGCCCTCGGGGTAGTTGACGGTGGAGTTGAGCGCCTGGACGGTCCCGCAGTGCCACTGGGTGGTGGAGCCCGAGCGGCAGATCGAGCCCTGGGGCTGGGTGACGGCCGAGCCGCGTACGGGGAGGATGCCGGCGCTGTAGCCGTTCACCACGCCGGGCGCGGTCCAGTCGGCGTTCGTGGCCACCCACGCGTAGTCGTTGCCGGGGAACGACGAGATCTGGAACGTCCCCTGCGACACCCGGTTGTAGCCGGTCGTGGTGATGCCGGTAGCGCCGCAGTGGCCGGCGGTGGTGAAGCCGAGCTGGGTGCCGCGCCGCGCCGCGAACCCGACCGAGCAGCGGTAGCCGTCCGAGGTGTAGTACGCGTCCCCGCCACGGAGGTCGTAGAACAGGCGCGGGCGCTCGGCGGACCCCTCGTACGTGACGGCGGCGGCGTCCAGGCCACTGGCCGCGACCCAGGAGCGGGCCGCCCGCTCGTCGCTCGCCAGGACGACGACCGCGTTGTCACGGGGCGAGACGGCCCAGGAGTGCACGGAGGCGGGCGGGGCGGTCCGGTCCAGGCCCTCCTTGACCTCGGTGAGCTGGGCGAGGGAACGGGACACGACGCGCGCGCGGGCGCCGGCACGGGTGATCTCGGCCGTGTCCGCGGGGTCGACGCTGGCCACGACCAGCGCGCTCTCGGCGCCTTCGTACCAGGTTCCGGCATAGCGGTCGCCGAGCCTCTTGCCCAGGCCGGGTGCGGCGGCGTTGCCGCGGGCCTCGTTGGCCAGGCGGGCGAGCGCCTGCTCCTTCGTGATGCCGAGGTCGCGCTGCAGGGCGTCGACCACGCCGGAGGGCGGTTTCGCGGTCGCGACGGCGGGGGTCGCCGTCATGACTGACGCGCCGATCGCGATCGCGATCAGCGCCGGAGTCCGGAGCATGGTGTCTCCTCGCTGCTGGGGGTGCCGTCACGGTAACGGCGGGCCCGCGCGCGGAGGAGTACTACTTTGCCCCTATCACCGTGTTATGGAGCGGTGCCGTAACCCGGGTTACGTACCAGCCAGTCGTAGTAGACCTGGCTGCGGCGTACGGCGTCCATGTGGGCGTGTTTGGCCTGCGCCACCACCCAGGCGGCCTCGGGGGCGGTGGGATGGCGGCCGAGGAGCTGCCGCCAGCGCAGCGGCGCGCCCACGAGCGGGACCATGACCAGCCCCTGCGCGGCCTGGTGGGTGGCCTGGCAGAGCACGACGGCCCGGCCGACCTGCGCGAGGTGGGTGCAGGTCGGCACGTCGGTCTCGTAGATCGTGCCGGGCGTGAACCCGGCCCGCGCGCACGCCATCGCGAAGCAGTCGGCGAAACAGCCGTCGCCCGGCGTCACCGCCCACTGCTCGTCGGCCAGGTCGGCCAGCTCCACCTCCTTCTCCCTGGCGACCGGGTGGTCCTCCGCGACCAGGCAGAAGACGGGGTCGAGGCTGATCGTCTCCCACAGGAGCGTGCCCGTGGGGGTGCCGGAGTCGCCGCAGGCGCCGGTCAGCACGTAGTCGAGGCGACCGAGTTCGACCATGCTGTTCAGCTCGTGCGTCGACCAGGACGTGTACGTGTTGACCGTCCGCTCCGCGGCGAGCCGGTCGACCAGGCCGCCGAGTATCGGCCCGTTGGTGGCGCCGATGCGGAAGCCGGGGGAGGGGGCGTGAGCGAAGCGTACGGCTTCCTCCTGCAGCTCCTTGGCCGCGGGGAGGAGCACCCGTGCCCTGGCGAGCACGAGTTCGCCGAGGCGGGTGGGCCTGGCGCCGTGGCGGTCCCGCTCGAACAGGGCGCCGCCGAGCACCCTCTCGATGCGCTTGAGCTGTGCGGTCAGGGCCGGTTGTGCCAGCCCGAGCAGGGACGCGGCCTTGCTCACACTTCCCGCGTCCGCGACCGCGCGGACGATCCTGAGGTGCCTGAGCTCGAGGTCCATAACGGGAAGGTAAGGCGACGATCTCTTGCAAACAATGCCTATATGTCAGGAAATGTGACAGATATTGTCCGGGGCTTCCTGGGGTAGGGGGAGCGCATGACGGCGATGGGAATAGATCCGGCCCAGCTCAGCGACGCTGACCTGGTACGCGAGGTGCGCCAACTGCACCTCACCCGGAGCGACACCTTTTTCCACGGGTCCGACGACGCGCTGGCCGTGCACACGCAGCGTACCGGCGAACTTGAGGCGGAATATCTCCGCCGCCACCCCGCGCGGGAGGTCGACCCCCTCCGGCTGAGGGAGGGGGCGAGGCAGCGATCATGACCGAACGACACGACGTCCAGGCCCTGTCGGACGTGGACATCCACGTGTACGAGGCCGTGGCGGCCCAGTGCGTCGAGACCGGCGGCGCCTACCTCGACGGCCTGGTGCGGGCGTGCGGGCTGACCGAGGAGGAAGTGCGCTCGAGCCTGGCCACGCTGGTCGGGCACGGGTACGTGGTGCCCAGGGGCGACGGGTACGTGCTGGGGCCGCACACGTTCGAGGTCGAATACTGAACCGGCCGTGCCCACTGGGGTTCCCGTGACCGATGGGCCGGAAGGACCCGTGGGGCCCGTGACTGACGGGCCGGAAGGACCCGTGCGTCCGGCACCGCGAGCACCAGTTCGGGCCGCACCCGCAAGAACGCCCCGACCAGCGCCCGAGCCCGCCCCTCGGCCCTCGCGCCACCACAACCACCACGACCACCACCGGCACGGCTGTCACCACACGCACCACGGTCGTCGCCACGGCCATCACCTCGGCGGCCGTCGTCGCCGCCGTCGTCGGTGGCGGCCGTGATCGCGGCGGGGTCCCAGCCTGCCAGGGAGGGCGGGGTGAACCCCGTGGTGAAGCCCTCCGCCACCGAGGCGGCGCTCACCTTCCAGTCCAGGTGGATGAGCCGGTTGGCCAGGGGCGCCGACAGGTCCCACCCGTCGGCCGCCTGCTCGGGCGGGTTCGCCGCCGCCACGATCCGTACGGACGGAGGCAGCACCAGGTCCCCGACCGCCCGTTCCAGCACCACCCGCAGCATCGCGGCCTGTACGGCGGGCGGCGCGGTGGTCAGCTCGTCCAGGAACAGGATGCCCGTCCCCGACGACGCCAGCCGTTCGGCCCAGCGTGGCGGCGCGAACCACGTCCGGCCCTCCCGCAGCACCGGCAGCCCCGCGAAGTCGCTCGGCTCCCTGATCGAGCCGACCACGGCCTCCACCGGCAGCCCGAGCCGCTCCCCGAGCGCGAGTACGGCCGACGTCTTCCCGGTCCCGGGCGAGCCCCAGAGGATCACCGGCAGGTTCGCCGCCACCGCGACGGACAACGCGTCCACGAAATCACATCCCCAACGAGGAGGCGTCAACTTTGATTGACGCTATTGAGGTCAACGTAGGTTGACGTGTGGTCGGATGTCAAATCACCTCAGAGGTGCACGCGCGAAAGACGGTCCCACCTCGGACGCCTCCTGGAGGCCACGCCGAGGAGGCCGGGGAGGCCGAGAGCCGGGGCGATCGGTGAGACCCGCTATCCAGATGGTGGACCGGTGAACGCCACACTCCTAATGTCGAAAGTGTGGATGTCGCCGATCTGAGCCCCGCACAGGCGCGCGAACGCTTCCGTGCCGGCGAGCGGGTGCCCACCGCCGGCTGGTGCCGGGGCTGGACGCAGGCCAATCTCATCGCCGTGCCCAAGCGGCTGAGATACGAGCTGCTGCTGTTCGCCCACCGCAACCCGCAGGCGTGCCCGGTGCTCGACGTGGGCGAGCCCGGGGCGTGGTCCACCCGGTTGTTCTCCGGTGACCTGCGGACGGACCTGCCCGGCTACCGTCTCTACCGCGACGGCCGGGCCGCCGCCGACCTCGACGAGGTGGTGGCGGAGTGGCGTGCGGACCTGGTGCCGTTCCTTATCGGTTGCAGCTTCACGTTCGAGCGGGCGCTGCTCGCGGCCGGGGTGCCGGTGCGGCACCTGGAGACGGGCCGGAACGTCCCCATGTACGTCACCGACATCCCCTGCGAGTCGACCGGCAGCCTCTCGGGCCCGCTGGTGGTGTCGATGCGGCCGGTGCCCGGCGACCTGGTGGAGCGGGCCGTCGAGGTGAGCGGGCGCTACCCGATGGTGCACGGCGCGCCCGTGCACACCGGCGACCCGTCCGCCATCGGCATCCGCGACCTGGCCAGGCCCGACTACGGCGACCCGGTGGAGGTGCGGGAGGGCGAGGTGCCGCTGTTCTGGGCCTGCGGGGTGACGCCGCAGGCGGCGGTGCTGGCCAGCGGCGTCGAGTTCGCGATCGGCCACCTGCCGGGCCACATGGCGATCATGGACGTGCGGGACGAGTGCTACCAGGTCACCTGACGCCGCCGCGTCACCCGTCGGCCGGTCGTGCCAGCGGTGGGATGCCCGCCGCCGTGAGCTGCCGCCCGACCGGTGGCGCGTCCCGCCGGTTGTCGATCTCCAGATGCGGTACGACCGGCGGCTCGTCCACCCTGATGTTCCTCAGATAGTCCTCGAACGCCGCCAGCTTGCCCGCGTCCCTCCCGAACCCCCTGGCCACCAGGCGC
Source organism: Nonomuraea sp. NPDC051298 (assembly GCF_055586305.1). Classification (NCBI taxonomy): domain Bacteria; kingdom Bacillati; phylum Actinomycetota; class Actinomycetes; order Streptosporangiales; family Streptosporangiaceae; genus Nonomuraea; species Nonomuraea sp. NPDC051298. The sequence continues at coordinate 216,851 of NZ_JBVJIM010000002.1, forward strand.
TCGCGCAAGGTCGGGCCGTCGGAGCGCACCCAGAGCAGCCGTACCGGCGGACCGCCCAGCTCAGCCACCCACCGGGCCCACCGGGCGGCGTCGTGCACCTGCGTGGTGAACGGCCCGTCCAGCGCCACCGGGCAACCACGCTCGCGGATCTGCCGGGCGAGCGTCGTCAGGCCCGCGTACTCGTGCCGCTTGACGTACTCGTCGTACCAAGGGCCCTCGCGTTCGCCGTCCGGGCGCCCGTGGGCCCGCAGCAGCTCGGCCACGAAGGCGCCGTACACGGTGTCCTTGTCGAGCAGCGCCGGGACGGGGGACAGGCGGGCGAGCAGCTCGGCCACGACCGTGGACTTGCCCGCGCCCGGTGGCCCGCTGACCACCCACACCGCACTCATGCGCTCAACGTAGCCGTACGCGGATCTGCGTACACAGGTGCCTCCTGTCTGCGGACGACCCCGGCGCCCGCCCGCACCAGACTTCATGCTCATGCTGACCGTGTTGACCAGGGCGTTCCGGGTGCCGGAGCTGCGTACGAAACTGCTGTTCACCCTCGCCGCCATCGGGCTGTTCCGGCTGGGACAGCTCCTGCCCGCGCCGGGCGTGGACGTGGTGGCGGTACGCGCGTGCGTGGGCGCGGCCAAGGGCGGCGTGTTCGACATGATGCAGATGCTCAGCGGGGGAGCGATGCTGCAACTGTCGGTGTTCGCGCTCGGCGTGATGCCGTACATCACGGCCAGCATCATCATGCAGCTCTCCGCCGTCGTGGTGCCCCGGCTCGACGTGCTCAGGAAGGAGGGGCAGCGCGGCCAGGCCAAGATCACGCAGTACACCCGCTACCTGACCGTCGGCCTCGCCCTCCTGAACGCCGGTACGGTCGTCGCGCTCGCCCGCGCCGGGCAGCTCCTGCCCGGCTGCGCCCAGCCGCTGCTGCGCGACGACGGGCTGCTGTCGGTGACGGTGATCGTGCTGACCATGGTGGCGGGGGCCTGCGCGGTCATGTGGCTGGGCGAGCTGATCACCGACCGGGGGATCGGAAACGGCATGTCGCTGCTAATGTTCACGCAGGTCGTGGCCGTCTTCCCGGGGTACATGTCGAGGATCTTCGTGCTGAGCCCGATGAGCTTCGTGGTGATGATCACGTCCGGGCTGTTCCTGGTGGCGGCCGTGGTGTTCGTGGAGCAGGCGCAGCGGCGGGTGCCGGTGCAGTACGCCAAGCGGATGGTGGGGCGGCGCATGTACGGGGGGAGCAACACCTACATCCCGCTCAAGGTCAACCAGGCGGGCATCGTGCCGGTCATCTTCACCTCGTCCCTGCTGTATCTGCCGACGCTGGCCGCGCCCCTGCTCGGGGACGAGGCGCGGACCTGGGTGGAGCTCAACCTCACGTCGGGGGCCCATCCGCTGTACATGACCGTGTACGTGCTGCTCATCGCCGGGTTCGCGTACTTCTACGTGTCGATCACCTTCAACCCGGTGGAGGTGGCGGACAACATGCGCAGGTTCGGTGGGTTCGTGCCCGGCATCCGGCCAGGACGTCCGACGGCCGAGTACCTGGCGTACGTGTTGTCCAGGCTCACCGCTCCAGGGGCGCTCTACCTGGGGGTGCTGGCGCTGCTGCCGCTGGTGGCGTTCGCGATCCTGCGGGATCCCGGCACGCAGCAGAACTTCCCGTTCGGCGGGACCAGCGTACTGATCATGGTGGGGGTCGGGCTGGAGACCGTCAAGCAGATCGAGGCCCAGCTCCAGCAGCGCAACTACGAGGGCTTCCTGCGCTAGCCAACCTCGGTGGGCGGCGCTGTCGTTCAGGAGGACGGGAGGGCCAGGCCCGCCCGCATCGCGAACACCACCAACTGGGCCCGGTCCCGGGCGTGCAGTTTCACCATGGCCCGGCTGACATGGGTGCGTACGGTCTCAGGGCTGATCGTCAGCTCGCCGGCGATCTCCTCGTTCGAGCGCCCGGTGGCCACCCACGCCACCAGCTCCCGTTCGCGCGGGGTCAGCGTCTCGATCCCCTCGACCGGCTCGGCGCCGTGCCGTCCGAACAGGCCGATCACCTTCCTGGTGATGGCGGGTGACAGCAGCGCCTCGCCGGCCGCCACCACCCTGACGGCGTTGACCAGCTCGTCGGGGGCGCTGTCCTTGAGCACGAAGCCGCTGGCCCCGGCCTGGAGGGCGGCGAAGACGTACTCGTCGACGGCGAACGTCGTCACGACGACGATCCGCGTGCTCCTCAGCTCGGGGTCTCCGGCGACGGCCCGGAGGGTGGCGAGCCCGTCCATGCCGGGCATACGGATGTCGAGCAGCAGCACGTCGGGCCGGGTACGGCCGATCAGCGCGAGGGCCTCCCGCCCGTCGCCCGCCTCACCGACGCACTCCATGCCGGGCTCCCGCTCCAGCAACGTCCGCAACCCCATGCGCACGACGGCCTGATCGTCCGCCACCGCGACCCTGATCACCTCACCGCCCCCCGCGCCCGCACCGCTCATCCAGCACCCCTCACTCAGCACCCCTTGACCGCACGCTCGCCCAGCATGATCACGGCCGAAACCCGGGAGACGCCCTGGGCTGAGGTGCCGTCGTGTGGGGGAAGCGGGCCACCACCTGGAAGCCGCCGCCCGCACGAGGCCCGGCGGTGAACTCGCCACCGGACTCGGTCACCCGGGCGCGCATCCCGGCCAGCCCGCGCCCCTCGGCTTCCGGTCCGGCCCGTCCCGCGCCCCGGTCGGCCACCTCCAGCACGAACTCCCCGGGCACTCCGGTCGCGCGCACGAGAGCCCTGGTCGGGCCCGCGTGCCGCAGGACGTTGGTGAGCGACTCGCGCACCACCCGGTAGACGGTGTCCTGGAGGTGGGCGGGGACGGTGAGGTGGGGCGGATCGAGGTCGACGGGCAGGCCCGCCGCGCGTACCCCGTCGATGAGCCCGGCCAGGTCCGCGCCCGGCGGGTCGATCCCGTCGAGCGCCGCCCGGAGCTGGGCCAGCGCCGTCGTGCTGGTCTCCCTGATCGCCCGCAACGAGGCGCGCGCCTGTTCTGGGTCGTCGTCGAGCGTCACGAGCGCGATCCCGGCCTGCATGGCGATGGCGGCCAGCCCGTGCCCCGCGGCGTCATGCACCTCCCCGGCGATCCTCGCCCTCTCCGACGCCACCACATCCGCCCCATTCCGGGCGGCCCTTGCACTCCCTGCGGTCGGCTCGAGGTCCGGTCGGCTCGTGACCGGCACGTCCGCGTCGCCGCTGAGGTCGCCGCTGAGGTTGCCGCAGAGGCCGTCGCGGTGGGGCGGGCGGACGGTCTCGACGTGGTCGGTCTGGGCGGCCGGGATGCCCCACGCCGCCCGTGTGGTAGCGGCTGACCGCGGGTAGGCGGCGGTCTGCTTGGCGGCGGCCGCCGTCGTGGCGCCCTGCCGGTACGCGGCCTGCCTGGCGAAAGGCCGCAGGGCGGGAGCCTGCGAGGCGGGGGACTGCAGGACAGAGGACTGTGACGCAGGGGACTTCAGAGCGGGGGACTGCAGAGCGGGGGACTGTGCGGCGAGGGACTGCGGGGGCTCGTGGGACGACTCGGCCGGAGCTTGGAGCTGGGGCGGTTCGGCGTCGGCGGCCGCCGCCGCGGCGGCGCGAGCCTGGGCCAGGCCGCTGAACGACCACGGAACGGCCAGCCACCCGGCCCACGCCAGCATGATCACGACCGGGATGTCGCCCACCCGGCGCAACCGCGCGAACGAAGGACGCGAGAGCGGGCTGCGCGACGACCGCACCCACGACGCCTGAGGGCCCTGCGACTGCACCCACGACGGCAGAGGCGACTGCGACGGCTGAGAGTCCTGCCACTCCGACTCTGACCGCGACGGCCGAGGGTCTTGCGACTCCGACTGCGATGGTGGAGGGTCCTGCGACCGCAGCCGCGACGGCTGAGCGTCCGGTGATCGCAGCCGCGACGGCCGCGGGCCCGGCGATCGCAGGCGGGACAGCACACCCAGCCGCCCGCGAGGACGCTCACGCGCTTCACCCACCGGCACGCAACCCTCCCACGGGCCGTGCGGTTCGCCCCTCAGCGGGTCGCCCTCACGTGTGTCGTCGCCCCGCGCGCCCTCGGTCGCCATCCCCCCACCCGCTCAGGCCCATGAAGGCCGGACCGAGCCCGTTCGGGCTCGTGCAGCCCCGATCCTAGCGAGCTTTCACACCGTGCGGCTCTCCCGAGGCCCGTCCAGCCCCCAAGAAATGATCTTGCTGGGCGTGATGCGGATGATCTCCCGGGAGAAGTACGGCACCGGCGGCTCGGCGTCCGTCAGGGCCTGTGCCGTGCCCCGGATCTCGATGCCCCGCGCGACCCAGGGATCGACCGAGGCCAGATCGTCCACCACCAAGGAGACCGTGCTGCCCCGCTGGATGTTCCTGAACTTCTTGGACGCGCCCAGCGCATGCCCGCCGACGACGATCGTGTCGCTCTCGGCGTCCACGAAGAACCCCACGGGGTTGTTCTGCACCTGCCCGCCGGGCGAGATGGTGGCCAGCCGGGCGAGCGGCTGACCGGAGAGATAGTCCAGCTCCGCTGAAGTGAAGGTCATGCGCCCAAGTCTGCAACCTTGACATAGGTGGAGGTCAACCGGCGCGGACGGCACCGGTCAGCGGGGCCCTCACCAGACCGGGGGCCCCGGTCAGGCGAGGCCCTCGGTCAGCCAGCGGAGGGGGTTGTCGTGGGTGACGAGGCGGATCACGTCCTCGCCCGTCCCCGCCGCGCGCAGGCGTGGCAGCAGCGCGTGGAACAGGTGGCCGTAACCGGGCCCGCCGTAGCGGTGCACCTGCGCCACCCGGCTCAGTCCCGTGCTGATCAGCAGCCGGTCGGCGTGGCCGTCCTCGATGAGGCCGAGCGCGACCCTGGCCACCTGGTCCGGGCCGAGCCCCAGGACGCCCAGGCTCACGTACGCCCCCGCCTCGGCGATCTTCCTGGCCGCGCCCAGCTCGGTGCCCGCGTAGCCGACGGCCACCCGCGAGCCCGGCAGGTTCTGGCCGAGCAGGATCTCCAGCAGCGCCAGGCCGTTCTTGCCGTGCGTGGCCACGGGCAGCCGCGTACGCAGGGAGGTACGGGCGGCGGCGACCAGGCAGCGCTCCTCCCTGGCCGTGGGCTCGGCGCCCCAGCAGCCGACCTCGCCGATCACGCCGGGGAACACGCCGGTCCCGTCCACGCCGCTGAGGATCTCCTCCATCAGCCGGGCGGTGAGCGTGTCCACGTCGGCGTCTCCGGCGTCCGTGAACGGTTCGGCGTACAGGCCGGTCGAGGCGATCACCGGCACCCGGCTGCCGGCCGCGATGCGGGCCAGGGCGGCGGCGTCGCGGCCCATGCCCAGGCAGGTGAGGTCGACCACGAGCCCGAGCTGCTCGGACGACTGGCGCAGCTCGCGGAGCTCGCCGGTGACGGCCGCCTCCTCGTCGAGCCAGCGGTACGGGTCGGAGTCGATCCCGACCGCCCAGCGCATGTCGGTACGCAGGTGTTCATGGGGGAGTACGGCACCCTCGACGGCGGCCACGCGTACAGGGCCGGTGACGGTGCGGAGCAGAACCTCGGGCATAACAGACATTAACCGATGTTTGCCGGAAGCCGCCTGATCAGGGGTGAAGTTTTACTCAAGGCGAGGTTTGGTGCTTTGCTACTCGTCGGCAAGTGGCCACGGGGGGCCGCGCCGTATTGTGGGTGGCACAGCAACGCGCGGGGGGAATTGTGGTGATGCAGGACTCTGGCACCGGCGACGCCGACGTGCTCAAGGGCGAGGCCGCCGACCGGTCCGGCATGCCCGGCCGCCGCACCGGGATCCAGGGGTGGCTGGACGGCGTCAGGTCCACCCGAACGGGCGCGCTCACCCTGAAGATCGTGATCGGCCTGATCGGCACCGTCATGGTGGTGGGCGGGCTGGTCATGGTGCCGTTCCCCGGGCCGGGATGGCTGGTCGTGTTCGCGGGCCTGGCGGTGCTGGCGACCGAGTTCCACTGGGCGCACAAGGTGCTGGAGTTCGGCAAGCGGACGCTGCACGTCTGGACGGAGTGGTACAAGCGGCAGGGCTGGGCCCTGCGCGTCATCGTGCTCGTCGTCACCTTGGCCGTTGCCGGGGTGATCGTCTACTTCGGCCTGCGCACGCTCGGCTTCGACGTCCTCGAGATCGCCCAGCGTTTCATCTGACGGCCGCGCCCGCCCGCATCCAGACCGGGTCGTTATCACGGCCGGATTCGGGGTGATCGGCTGTCTATTCTGCGGGCGTGATCGCTGAACTCGCCCTCGCACTCGCGCTGATCGTGACACCCACCGCCGCGCACACCGTCGTGCCCGCCGCAGCGCGCACCGACCTGACGCTGCCCGGCACCGGCGGGGTGAAGTACCGCGAGAACGCGGGCGACCCCGTACGCCTGGCCGCGTACGGCCTCGGCACCAAGCGCACCTACCTGAGAACGGCCACCGGCAACGCCTTCACCTGGGAGAAGGAGCTGTCCGAGGTGTCGGTCGCGCCCGGTGGGCGCCTGGCGGCCGGCGTGCCGGGCACGTACCTGTCCGGCTACGACACCCTGCTCGTCACCGACCGCACCACCGGACGCACCTCCAGGGTCCGCACGGTCAGGAAGCCGCTGACCGCCTCCTACGTCTCCTGGTCGCGCGACGCCAAGCGGGTCGCCCTCACGGTCGAGCAGAAGGTGAGCGGCGCCTGGCGGGCGGTCGGCTTCACGATCGTGGACGTGACCACGAAGAGCGCCCGCACGGTGCGGCTCTCCGGTCTCAGCCGGGAGGCGGGCTTCTGGTGGAGCCCCGACGGCAACCTCGTGTCGCGGCACGGCATCGGCCTGCGCGTGCACCGGTCGTCCGACGGGGCCGTCGTGCGCACGTACGCCGCCGCCGGGCTGCCCACCGGCCCCGAGGACGCCTTCTCGCCGTCGGGCAGGCGGCTGGCCACCTGGTGCCCGTCGCGTCCGGAGGAGCAGGTCTGCCTGGTGGACACCGCGACGGGCAAGATCGTCCAGCGGGTGGCCGGGCGGGCGGAGGCGTTGTTCGGCTGGTGGGACGAGAGCCACCTCATCGCCGTCACGGCCCAGGGGAGCGCGTACCGGCTGGCGGTGCTGGGCCTCGACGGCCGGGTCACGCGCGTGCTCGCCGAACTGCCCGCCGGCACGTGGCGTCAGGACCTGTGGCTCTCGTTCACCCGCGTGCCGTCGCAGAAGACGGAGTCATAGCCGGAGTCATAGCCGGGGTCATGGCTGGGGCCATGGCCGTCCGGTCACAGGTAGAGGCCCGTGCCGTGGTCGGTCTCCTGGGTGGCCACCGCGTGCAGGTCGCGCTCGCGCATCACCAGGTAGACCCTGGCGTGCACCTCGACCTCGAACTGCTCCTCCGGATTGAACAGCACCTTGTCGCCCACCTTCACCGAGCGCACGTTCGTGCCGACGCCGCAGACCTCGCCCCAGGCCAGGCGGTTGGCCATCTTGACCGTCGCGGGGATGACGATCCCGGAGCCGCTGCGCCGCTCCTCGGCCTCCTGCTCCAACCTGATCATGACCCGGTCGTGCAGCATCTGAATCTCGAACTTGGGCTCTACCACAGGCTCAAGTTTACGAGCAGGCGGACGCGCGGCAGTCCAGGACGTCACCTCTCCTTCAACGCCCGCCACACGGCCCGCGTCACGGGAGCCTGAGGTCGGCGAAGACCGGACGGTGGTCGGTGCCCTTCAGCGACAGCACCTCGAACCCCCGCACCGCCATCCGCGAGTCCGCCAGCACGTGGTCGATCGCCACGCCGGGCAGCCGCGTCCCCGACCCCGCCTGCGGCCACGTCGCGCGCAGGCCGAGCCCCATGACGTCGGCCGCGTCCCGGTAGCCGGAGGCCAGCAGGTCACGCATCGGCAGGTGGTCGAGCGTGGCGTTGAAGTCGCCCGCCAGCACCCGCAGCTCCCCGCCGCCGCGCGGCAGCGCCTCCAGCCCGGCCCGCCAGCACGGCTGCCGTCCGTACCGCTTGGGGGCGCAGGGATGCACCGAGACGATCTCGACCCGGGCCCCGTCCGGATGGCTCAGCCACGCCCTGGCCTGGCCGAACCCGCCCAGGTTGATCAGCTTTCCGGCCTGGAGCGGGTGCCGGGCGAACACGGCGGAGCCGCCGACCCCCGGCACAGGACGGGTCACAGCCTGGGGCAGCACGCGGCGTATCCCGGCCTTCTCCAGGCGGCGCAGGGCGTTCGGGGTGAGCTCCTGCAACGTCAGCACGTCCGGCCGCAACCGGGTGACCAGGGCCATCAGCTCGGCCGGGTCCGCCTGCCCGACCAGCAGGTTGGCCGCGAGCACGCGCAGTCCAGGCCCCCGCGCGCCGGGGTTGCCGTCGGCGAGCGCGCGGGGCAGCACGACGGGCGTCATGGACAGCACGGCCACGAGCGCGACCGTGCCCGCCGCCCACCGCCGCAACGCGCAGGCCAGCACCAGCGCGAGCACGGCCGCCCCCACCGCGTACGGCGTGTACGCCACCGCCGGCACCCACGGCCAGTCCGGTTCGAACCCGCTCAAGCGCACCGCCGCCCACCCGGCCCACGGCACCACCACGATCCAGCACATCCATGTACGCACGCCCTGTATCGCCACGAACCCCGATCCGGGTTCGTGAGAAGGTGTGCACCATGCACGACGTGGAAGCCCGGGTCCTCGACGCCATCGACCCGGCGGAGACCGTCAACCTGCTGGCCGAGACCGTGAGGGTGCCCAGCGTCACCGGCACCGACGCCGAGTCCGAGCTGCAGCACCGCTTCGCCCGCCTGCTCACCGAGGCCGGCATGGAGGTGGACGTCTGGAAGCTCGACCTCCACGACCTCGAGGCCCGCCCCGGCTTCCCCGGCACCGAGGCGCCCAGGACCGAGGGGTACGGCCTGGCCGCCGTCACCCCCGGCGGCGAGGGCCCGCCCGCGCTGGCCCTGCAGGGCCACGTGGACGTCGTCCCGACCGGTGACCTGGCCAAGTGGGCGGGCAGCGACCCGTTCGCCGCCCGGATCACCGGCGACGTGCTGCACGGCAGGGGCGCCTGCGACATGAAGGCCGGCCTCGTCGCGAACCTGGCCGTGGCCAGGGCCGTGCACCGGGCCGGGATCAGGCTGGCCAGGCCGCTGGCGGTGCACTGCGTGGTCGGCGAGGAGGACGGCGGGCTCGGCGCGTTCGCCACGCTGGCCAGGGGGCACACGGCCGAGGCCGCGGTGATCACCGAGCCCACCGGCGGCGCGGTCATCACGGCCAACGCGGGGGCGCTGACGTTCCGGCTGGAGGTCGCCGGGCGGGCCGCGCACGGCGCCACCCGGTACGAGGGCGTCAACGCGATCGAGGCGTTCCTGCCGGTGTTCCAGGCGATCCGGCGTCTGGAGGCCGAGCGCAACCGGGACGTTCCCGAGATCTTCGGCGGCAACGCGATGCCGTACCCGATCGAGGTCGGCACCGTACGCGCAGGCGACTGGGCCAGCACCGTGCCCGACCTGCTGGTCGCCGAGGGACGGCTCGGGGTGCGGCTGGACGAGGACCCGGCCGAGGCGCGGGCGGCGTTCGAGGAGGCGCTCGCGCGGCTCCCCGACCCGTGGCTGCGGGCCAATCCGCCGGTGGTGACGTGGCCGGGCGGGCAGTTCGCCAGCGGACGGCTGCCCGCCGGGCACGAGCTGCTGGGGCAGGTGCGGCGCGCGGTGGCGGACACCTCCGGCGGGCATCCGGCGGAGTCGGCGGCGCCGTACGGGAGCGACCTGCGCCTCTACGCGGCGGGCGGCATCCCGACGCTGCACTACGGCCCCGGCGACGTGCGGTACGCGCACGCCCCCAGGGAACAGGTCGACCTGCGGGAGCTGCGCGAGGTCACCCGGGCCCTGGCCCTGCTCGCGGTGCGCCGCTGCGCGGCACTCTGACCGGCACAGGGCTGACCAGCGGGCCGGGCCGGGCTGGGCCGCGCTGGGGGGCGGGGCAGGAGGGGGCGCGGGCGCCTCAGTAGGCTCCGCGGACCTCCACGATCTCGGCGAGGGGGAACTCCAGGTAGTCGCCCGCCTCCTCGCACCAGGCGTCGAGCGCGCCGCCCTTCAGCTCGCCGTGGCTGATCGTGGCGGTCAGCCCGTCGGTCAGTGTGATGCCGGCCCGCACGCCCCGGTCGACGACGAACCCGAGCAGCGACTGCTGCGCCGTCGGCAGCCGCGTGGCCATCCTGCCGATGATCGCCCAGGTGCGCCCGCTCCTGTCTCCCTCCTGACGGCCGGCGGCCAGCAGGCGGCGGGCGTGCTCGAAGGGGTCGGGCGGCGGCTCGGCGAACATGTGGGCGGGCGCCTGCAACTCGGTGACGTCCGGGAACTCCGACAGCTCGGCCACCTGCCCGCCCGGCAGCAGGACGAGCTTGCCGTTGGACGGCTCCGCGTGCCTGGCCCGGTGGATGGTGATCTCGCCGGTGTCGGCGACGGGCACGGGGGAGTAGCCGACCTCGCGCAGGGCCGCCAGCGTGCGTTCGGCCGGGGCCGTGCTCACCAGCACCGTGGGGGCCAGCACCCGCAGGCCCAGCCGGACCAGCCGCCGGTGCGCGGCGATCTCGGCGAGCAGCGCCGGGTCGGTGGCCTGCACGATGCAGCCGACCGTGGTGACCGTGACCTCGCCGTGGCGGCGGGCGGTGTCGCGTACCAGGTATTCCAGCGGCTGCGGGATGGTGCCCACCGCGGCCAGCTCGTCGAGCAGGTCGTCGGCCTCGTGACCCTGGTCGAGCGCGTGGCGCACGCTCTCGGTCGTGAAGCGCCACACCGAGGCCGCGCCCCGCGACTCGCGCTCGGCGACCCGGTCGAGCAGCGCCGCCAGCTCCGAGGAGGGCGGCCCGGTGACGACCGCGGTCAGGTCGGGACCGAACAACGCGCTCCTGCGTACGGCGGCCAGCGCCCTGGTGGCCGCCTCGGCCAGCATCGGGTCGTGCTCGACCATGGGGACGGCGTCGTCGTTCTCGTCGCCGGGCCGGGCGGTGAGCCCCGCCAGCGCCCGGCCGAGGTCGGTGAGCGCGTTGTTGGCCAGCAGCCCGAGCAGCCTGGCCTCGTCGAGCGCCGCGGGCGCGCACTCGCGCAGCAGCGGTACGTCGATCAGCGGCGCGTGCCAGTGGACGTTGCTCATGAGGCTGTCGCGGTCGGCGAAGGCCGTGCCGGCGGGCAGGTGGGCCAGCACCGTCAGGACCGCCCGGCGGATCTGGGCCAGCGACCCGCCGAGGGGGTCGTCGCCGAGGACGGTGCCGTACTTGCCGTCGATCTTGCGCAGTGACGATCGCTCCATCCGCCACCACGCCGCCAGCAGCACCCGCAGCCGGGCCGAGCCCTCGTCGAGCCGCCACCGGTCGAAGCGCTCGGTGGGGATCATGCCGCCCGACGGCTCGTCCCAGGCCAGCAGCCGGGCCACCGCGCAGACTTCGAGCAGCAACCGCGTCTCGTCCTCGTCGCAGCCGGTCTCCTTGGCCATCCGGCGGACCTCGCGCACGCCCACGCCGCCGGTCTTGAGCAGCGGCAGCGGGGTCTTGGAGGTGTTGTCGAGCAGGGCCGCGCACCGCTCCACCACGTGCGGCGCGGCCAGCGTCATCAGGTGGTCGACCTCTTCCGGGTCGACCGGGATCGTGGCCACCTCGGGCGCGACGGGCCGGTAGGCCGGATGGTAGCCGGGGCCGCGCAGCCGGATCGCCACCTCGCGGGGGATCTCGGCGACGTGCCAGCTCGGCCGGAAGAGCAGGCCGTGGTCGGCGCACCACTTCTCGGGCGTGCCGGGGGTGACGAACCGGCCGCCGTCGACGTCGAGCGTGGGGCCGTCCCAGGCGAAGCGGTCGAGCAGGGGCACGGTGCCGGCGGGGGCGTTGCGCATGAGCGCCTTGAGGCGCTCGGCGTCGCCCAGGGTCTCGATGACGCGGGCGATCATGCGGCGCTTGTTGCCGTGCACGGGCAGCCCGAGTGCGCGGGAGAGGGCGTGCAGCGCGTCGTTGCTGATGGACCAGGAGTTGAGGTAGTGCTCGAGCGGCTCGCCCAGGCTCAGCGGGGCGTTCCAGTGGCGCGTCACGCCCTCGGCGAGGTGGATGACGCCGTCGTCGCCGGGCCAGGCCAGCGCGTGCTCGTAGAGGTGGTCGAGACAGGGGGTCACGTCGCCGGGAGGCACGTCGAGGAAGCGCGCCAGCGACTCGGCGGTGGGGCGGGTCATGGCCAGAGCCGCCTCGGCGAGCTGCAGGCAGGGCCGCGGCAGGCCGCGCAGGGTCTCCATCACGGCGAAGCCGTTGCCGAGCCGCTGGGCCAGGGTGTCGAGCCGCCTGGGCCAGGGAGCGGCGATCGCGTCGGGTCGGTTGGCGAGGACACGGCCCAGCCGGTCCTCGTCCAGTGTTCGCAGCCAGCCGAGCAGGTGATCTTCCATCGGTCAGCACTCTCATGGGGTCGCGCGCGGGACTCACCGTAGAGCCATGACCATCCACGGTAATGCAGATCACGCCCGGTCAGGAGAGGACTGCCCAGACGATCTTTCCGTGGGGCGCGAGCGCGGACCAGCCCCAGCGTAGGCTGAGCGATTCGACGATGTGCAGCCCGAGACCGCCGGCGTCGAGCGGGCCGGGGTAGCGCAGCACCGGCACCGAGGACCCGGGATCGGTGAAGGCGCTGGTGACGAGTGGGCCCCGGCGGACGAGCGACATGTGGACCGCGTGCTGGCGGCGCGGGTCGTCGAGGCAGAGGCCGTGGCGCAGCGCGTTCGTGGCCAGCTCGGAGACCACCAGCTCCATGTTTTCGGCCAGTTCGGCGAGGCCCCAGCCGGTCAACGCCCCCGCCGTGAAGCTGCGGGCTGCGTGGACCGAGGTGGCGGCGGGCGGTAGCACGAACGTGGCACTCGCGGACGGGCCAGGGACCAGTAGGTCGCGGGCCGCCTCCGGCCACCATCCGACCGGGGGCCACCAGTCGAACGTGGTCCACTCGCCGTGCGCCGTGGTGGGTTGCACGTAGATCATTCTGCGCCAAACTCTCGTGCAGGTGCAAGAGCGAATGCACGTGCAGACAGCTCATGCACACGCTACGGTTGCTCAAATGGTCAATATGGGGGAAAGGGGATCTTGTCCGCGGCCCATGATCTTTCGGCCGTGAAGTGACACACTTGTGGCAAGGAAACGACCAAGGAGCAGCACGTGTCCATTGATCCGCCCGGTACCGGTTCGACCGTTCGGCGCATCATGCTGGGGGCGAGCCTGCGGCGCCTCCGCGAGGCCAGCGACCTCGACCGGGCACAGGCCGGATTCCACATCCGGGCGTCCGAGTCCAAGATCAGCCGCATGGAGCTCGGCCGCGTGGGCTTCAAGACACGTGACGTGGAAGACCTGCTCACCCTGTACGGCGTCGTCGACGATGCCGAACGCCGTGCCCTGCTGGAGATGGTGCGCGAGGCCAACACCCCCGGGTGGTGGCACAAATACTCGGCCGAGCTGCCGACATGGTTCTCCACGTACATCGGTCTGGAGGAGGCCACCAGCGTGATCCGCACCTACGAGGTGCAGTTCGTGCCCGGCCTGCTGCAGACGGCGTCGTACGCGCGGGCGGTCTTCAAGCTCGGCAACGCCGACGCGGGCCCCGACAGGATCGAACGGCGCGTGCACATGCGCATGCAGCGCCAGGAGCGCTTCACCCAGAAAGACGGACCCCGCCTGTGGGCCGTCATCGACGAGGCGGCGCTCAGGCGGACCATAGGCGGGCGAGAGGTCATGTCCGAGCAGCTCCAGCATCTGCTGGAGGTCGCCGCCCTTCCCAACATCACCATTCAGGTGATGCCCTTCAGATTCGGCAAGCACGCCGCTGAAGGTGGCGCGTTCAGCATCTTACGGTTTCCCGAGTCCGATCTGTCGGACGTTGTCTACGTCGAGCAGCTATGGGGTGCCCTGTACCTGGACAAGCGTGAGGACATCGACCCGTACCTCACGGCCATGGAGCAGTTGTGCGTGGAGAGCACCACGCCAGGGGGCACCGTCGAGCTCATCGGCGGTCTTCTCAGAAAGATGTAGATGAACCAGACCTACAACGGCATGCCGGCGGCGAACCTGACCCAGGTCGCCTGGCGCAAGAGCCGCTACAGCAACTCGCAGGGCAACTGCGTCGAGCTCGCGAAGCTCCCCGACGGGGGCATCGCGGTACGCAACTCGCGCTTCCCCGACGGCCCTGCCCTCATCTATACCCGCGACGAGATCCGGGCCCTGGTGCTCGGGGTGAAGGACGGAGAGTTCGACGGCCTGCTCGTGTAACAGCGTGTTTACCTCCGGCGCGCCCGCTTAACGAGGGCGCGCCGGAGGCGTAACCGGCCCGCCTCGTCGTCCGGTGAGTATCGGGACATGCTCGACCAGATGACCCTGTATCCGATCGCCGACGACGTGCTGTTCGCACCGGGCGGCAAGGTCGTGATCCGCACATATGGCGTGGCCCCTGCCGCCACGGGGGCCACGGTCTCCTACCGGACCTGGGTGACCGGCCTGCGCGACCAGCCGCGCTACTGGCACTGGGGCCACTTCGAAGACGCCGCCTCGGGACACCGCAGGGTCCTGGAGTGGCTCACCGGGCGAGGGCCCCAGCCTTCCCAGGCGTCCGCCTGATCGCTATCCTCTAGCCAAGCAACCGCTTGGTAGAGGAGGCGTGGTGCGGCGCGCGATCCACCTGATCGAGGAGGTCGACTTCCGGCCGATGAACTCCGGGCGCCCCCTGGAGTACCTCACCTGGCTGACCCGCTACAAGCGCGAGGACGAGTCCCGCACCGCCCCGGAGCTGACCTCCGGCATGTCCGTCCGCTCCCGCGAGATCGACCTCGTGGGCGCCTTCTACGCGGTCGGCATCACCGGCCATCCGCAGTTCAAGGCCGTCACCCTGTGGGACTGCCACGGCGGCTGGGACGGCGGCTGGCGGCAGATGATGGAGATCTACCAGGGCGTCGACCGGCGTCTGTTCCTGTCGGACATCGACGACCTGCGCTTCTCCGCCTTCTCCCGGCCGCTCGGCGCCGCACCCGGCTGCCCGCCCCTCGCCCGAGCGCCCGCCGCCGAGCTCTACCTCTTCGAGAACGCCCGCGTACGCCCCGGCGCCGCCCTCGACTACCTGCACGCCGTACGCACCGAGCGCGCCCCCCTGCTCGCCGAGCACGGCCACACCCTCGCCGGCCTGTACGAGGTGCTGTTCTGCGACACCGAGGCGGTCACCCTCTGGGCCGTCTCCCTCGACGACCACCTGGCCACCCAGCGCGCCCGTGACGCCGCGCTGGGCCTCGACGACGAGACGACGCCCGATCCCCGGCTGCTCGACTGGGGGAGACGGGCCCGCGACTATCTCGAAGGCCCCTGGCGTGAGACGCTGCTGGCACCGTTCCCCGGCTGCCGCCTGGCTCAGGGCGGCAGGCCGGGTTAGCGTCGGCTGCGGAGGTGGCCATGACGGACTCATCCCTCTACGACGGGCGGAGCCCAGACGATCACGTCGCCTCGTGCCCCGACTGCGGCGCGGCGATCGCGCTGCTCGACGAGCCAGGCGCCGCGATCGAGCCCCCGCCCGCGCTGCGCGAGGCCGTGCTCTCCCAGGCGCGACGCCGCCGCCCTCCGGCCGTGATCGCGGTGGCGCTCGTGGCGGTCCCGTACGCCGAGCAGGTCGCGCTCATGGACGATCTGCTCGCCGAGCTGAGCGGGCCGCAGTGGGCGGCGCCGATCGCCGGGCACGGCACGGTCACGGGCCTGGTCGAGCACCTGGCGGCCAACGACGCCACCGTGGCCGGGTTCCTCGGCGTGCCCGGTATGAGAGGGGCACTGGTCCGCCGGCGCTGGCGCGAGCAGGCGGGGGCGCTGCTGGAGCGGGTGTCGGGCAGCAGCGAGGTGCTGCTGGGCGTGGAGGTGGCGCTGGCCGGGGCGCGACCGGCCCGCGCGCCGCTGCGTCAGGCCATGATCCAGCGCACGTTCGAGACCTGGACGCACGCCGACGACATCAGGGCCGCCACCGACCGCGCCAAGGCCGCGCCCCGCCCCGAGTACACGCACCTGATCGCCGAGTTCGGGCTCGCGCTGCTGCCGCGCGCGATGAGGGGGCCGCGCCGCGACGTCTCCGCCACCATCGTGCTGACCGGCCCCGGCGGCGGCACCTGGACGATCCCGCTCTCCCCGGCCTCCGACCACGTCGGCGTGCTGATCTCGGCGGACGTGGTGGACTTCTGCCGGCTGCTGGCCGGCCGGTGGCCGCCCGGCTTCTTCCCGTACGCCGCCGAGGGCGACCCCGCACTCGCCCGCGACCTGATCCACGCCGCCGCGACGCTGGGATGCGACTGATGAGCGACATGGACCTGTGCGCCCGGCTGACGGCCGGCGACCTCGACGCCCTGGTCGACGCCTACGACCAGCACGGATCGTCCGTGTACGGGGTCGCGGTGCAGGTCACCGGCAACCACGTGCACGCGGCGGAGATCACCCAGAACGTGTTCGTCGCGCTCTGGGAGCGGCCCCAGTCGTACGATCCCGGCCTGGGGTCGCTGCGCGGCTGGCTGGTGAGCCGGGCCCTGCACGAGTCCGCCCTGCGCGCCGAGGTCGGCTGACGGGCCCGCCTCCCGAGGCCGTCCACGGGGGAGGCGCTCAGCCCGCGGGGGCGTTCCAGGTCAGGAGGACGGGCTCGGCGTGCTCGAAGCCGAGCCGCGAATACGTGCCCGTGTCCAGCCTGAGCATCCGCCCCTCCTCCGGCGCCAGCCCCAGCCAGCGGGCCGCCAGCACGCGCAGGAAGTGCCCGTGGGCCACCAGCACCACCCGTCCGTCCGCCCGCCGCGCCCGCTCGATCACCCGGTCGGCGCGCACCGCCACCTCGGAGGCGCTCTCGCCGGGATGCTCGGCGTCGCCGGGGATCACGCCGTCGCGCCACAGGTACCAGCCGGGCCGCCGCTCGCGGATCTGCGGCGTGGTGATGCCCTCGTAGCCACCGTAGTCCCACTCCCACAGGTCGGGGTCCACCTCGTAGCCGGTCAGTCCCGCCAGCTCGGCCGTACGCCGGGCGCGCCGGGCGGGCGACACCAGCGCCAGCTCGAACGGCTCCTTGACCAGCGGCGCCAGCGCCCTGGCCTGATCTTCGCCGTGCTCCGTCAAGGGCAGGTCGGTACGCCCGGTGTGCCTGCCCGCCTTGCTCCACTCGGTCTCGCCGTGCCGGAGCAGCAGCATCTCGTTCATGGGACCCATCATCGGGCACGCCCGTGGTCGGGTCGCGGTCAGGTCGCCAGGTCCTCGACGACGGGCTCGAAGGCGGCCAGGTCGCGTTCGTGATGCAGGACGAAATAGGAGACATCATGGGTGTCCCGCCAGTGGCGGAGCTTGTCGGCGATGTCGTGCCGCGTGCCGAGGAGCACCTGCGGCGTCTCCTCCAGCGCCGCGCTGTCGGCCGCGCTCCACGACTCCTCCGCCTTCCGCTCGCCCACCTGCAGCACGCTGGTGCCCAGCTCCAGCCGGGGATAGCGGTCACCGGCCGCCGCCCGTACGGTGTCCAGCTTGGCCAGCCAGGCGCTCAGCCCGCCGTCGCGTACGTCGGGGCCGCTCCCGTCCGGCCGCACCCGCAGCCCGAGGTTGACGACGTCGGCCTGCTCGGCTGCCAGTCGCAGCATGCGCGCCCCGCCCGCGCCCAGCACCAGCGGCGGGTGCGGGCGCTGCACGGGCTTGGGACGCTGGTCGAGGCCCGAGATCCGGTAGTGCTCGCCCGCGAAGCCGAACGCGCCCTCGCCCCAGAGCCCCTTGAGCACGGCCAGGGCCTCCCGCAACCGGCTCACCCGCGTGCCGGGGGGCTCCAGCGCCAGCCCGGCGCCGGCGTAGTCGCCCGCCAGCCATCCTGTCCCGATCCCGACCTCCAGACGCCCGCCCGAGAGCAGGTCGAGCGTGGCGCACTCCTTGGCCAGCACGGCCGGGTGCCGGAAGTCGTTGGCGAACACCAGCGTGCCGACGCGCAGCCGGTCGGTCGCGCAGGCGGCGGCCGTCAGCGCGGCGACGGGCGCGAACCTGGCCCCGACGAGGTGGTCGGGCACCACGAGCACGTCGAACCCGGCCGACTCCAGCCGCCTGGCCTTCTCGGCCCACGCCCGGCCTGACTCGGCCTCGCGTACCACCGCCCCGAACCTGAACCGCCGCACGGCACACCTCCAGACCCACGTGCTCGGTTGAGATCGTAGTCACTCGTCGAGGTCTTACCAAGCGCTTGCTCAGGTGCCAGACTGTGGCCCATGGAGATCCAGGCGCGCGAGGCCACCGGCGACGAGGCGGCGTTCTTCGCCGAGCACGGCTGGGTCCTGCTGGGCCGCCTCATCGACCCCGGCGCCGCCGCCGCGCTGCGCGAGCGGGCCCTGGGCCACCTGCGGGCCCGCTCCGGCGGCGGCAGCCCGATCGACCGGGCGTTCGGGCAGTCCAGGGACGTCGGGGCGGTCGACGAGGCGTTCGGCGCGCTGGCCACGAGCCCCGCCATGGGCCGCACCGCCGTCCGGCTGCTGGGCGTCCACGCCGTCCGCGTGCAGGTCACCAACCTGCTGGTCAAGGAGGCGGGAGAGCACGGCGCCACCGAGTTCCACCAGGACTTTCCCTGGATGCCGATGGACCGCTCGGCCATGCTCACCGTCTGGCTGGCCCTGGCCGACGTGCCCGCCGACATGGGGTCGCTGCGCTTCTACGACGGCTCGCACCGGCACGGGGTGCTCGGCCGCAGCTTCACCCGCCCCGGCGACGACCAGCTCAGCCAGCACCCCTGGATCGAGGAGCTGGAGCTGTCGCCGCCGCTCGACCTCCAGGCGGGGGACGCGACCGCGCACCACGCCCTGACCGTGCACGGCGCGCCCGCCAACCGGCGCGACCGCCCGCGCCTGTCGTTCGCCGTCACGTACTTCGACGCCGACGCCCTCTACACCGGCCTGCCCTACCGTCAGACCGACGGGCTCGGGCTGCGCGTCAACCAGCCGTTCGAGCACGAGAGGTTCCCGTGCCCGAGACCGTGAAGGGCCCGGTGGCCGACCTCGGGGCGACGCTCATGCACGAGCACGTCTTCGGGCTGAGCCCGGAGATCCTGTGGAACTGGCCGGACCTCCCCGAAGGGTGGGACGAGGAGCGGCGGGCGCGCGAGGCGGCCACCAAGCTCGACGCGCTCAAGGGCGCGGGCGTCGACACGATCGTGGACCTCACCGTGGTGGGCCTGGGCCGGTACGTCCCCGCCGTCCAGCGGGTGGCCGAGCTGACCTCCGTGAACATCGTGGCCGCCACCGGGCTCTACACCTACGACGCGCTGCCGCCGTACTTCGCCAACCGGGGGCCGGGGTCGCTGTTCGGCGGGCCGGACCGGCTGGCCGAGTTCTTCGTCCGCGACCTCACCGAGGGCATCGGGCGCACCGGGGTCAAGGCGGCCATGCTGAAGTGCGCCTCCGACCACCTGGGCCTGACCAAGGGCTGCGAACGGGTGTTCCGCGCGGTCGCCGAGGCACACCTGGCGACCGGGGCGCCCATCACCACCCACTCCCACAGCGCCTCCAGGGGCGGCCTCGACCAGCAGAAGCTGCTCGCCTCGCTCGGCGTGGACCTGAGCCGGGTGGTCATCGGGCACGCGGGCGACTCCACCGACGTGGCCTACCTGGAGGAACTGGTCGCGAACGGCTCGTACCTGGGCATGGACCGGTTCGGCATCGACTCGATCAGCCCGTTCGAGCGGCGGGTGGCGGTGGTGGCGGAGATGTGCGAGCGCGGCCACGCGGGGCGGATGGTGCTCGGTCACGACTCGTACTGCTTCAACGACCGCTTCGACGCCGACGTCGTACGGCGGCGCCACCCCGACTACCACCTCCTGCACATCTCCCGCGACGTGCTGCCCGCGCTGCGCGGGCGGGGCGTCACCGAGGACCAGCTCCACCAGATGCTCGTCGGCAATCCACGGAGGATCTTCGCATGACCGAGGACTTCGACGTCGGCTCGGACTGGCACGTGGCCGCCCCGTACGCGTTCCTGGCCGGGCTGCGCGCGCGGGCGCCGGTGTTCATGAGCGAGCACCTGGGCGCGTACGTGCTGAGCCGCCACGCCGACGTGCGGGCCGCGTACGGCGACGCCCGGCGCTTCTCCTCCAGGGGCTCGCTGACGATCTCGCGCAGCCTGACCGGCGAGACGCGGGAGAAGCTGGGGGAGCACGGCTCGTTCCTGTCGAGTTTCGTGGCCAACGTCGACCCGCCCGACCACACCCGCCTGCGCAGGTCGGTGTCGAGGGCGTTCACGCCGCGCGCGGTGGCCGCGCTGGAGCGGGAGTTCCGGCGGCTCAACGAGGACCTCCTCGACCGGGTCGCCCCGCGCGGGCACGCCGACTTCGTGGCCGACCTCGGCCACGAGCCCTCGGTCAAGCTCACCGCCCGCTTCATCGGCGTGCCGGAGGCGGACGAGGCGTTCGTCCAGTCGCACGTCAAGGACTGGTTCCAGCTCTTCCTGTCGCCGCAGCCGCCGCGCAGGCAACTGGAGCTGGCCGACAGCTTCCTCGCCTACCTCGACTACGTGGACCGCCTGGTCGCCGCCCGCGCCAAGGACCCCAGGGACGACTTCACCTCGCTGATGACCTCCCTCATCGGCGACGAGCTGACCCACAGGGAGGTCGTGGAGCTGATCTCCACCATCTTGCTCGGGGGCAACGACACCGTGCCCAACCAGCTCGGCAACACCGTCCTGCGGCTGCTCGGAGAGGACGCCTGGCCGGTGCCGTCCGGGCTGGTCGCGAACGCCTCCGAGGAGTGCATGCGCGTCGACGGCGCGTCGCTGGGCTCCTTCAGGTACGCGACCGCCGACGTCACCCTGCACGGCGTGACGATCCCGGCGGGGGCGCTCGTCCTGCTGTCGACCGACTCGGCCGGGCACGACGAGAGCGTCTTCCCCGACCCCGACCGGTTCGTCATCGACCGCCCGAACGCCGCCGAGCACCTGGTCTTCGGGTACGGCATCCACTTCTGCGTCGGGGCGGCGCTCGGGCGGCTGCAACTGCGTACCGCGCTGGAGGTGCTCGGGCGGCGGCTGCCACGGCTGCGGCTGGTGCCCGGCCGGGCCGTCGCGTACCGCAGGTCGATCGTGGGCCGGGGCCTGGCGGCGCTGGAGGTCGAGTGGTGAGCGTCCGCTGGTCGGCGTCGCCGCCCGCGCGAGGTCGACGGGAGGAGTAGCGACAAACCACACCTTAGGTGGATCTTCCGGCATTCTTCCGGCATAAGGTGGCCTCAGCGTCGTACCGAGGAGACGTACCGAGGAGGAGGACACATGGAGCCGGTGGCGGTCGGGCTGGTCGGGGCGGGCCCCTGGGCGCGGATGGCACACGGGCCGATGCTGGCCAAGGGCCCGCACACGCGGCTGGCCGGTGTCTGGGCCCGGCGGCCGGAGAGCGCGGAACTGCTCGGCGCCCCCGTCTACGCCAGGATCGAGGAGCTGTTCGACCACTGTGAGGCCGTGGCGTTCTGCGTTCCGCCCGCCGTCCAGGCCGAGTACGCCGTCCTGGCCGCCCGCGCGGGCAAGGCGCTGCTGCTGGAGAAGCCCCTCGCCGACTCCGTCGCGAACGCCGAGCGCGTGGCCGAGGCCGTGGCGGCGGCCGGCGTGCCGTCCCAGATGGTGCTGACCCTGCGCTACGCCGACCAGACCAGGGCGTTCCTCGCCCGCTGCGCCGAGATCCGGCCGTTCGGCGGCCACGCCGCGAACATCTCCGGCGTCCTCCTCGGCGACCACCCCTTCGCCACCCCCTGGCGGCTCGAACGCGGCGCGCTGCTCGACGTCGGCCCGCACGTGATCGACCTGCTCGACGCCGCGCTCGGCCCGGTGACCGGCGTACGCGCGCACGGCAACCCGCTCGGCTGGACCGGCCTGCTGCTGGAGCACGAGGGCGGTGCCGTCAGCGAGGCGTCGCTGTGCATGGCCGCCGCCGGCGACCTGCCCCCGGCCACGCTCGCGGTGTACGGCCGCGACGGCAACGCCGTCCTGCCCGCCTTCGAGGACGACCCTCTGGGCACGGTCGTGGCCGAGTTCGCCAGGACCGTACGCGAGGGCGGCCACCCCCTCGACGCGGCCCACGGGCTCAGGCTCCAGCGCATCATCGCCGAGGCGGAGGCCCAACTCGCCCCTTGACGAGGGCGGCCCATGACGCATTGATAGCCTTCGGTTTACTCACGCGCAGAGCGCAGCGAAGTCCGGTGCGAGTCCGGCGCTGTCCCGCAACTGTCATAGCCAGGTCGCCTGCCTCCGCGCTGACGTCATCAACCCTCGTGGAAAAGGGTGATCCGTCGCACCGATGCGGGTCTCTCGGTTCCGAACAGTGTGAAAGGACATCTCGTGAGGCCCGTACGCACGGCCTTCGCGGGCGCGCTGCTGGGAACGCTCGTCCTGGCCGGTTGCGGCCAGACCGGCACCACAGCCTCCCCGCCCGCCACCGCGCCCGCCGCCACCACCACTGGGGCGCCCGCCGCCACCGGCGGCTTCCCGGTCACCGTCGAGGCCGGGAACGGCCAGGTCACCATCGCCAAGAAGCCGGAGCGGATCGTCTCGCTGTCGGCCACCCACACCGAGACGTTGTTCGCGATCGGCGCCGGCCCTCAGGTCGTCGCCGTGGACGACCGGTCGAACTTCCCGCCGGAGGCCCCCAAGACCGACCTGTCCGGCTTCAAGCCCAACGTCGAGGCCATCGTCGCCCACGAGCCCGACCTGGTGATCGTCTCCGACGACCTCGACAAGGTGGTCGCCGAACTGGGCAAGGTCAACGTGCCCGTCCTGGTCCAGCCGGCCGCGACCAAGCTGGACGACGCGTACGAGGAGATCTCCGAGCTGGGCGCCGCCACCGGCAACCCGGCCAAGGCCGACGAGGTCGTCGCCGGCATGAAGACGGCCCTGGACAAGCTCGCCGCCGACGCCCCCAAGGACCGCGGGCTCACCTACTACCACGAGCTGGACCAGACGCCGTACGCCGCCACGTCCCAGACGTTCATCGGCCAGATCTACGGACTGTTCGGCCTGACCAACATCGCCGACAAGGCCCCCGACCCGGCGGGCGGCTACCCGAAGCTGTCGGCCGAGTTCGTGGCCCAGGCCGACCCCGACCTGATCTTCCTGGCCGACGTCAAGTGCTGCGCCCAGAACAAGGGAACCCTGGCCGAGCGGCCCGGGTGGGGCAACCTGTCCGCCATCAAGAACGACCGGGTGATCGAGCTGGACGACGACATCGCCTCCCGGTGGGGGCCGCGCGTCGTCCAGCTCGCCGAGACCATCGGCGCCGCGGTGGCCAAGGCGGGCGCGAGCTGACGTGGTGAGCCAGGCCGGCCCGTCCAGGGCCAGACCCGTGTGGGTGGTGTGCGCCCTGGGCGTGCTGGCCGTCTCCATGATCGCCGGGCTGCTCGACGGGGCCGCCGACATCTCGCCCTGGCAGGTCGTGCTCCAGGCGGCCGACTGGCTGCCGTTCACGCACGTCGACTCCGGCCTGACGCCCGTGGAGCAGGGGCTGCTGTTCGAGCTGCGGCTGCCCAGGGTGCTGGTCGCCGCCGTGGTGGGCGGGCTGCTGGCCGTCGCGGGGGCCGGGTACCAGGGCGTCTTCCGCAACCCGCTGGCCGACCCGTACCTGCTGGGCGCGGCGGCGGGGGCCGGGCTGGCGGCGACCGGGGCCATCGTGCTGCTGCCGTCGGTGGCGGGGAGCATCCCGGTGGCCGCGTTCCTGGGGGCCGTGGGCGGGGTGTTCCTGGCGTACACGCTGGGCAACACGGCCGGGCGCGCGGGCGGCACGGCCACGCTGGTGCTGGCCGGGGTGGCGGTCACGTCGTTCCTGACCGCGATCCAGACGTTCATCCAGCAGTTCAAGGTCGAGGAGCTGCAGCGCATCTACTCGTGGATCCTCGGCGACGTCGGCGGCGGGTGGGACCAGCTCCTGCTGGTCCTGCCGTACGCGGCCGTCTCCGCGGTGCTGCTCCTGCTGCACGGGCGCATGCTGGACGTGCTGTCCGTGGGCGACGAGGAGGCCGCCGGCCTGGGGGTGCGGGCGGCACGGGTGCGCTTCACCGTGCTGGTGGCCGCCTCCCTGGCCACCGCGGCGGCCGTGGCGGTGAGCGGGCTGATCGGGTTCGTGGGCATCGTCGTCCCGCACGTCGTGCGGCGGCTGGTGGGCGGCTCCTACCGGGCCGTGCTGCCGCTGTCGCTGTTCGGCGGGGCGGCGTTCCTGGTGCTGGCCGACCTGGTGGCCCGTACCGTGATCGCGCCGGCCGAACTGCCGATCGGGGTGGTGACCATGTTCGTGGGTGCGCCGTTCTTCGTGGCCGTCCTGCGCATGACCAGGCGGGTGGTCACGTGATCGGCGTGCGCGGCCTGTCGGTGCGGCTCGGGGAGCGCGAGGTGCTCACCGGCGTCGACCTGGGGGTGCGGCGCGGCGAGTGGACGGCCGTCATCGGGCCCAACGGGGCCGGCAAGTCCACGCTGCTCAAGGCCGTCATGGGGCTCGTCGCGCACCGGGGGGAGGTCGTGCTCGACTCCCGGCCGGCCGCCACGCTCAAGCCGCGCGAGCGGGCCAGGCTGGTCGCGTACGCGCCCCAGACGCCCGCCCTGCCGCCCGACCTGACGGTCTACGACTACGCGCTGCTCGGACGGACCCCGTACATCCCCTACCTGGGGCGCGAGAGCGGGCACGACCGGGCGGTGACGGAGTCAGTACTGGATCGGCTGGACCTGACGGCGCTGGCCATGCGGCGCGTCGGCGAGCTGTCCGGCGGGGAGCGCCAGCGGGTGGTGCTGGCCAGGGCGCTCGCCCAGGAGGCCCCCGTGCTGCTGCTGGACGAGCCCACCACCGCGCTCGACCTCGGCCACCAGCAGCAGGTGCTGGAGCTGGTGGACCGCCTGCGGCGGGCCGACGGGCTCACCGTCGTCACCACCCTGCACGACCTCACCGTGGCCGGGCTCTACGCCGACTCGCTCCTGCTGCTGGCCGGCGGGCGGGCCGCCGCGTCGGGCGAGCCCGCCCAGGTGCTGACCGAGGACCTGGTCGGGCGGCACTTCGACGCCCACGTGAAGATCGAGCCAGGCCCCGACGGCCGGCCGGTCGTGCACCTGGTCAGGGGAGGGTCGTGAAGCTCACGTACCGGGTGGAGGAGGGGACCCGGCTCGGGTCGCTGCTGTGGGAGTTCGGGCCGGGATGGCGGATGATCTCCTCGGCCCTGCTGGGCGGCGGGATCGGCGCGCGGGAGTGGGTGCTGAACGCCCAGGTGGTGGCCGGGTACGCGCGCATGGACCCGGTCGATCACCTGGTGTCGCTCGGGCCCGCGCGGGGTGACGGCGTCGGGATGATGACCGCCGCCTCCGTCGACCGCTACGTACGCGCCGCGGACGGGGGCGTCGAGGCCGTGGCCACCGTGGGGCTGCGGGTGCCGACCTGGGCGGCCGTACCGGAGGGGTACGAGGACCCGGAGCTGGCCCCCATCCGGGTCGGGACGATCAACATCGTGGTGGTCGTACCGGTCGCCATGACGGACGCGGCACTGGTGAACACCGTGATGACGGTCACCGAGGCGAAGTCCCAGGCCATGATCGAGGCCGGGTTCGCGGGCACGGGCACGGCGTCCGACGCGGTCTGCGTGGCCGCGCCCGCCGAGGGGGCGCGCGAGGTGTTCGGCGGACCCCGCTCGGAGTGGGGCGCCCGGATCGCGCGAGCCGTCCACACGGCCGTGCGCCGGGGAGCCGAGGCGTGGCGGCCTCGTCACTTAAAGTGAGGGAATTTGGGGAAGTAGCATGTGGGCGAAGGCGTGACTCCCGATGCTGAGTGGGTGACCGCAATGGCGACGATCGAACCGAAGACCGGCACGGCTGCTGAAGAGCCGACCACGAGGCGCACGGTTCTCCCCGGTGCGCCGCCGTTCACCGTCGACGACCTGCTCAGGTTCCCCGACGACGGGAACCGTTACGAGCTCTTCAACGGGAGCCTGCTAGTGAGCCCTGCCCCTTCCCTCCGGCACCAGGACGTGATCTACCTGCTGCACACGACTCTCCAGCGAGCTGCGCCGCCGCAGATGCGGGTGTTCACGACGGTCAACCTTCGCGCGTCCGACAAGGACCTCTTCATTCCAGACCTCATCGTGGTGCCCATAGAGCGGGCCAAGTCGGTGCGGCTCATGCTCGCGCCCGACGACGTGCTGCTCGCCGTGGAGGTCGTCAGCCCGAGCACCAGGACCCGCGACCGGGCGACCAAAGTGGCGGCCTACGCTGAAGCGGGCATTCCCTTGTACTGGCGGGTCGAACTCGACGAGGGACCGACGGTCTACGTCTACGAACTCGAGGGGGAGTCCTATCGAGGGCCGGTCCCACACAAGCCCGGCACCACGGCCGTCATCTCGAAGCCCTACCCGGTCAGCTTCGATCCGGCCGACCTGATCGGCTACTGAGTCCGTAGTCGCGGGCTGCGCCTCGCGCCGAGACGCGCCCGGCGTCGAGGTCCGCCAGCACCGCGTCCCGTGCCCGTTCCCCCGGAGGCCCGAGGCCGCCGCCGCCCGTCGTCTCCACGATGAACGCCTCCCCGGCCGCGAACCGCACGTTGTTCACCTTGGACGCCAGCCGCTCCACCGTCCCGTCCAGCCGCCGCCGGTAGAAGCCGCCCAGCCGCCCCGGCAGACCGCCCTCGCGCCCCGGAGGGGCCAGCCGCAGCCGGTCACCCCTGGTGGTGACGTGGCAGTCCGCCAGGAACCGGTACACCGTCCGCGACCCCAGCCCGCCACGGTGGCGGCCAGGCCCGCCCGAGTCGGGGATCGTCTCGATCGACTCCACGATCAGCGGGCAGCGGCTCTCCACCGGCTCGGCCTGCGGCACCGAGTTCCGGCCGATCCCGAAGTGCACGCCCGTCGCGTCCGGCCCGTCGAGGCCCCGGCGCGCGCCCACGCCGCCGAAGTCGTACGACAGGTGGATCCAGTACGGCGCGCCCACCGCCGCGATCGAGAACGGCTGCAAGATCCCGCTGGCGGCGATGGCCCGCTCGGGCACCGCGTCCGACAGGGCCTGGAAGACGGCCTCCATGGCGGCGTAGATGGGCACGTACCGGCCGCCGCACGGGTACGGGGAGCGGGCGTTGAGCAGGGAGCCCTCCGGCAGGCGTACGTCGATGGCGCGCAGGCAGCCCTCGTTCATGGGGATGGCGGGGGCGAGGAAGCAGCGGATCGCGAAGACGGCGGCGGCCAGCGACTGCGAGGCGGAGGCGTTGACGGCCGCCGGGACCTGCGGGTCCGTACCGGCGAAGTCGAGCACCGCGCGCTCGCCGAGCGTGACGGCCACGCGGACGCGATGCGACCGGCCCAGCTCGATCCCGTCGTCGTCGATCGGGTACTCCGCCTCGAACCGGCCCCTGGGCAGCTCCGCCAGCGCCGCCCGGGTCCTGGCCTCGGTGTGGTCGAGGTAGTCGGCGACGCCCTCGGCCAGGCCGCGCTCGCCGTACTCGGCGATCATGGACTCCAGCCGGGTGGCGGCCACCGCCGTGCCCGCCACGAGCGCCCGCACGTCGCCGATGACCTTGTCCGGGGTACGGCTGTTCGCCCTGAGGATGGCCTCGACGGCCGGTTCGAGCCCGTCGCGCGTGGCCAGCCGCACCGGGGGGAGCTGGAGGCCCTCCAGGAAGATGTCCGTGGCCAGCGGGGCCATGCCGCCCGCCGACAGCCCGCCCAGGTCGGAGACGTGGATCATGGTGGCGGTGAAGTACGCCGGGGCCCCGCCGGTGAAGACGGGCCGGTAGACGAGCAGGTCGTTGGTGTGGACGCCGCCCCGGTAGGCGTCGTTGAGCGCGTACACGTCGCCCGGGCGCATGGTGTCCGCCGGGTGGTCGCGCAGCAGCTCGGGGAGGGCGACCTTGAGCGCCATGCTGTTCATGAGCGTGGTGGCCATGGAGTGGGCGATCAGCCGGCCGCCGGCGTCGAGGAGCGCGGCGGAGGCGTCCGAGCCCTCGACGATGAACGTCGAGTACGCCGAGCGCACCACCACGATGCCGGCCTCCTCGGCGGCCACGACCAGCGCGTTCCTGAGCACCTCGGCGGTCAGCGGGTCGGTCATGCGGGCCCTCCCCTGGTGAGGTGCACGGCCAGATCGGGGGCGAGGGCGGCGGCCCAGCCCGGCGGCACGACGATCGTGGACTCCGCGTCCTCGACGATCGCGGGGCCGTCGAGGCCACCCGCCCGGCGCAGGGTGTCCCTGGTGTGCACGGGCACCTCCGTGTACCCGCCGCGCTCGGGGAAGTACGCCTGCCGCGCCCCGACGGGCCCCGGCGGGCCGCCGCCGGGAGGGCCCGCCTCGGCGGGGGCGGGCGGGTCGGCGCCGGCCGGGGTGGTCACCCGTACGCGGTAGCTCACCAGCTCCACCCGCCCCCGCTGCGCGATCCCGTAGACCTCCTCGTAGCGGCGGAAGAAGCGCGACTCCAGCCGCGCCCGGTCGGGGGTCCACTCCACGGTCAGGTCGTGCGACTGCCCGTGGAAGCGGACGTCCACCGCCCTCGACACCCGCACGCCCGGCCCCGAGAGCGCGATCCCCAGGTCGGCCGCCGCCTCCTCGGCAAGCGCGTCGAAGATCGCCGAAGGGTCCCGCGCGTCCAGGCGCGACAGCACCCGGTCGGTCGACAGCTCCCCCGACAGCAGCCCCAGCGCCGAGGCCACCCCGCAGTACGCGGGCACCGCCACCGTCCCGATCCCGAACCGCCCGGCCACCCGCGCCGCGTGCATCGGCCCCGCCCCGCCGAACGCCACCAGCGTGAAGCCGCGCGGGTCGATGCCGCGTTGCACGGTCACCACGTGCACGGCGGAGGCCATCGCGGCGCTCACGATCTCGTGCACCGCGTACGCGGCCCGCTCCCGCGACACCCCGAGCGGCTCAGCCAGCCGGTCCAGGGCCTTGCCCGCCGACGCGGGGGACAGCGGGACCGCCCCCGCCGACAGGGCCGGCGACAGGTAGCCGAGCACGAGGTTCGCGTCGGTGACGGTCGGCTCGGACCCGCCCAGCCCGTAACAGGCGGGCCCAGGCGCGGCCCCGGCAGAACGCGGGCCCACGCGCAGCGCGCCCGCCGGGTCCAGCCAGGCCACGCTGCCCCCGCCGGCGCCCACCTCCGCCAGGTCGATGGCCGGGGTCTTGATGGGCACGCCCGTGCCCGCCCGCCGCCCGCCGAAGCTGCCCTTGCCCCCGACGTGGAACTCGCGGGTGACCTCCGGCCGCCCGCCGCGCACCACGCACGCCTTGGCGGTGGTGCCGCCCATGTCGAACGAGATCGCGTCCGCGAACCCGGCCCCCGCCGCCGCCAGCACCCCGGCCGCCGGGCCCGACTCGATCGTGGCGACCGCGCGCCGGGCGGCCAGCTCCGCGGAGATGACGCCGCCGCCGGACTCCATGACGTGGACGGGCGCGCGGATCCCCAGCTCCGCCAGCCGCTCCCGCAGCCGCGACAGGTACGCGGCCATCAGCGGTCCGACGTAGGCGGAGACGATCGTGGTCGTGGCCCGCTCGTACTCGCGGATCTCCGGCCAGATCTCCGACGACGCCACCACGTTCGGCACCGTCTCCCGCAGGAGCCGCGCGACCCGCCGTTCGTGGGCCGGGTTGGCGTAGGAGTGCAGGAGGCAGACGGCCGCCGACTCGATGCCGCGGGCCGCGATCCCGGCGGCGACCCGGCGTACGGACTCCTCGTCCAGCGGGGTCAGCACCTCTCCGCGTGCCGACACCCGTTCCGTCACCTCGAAGCAGTCGCCGGGGGAGACCGGGGGAGGGGGCGGGGTGAAGCGCAGGTCGTAGCGGTCCTCCTCGACCCGGGCGTAGCGGCCGAGCGGGACGGTCGCGCGGAAGCCCCGCGTGGTGACGTACGCGACGCGGGCGCCCCTGCGTTCGAGCACCGCGTTGGTCGCCAGCGTCGTGGCGTGCACCACCCGCGTGACCTGCGCCGGGTCCCGGTCGCCGAGCGCGCGCGTAACGCCGTCCAGGATGCCCGCGATGGGCTCGTCGGGGGTGCTCGGGCATTTGGCCGCGCAGGTCTCGCCGGACGTGCCGCGGAGGACCACATCGGTGAAGGTGCCGCCGACATCGACGCCGATCACGTAGCCCATCCAGGCACGGTAGCCCCCCGAGCAAGCGCTTGTCTATGAGGTGGTCTATTGACTTACGGCATGCGCTTGGGACCCTGGTCGTAGTCCTTGCGTTTGGAGCGGAGATGGCGCGCCTGACAGCTCTGATCGGCGGCATCGCGGTGACGCTCGCGCTCACCGCCGTGCCGGTCGCGGCGCACGAGCACCCCAGCGGCATCACCGACCTGGTGAGCCCGGCCGTGGTACGGCTGGAGGCCGTGTCCCACGCGGAGATCACCCTGCTCGACCACGTCGGCGAGCTGAAGCACGTGGAGCGGTCCTACGACCTGAAGTTCGGCCAGGGGACGGGGACAGTCGTCAGCCCCGACGGCACGATCGTCACGCTCAGACGCCTGGCGATCAACCCCGACGACGTCGCCGTCTACGCCGCCAACAAGATCTTCGCCGAGCACCACGACGTGGACATCCCGGCCGACTACGCCAAGCACCGGCTCGACGACGCCGTGCTCGACCGCCACCTCCAGCAGTGCTACACGCCCGAGAGCGACACCGCCACCTGCATCGTCGAGGTCACCACCGAGATCACGGCCTTCCCCAACGTGTCACCGGCCAGCCCCGACGGCTTCAAGGTCAAGTGCGTCAAGGCCGGCCCCGGCCCCGACAGCCCCGCCGTGCTGGTGCCGGTGACCCCGGCGGCAGGCGGCGTCGGCATGCCGACCGCGCCGCTCGCCGACAAGGTGCCCGAGCAGGAGGGCGCGCCCACCAACGTGGCCGGCTTCCTCGGCCGGCCCGGCCCGGACGTCACGCACACGGTCGAGATCGCCCACCTGGGCAGGGGCGGCGCGGGAGGAGAGGGCGGCAGGCCGTTCGCCGACCCCGAGAAGAAGGTGGACGAGCCGGTCAAACTCGGCGGCCTCGCCGACCAGGGCCTGGCCGGCGCGCCCGTGATCGGCGACAAGGACGGCCACGTCATCGGCCTGCTGGTCGGCGGTGGCAAGGACGGCAGGATGATCGGGGTCCGCGAGGTCACCGGCCTCCTGGCCGCCGCCAAGGTGGTGCCGCGCAGGGGCGCGATCGACACGGCCTTCGAGGCGGCGCTCACCCGCTACCACACCAAGTACTACACCGAGGCCGCACCCGGCTTCCAACGCGTCCTCGAGCTCTACCCGGGCAACGTGGTGGCCGCCGCGCTGCTGAAGACCTCGCTGGCCAAGCGCGGCGGCCCCGAGGACCAGGGGACCAGACGGCTCGAGAGCGCGCCGGAGCGCTCGACGCCGCTGTGGCCGTTCGCCGTGGCGGCGGTGGTGCTCTTCGCCGTCGCCGCGGGCGGGACGTATCTGCTGTGGCGCCGCCGCACTCCTGAAAGAGCGACAGAACCGCCACAGCCGCCGGCGGCCGGTCCGCCGCTCGACGAGGGGGCCGACCAGACGGTCGTCGTACGGCGCTCCCAGTCGTTCCCCATGGTCCCGCAGCGGCAGCAGGTGATGACGGCACCGGACCCGGAGGTCAAGTACTGCACCTCGTGCGGCATGAGACTCGGACCGGCGCACCGCTTCTGCGGCTACTGCGGCCACTCCATCGAGACGTGATGCCATTGAACGAAAGATCGCTCATCGGCCAGGAGGTGGCCGGGTACTACATCGAGGACATCGTCGGCAAGGGCGGCATGGCCGTCGTCTACCTGGCGCTCGACCCGAGGCTGAGCCGCCGGGTGGCACTGAAGATCCTCAACCCGGTGCTCAGCGTCGACGACCGGTTCAGGCAGCGCTTCATCCTGGAGTCCAGGACGGTCGCCAGCATCGAGCACCCCAACATCATCCCCATCTACGAGGCCAACGCCGACGCCGACGGCGTGCTGTACATCTCCATGCGCTACGTCGACGGGCTCGACCTGCGCCGGCTCATCTACGACCGGGGCCCGCTGCCCCTTGATCAGGCCAACCAGATCTTCGCCCAGGTGGCCGCCGCGCTCGACGCCGCGCACGCGCACGACCTGATCCACCGCGACGTCAAGCCGGCCAACATCCTGCTGGCGGGCGACCACGTCTACCTGACCGACTTCGGCATCACCAAGCACCGCTCCTCGATCTCGGGGCTGACGCAGACCGACCAGTTCATCGGCACCCCCCGCTACATGTCGCCCGAGCAGATCAACAAGGAGCACATCGACGGCCGCTGCGACCAGTACGCGCTGGCCTGCGTGGTCTACGAGGCCCTGTCGGCGCGGCTGCCGTTCCAGCGCGAGAACGACATCGCGCTGCTCTGGGCCCACCTGGCCGAGCAGCCCACACCGCTGTCGCAGGTCAGGCCGGAACTGCCCGCGCGGGTGGACGCCGTCATGATGCGGGCCCTGGCCAAGTCGCCCGAGCAGCGGTACGCGACCTGCACCGAGTTCGTGACCGCGCTGCGTGAGGTGATCGGCGGGCCGCACTCGGGGCCGTACCCGGTGCGGAGCCCCGTGCCGCGCCAGGCCGCCGCCTTCTCCCCGGAGCAGCCCCAGGCGACCACGGGACCGGTCGGGGAGCCCGTGCACCCCACCCGGCCCGCGCAGTCGCCGTCGCGCTCACCCGGTGGCGCGCCGCGGCGGCGGCCGGGGCGGATCCCGATCGTGGCCGCCACGCTGGGGGCCGCCGCGGCGGCGCTCGCGCTGGTGGCGTACATCGTGATGGACCACCGCGGCGAGACCTGGGCGCGCTACCGGGCCAGTGCCGCCGCGCCGCTCACGTTCGAGTACCCGGGCGACTGGACGGTCCGCACCCACCAGGACCTCTTCGCCGTGGCCTCCCCGCACGCCCCCGAGTTCGAGCAGCTCTTCGTGGCCGGGCCGGGGGCCGACTGGACGCGGGTCGCCGAGATCGTCGCCGACGACCCCGGCAGCGCCTCCGGCGTGTACGTCCAGGTCTCCGACACCCTCGACGCCAACGGCACCTCCGAGCTGATGAAGGCCAAGATGGAGGCGCTGCTGCCCGGTGAGGTGGACCTCGGCAGGCCCGTCCCCGACCAGGCGGGCAACAGCCCGGCCACCCGCTTCGACGGCTCCCTGCACGACCCCGGCTCCGGTGCCAGGCTCGGCTTCGTGAGCTACGTCATCGAGCGCGAGCCCAAGACCATGCTCGTCATGTACTTCTGCGCCAAGACCACCTGCGACGACGCCGCCCAGACCCGCATCAGGCAGAGCGTTCACGTGTCGTGACGCGCCGCCCCCGCGCCCCCGGGGTCGGCGCCGCTTCCCCTGCTTCTCAAGGATCGGGAGGGTTTGGTGGTCCACACCCCAACCGTGTGTATATTTTTCATCAGAAGGCGGTAGAAACAGGAGATATTTCATGCGATCGTTCCCACGGGTGCTGTTCGACGAGGCGCACAGCGAGTCCTGGACTGTCAGGCGCGAGCTGGCGGAGGCCATCAACCCGGCCCATCCCGACGACAACAGCTACGCCCGCGCGGCCGGGCTGCTGCGGCACCTCGGGCACACGGTCGCCGTCCACACGTCCGGCCCGCTCGACCCCGAGACGCTCGCCGGCCAGGACGTCCTGGTGATCGCGCACCCGTCGGGGCAGCGCTGGGAGCGGACCACCGGGCAGGGCAGCCCCGTCTTCGACGCCGCCGAGCTGGACGCGATCACCTCGTTCGTCGCCGACGGCGGCGGTCTCGTGGTCCTGGCCGAGGAGGAGCAGGACAAGTACGGCAACAACCTCAACGAGCTGCTCGCCCGCTTCGGGGTGTTTGTCGAGCACACCACCGTACGCGACCCGGGGCACGCCCACCGGGGCGTCGCCACCTGGGTGCTGGGGGAACGTTCCACCGGCTCCGGCCTGCTCGCCGGGGTGCGCGCGGCCTGCTTCTACCGCTCCGGCACCCTGGTCGCGGACGGGGCGACCGTGTTGTTCCGCACCTCGGCGGCGGCCGACCCGGCGGGCGCCCCGCTGGCCGTCGCCCTCCGGCACGGCCGGGGCCGCGTGGTCGTCTTCGCCGACTCCGACCTGTTCGGCGACGACTCGATCGACGACCACGACCACCGCGCCCTCTGGGGCAACGTGATCACCTGGGCCGCCAGGATCCCCGACGCCCGCACCGGCCGCGAGTCGCCGAACGGGGCGCGTCACGAGGCGACGGCGCGGGCGTTCGCCCGGCTCAAGGCGGTCGTGGAGGAGCTGCGGCCGCTCCAGGTCAAGGACGGCTCGGTGCCGGAGGAGTCCAAGGAGCGGGCCGGGACGCTGGTCGCGGAGATCGCCGACCGCGTGAGCGACATCTCCGGACACTTCCCGCATGACGCGGCCTACCTCCAGGCCGTCCAGTACGACCTCGCCAAATGGGCCACCCAGGGCCTCGGCGTGCCCGACTTCCTCGACTCGCTCGACCTGTTCCACCCCGACACCCAGCGCCAGGACGGCCTGGAGCACGTCGTGGTCTTCCCGATG
Source organism: Nonomuraea sp. NPDC051298 (assembly GCF_055586305.1). Classification (NCBI taxonomy): domain Bacteria; kingdom Bacillati; phylum Actinomycetota; class Actinomycetes; order Streptosporangiales; family Streptosporangiaceae; genus Nonomuraea; species Nonomuraea sp. NPDC051298. Next base: position 251,309 of record NZ_JBVJIM010000002.1, read on the forward strand.
TACACCCAGAACGGCAACCCGGCCCGCAACCTCGAGGCCGTCTGGATCCGGACCATCTGGCCCGGCTGGCTCGCCGAGCTGGAGGCGGGCGGCTACGACAACCCGATGTTCGTGCCGATCGCGTTCGAGGACTTCACCTCCGGCTACGACACGCACTCGGCCGTGCTGTTCCCCGAGACGGTCGCCGTGCGCCAGACGCCCGCTCGGTTCACCTGGGGCGGTATCTTCGCCGACCGCGAGGCCGCCCGGTTCCGCCGGGTCTCCAGGGCCGCCACCGAGACGCTCAAGCTCGACCTGCCGCCGGACGCCGAGCGGCTGCTGGAGTCGCAGCGGCTCGCGCAGGACACGTTCGTGCTGTGGGACCTGGTGCACGACCGTACGCACAGCCATGGTGACCTGCCGTTCGACCCGTTCATGATCAAGCAGCGGATGCCGTACTGGCTGTACTCGCTGGAGGAGCTGCGCTGCGACCTGACGGCGTTCTGCGAGGCCGTCGAGCTGGAGGCGCGAGGGGTGCCGCACGCCCGGTACGTGCAGCTCGCGATCCTGTTCGACCGGCTGTTCAGGTTCCCCGTCAGCGGGGAGCGGGTGCGGAACTACGACGGGCTCGGCGGCCAGCTCCTGTTCGCCTACCTGCACCGCAACGACGTCGTGCGGTGGACCGACAACCGGCTCACGATCGAGTGGGAGCGGGTCGCCGGCGGCGTGGCCGACCTGCGTGGCGAGGTCGAGAAGCTCTACCGCGACAGCATCGACCGGTCCAAGCTGGCCCACTGGCTGGCGGCGTACGAGCTGGTCAGCGCGTACGTGGCCGCGCACCCCGCCTCCACCTGGGCCAAGGGGATCCAGGCGCTGCCGGAGGAGCAGAAGGCCAAGGTGGACGCGGTGCTGCCGGACGAGTTCCCCCTGAGCATGTTCTACGAGGCGCTGCGCCGTAAGCTGGCCGATGTCGTCGAATCGACCAAGGGACTCCGCGCATGATCATTCTGGTTACCGGGGCCGGTGGGCCGACAGGTCAGGCCGTCTCTGGATATTTCCGGAAACTTGGGCACACCGTGATCGGCGTCGACAAGCAGGACGTCGACCTGCTCGACCGCGCCGCCGTCGAGGACCTGGCCGCCCGCATCGATCGCGAGCACGGCCGGGTCGACGGCGTGGTGCACCTGGTGGGCGGCTGGCGCGGGTCGGGTTCGTTCGCCGAGACCAGCCTCGACGACTGGGACCTCCTGCACGACCTGCTGATCCGCACCCTCCAGCACGTCTCGCTGGCCTTCGAGCCGCTGCTGCGCCGCAGCGAGAACGGCCGCTTCGTGATCGTCTCGGCCAAGGCGGCCCAGTCGCCGTCCGCGGGAGGCGCCGCCTACGCGGCGGCCAAGGCCGCGGCGGAGGCGTGGACGCTCTCCCTGGCCGACGCGCTCGGCGGCACCGGTGGCGCGGCGACCATCCTCGTGGTCAAGGCCCTGGTCAACGACGCCATGCGGGCCGACAGGCCCGAGGCCAGGTTCCCCGGCTTCACCGACGTCAACGACCTGGCCGCGGCCATCGGCGGCCTCTACGACCGACCGGCGGCACAGATCAACGGCACACGATTGGACCTCACTTCTTGATTCCCCGGCACGACCCCCTGCTCAGGGCCTTCGCCAGCGACAACTACGCCGGCGTGCACCCCGAGATCCTCCAGGCCATCGCCGCCGCGAACGGGGGCCACCAGATCCCCTACGGCGACGACGTCTACACCGAGGCCCTGCAGGAGGTCTTCCAGCGGCACTTCGGCGCGCGGGCGCGGGCGTGGCCGGTGTTCAACGGCACCGCCGCCAACGTGGTCTCCCTGCGTTCCATGACCGCCCAGTGGGAGGCGGTCATCTGCGCCGAGAGCGCCCACATCAACACCGACGAGGGCGGCGCGCCCGAGGTGGTCGGCGGCATCAAGCTGCTGACCGTCCCCACGCCCGACGGCAAGCTCACGCCCGAGCTGATCGACCGGCAGGCGTGGGGCTTCGGCGACGTGCACCGGGCCCAGCCCAAGGTGGTCTCGATCTCCAACAGCACCGAGCTGGGCACCCTCTACACCCCCGGCGAGGTCGCCGCGATCTGCGCGCACGCCCACGAACTGGGCCTGCTCGTCCACGTCGACGGCTCCCGCCTGACCAACGCCGCCGCCGCGCTCGACGTCCCGATGCGGGCGCTGACCACCGACGCGGGCGTCGACGTGCTCTCCTTCGGCGGCACGAAGATCGGCCTGCTGTACGGCGAGGCCGTCGTCGTGCTCAACCCGGACGCGGCCACCGGGGTCGAGTACCTGCGCAAGACGTTCATGCAGTTGTCGTCGAAGATGCGCTTCGTGTCGGTGCAGTTCGAGGCGCTGCTGTCGGGCGACCTGTGGCTGCGCAACGCCCGCCGGGCCAACGCGATGGCGCGGCGGCTGGACGACGCGCTGCGCGACATCCCAGGCGTGCGGCCGGTCCGGCCGGTCGAGGCCAACGCCGTCTTCGTCGTCCTGCCGGTCGAGGTCGCCGAGCGGCTGCGCAAGCGCTATCGCTTCTACACCTGGAACGAGGCCACGGGAGAGGTGCGCTGGATGTGCGCGTTCGACACGGCCGAGGAGGAGGTCGACGCCTTCGCCGCCGCCGTGGCCGAGGAGCTGGCCGAGCCGTCCCCCTGATCAGCCGTCCCCCTGATCAGCCGTCCCCCTGATCAGCCGTCCCCCTGATCAGCCGTCCCCCTGATCAGCCGTCCCCCTGATCAGCCGTCGCCGCCGACGACCGTCTCGTTCGCCGCCTCGGCCTGCTCCTTCGTGGCCACCATCACGGCCTGGCCGTCTCCGGTCCGGCTGAGCTGGGCGTTCGTCTCCGCGGAGCCGCCCACCAGCTCGGTGAGGAACCGCTGATAGGGGCCGGTGAACTCCGGATAGGGCAACGGGGCCTGGCCGCCCAACTGCGCCAGCAGCTCCTGGTGGGACTGTCCGTGCTCGTCGGCCAGCGTACGGAATCTCTGGCCGGACGCCCGCTGGCCGGCCACGTCCCAGGTGATCTCATCGTCGGTCAAGGCGGCTCACTTCTCCTCCAGGCGGCGCAGCGTCTCATCGAGGCGGGAGGTCAACTGGGCGAAGTCGCGGGCCGCCTGCGCCTCCAGGTCGTCCAGCCGGTGCACGAACTCCTTCAGATCGGGCGGCTCGGGTGGCTCGGCCGGCTCGTCGATCCTGCTCTGCCGGTCCTGCTGCGCCGCCCGTACGGCGGAGACGACGTGGTCCGCCAGGTCGTGGGAGCCGAACCGCATCGCCCGCGGGTCCAGTCGCAGCCCGGCCAGCAGCCCGTCCGCACCTACGTCGGCCCGCACCAGACCGTCGGCGGCCTCTCCGTCGCCGGTGGGCCCGGGGTCGTCGGCGGCCATACATCACTCCAGTCCCAAAAGTCACTTGTGACGCATCGGAGCTATTAAACCGCTGGTTTGCGCGGTCTGACCACCGATGACGACGATTGCCTCGTGCGAGGCGAAGGCCGCGGATCGTCGGGACGCCGAGCGAGCCCGTCACCCGCCGCCGAGACCGGAGTCAGAGCGGGTACATGGGCAGGATCTCGTAGTTGCCGCGGAGGTCCTGGCGGGCGAGCCAGGCCCTGTCCAGCATCTCGCGGCGGCGCAGGGCCTGCTCGTTCACGACGCCTTGGAGATCGTCCAGCTCTCTGGTGCTCACCCCTCTCGTCCCGGCGAGATTCAGCCCGTCGTTCACCTTGTGGCTGGCTTCGCGGAGTTGTCCGGCGACATGTCCGCTGAGGCGCGACTCGATCTGCTCCACCCGCTGGGCCTGTTGGGAGAGATGCCATCTGCTCATGTCGTCCAGCAAGGGGTGGTTGACCAGGCCCTGGTCGGTGGACAAGAGCCGGGCGCGGGTGCCCGCGTCGATCCGCCCGCGGGCGTAGGCGTCGTCGGCCGCGGCGGTGATCTTGCGCTTGGCCTCCGCCACGTACGTCTCGACCTGCTTCAGCGTGCTCTCGTGCCGGTTGAGGGTCGAGGTGGCGCGGGTCGCCGCGATCCTGGCGTACCCAGCCTTCGTGTGCACGGCCATGCCGTCGTACGCCTGCTGCCTGATCTGCCGTTGTTCGGTCTTCAGCCTGTGTCCGGCGGCGATCCGCCGTTGTTCCGCGGCCAGCGCGTCGCCGGCGCGTTGCCTGGCCGAAGTCGCGCGCAAGCGCTCGGTCAGTTGGGTGAAGAGGCGGCCGATGGACTGCATGGCGGTGCGGATCCACTGTTGCGCCCGCTGGCCGAACTGCCTCAGCCGCGGTATCAGGAGGGCCCGGGTATGGGGGAAGGCGAGCGCCAGGCCCGCGAGGCCGGCCAGCCCGACGATCAGCCCACCGGCCCACTTGATCGTGGTCTGCGTGACCTGCAGCACGCTCGCCGCCACCGAGGTGATGAGCGCACCGGTGGCGGCGCCGACGAGCACACCGGACTTCCCCGCGACGTGCTCGTCCAGCGCGTCCTGCGCCCGGCCGGCATTGTGCTCGGCGAGCCGGTGGGCCTGCGTGCCCGAGTCGCTCACCGCCCGCTGCGCACGCACCGCCCATTCCAGGACACCGGACTGACGTTCGAGCTCCGCCGTCTCCGGGGGGCGCGGGACTCCCAAGACGCCGAAGCCGAGAGCCTCCAGCTCAGCAGTCATGCTCGTACACCGCTCCAGTCTCGGAAGTCAGGGGTGACACATCGGGGACATTAAACCGTCGGCCGGCGCCTTCTGGCCACCGCCGCACGGCCTGTCCCCGGACGCGGGGCTCGGCGCCCGGCCGTCAGCGGGAGCGGAGCGCGAGGCGGGCCGCCTGCCAGCCGCCCACGCCGTGCGCCCCCGGCCCCGGCGGCGTCGAGGACGAGCAGAGGAACACCCCCGGCAGCGGCGTGCGCCACGGGGCGGGCGACCAGACCGGGCGGCGGACGAACTGCCCCAGGCTCGTCAGCCCGCCCCCGATGTCGCCGCCCACCAGGTTGGGGTTGGCCGCCTCCAGCTCGGCCGGCCCCATCGCGTGCCTGGCCAGCACCCGGTCGCGGAACCCGGGGGCGTACCGCTCGATCTGGGTCTCGACGGCGTCGGTCATGTCGACCGGCGAGCCGTTGGGGACGTGGCAGTAGGCCCACAGGGTGTGCCCGCCCCGCTCGGGGTCGGCCGCGTACGGCTGCACGAGCAGCACGTACGGGCGGGGCGAGTGCCGCCCTGCGGCCGTCTCGGCCTCGCTGAGCGCGATCTCCTCCAGCGTCCCGCCCAGGTGCACCGTGCCCGCCCCGGCGACCGCCGGGTCACGCCACGGCACCGGCCCGTCGAGCGCCCAGTCGAGCTTGAACACGCCCGGCCCGTAGCGGTAACGCTCGAGCCGCCGCCGGTAGCCAGACGGCCAGTCGGCCATCGCGAGCAACTGCCGGGGCGTCACGTCGAGCACCACGATCGGCGCGTCCAGCTCCGCCAGCCCGCGCACCCGGTGCCCGCTCACCGCCTGCCCGCCCAGCGACCTCAGCTCGGCCACGAGCGCGTCGGTCAGCACCTGCGAACCGCCGCGTACGAGCGGCCAGCCCACCAGATGGGCCAGCGCCCCCAGCATCAGCCCGTAGCCGGTCGTGAGGGGGGAGCGCAGGTCGAGCATCGAGTGGGCGGCCAGGCCCGCGATCAGCGCGCGCCCCTCCACGGTGCGCAGCGCCCGCCTGGCGAACGTCGTGGCGGGCAGCGCCGCCGCCGCCCCGAACCTGGCGGCCTGCGCGAACGCCCGCGGTGACGCCCGCCACGGCCCCAGCGGCTTGAGCAGCAGGTCCACCAGCGGGAACCCGGCACGGGCCGCGGCCCCGGCGGTGGCCAGCCAGACGCCGCCGTCACGCCCGAGCGCCTCCGCGGTACGCCGCGCGTCGCGGTGCACCAGCACCGCGGGGCGGTCGTCGAGCGGATGCGCCGCGGCCACCGGAGGATGGGCGAACTCGACCCCCTTGAGCCCGAGCCCGCGGAACGCCGGGGAGGCCAGCGCCATCGCCATCACGGTCGCGCCCAGGTCGTGGACGCGGCCGGGCAGCGTCACCTGCCCCGACCTCAGCGCGCCCCCGAAGCCGTCGGCCGCCTCCAGCAGCAGCACCTCGCACCCGGCGCGGGCCAGCATGACGGCGGCGACCAGGCCGTTGGGCCCCGACCCCACCACGACCGCGTCGGCGCCCATGGCCCCTACTGGCTCTTCATGATCGACGGGTAGGGCTGCGCGCCCCGCAGCCTGAGCAACTCGGTCATCAGCTTGATCTCACCGCTCTGCCCACTGACGATCTTCTGCGCCATGCTGACGACCTCGGGGCGGGTGGACAGCTTGAGCAGCCCCTCGGCCATCTGCACGCCGCCCTCGTGGTGGCGGATCATGAGCTGCAGGAAGAGCACCTCGGCCTGCTCGCCCCGCGCCTCCTTGAGCCGGGTCAGCTCCTGCGGCGTGGCCATGCCGGGCATGGCGCCCGACGTGGCGGCCGCCGCGGCGACCCCGGAAGAGGCGGCGCCGTGGCCGTGGCCGCTCATCCAGGCCATCGTCGGCTGGTCGGTCGCCTGGCCCAGCTCCCACTGCTGCAGCCAGCCCAGGAACATGCCGCGCTGGTTGGCCTGGGTGTTGATGATGTCGAAGGCCAGGTTTCTGATCTCAGCGGCGGGGCCTTTGTCCCTGATCGTGAATGCCATGTCGACGGCCTGCGCGTGGTGCGTGGCCATGTCGCGGGCGAAACCGGCCTCCGGCGAGGCGTCGCCGGGCGTGCCGCCGCGGCCGAACAACAGGAACGCGGCCACGGCGAGCACCAGCACGCCGCAGCCGATCAGAATCGGTTTCCTCACGGGTTTTTCCATGGCCCGTCCAGCGTACCCACCTGGGGCGTGATCCGTGATCCGACGCTTATGCCGCTCTTATTCTCCGCATACGCCCGGAGGGCATAGGGTGACCCGGAGTTGGTACGCCGATGGAGGAACGATGACGAAGGAGAAGTCGCAGGCGCGGCGCGAGCATCTGCAGAAGATGCGGGCCGAGCAGCGGCGTAAACAGCGCCGCGCCGCGCTGCTCATGTGGGGGACGGGCGGGCTCATCATCGTGGTGCTCGTCGGCGTGGTCGGCTTCTACCTGATCAGGGAGGCCAGGGAGACCTCGCTCGACGCGGTGACCAGCGTCAAGTACGACGCGGGCCAGCACGTGTGGAACACGGTCGCCTACAAGGAGACGCCGCCGGTGGGCGGTGAGCACAACAACTACTGGCAGCAGTGCGCGATCTACGACCAGCCGATCCACAGCGAGCACGCCGTGCACTCGCTGGAGCACGGCGCGGTCTGGATCACCTACCGGCCCGACCTGCCCAAGGCCCAGATCGACCAGCTCAAGGAGGTCGCGGGCTCGACGGGGCAGCAGGACTACATGCTGATGAGCCCCTTCCCCAGCCTGTCCTCGCCGATCGTGGTCTCCTCCTGGGGCCACCAGCTCAAGCTGACCGATCCGCAGGACCCGAAGCTCGGGGCGTTCATCAAGCGTTACCAGAACGGCGCCGACACGCCCGAGCCGGGCGCGACGTGCGGCGGCGAGCAGGCGATCTCGACCACGGCCGACCAGGCCCCGCTGCCGCCGGAGCCCACCGGCCAGCAGCAGGCGCCGACGGAGACGGTCTCCCCCTCGCCCAGCCAGCAGCAGCAGTGACGAGTGCCTCAGGGCCCCGCCCCCGCAGGGCCCTGAGGCATTTACCGGAAGGTCTTTCAGGCGTCGGCGTCCGGGTCGTCGAAGTCGCGTCCCGCGTTCTCGTGGAAGTTCGGCTGCGACATCACCCCTCCGCTCGTTACGGTAAGTAGTTGGCTGCCACTTACCGTAACTTGGCGGACGGGAAACAGACAACGGGCTCAGCCGAGCACTTCCCGTGGCCGAGTCCACTCCAGGCCGTGCGCCTGGGCCACCGGGCCGCTCGTCAACCGGCCCTCATGGGTGCTCAGACCGTGCGCCAGGGCCGGGTCCTCGCGCATCGCGCGCTGCCAGCCCAGGTCGGCGATGGCCAGCGCGTACGGGAGCGTCACGTTCGTCAGGGCGAACGTCGAGGTGTGCGGCACGGCGCCGGGCATGTTGGCCACGCAGTAGAAGACCGAGTCGTGCACCCGGTACGTCGGCTCCTCGTGCGTGGTCGGCCGGGAGTCCTCGAAGCAGCCGCCCTGGTCGATCGAGATGTCCACCAGCACCGAGCCCGGCTTCATGCGGCTGACCAGGTCGTTGCTCACCAGCTCTGGAGCCCGCGCGCCGGGCACCAGCACCGCGCCGATGACCAGGTCGGCCGCCAGCACCGCCCGCTCGATCTCCAGCGTGTTGGACGCGACCGTCCGGCAGTGCCCCTGGTAGATCAGGTCCGCCTGGCGGAGCTTGTCGATGTTCTTGTCGAGCAGCACCACCTCGGCCTGCATGCCGAGGGCGATGGCGGCGGCGTTCATGCCGGAGACGCCGGCCCCGATCACGACGACGTGCGCGGCGTACACGCCCGGCACGCCGCCCATCAGCACGCCCCTGCCGCCCGTCGAGCGCATCAGGTGGTAGGCGCCCACCTGCGGCGCGAGCCGTCCCGCCACCTCCGACATGGGGGCGAGCAGGGGCAGCGCGCCGCCGGGGGTCTGCACGGTCTCGTACGCGATGGAGGTGCAGCCGGAGTCGAGCAGCGCCCGCGTGCAGGCGCGGGAGGCGGCCAGATGCAGGTACGTGAACAGCACCAGCCCCTTGCGCAGCCGGTGGTACTCCTCCGCCATCGGCTCCTTGACCTTCATCACCAGGTCGGCCACGCCCCACAGCTCGTCGGCCTCGGGGACCATGACGGCCCCCGCGGCGGTGAAGTAGGCGTCGGGGATCGAGGAGCCCTCGCCCGCGTCGCGCTCGACGAAGACCCGATGGCCGTGGCGTACCAGCTCGTGGACCCCGGCCGGGGTCAGCGCCACCCGGTATTCGCTGTTCTTGACCTCGCGGGGCACACCGATGTCCATGCTGCCAACTCTTCCCGGCGGACGGACGATCCTTACCTCATTCTTCCTCTCATCTCACGGTTGAGTGAGGATTGTCCGGCTGATTACCCCGCCGTGGCCTGTCCTCGATAGGCTCACCGGCAGTCCGAACGTCAGGATGGGATCATCATCGATGGACAAGCCGGAAGAGCCGCTGTCGCAGGCGGACCCGGAGGAGCCGAGGGCCAGCAGACTCACCACCATCGTGCTGATCGTCTCGCTCGTTCTCGTGGTGCTCGTGGCAGGTGTGCTGGGCACGGTCGCCGTCTTGATGACCAGGAGCCCCGACGCGCCGCTGCTGGGCGGCCCGCCCCCGCGCCACCTCGACGTGCCGATCCACTTCGCGCCGGTCAAGGAGACCAAGCCCGCGCCCTGCCCGGGTGACCCGGCCGTGCTCGACGCCGATCAGTCGACCTGCTACCTGCTCGAAGACGGCGTCACGGTCGGCGCCGTGCAGCAGGTCGAGCCGCTGCGCGAGCGCGACGGGCAATACTCCGTGCGGATCGCGGTCGCGCCCGCGTTCAAGCAGCGGCTGGTCGACCTGATCGACGAGATGGCGCCCGACGGGCGCGCGGTGGCGGTCGTGCTGGCGCCCGAGCAGGCCGACCAGCCCAAGACCGTGCTGGCCGCGCCCATCGTCACCCAGCCGATGGACGGCGACAGCGTGAGCATCGCCGGCTTCACCAAGGAGGAGGCCGACGCGCTGGTGGCACGCCTGGTCGGCAGCCCGCCCGGCGCCACCCCCGGCGGGCCGGGGACACCCGCCCTGCCCACCACGGGGCCCACCACAGGACCGACCACAGGGCCCACCACTGGGCCCACCACGGGACCGACCGCTGGGACGGGCGGTCAGCAGACCACCGGGCCAGACCTGACCACGACCGGTGGCCCGGCGGGCACGGCCCCTGTGACCGGCGGCACGGCCCCCGCGGCGGGCGGCGGGCAGCGACCCCTCGACCAGCGGTACGCGAGCTGCAAGGAGGCGGTTGACGCGGGCGACGGGCCCTACTACAAGGGCACGCACGAGGAGTACACCTGGTATCCCGACGTCGACCGCAACAACGTGGCCTGCAACCCCGGCGACATCCGCTGATCGGGATCGGGATCGGGGCGAGGCCGGGCTCCGGCGAGCCCGGCGTTCCCCTCTCGTGACCAGGGGGAACGCCGGATGGCCTACCCGGCAGGGGTGCGGCTCACGCCTTCTGGTGGCGGCCCCGGCCCACCAGGGCGACGAACTCCTCGAGCTCGATCGTCCCGTCGCCGTCGCTGTCGGCCGCCGCGATGAACGCCTCGACCTCGCTCTCGGACGCCCCCTGCCCACCCAGCGCCTCGTTGGCCTTCCTGATCTCGTCGGCGGTCAGCAGCCCGTCGCCGTCGGTGTCGAAGCGCCTGAACTCCGTCTCGGCCGCCTCGTGCGCGCTTGCCATCGGATGCCCCCTAAGTCGAACTCTCGTCGAACGTTCCGGTCTCGGACAAGGCGATATCTTCCGGCCTCATCGGAACGCGAGTCAACCGAAGCCCGGTGGCCGCCCTGACCGCGGCGGCGATGGCGGGGGTGGAGGAGAGCGTGGGGGGCTCACCGGCTCCGCGCAGCCCGTACGGGGCCGCAGGGTCCGGATTCTCGAGGATCTCCAGCTTCATGGGCGGCATGTCGAGGATGGTGGGGATGAGGTAGTCGGTGAACGACGGGTTCAGCACCAGGCCGTCGCGCACCTGGATCTCCTCCATCAGCGCCAGCCCGAGCCCTTGGGCGGAGCCGCCGTGGATCTGGCCCTCCAGCGCCTGCGGGTTCATGATCCGCCCGACGTCCTGCACCGCCGCCAGCTCGACCACCTTCACCAGGCCCAGCTCGACGTCCACGTCCACGACGGCGCGGTGCACGCACAGCGCGAGCTGGGTGTGCGAGTCGCCCTGCCCGGTGCGCGGATCGAGCGGGTACGTGGGCCGGTGCCGGTATTCGCGCGTCTCCTCGATCGGCCCGAAGCGCTCCAGCGCCTCCCTGACCGGCAACCCCTCGAACCGTTCGCGCACGGCCTCACAGGCGGCCCTGACCGCGCCCCCGGTCATGTACGACTGCCGGGAGGCCGAGGAGGAGCCCGAGGAGCCGACCGAGGTGTCGGCGGTGGCCACGGTGACGTCGGCGACGCCCAGCTCCGTACGCGCGATCTGGGCCTGGAGCGTCACCAGGCCCTGGCCCACCTCGGCCGCCGCCGTGTGCACGGTCACGTGCGGCTCGCCGCCGACCAGTTCGGCCCGCACCCGCGCCGTGGAGTAGTCGTCGAACCCCTCGGAGTAGCAGATGTTCTTGATCCCGACGCCGTAGCCGACGCCCCGGCGGACGGACTCGCCGTGCGTGGTCTGGGACACCCCGCCGGGCAGCCCCCGCAGGTCGCGGCCTGGGCCCTCGGAGGGCAGCGGCACGGCCTCCAGCCGGTGCAACATCTCGGCCAGCGGGGCGGGGGAGTCGATCACCTGCCCGGTGATCAGGCGGGAGCCCTGGGAGACGGCGTTGCGTACCCGGATCTCGACCGGCGACAGGCCGCACGCCTCGGCCAGGCGGTCCATCTGCGACTCGTAGGCGTAACACGCCTGCACCGCGCCGAAGCCGCGCATCGCGCCGCAGGGCGGGTTGTTGGTGTAGACGCCGATGGCGTCCACGCGCACGTTGGGCACCTCGTACGGGCCCGCCCCCAGCGAGGCCGCGTTGCCCACGACGGCGGGGGAGGAGGAGCAGTACGCGCCGCCGTCCAGCAGGATGTCCGCCTTGACGTAGACGAGCCGGCCGTCGCGGGTGGCGCCGTGCTCGTACTGCATCACGGCCGGGTGGCGGTGCACGTGGCCGAAGAACGACTCCTCCCGGCCATAGACGATCTTGACGGGCCGGTTCAGGCGCAGGGCCAGCATGCAGGCGTGGACCTGCATCGACAGGTCCTCCCTGGCGCCGAACGCGCCGCCGACGCCCGACAGCGTCAGGCGTACCTTGTCCTGGGGCAGGCCCAGGCAGGGCGCGAGCTGGTCGCGGTCGACGTGCAGCCACTGGGTGGCGATGTACAGGTCGACGCCGCCGTCCTCGGCGGGCACCGCCAGGCCCGACTCCGGGCCCAGGAACGCCTGGTCCTGCATGCCGACCTCGTACTCGCCGCGGACCACGACCTCGGCCTCGAACGTGTCGCCGCGGCGTACCGGCTGGTGGCGGACGAAGTGCTGCGACAGGCGGGGGTCGGTGACGGCCTGGCGGGGCTCGTACTCGACCACGATGGCCGCGGCGGCCCGGCGGGCCGTCTCCGGATGGTCGGCGGCCACCAGCGCCACCGGCTCGCCCTGGTAGCGGACCTCGTCGATGGCCAGCACCGGCTGGTCGAGGTGATCCAGGCCGTAGAACTTCGTGCCCGGCACGTCCTCGTGGGTCAGCACCGCCAGCACGCCCGGCAGCTTCAGCGCCGGGCCCACGTCGATCGAGCGGATCCACGCCGACGGATGCGGGCTGCGCAGCGTCGCCCCCCACACCATGCCGTCCAGCCACAGGTCGGAGGCGTAGGCGAACTCGCCGGTCACCTTGAGCGTGGCGTCGGGCCGCCGCGCGCTCTGCCCGACCCCGTGCAGGATCGTGTCGGCCGTCTGCGTCATCTTCCGAGTAGAGCACCGGCCGGACCGCCCGTCCTATGCGCCCGATGTGAAATCCCGGTCAGCGGTTGTCCTGCCGGGCTTGTATATTCCTCCAAGTGCGCGTTTCCGACCTGCTGGCCATCGACGAGCTGCGCCTGACCCTGCTCACCGGCGACCCGGCCCGCGAGTTCGGCAGGGTCACCGTCACCGACCTGCCCGACCCAGGCCGCTACCTGAGCGGGGGCGAGCTGGTGCTGACCGGGCTGATGTGGTGGCAGGCGCCCGGCGACTCGGCCCGGTTCGTGTCCGCGCTGGCCGAGGCGGGGGTCGCCGCGCTCGGCGCCGGGCACGCGCGGCTCGGCCACGTGCCCGCCGACCTGGTGGCCGCCTGCCGGGCCGCGGGCCTGCCGCTGGTGGAGGTGCCGGTCGAGGTCTCCTTCAGCACGCTGGCCGAGCGGGTCGTGCGGCGGCTGTCCGGCGACGTACGCGACGCGCTCGGCCGCCACCGCCGGCTGGTCTCGGCCATCGCCGAGGGCGCCGACCTGCGCGAGCTGTTCGAGCTGACCGCCGCCGAGCTGGGCGTCACCGGCGCCGTCGTGTCCGCCTCCGGCGAGGTGATCGTGGGCGTGGCCGACGACCCGGTACGCCTGGCCACGGCCTATCTGACGGCGTCCCGGCTGCCGGTCAGGGTCGGCGGGCACACCGTCTTCGCGGTCGGGCGCGGCCACCGCGCCGCGGGCTGGGCACTGGCCTGCGACGGCGACCTCATCGACCGGGCCGACCTCGGCCACGAGCTGGCCGCCTGCGTGGGCCTCGAACGCACCCACATCGAGGAGGGCCGCCGGGTCGAGCGCCGCCTGGCCGAGCAGCTCGTCGTGGCCGCGCTGGCCGAGGCCGACGCCGCCGAGCTGAACGCCCGGCTGCTCACGTGCGGCATCGACGCGGTGGAGCCGTACGCGGTGGTGAGCGCCACCGCGCCCAGGCCGGGCGCCACCCGCGGCCCCGACCCCGCCACGCTCGGCGGCCAGGTCGTGGAAGAACTGCTCGGCCGCGAGATCGTGGCGGCGGCCGGCGCCGACGGCGCGGTGGCCGTGGTGCCGCTGCGCGAGCGCACCGCCGCCGAGCTGGCCGACCGGCTGCGGACCGGCGCCGGGGTGCTCGCCGCCCTGCCCGACGTCCGCCTGTGCGTGGGCCTCAGCGGCGCGCTGACCGGCGCCGCGGCCCTCAAGGGCGGTGTGGAGGAGGCCGGGCACGCCCGCCGCCTGGCCGAGGCCCGCGCCGGCGGGGTGGTGACCAGCGACGAGATCTACACCCACGCGCTGCTGCTGGCCACGGTGCCGGGCGACGTGCGCCGATCGTTCACCGCCCGGCTGCTCTCGCCGCTGCTCGACTACGACCGCAGGCACCAGTCGGAGCTGGTGCGCACGCTCGGGATCTTCCTCGACTGCGCCGGCTCCTGGAACGCCTGCGCCGAGCAGCTCCACGTGCACGTCAACACCGTGCGCTACCGGGTGCGCCGGATCGAGGAGCTGACCGGCAGAAACCTGTCCACGATGGCCGACCGGGTCGACTTCTTCCTGGCACTCAGGGATACCGGGACACCTCGTTGACCGCCTGTCGATCCCGCGCCTCCATCACGGCCGCCCGCTCCTCCGCCAGTCGCCGTTCCCAGCGGGCGTTGCCGAACCCGCCGACGGAGGCGCCCACCGTGATCCAGTGGAGGGCCCGGTCCTGGTCGCCCAGTTCCCGGAACGTTCGCGACAGCGCGATGAGGCAGCGCAACCGCGGGATCCCGTAGCCGGCCGCCGTGAGCAGCTCGTAGGCGTTCAGCAGGTGGGCCAGGGCCTGTTCGTGGTCGCCCTCGGCGAGGTGGCACTCGCCGACGGTCACCTGAATCTGCCCTTCGATGCCGCTGTCGCCGACCTCGTGGGCGTCGGCCAGCCCTTCGTGCAGGGGCTCGAGCGCCTCCCCTGGACGGCCTGAGCCCAGAAGAGCGCTGCCGATGCACATCTGTGCGTAGCGCACACCGACCCGCAGGTCGGCGTGCCTGGCAAAGGCGAGCTGGCGCTCGGCCCAAGGCAGCGCCTCCTCGAAGCGCTCGGCCGAGTTGTAGACGCTGGACAGGTTGCCGAGCGCGCGCATTTTCCCGAAAGTGTCACCGAGCCGCTCGGATATCTCCAGCGAGGCCCGGAGATGCTCGACGGCCTCGTCCGTACGCCGGTACATACGCAGGATATTGCCGACGTGACTGTGTGCGATCAATGCGCTCTTCTCATCCCCAAGCCGGCGGCTCGCCTGGAGCGCCTGAAGGTTGAGCTCGAGCTCCGTCGCCATCCGGTGGGCCCGGTCGTAGTGCCAGTGAAGGCCGAAGGCGATGTTGACGCCGAGTTCGGCGACGGCGTCATCGGGAGAGTTCATGGCTTGAACGGCGGCAGCCGCCAGGACCGCCTCCTCCTCGAACAACCAGGCGATCGCCTCTTCCCTGCCGGAGATCGCGTGCGGCACCGCATCGACCGGCGCCGCCTCCTGCGCGCGGTGCGGTTCGCTGACATGGCTCGCCAGCCGGGCGGAGGCGGCGAAATAGGACAGGGCGCGGACGAGTGCCTCGCGGCCGTCCTCCGCCCGGAGTTCCGCGGCGAAGAGGCGCACCAGGTCGTGTAGCTGGTAGCGTCCCGGCGCGCCACGCTCGAGCAGGTGGGCGTCCGCCAGCCGTTCCAGGGCCGCCTCGGCCTTCGCGGTCGGCTCCGCGAGCAGCGCGCCCGTCGCCTCCCCGGTCACCTCGGGCACGTGCAGGCGGCCGAGCAGCGCCAGGGTGCGCGCGGCCAGCCGATCCACCGGACGGGAGCCGCGTTCGAGCGCGGTGTGGCTGGCGGCCAGGCTGGAGTGCACGGCCAGGTCGCCCGCCGCCAGCTCGTGCAGGCGACGCCGCTCGTCGCTCAGACGCGCCGTCAGCGCCGACAGGCGCCAGCCGGGGCGGGCGGCCAGGCGGGCCCCAGCGATGCGCAGGGCCAGTGGGAGGCCGTCACACAGGCGCACCAGCCTGGCCGTCTCGTCCGCGTCGGCTGACACCCGTTCCGCGCCCGCGAGCTTGGCCAGCATCGTGGCCCCTTCTGAGAAGGACATCCTGCGCAGCTCCACCTCGAAGGCGTCCTCGCCCCAGATCATGCTCTCGCGGCTGGTCACCAGCAGGGCGCTGCCCAGCGGCACCGACAGCAGCGGCCGGATCTGCGCCAGGTCGGCGGCGTCGTCCAGGAGCGCCAGCACTCGCCGCTCGTGCAGCCGGGTGCGCCACATGGCCGCCGCCTCGTCCAGGTCGGTCGGGACCGCCTGGGGCGGCACGCCCAGGCCGCGCAGGAAACGCCCGAGCACGTCGAGCGCGGTGAGCGCGGACAACTCGGGGGTGGCGCCCCGGCAGTTGACGTAGAGCTGCCCGTCGGGGAAGCGGTCGCGTGCCTGGTGGGCGACATAGGCCGCCAGCGCCGACTTGCCCACCCCCGCCGCCCCGGAGACGACCACCAACGGGCCGGGAGAAGAGTCGTCCCACGGTGCCAGCCGTTCCTTGACCCTCATGCTTTCCTGCACCCTGCCCACGAACTCCACCAGGGGACGGGGCAACTGGTGCGGCACGTTCGCGACCGGTGCCGGCCCCACAGCGGCCGGTGACGTCCCGGCCTGTTCCGCGTCGGCGCGCAACACCATCTCGTGGCACCGGCGCAGACCTTCACCCGGGGAGACACCGAGCTCGTCGGCGAGCAGGACCCGGCACTGCTCGTAGACCTCCAGCGCCTCGGCCCGCAGTCCGGAGTGGAACAGCGACGCCATGAGCAGTTCGCGGATCCGTTCCCGCAGCGGATGACGCCGGACGAGGTCGCGTAGTTCGGCGGTGACCTCCTCGTGGCGCCCCAGCCGCAGCAGCCGGTCGGCGCGGCGCTCGGACGCGGCCAGCCACAGATCGTCCAGGCGGGCGCGTTCCGCCTCGGCGAAGGGCCCTGACAGGCCACTCAGCGCGGTGCCCTGCCACAGGGCCAGGGCCGCGTCGAGCCGGCGGGCCGCCTGCTGGTCATCCGCGTCGTGCTGGGACCGGTCGACCAGGTCGGCGAACAGCAACCCGTCGACGTGGGACGGCTCCACGCGTAAGACGTAGCCGGCCTTGGACCCGGTGAGATAGCGTGACGGCCGCCGGGGCCCGCGATCGGGCTCGAAGGCCCGGCGCAGGCCGGCGATGTAGGTGTAGACGCCCTGCTCGGCGTTGCGGGGGGCCGCCTCCCCCCAGATTCCGGCGACCAACCGGCTGATCGGCACGGGAACGGTGGCGGAGGTCGCGAGCATGGCCAGGACGATCTGCTGCTGGGGCGGGCCGGCCTCGATCGGCGAAGAGCCGCGGGCGGCCGTCACCGCGCCGAGAACGCGAACGGAGAGTTCTTCGCTCATACAGCCTCCGCGGAATCCCTCTGCCTGTGTGACCCAGGCAGATTAACGCTCTCCCGTGCGCGTCGAGGTCGTGGCGTTATGTAGAAGCGATGTAGAAGCCCTGCGCTAGGTTGTGGCCAGCGCAGGGCTTCGGGTTCTGGGGAGCCGGGCCGCGACACGGTCTGGGTGCGGAGCGCGTGTGCGGAAGGCCGGGGCCGTCGTCCTCTGTGCGGTGAGGATCATCCGGCTGATGGACCCTGCTCCCCTCCTGTCGGGATTTTGGCTAGCAGCAGAGAGTGTCGTCCAGACTCGTACTGGGGGAAGACGTAGTGGCACTCGCAGCCGTAGCATTACCTCCAGCGGTCACCGCGATTGCGATCACGGCGACCAGAGCAGACAGGGCAAGACGCATGCGCATGGGGTTCTCCCTCGCCTATGTGGGGTAGCTCGACGTATTTTCTCAGGGAGCGACGACTGTGACCACATCTGACCTGGTCGGACTCCGCATTAAGACGGTTCGGCGACAACGCGGCCTGTCGCAGGCACAGCTCGCCCATCCCGAATTGTCGGACAGTTACGTCTCGTTGATCGAGAGTGGCAAGCGTACCCCGACCCCTGCAGTTCTGGAGTTGCTGGCCCAGAAACTGGACTGTTCGCTGTCTTATCTGATCAACGGGGTGACCGCTGAGCAGATGGAGGACATCGAACTAGCCCTTGGTTACG
Organism: Nonomuraea sp. NPDC051298; assembly: GCF_055586305.1. NCBI lineage: Bacteria > Bacillati > Actinomycetota > Actinomycetes > Streptosporangiales > Streptosporangiaceae > Nonomuraea > Nonomuraea sp. NPDC051298. Next base: position 269,052 of record NZ_JBVJIM010000002.1, read on the forward strand.
CGCGGCTGGCCCTCGAGAACGGTGAGGTCCAAGAGGCCCGTACCCGCTACGCCGAGCTGCTGCAGAACAATAACCTGACAGGGCTCACCAGACTTCGTCAAGATGCCGAATTCGGACTCGCCCTCGCCACCGAGGCTTGCGGCGATCTCGACGAGGCGATCTCCATCCTGTCGCGGCTGCGCAACGAGGAACTGGCGCCCGAGCGAGGCATCGAGATCGCCATGGTGCTGTGCCGCGCCTATCGGGAGAGCGAGCGCCTGACCGAGGCCGTCGAGGTGGGCGAGGCGATGCTGATGGGCAGCGCCCGGCAGCCCTGGACCGATCAGCTCGTCGAGCTGGCCGCTACGTTGCTGGGCGCGTACATCCTGCGCGGCGACCTGCTGCGGGCTCGTCAGTTCGCGGCCGAGCTGCTCAACGCCGCCGACGCGCTCGGCACGCCGCGCTCGATCGTCGCCGCCAACTGGAACGCCTCCGCCGTCGCCCACGCCACCGGCCATACGGAGGAGGCGTTGTCCTTCGCCGAGCGGGCGATGGCGGTGCAGGTGGAGACCGGGCAGCCGCGTAGTGTCGCCAGGATGCGCCTGGCGATGCTGCAGAAGCGGCTCAGGGCCCGGCCGGCCGAGGCCGGCGCCATTCGCGAAGTGCTCCGGACGGCGGCGGAGGAGCTTGAGCAGACCTCCACCAGCATCCTCGACCGGGCCCGCGTCCACATCGAGCTGGCCTATGCCGAATACATGGCCGGCGACTACGACAAGGCCATCCAGCACGCCGTGATCGGCCGGAACCGGCTCCCCGCCTACGGTTACGTGCTGGGCGCGGAGGCCAAGCTCCTGCTCGGCACCGTCTACGGCGCCGTGGGCCGCTTCGACGAGGCGGCTGGGCACGTGGCGTCCGTGCGCGACTGGCTCGCGCCGCTGCCCGACTCCCGCCGCTCCGCCTCCACCTGGTACGCCACGGCCGAGACCATGGAGAGCCTCGGTGACTCCGACGGGGCCGTGGAGTCCTACCAGCGGGCGCTGGCCTGCGCCGGGCTGTAGCAGGACGGTTCGAGGAGCGGCGTCAGGACCGGGTGGTGTCGTCGGTAGCCTTGGGGGTGCCATGAACAGATCCCCGCTCGCGGCCCTCTCCGCGATCCTCGCCGCCGCCCTGCTCGTGTTCGGCACCGCCGCCCCCGCGCTGGCGCACGACACGCTCAAGAGCAGCAATCCGGCCAAGGGCGCCGAGGTCGAGTCTGTCGACGAGATCAGGCTCGAGTTCAGCGCCAAGGTGCGCATGCCGTTCGTCATCGTGCGGGGCGAGGGCGACGCCCAGCACCAGAGCGGGGAGCCGGAGGTGGACGGCGCGGTGGTCACGCAGGCGGTCGGCGGGCCGCTGCCCGACGGGAAGTACACGATCGCCTACCGCGTCGTCTCCTCCGACGGGCACCCGATCGAGGGGGAGATCCCGTTCCGGGTGAAGGGGGCGCCGTCGCCAGCTCCCAGCGCCTCGGAGGAGGCGGCGAGCGCGCCCGCGGCCGCGTCGGCGGCCCCGAGCGCGAGCGCGCCCGCTCCCTCGGGGAGTGAGGTCGCGGCCACCGACCAGGCGTCGGCCGAGGGCACGATGTTCCCGGTCTGGCTGATCATCGTCATCGGGGCGCTCGTCGGCATCGGCATCGGGTTCCTGCTCAGCGCGCGGAGGAAGCAGCCATGAGCCGGGCGGTGCGCCTCGCGCTCGGGGCCACGGCGGCGGCGGTCCTCGCCCTCGCGATCGGCATGATCGCGGGGGGCAGGGCGTTCCCCCGGATCATTCCGGGGCTGCCCGACTCCGGCGTGGTCGTCAGGTGGGGCCTGCCGGTGTCCAAGCTGCTCATGGACGCGGCCGGGGTGGTCACCGTCGGCCTGCTGCTGATGGCCGCCGCGCTGCTGCCCAACAACAAGGGCGTGCTGGGCAAGAACGCGCTCGACTACGTCAAGGCCGCCTCGTGGGCCGCGCTCGTGTGGGCCGGGGCGGCGTTCCTGGCCGTCGTGTTCGGCGCCGCCGACTCCATCGGCCGCACGGTGCCCCAGGTCCTCGAACGCGCCATCCTCACCAGCTACGCCACCCAGACCACGCAGGGCGTCGCGCTGACGCTCGTGGTGCTGTTCGGGGTGGCCATCGCGCTGTTCTCGCGTGGCGCCATCACGGCCGGGGCCGCGGCGGGGCTGCTGGTGTTCGCGCTGGTGACGCTGCTGCCCGTGCCGCTGACCGGGCACACCTCCTCCTCGCCCAACCACGGCCTGGCCACCTCGTCGGTGTCGCTGCACCTGCTCTCGCTCGCCCTGTGGGTGGGCGGTCTCGGCGTGCTGGCGCTGCACGCGCTGCGCCGCAGGGAGCAGCTCGAGGTGGCCGCGGCGCGGTTCTCGCGGATGGCGCTCTACTGCTACGCCGGGGTCGGGCTGTCGGGGGTGTTCGCCCTGGTCGCGCGGCTGGGTGGGGTCTCCGACCTGTGGAGCTCCGACTACGGCAGGCTCGCCGTGGCCAAGATCGTGGCGTTCGTGCTGCTCGGCTACGTGGGCTACTGGCACCGGCAGCGTACGCTGGCCGACCTGGAGGCGGGCAGGCCGCGGGCGTTCACCCGGCTGGCCGGTGGCGAGACGGTGCTCATGTTCGCCACCCTCGGCGTGGCCGTGGCACTCTCGCGCACGCCGCCGCCCGAGTTCAGCCTGCCCGCGGACCGGGCGTTCGAGCTGCTCGGCTTCCCGCTCCCGCCCGCGCTCACGATCGGCAACATCTTCTCCCTGTGGTGGCTCGACCTGTTCTTCGCCGTGGTGGCGGGGGCGCTGGGCGGGCTCTACGGACTCGGCGTCCTGCGCCTGCGGCGGCGCGGCGACCGCTGGCCGTGGGGGCGCACCGCCTCCTGGTACATCGGCGTCCTGCTGCTGGTGTTCTGCACGCAGAGCGGGCTGGCGCGCTACGCCAAGGTCATGTTCGACATCCACATGATCGAGCACATGATGCTGTCGATGGTGGTGCCGATCTTCCTCGTCCTCGGCGGGCCCGTCACCCTGGCCCTGCGCGCGCTCAAGCCCGCGGCCAAGAGGGGCGACAGGGGGCCGCGCGAGTGGATCACGACGATCCTGCACGGCCGGTTCACCAAGGTCGTCACGCATCCCGTGGTGGCGACCGCGATCTTCGTCGCCTCGACGTACGCGCTCTACTTCACGCCGCTGTTCGAGTCGGCGATGAACGAGCACCTCGGCCACATCTGGATGACCCTGCACTTCCTGATCAGCGGGTGCCTGTTCTTCTGGGTGATCATCGGGATCGACCCGGGGCCCAACCGGCTCCCGTACGTCGGGCGGCTGCTGATGCTCTTCGTCACCATGCCGTTCCACGCGTTCTTCGGCATCGCGCTGATGATGATGGGCTCGGTGATCGCCTCGGGCTGGTACGAGCAGCTCGGCCGCACCTGGGGCGACACGCTGCTGCAGACCCAGCGCGACGGCGGGGCCATCGCGTGGGGGTTCGGCGAGATCCCGACGCTCATCGTGCTGCTGGCCATCGCCGTGCAGTGGTACAGGGACGACGACCGGCAGGCGCGGCGGGCCGACCGCCGGGCCGACCGCGCCGGCGGCGGAGATCCGGCCCTCGACTCCTACAACGCCTACCTCGCCCGTCTCAACCGGGCCGACAAGGGCGAGTAGCCGTTCGGCCATGGCCTCCTTCCCTACCGCCGCAAGCCCCCGGGCCGCCAGGTACCCTTTCTTCCAGGGGAGACGGGTATAACCTCATCAGCCAGTGTGCGTGACCTTGAGGGGGGACGCGCACCTTGTGGAGGGGAGCGCCGGAGCGGGCATCGGTGCGGTGCCCGAGTGCTGAGAAAGGCGACAGTCCATTGGCGGAAGAGACACGGATGCGCGGCGGGCAGAGCCTGGCCGAGGCGCTTGAGACCTATCTGGCCGAGTGGTCCGAACGCACCGGCATAGCGGTCGAGACGTGGGCCCTACCCGCCACCGACGTGCCCTCACAGGTCTCGACCGGTGTCATGACCGCGATGCGCGAAGCCCTGTCCAACGTGGAGCTGCACAGCAGGGCGCAGACGGTGTCCATCGCGGTGACGACCGGCAGGAGCGGGTTGCGCCTCACGGTCAGCGACAACGGGCAGGGCTTTCCCACGGATCGGGCCGGGCGGGGGATCGCCAGGATGCGGGCCGCCTTCGCCGAGGTCGGGGGAAGCCTGTCGGTCAACAGCGTGAGCGGCGAGGGCACGACGGTCACCGGAGTGGTGCCGGGCTGACCGCGGGCGGCCTGGGGCGTCAGGGGAGGGTGAGGATCTCGCTGCCCGTCTCGGTGACCAGGATCGTGTGCTCGAACTGCGCCGTACGCTTGCGGTCCTTCGTCACCGCCGTCCACCTGTCGGGCCAGATCTCGTAGTCGATCGTGCCCAGCGTCAGCATCGGCTCGATCGTGAACGTCATCCCCGGCACCAGGTCGACCCGCAGCGACGGGTCGTCGTAGTGGGGCACCATGAGGCCGGAGTGGAAGCTCGTGCCGATGCCGTGGCCGGTGAAGTCGCGCACCACGCCGTAGTCGAAGCGCTTGGCGTACGCCTCGATCACCCGGCCCACCACGTTGAGCTGGCGGCCGGGGGCGACGGCCCTGATGGCGCGCATCGTCGCCTCGCGCGTGCGCTCGACCAGCAGCCGCGACTCCTCGTCGACCTCTCCGGCCAGGAACGTCGCGTCGGTGTCACCGTGGACGCCGCCGATGTAGGCGGTGATGTCGATGTTGACGATGTCGCCGTCGCGGAGCACGGTGTCGTCGGGGATGCCGTGGCAGATGACCTCGTTGATCGAGGTGCACAGCGACTTCGGATAGCCCTTGTAGCCCAGCGTGCTCGGGTAGGCGCCGTGGTCGATGAGGAACTCGTGGCCGATCCTGTCGAGCTCGTCGGTCGTGACACCCGGCCGGACGTGCCTGCCGACCTCTTCGAGCGCCTGCGCGGCGATGCGGCCCGCCACCCTCATGCGCTCGATGATCTCGGGGCTCTTCACGTCGGACTCGCCGGTCTTGGGGCGCTTCTTGCCGACGTACTCCGGCCGCTCGATGTGGGCGGGAACCTTTCGCATGGGCGAAACTCGCCCGGGCTGGAGCAGTGTCGTCATGAAACATGAGTCTACGGGGCAGAATTGACCCCGTGAGCGAAGGCCAGTGGTGGTTCTGTCTCAAGCACATGCGGGTCGAGCCCGACCAGGGTTGCCCCAACAAGGACCGGATGGGTCCCTACGCGTCCGAGCAGGAGGCGGCGGGAGCGCTGCAACGCGCCGCCGACCGCAACAAGGCGTGGGACGAGGCCGACCAGGACGACGAGTGACCGACGGTTGATCACGGTGGCCGCGGCCGCCGGGTGTGACGGCCAGGTCGCGGCCCGGTCACGGTGCGGGCCGGTGGGTGGGTCTCTTCGGTGCGCCCGCCGCCCGGGCCAGCTTGACCAGGGCCGTGATGCCGATCGCCGCCCATATCAGGTTGAGCGCGGCTGACGGCCAGGCGGCGCTGTAGGCGCTGTTGACCATCAGGCCGACCGAGCCGGTCAGGTTGAGCACCTGGTACGCCGTCCCGTCCCCCGACAAGCGCGACGACGAGACGAGGGCGTACCCGACCAGCAGCACGGCCGCGCCGGCCCAGCCGGCGGCGGCGAGCAGGAGATCCATGGGCCATATTGTCCGGACTCAGGCTTGTGAAGCACAAATAAAGGTTGCTAAAGGTGGGCGTAAGCTGATCTGCATGGACATCGACCCCCGGCGGCTTCGGGTCCTGCACGAGGTCGCCAGGCGCGGTGGCGTCATGCGGGCCGCCGAGGCGCTCCACCTGACCCCCTCCGCCGTCTCCCAGCAGCTCGCCCAGCTCGAACGCGAGGTCGGGCTCGCCCTCATCGACCGTTCCCAGCGCAGCGTGTCGCTCACTCCGGCGGGACGGGTGCTGGCCGGGTACGCCGAGCGGGTGGAGGAGGAGCTGATCGAGGCCAAGCGGGAGCTGACCCGCTTCACCGAACGCCTGGCCGGGCCGGTGCGCATCGCGGCCTTCCCCACCGTGATCAAGCACATGCTGGTGCCCGCCCTGAGCGACCTGGCCGTACGCCATCCCAGGATCACGCCGACCATCCACGAGATCTACGGGCACCCGGCGCTGCAGGAGCTGCGGATGGGCGCGGTCGACGTGCTCATCACCGAGCAGGACATGAGCCTGCCCGGCCTCTCGCAACCGTCGCTGAGCACCCGCCTGCTGTACGTGGACGAGTACCGCATCGTGGTCCCGCCCGCCTGGCCCGACCCGCCGTCCACGGTCGCCGACCTCATCCGGCTGCCCTGGGTCGCGGGCGAGCCGACCCAGGCGTGCGGGCAGGCGCTGGAGCGGCTGGCGGGGCTGCACGGGTTCGAGCCGCGCAAGGTGCACGTCATCGCCGAGTTCGGGCCGACGCTGGCGCTGGTGGCGGCCGGGCACGGCGTGGCGATCGTGCCCGCCCTGGCGTTGCTGGACGTCCCCGAGGGCGAGGTGCTGGTCAGCGAGGTACGTGACGTGGGCGCGCGCAGGCTGGACGCCGTCACCCGGGTGAGCCGTACGCGGTCGGGTGAGCCGGATCCGGTGCAGGCCGTGGTGATCGGCGCCATCGAGGAGGCCACGGCGGCGCTGGAGGCGTCGCTGCGCGGGCGCATCGGAGAGCGGACGGCCTCCTGACCGTGAGTCTCCCGTCAAGCTCCCGCCGGGGGCGGGCGGATGTCAGTCGGCGAGCTGGGGGCCGCTGACCTTCTCCAGCAGGCGGGCCAGGCGTTCGCGCAGGCCGGGCCGTTGGATCAGCTCTCCGGCCGCCGCGCTCACGAGGTGCTGCGCGCCGTCGAACGTCACCGGCCCGGCACTCGGCACCGCGATCGCGTCGTGGGCCAGCCCGGACAGCTCCGGGTCGCCGCCCTCGATCGCCAGGATCGTCGCCCCCGTGCGCCGCGCGTCGTCCACGCGTTCCAGCAGCGGGACCGGCGCCTGCCGCTCCGAGACCACGAACAACGTCTCCCCGCGCGCCGCCCGCTCCAGGCGTTCGAGGCCGACGCGCAGGTGGGCGGGTGCGCCGGGGGGCGGGGCCCAGCGGACCAGGGTCGGGGTGAGCTGGGCCAGGCCGGAGAACCTGGCCTCGTCGGCGAGGTGGGCGGTCAGGTGCCAGGGCTCGTCGTCGGGGGTGCCCACCAGCAGCAGGCCGCCGGGGGATCGGGTGGCGCGCAGGGCCAGGCCCAGCTCGCGCGTGCGTTCCAGCCAGCCGGTCTCCGACAGTAGCTCACGCAGCAGGGCGACCGATCCTGAGTCCATGCCCTCCATGGTGCCCGACGGGCCCGCGCGGGGTGGCTGATTCCCGGGTGCTGGTTGACACGGCGGGTGTTTCTCCGTCATTTCGGGCCTTGACATCGAGTTACCCACGGGTAACGATCGGGCTCGCGGCGCCGCCGTCCCAGTGGTGATCCTCACGGAGAGGGGCGGCACATGACCTTACGTGTGCGCGTCAGCATGTCCTTGATCCTGTTATCGATCATGTCGCTCATCGCGGCCCCGGCCCGCGCCGCGGCCCCAGGAGACGTGGTCTCCGCCCAGCCCACCACCGTCTACCTGCTGCCGGGCAAGCTGCTCGAAGTCCCGGTGAACGCCTGGCACCTGCGCTACACCTCCACCTCCGCCACCGGTTCGCCCAACACGGTCTCCGGCACACTGCTCGTCCCCAAGGCCGGCTACCCGCTCGGCGCGCGCCCGATCATCGGGTACGCCGTCGGCACCCACGGGCTCGGCGACCAGTGCGCGCCCTCGGTCAGCATGAGCCAGGGCCGTGAGGCCGAGCTGGCGCTGGTCAGCCTGTTCCTGCTCAAGGGGTTCGCGGTCGCGGTGACCGACTACGAAGGGCTCGGCACGCCGGGGACGCACACGTACATGGCGGGGGTCTCGCAGGGGCAGGCCGTGCTCGACTCGATCAGGGCGGCCACCCGGGTCTCCGGCGCCGGGCTGTCCGGTCAGGCGCCCGTCGGGATCATGGGGTACTCGCAGGGTGGCGCGTCGGCCGCCTGGGCCGCCCAGCTCCAGCCCACGTACGCGCCCGAGCTGCGGCTGCGCGGCGTGGCCGCGGGCGGCGTGCCGGCCGACCTGGGGGCCGTCGCGCGGCACCTGGACGGCGGCGCGGACTTCGGCCTGGCGGCGGCCGCCGGGATAGGGCTCGACGCCGCCTACCCCGAGCTGGACCTGGAGGCCGACCTCAACGACCGGGGCCGCGCCCTGCTGGCCGACGCCGCCGACGACTGCCTGGGCGACCTGGGCAAGCTCGCCGGGCTCCGGTTCGCCGACCTGAGCCCGATCGACCTGCTCGACCAGCCCAAGTGGCTGGCCCGGCTGGCCGAGAACCGGCTCGGGGCCGTCGCGCCGCGCGTGCCGATGTTCCTGTACCACGCGCGCGGCGACCAGACCATCCCGCTCGCGGTGGGCTCCACCTTGCGCTCGGAGTACTGCCGGGCCGGGGTGAACGCCCGCTGGACCGCTCTGCCCGCGCCCGACCACGTCACGGGGGCCGTCGAGGGCGGGCCGCTGGCCATCGAGTGGCTGGCCCTGCGGATCCTCGGGCTGCCCGCCTTCGGAAACTGCTAGGCCAACCGCCGCCGACACCGATCCCGGCCGCGCCGTCGGCCGGGATCGGGTGTCCAGAAGGGGCAGGGCGGGGTGGGCGCCCGGCCAGTGGGGCGGGCCTGACATGATCGGGCTATGACAGACGTGAACGGGCTTTCCATCGGCATCCTCGGCGGCACCGGTGACCAGGGGAAGGGGCTGGCACGGAGGTTCGCGCTGGCCGGGCATCCGGTGTTCATCGGCTCGCGCAGCGCCCAGCGGGCCCAGGACGCGGCCGACTCCATCGGGGCGAGCGCGACGGGCGGCGAGAACGCCGACGTGGCGGCGCGGGCCGACATCGTGATCGTGGCGGTGCCGTACGAGGGGCACAAGGCCCTGCTGGAGTCCCTGCGCGGCGAACTGGCCGGGAAGATCGTGGTCGACTGCGTCAACCCGCTCGGGTTCGACAAGCAGGGCGCCTACGCGCTGCCGGTCGAGGAGGGCAGCGCCGCCCAGCAGGCCGCGGCCGTACTGCCGGACAGCCGGGTGGTGGCGGCCTTCCACCACGTGTCGGCCGTGGTGTTGATGGATCCGGCCGTGGGCAAGGTCGACCTCGACGTGCTGGTGCTCGGCGACGACCGCGAGGCCACGGACACCGTGCAGGCGCTGGCCGGGGTCATTCCGGGGGTGCGGGGGGTGTACGGCGGGCGGTTGCGCAACGCCCACCAGGTCGAAGCGCTGACCGCCAACCTCATCTCGGTGAACCGGCGTTACAAGGCCCACGCCGGGCTGCGCGTCACCGACATCTGACCGGAACGGCCGCAGGCTACAGCCAGCCGGCGTCCTCGGCGATGCGGATGGCGTCGATCTTGTTGCGGGCCCCGGTCTTCGCGATCGCCCCGGTCAGATAGTTGCTCACCGTGCCGGGGGAGAGGTGCAGGCGGGCGGCGATCTCCTTGGCGGAGGCGCCCCTGGCCGTCTCCCTGAGGACGGTCGACTCCCTGGCCGTCAGCGGGCTCTCGCCGTACTCCATGGCCGAGGAGACCAGCTCCGCGTCCAGGACGCGCAGCCCGGCGGCCGTACGCCTGATCGACTCGGCCAGCCGGTCACCGGGCGCGTCCTTGACCAGGAACGCCTCGATCCCGGCGGCCAGCGCCCTGCGGACGTGGCCCGGCTGCCCCATCGCCGTGAGCACCAGGATCCGGCAGGCGGGCAGGCGCTCGCGCAGCGTGGCGGCGGCGGTGATGCCGTCGACGACCGGGAGGTCGATGTCCACGACCGCCACGTCGGGCCGGACCCGCAGCGCCTCGGGCACGATCTCGTCGCCTCGGGTGACCTCGGCGACCACCTCGATGTCGGGTTCGAGGCGCAGCAGGGCGGTGAGGGCGGCGCGGATCATGTGCATGTCCTCGGCGAGCAGCACTCTGATCACGACGTCTCCCCGCGCGCCGTCCCGGGCCGGCGACGCGGCCGTCCCCTGGTTGTCACGCGGCCGCTTCCACCGCCAGGACGAACGGGTGTCACGTGGTGACCTCCACCGCCAGGAGGAAACCGCCCGTGCCGGTCGGGGCGGCCGTGCAGGAGCCCTCTGCCTGGGCGGCGCGTTCGCCGAGGCCAATGAGGCCGCCTCCCGCGCGCCCTCCCGTGTCGCCGGAGTCGCCAGGGTCGCCGGAGGCGGGCACGCCGTCGTTGGCGAGTTCGAGCCGCAGCGCCCCGTCGCGCAGCGACGTGGTGATCGTGCAGGTCGTGGCCCGGCTGTGGCGCAGCACGTTGGTGACCCCCTCGCGTACGGCCCAGGCCAGCGCCTCCTCCGAACGTCTCGGCAGCGGCACGTCGGCCAGGTGCGTCTGGACGCCCACCCCCGACGACTCCAGCAGCGCCACCGCCCGGTTCACCTCGCCGGCCAGCGACAACGCGCGGTAGCCCCTGGCCACCTGGCGTACGTCCTGGGCCGCCTCCCTGGCGACCAGCACCAGCTCACCCACCTCCGTACGGGCCGCGCCGGGGTCGCGGTCCATGAGGCGGGCGGCCAGGTCGCCCTTGAGCGCGATCGCGGTGAGGCTGCGGCCCAGGCCGTCGTGCAGGTCGCGGGAGATCCGCAGCCGCTCCTTGAGCACGGCGGCGTCCGCCAGCTCGGCCCTGGCCTGCTCCAACTCGGTCGCGACGCGGGCGAACCGGACCAGCGCGTACGTCATGGCGCCCGTCGCCGGCACCGTCATCACGTAGAAGAGGGTGATGACGACCCAGCCCCAGCCCACCCACATCGCGTTCGCCTCGTAGACCATCATCAGGCCCACCAGCGTCCAGCCCCAGAGCCGCGGCAGGAACACCAGCAGCGTCCCGGCCAGCATCGGGGCGGCGACCGCGGACATGCCGCCGGGCAGCAGCACGTCGGGCAGATAGGTGATGACCGCCTGCAGCACCAGCGTCAGGGGGAAACCGCGCGGACGCTCCCCGCGCATGGCGGCCCGGGTGTTCACGTGGTGGGTGGCCACCACGCCGCACGTCGCCAGCGTGGCCACCAGGCCGAATGAGACCCCGTGCACGAAGTAGAGCAGTGCGATCATCGTGTAGCCGCAGGAGACGGCCGTGACGAGGCCGCTCGCGAGCCGTTGCGCGGAGGAGACCACGACGATGATTATCTCCTGTTCCTCCTGGACCGTCCCTGTTCGGCGGCAGGGCGCGGCGGGCGGGTCATGAGCGGCGCGGCTCCCAGCGGAACCACAGGCGGACGGCGGCCAGGCCGACGACCGTCCAGCCGGCCAGGACCAGGAACGGCCCGGCCAGGTCGCCGGTCCTGACGGCGTCCACCACGGCGGTGGTGGGCAGCAGGTCGAGGGCCTGCCCGAGCCGATCGGGCAGCGGGATCGGGCCCATCGCCCCCGCCGAGACCCCGGCCAGCAGGAAGACGGGCATGCTGAAGGGGGCGGCCAGCTCGGCACGCGGGACGGCGGCCGAGTACGCGGCCCCGAGCAGGGACAGGACGAGCGAGCCCGCGACCGTGACGGCGGCGAACCCCAGCGGGTCAGCAGGCAACGGGACGCCGGCGAGCACCCGCACCGCCACCGTGCACAGCACGATCATGGCCATGGCCTGGGTGGCCGTGCCGGCGATCTGGCCCAGCAGGATCTGGCCGTCCGTGAGGCTGGTCGAGCGCAGGCGCTTGAGGACGAGCTGGTCGCGGCGGGCGGTCAGGGTCACGGTGATGTTCATGAACGCGGTGATCGACAGCAGCAGCGCGAGCATGCCCTGGAAGATCGTGGTGGCGGCGGCGACGCCCTCGGGCACGACGTGCCGCATGAGCACGGGGATCCCGACGGCCAGGCCGACCGGCGTGACCACCGAGCCGAACACCATGGCCTTGTCCTGCAAGAACAGCCGGGCGCCGAGCCGGTACGCGGCGGTCAGGCTCATCGGGCCTCCTCCGACGATCCGGCGCTCTCCAGGAACAACTCCTCCAGGGTGGCGGCGCGGACCTCCAGCCCCTCGAGGCGCAGGCCACGCTCGGCCGCCCAGGTCAGCAGCCTCTGCGAGGCGAGGTCGGGGTCGTCGGTACGGCACACGGCCAGCCCGTCCGCCACCGTGACCGGCAGCGGCAGGTCCCCGGCGGCCACGTGCGCGGGCAGCGGGAACGACACCCTTCCGCCGCGCGCGGCCAGCGTCTCCGCCATACCGCCCGAGGCCACGAGGCGGCCCTCGTCCATGATCGCCATCGCGGAGGCCAGGCGCTGCGCCTCCTCCAGGTAGTGCGTGGTGAGCAGGATCGTGGTGCCCTGCCCGGCCAGGCCGCGGACGACCTCCCAGGTGGCGGCGCGGGCCTGCGGGTCCAGGCCGGTGGTGGGCTCGTCGAGGAACAGCACGCGGGGGCGGCCCAGCAGGGCCAGCGCCAGGTCGAGCCGGCGCTTCTCGCCGCCGGAGAGCTGCCGGACCCGGGTGCCGGCCCTGGCCGTCAGCCCGGCGAGTTCGAGGGCCTCGTCGCGGGGCCGGGGGGCGGCGGTGAAGCCGCGCCAGACGTCGACGGTCCTGGCGACCGTCAGGTCAGGGAAGAGCCCGGCCTCCTGGAGCATGACGCCGGTGCGCGCGCGTACGGCCGCGCGGTCGGCCCAGGGGTCGAGCCCGAGCACGCGCACGCTGCCGCCGTCGGGCCGCAGGAACCCGGCCAGCGTCTCGACCGTGGTGGTCTTGCCCGCGCCGTTCCTGCCCAGCAGCGCGAAGATCTCCCCCTCGGCCACCTCGAACGAGATGCCCCGCACCGCCTCGAACCCCCGAAGGCTCTTGCGGAGCCCGTGTACGTCGATCGCTGTCATGCGCTCCACTGTCGCGGCGCTCCGGCGGGGACGACAGTGAAGAATTCACGACTTCCTGGAGAGGCTGAGCAGCGCGTCCGTGACGGCCTCGGGGGCGACGGTCTGGTGCAGGTGCAGGCCGGGCAGCCGGGTCACCGGCCAGCCGCGGCGGGCGGCCTCCTCGGAGACTCTGTCGTACGGGGGGCCGTACCACAGGAAGGAGCACCTGACCGCGTCCCAGCCGATGGGCACGGGGATGGGCTGGGTGTAGTAGTCGAGCGGGAGGCGCGGCTGCTCGGCCGCCACCCGGACGCGTACGGCCGGATCGGGCAGCATGGCCACCACGTCCTCCTCGTCCCACCAGTCGGTCCAGCGCGGCAGCACGCCGTCGGGGCCCGCCAGGTCGCGCAGGAACGGCAGGAACCCCTCCTTGGCCGTCGTGACCAGCCCGTCAGGCGGCGGGAGGTGGGCGTCGGCGAACACGCAGGCCACCACCTGCTCGCCCAGCCCCTCCTTGATGACCGGCAGCAGGAGTCCGGCGTTGCTGTGCACGACCAGCACCACGGGGGTGACCGGGGTGAGCGCGCGCACCGTCGCCACCACCCTCGGCCAGTACGGCGCCCCGCCCACCGTCACGTCCGTCAGGTCGGGCACCACGGCGGCATGCCCGCGGCGCTCCAGCGACTCGGCCACGGGCGCCCACGTCGAGGGCCCGACGGACGGGCTGTGCACGAGTACGAACGTCGTCTGCATGCGCCCACCCTCTCAGACGACCAGGGGACGGTGGGAGGGCGTGCGCCCGGCCCCGTCGTAGGCGGCCCAGGCGGCGGCCAGGTTGGTCACCGCGCGCGACAGTTCGTCCTCGGGGAGCAGGAAGTGCAGCCGCAGGTGGGCGGCGAGCCCGCCGAGGGGGTCGAACGACCTGCCGGGCGGCACGGCGACCCCGTGCCTGAGCGCGACCTGGGCGTAGGAGTCGGCGTCGCCGCGCGGGAGGCGTACCCAGAGGGTCTGGCCGCCGAGCGCTGGCTCGAACGTCCAGGACGGCAGCCGCGCCCGCAGCTCCGCGCACAGGTGGTCGTGCCGCGCGCGCAGCGTGCGGACCTGCGCGGCGCGTACGTCGTCCAGGCGGCGCAGCAGCGCGGCGGCGGCGAGCTGGCTGAAGACCTCGCCCCCGAGGTCGTGCACCGCGCGCAGCCGGGCCAGCCGGGAGACCAGCGGCGCCGCGGCGCGGATCCAGCCCACCCGCAGCCCGCCCCACACCAGCTTGCTCAGCGAGCCGATCGTGATCACCTGCTCGCCGCGCCCGTACGCCGCCACCGGCGGCGGTGTCTCGCCCGAGAAGCACAGCTCGGCCCGCACCTCGTCGTCGATCACCGGGACGTCGTGCGCTGCGGCCAGGGCTGCCAGCCGCCTGCGGGACGGGTTGTCCATGATGACCCCGTCGGGATTGCGCACCGTCGGGACGAAGTAGGCCAGCGCCGGACGTTCGCGCACGTCCTCGACGCTCGCCGCGGGCTTGACGACCACCGCCGCGTGCCGGAACACCTCCAGCGCCCCCGGATAGGTCGGCGACTCTGCCAGCACCGTGTCGCCCGGAGCCAGCAGCAGCCCCGTGAGCAGCGTGAGCGCCTGCTGGGCGCCCGTCGTCACCATGATCTCCTCGGGCGCGGTCGGCACGCCCCGCCCGGTGTAGTACGCGGCCAGCGCCGCCCGCAGCGCCGGGTCGCCCGCCGGCTGGTAGCCCATCTGGCGCACCCCGGCCAGGCGTTCACCGGCCTCCGCGTACGCCTCGAACAGCGCCTGCGGCGGATCGTGCGGGGCGGCGCAGGTCAGGAGCTGCACGCCGTCGGGCGGGTGCAGGATGTGCAGCAGCAGCGGGTTGGCCGGCACCCCGTCGGCCGTCCTGGTGGCGGGCAGGTCGAGGGCGGCCACCCTGGTGCCGCTGCCCTGGCGGCGCACCACGCGGCCCTCCTGCTGGAGCAGGTCGTAGGCGGCCACCACGGTGCCCCGGCCCACCGCCAGCCGCCGGGCCAGCACCCGGTCGGGCGGCAGCGGCTCGCCGGGCGCCAGGACGCCGTCGTCGACGAGGGCCCGCAGCCGCGCGGCGAGCAGCAGGTAGAGCGGCCCTCGGCCGGACGCCCACCGGCCGAGCAGATCGACGACGTCCGCGAAATTGGCCTCAGTCATGGACCAATTCTCCGGCATTGGCTCTGACATCGGACGCTCCGGCGGGCGATCCTTGCCTTATGAGCGATTTCCCACCCGATGCAAGGCCCGAGACGAAGACCGTGCACGTGCCGCGCCCCGTCATCGAGGGCAGCAGTCCGATCAGCATGCCGATCTACCAGACGTCGGGCTTCGTCTTCGACGACCCGGCGCTGATGGCGGAGTCCATGGGCCGCCCCGACGGCGCGTACGTCTACGGGCGCTACTCGAACCCGACCGTGCGCGCGCTGGAGGAGGCCGTGTCCGGGCTGGAGGGCGGCGCGGCCGCCATCGCCACGGGCTCCGGCATGGGCGCGATCAACCTCGTCCTGCTCGGCCTGCTCAAGCCCGGCGACCACCTGGTGGCCCAGCGCTCCCTCTACGGGGGGACCGCCGCCATGCTCAACGAGCTGGTCGGCAGGTTCGGGTTCACGGTCACGTACGTCCCCGAGAACGACCCGGCCGCCCTGCGCGCCGCCGTCCGGCCGGAGACCCGGCTCGTCTACCTGGAGACGATCAGCAACCCGATGACGCTGGTGGCCGACCTGCCCGGGATGTGCCAGGCGGCACGGGAGCTGGGGATCCTGTCCGTGGTGGACAACACGTTCGCCACCCCGCTGCTGGGCAGGCCGTTCGAGCACGGGGCGGACGTCGTGGTGCACTCCACCACCAAGTACCTGTCCGGGCACACCGACGTCGTGGGCGGGATCGCCGTCTTCGCCGACGCGGGGCTGTACGAGAAGGCGTGGCACTTCGCGATCGAGCTGGGGGCCTCGGCCGACCCGTTCGCGGCCTGGCTGACGCTGCGCGGCCTGCAGACGCTGGCGCTGCGCATGGAGCGCCACTGCTCCAACGCCCACCTCCTGGCCACCCGGCTCGCCGGGCACCCCGCCGTCACGGCCGTCCACTGGCCGGGGCTGCCCTCGCACCCCTCGTACGAGCTGGCGGGCAAGCTGCTGTCCGGCTTCGGCGGGGTGTTCTCGTTCGACCTGGCCGGTGGGCGGGAGGCGGGGGAGCGGTTCATGAAGTCCGTACGCCTCGCGCTGCTCGCCCCCTCGCTCGGCGGCGTCGAGACGCTCGTCCTGCACCCCGCCACCACCTCGCACCGCGCGCTCAGCGCCGAGGAGCTGCGGCGCAGCGGCATCGGGGAGGGCACGGTACGCATCGCCGTGGGCATCGAGCACCCGGAGGACCTGTGGGCCGACGTTGCCCAGGCGCTGGCGTAGCCTCGGTCCGCAGGCGCCGTTCCGCCGTTTCGACGTTTCGACGTTTCGACCAATGAGAGCAGAACTTGGGGGAGTACCACGTGACCACCGTCACCCATGAGGACGTGCGGGCGGCGGCCCGCCGGATCGCCGGGCACGTGCTGCGCACGCCCGTGCTGGAGATCGCGCCCGGCCTCTGGCTGAAGCTGGAGCTGTTGCAGCACTCGGGATCGTTCAAGGTGCGCGGGGCGTTCAACCGCATGCTGTCCGCCGGTGCGCTGCCGGAGAGCGGGGTGATCGCCGCCAGCGGGGGCAACCACGGGCTGGCGGTGGCCTTCACGGCGCGGGCGCTGGGGGCGCGGGCGGAGATCTTCGTGCCCGAGGTGACCAGCCCGGTGAAGGTGGCCGGGCTGGCGGCCCTCGGTGCGCGGATCACGCAGACCGGGGCCATCTACGCCGAGGCCGCCGAGGCCGCCGCCAAGCGGGCCGCCGAGACCGGGGCGCTGCAGGTGCACGCCTACGACCAGCCCGAGGTGGTGGCGGGGCAGGGGACGACCGGTCTGGAGCTGGTGGAGCAGATCGGGGAGGTGGACACCGTGCTGGCGGCCGTGGGCGGGGGCGGCTTCGCGGCGGGGATCGCCCTGGGCACGGTCACGCCCGGCGGCGGGCCGCGGATCGTGGCCGTCGAGCCCGAACGGATCCCGACCCTGAACGCCGCGCTCCGGGCGGGCCGGCCGGTGTCGGTGGAGGTCGGGGGCGTGGGGGCCGACGCCCTGGGGGCCTCCACGCTCGGTGGGCTGGCGTTCGAAATCCTGTCGGGGCCGCGGGTGGACAGCGTGCTCGTGACGGACGAGGCCATCGTGGCGGCGCGGCGTACGCTCTGGGAACGGCACCGGCTGGCGGCCGAGCCCGCGGGCGCGGCCGCCTACGCGGCGCTGCTGTCCGGCGTCTACCGGCCGGCGCCCGGGGAGCGGGTGGCGGTGGTGGTGTGCGGGTCGAACACCGACCCGGGCACCCTCACCACCGCCTGAGCGCCCCCGGGGTCAGCGGCGTCACTGGTAGGAGTGCTCCGGTGCCGGGAAGGCGCCGGACACCACGTCGTCGGCGAAGGCGCGGACGGCGCGGTCCAGCTCGGTGTCCAGATCCGCGTAGCGCTTGACGAACTTGGCCGGGCGCGGCGTCAGCCCCATCAGGTCCTGCCACACCAGCACCTGCGCGTCCGTCGCCGCCCCCGCCCCGATGCCGATCGTGGGGATGGCCAGCGACGTGGTCACCCGCTGCGCCAGGTCGGCGGGCACGCATTCGAGCACCACCGAGAACGCCCCGGCCCGCTCCAGGTCCTTCGCGTCCGCCATCAGCTCGTCGCCCGCCTGACCGCGCCCCTGGACGCGGTAGCCGCCCATGACGTTGACCGACTGCGGGGTCAGGCCCAGGTGCGCCATGACCGGCACGCCCGCCGAGACCAGCGCCTCGACCTGCGGCAGCACCCGGCGGCCACCCTCCAGCTTGACCGCGTGGGCGCCCGCCTCCTTCATGAACCGGGTCGCAGACTCCAGCGCCTGCCGCGGTGAGCCCTGATAGGACCCGAACGGCAGGTCGGCCACCACGAGCGCGCGTGACGAGCCGCGTACGACGGCCGCCGTGAGCGGCAGCAGGTCGTCGACCGTCACCGGCAGGGTGGAGTCGTAGCCGTAGACGACCATGGCCGCCGAGTCGCCCACCAGCAGGACCGGGATGCCCGCTGCGTCGAACACCTTCGCCGTCATCGCGTCGTAGGCGGTGACCATGGGCCACCGCTCTCCGCGCTCCTTGGCGGCGGTGAGGTCGCGGACGGTGACGCGGCGCCCGGACGCGCCCCCGTACAGCGTGGTCGAAGTGGTCGAAGAGGACATGAGTAACCCTCCAAGAACGTCTCGAGGCGCCCCAGTGGCGTCCCCGGACTCCCCCCGATGATGCCACGCACCGACATAGCGGAAAACCGGTGGCGAAACTGTCAGTGCCTCTTGCCACAATCTACGCGGAGGTAACGAACAATCATGGCTCTCGACCCTTACCGACGACTGCTCAAACTCCCTGGCGTCCCCACGCTGCTCCTGGTGGGGCTGCTGGCGCGGGTGCCGTCCACCGCCACGGGCATGGCGCTGACCCTGCACGTGGCCGAGGTGATGCACCTGGGATACGGCAGAGCCGGTCTGATCGCCGCGGCCAGCACCGTCGGCATGGCGATCGGCTCCCCGCTGTCGGGAAGGTTCGTCGACAGGCACGGGCTGCGTCCCGTGCTCACGGTGACCACCGTGGCGCAGGCGGCGTTCTGGGCGTGCGCGTGGGCGCTGCCGTTCCCGGCCCTGGTCGCGGCGGCGGCCGTGGCCGGGCTGCTGGCGCTGCCCGTCTTCAGCGTGACCCGGCAGTGCCTGGCCGCCATGATCCCGGTCGAGCAGCGGCGCAGCGGGTTCGCGCTCGACTCGATGGTGGTGGAGCTGTCCTACATGGTGGGCCCGGCGCTGGCCGTCGCGGGCATCACGACGCTCGGCAGCGGCGTGACCATGACGATCATCGGTGTCGGCATGACGGCGGCGGGCCTCGGCCTGATCCTGCTCAACCCGCCCACCCGCTCGGCCGCGGAGGTCGCCGAGGCCGCGGAGCGGGAGGTGAGGGTGCCCAGGCGGCAGTGGCTCACCCCGGCGTTCGTGGCGTTGCTCGGCACGACCGCGGCGGCCACGTTCGTGCTCACGGCGACCGAACTGGCCCTGGTGGCCACCATCAACCGCGCCGACCAGACCGCGTGGGTGGGGCTGGCGCTGGCCATCTGGTGCGTGTACTCGCTCGTCGGCGGCTTCGTGTACGGCGGGCTGTCGCGCGGCGCGTCCCCCTTGGCGCTGATCGCGGGCATGGGCCTGCTGACGATCCCGGTGGGGCTGGCCGCGGACGGCTGGCAGTGGATCGTGCTGGCCCTGGTGCCCGCGGGGCTGCTGTGCGCGCCGTCGTTGTCGTCCACGGTCGACGTGCTCAGCCGCTGGGTGCCCGGCGCGGCCCGGGGTGAGGCGATGGGTTTCCACGGCACCGCCCTGCTGGTCGGCGGCGCGGCCTCGGCGCCCATCGCGGGGGCGGTCATCGACGGGAGCGGGCCGGAGTGGGCGTTCGTGGTGGCGGGGCTGGTGGGGGTGGCCATGGTGGTCATCGCCCTGCCCTTCTGGCGTAGCCGGCCGATCGGTGCCGGGCTGCCCGCGGAGGCCACGGAGGAGGCCCCGGAGGAGCCGTCCGCGCAGGCGCGGGCGGAGGCGGGGGGACCGGCCGCCGCGTCGACGGCGCGGGAGTGAGCGGCGCCCCGGGAGTAAAGCGGGGGCTTCTCCTGGGGTGCGGGAATCGGCGGGTGCGGGGGATCGGCCCGGCCGCACGGGCTCGTTCGGCGTGGGCCGAGCGGGGCGGGGGTGGCGGCTGGGCCGGGGGTGGACCGAGGCGCAGTGTGTCCGTTATGTGGTTGTGTGCGGTAGTTCACCGGATATTTACGAAACGGGACCGTTGCGTATCGGAATAGCATGCGATACGGTGACGTTGCGAAACTTATCCGTATCGAAATTGAGGATTTCCTCCATGGACCCGAACTCGGGACATCCACGCCGATGGGGCATCCTCGGCGTGCTGGTGTTCAGCCTGCTGGCGGTCGTGCTCGACAACACGATCCTGAACGTGGCGATGAAGACCATCGCCGACAAGACCGTCGGTTTGGGCGCCACCCAGAGTGAGCTGGAATGGGCGATCAACTCCTACACGCTGGTGTTCGCCGGTTTGCTGTTCACCTTCGGCGTGATCGGCGACCGAACAGGCAGAAAGCGGATGTTGTTCATCGGCATGGCGCTGTTCGGGCTGGCCTCGCTGGCCAGCGCGTACGCGCAGGATCCGATGCAGCTCATCCTGGCCAGGGCGGCGATGGGCATCGGCGGGGCGGCGATCATGCCGGCCACGCTGGCGATCATCTCCAACGTGTTCCCGCCCAGTGAGCGGGGCAGGGCGATCGGGATCTGGGCCGCGGGCGTGGGGCTCGCGGTGGCGATCGGGCCCATCTCCGGCGGCCTGCTGATCCAGCACTTCTGGTGGGGCTCGGTCTTCCTGATCAACGTGCCCATCGTGATCATCAGCATGATCCTCATCGCGACCATCGTGCCGGAGTCGCGCGACCCGAAGCCGTCCAGGCTCGACCCGGTCGGCGTGCTGCTGTCGATCATCGGTCTGGTGTCCATCGTGTACGGCATCATCCGCGGCGGCGAGCTGGCCACCGTGGCGAGCGCCGAGGTGCTGGTCCCGACGCTGTTCGGGGTGGCGGTGCTGGGCGCGTTCGTGTGGTGGGAGCGGCGCATCGACCACCCGGTCTTCGACGTGCGCAACTTCACCAACGTGCGCTTCAGCTCGGCCATCGGCATGATGGGCATCGTCTTCTTCGCGATGATGGGCGGGATGTTCTTCCTGACGTTCTACCTGCAGATCGTGCTGGGGTTCACGCCGGTGCAGGCGGGCGCGCTGATGATCCCGTTCGCCGCCGCGCAGCTCATCTTCGCCCCGCTCAGCCAGCGGGTGAACGAGCGGTTCGGCGCCAAGCTGTCGGCCACCGTGAGCATGATCGTGGTGACGCTGGCACTGGGCAGCTACGCGCTCATGGACCAGAACACGCCGATCGTGCTGATCGAGGCCGTCTTCTTCATCCAGGGCGCCGCGATGGCCAACATCATGCCGCCCGCGACGACGGCCATCATGGAGGCGCTGCCCAGGGAGAAGGCCGGTGTCGGCTCGGCCATGAGCAACACCGTCCGCCAGGTGTCCGGCGCGCTCGGCGTGGCCGTGCTCGGCTCCGTCCTGTCCTCCAGCTACCGCGGGGAGATCGCGCCCGCGCTGGCCGGGCTGCCCTCGGGGGCGCAGCACGCGGCCGGTGAGTCGATCATGGCGACGATGGGCGTCGTGCAGTCGCTGGGCGAGCGGGGCCAGGCGCTGGTCCAGCCGGCGTTCACCGCGTTCATCGACGGCATGCACGTCACGGCGCTGGTCTCGGCGGCGGTCGGGCTGCTCGGCATCGTGGTGGTGGCCAGGTGGATGCCGGGCAAGGTTCGTCCCGCCAAGCACACGACGCAGAAGGAGCCCGCGTTGTCGTCGTCGGCCGGATGATCGGTGCGACGATGGGAACGTATGGATCATTACGGGGAGAGAGGGCGAGGAGCGCGTACGATCGCGTGCTCCTCGCCCGCCCGGGAGGACAGCGCCACGGCGCTGGAGATGTATGGTGAGGCCGCGATGTCGATCCAGGAATCTGGGACCGCCCGCCCGGCGGGCCGTCCGCGCAGTGAGAAGGCCGAGAAGGCGATCGTCGACGCGACCCTCGATCTGATCGGCGAGGGCATGGGGGTGTCCGAGCTGACGATCGAGGCGATCGCCGCGCGGGCGGGCGTCGGCAAGACGACGATCTACCGGCGCTGGTCCAACAAGGAGGATCTGGTCGTCGACGCGCTGGCCACGCTCAAGGCGCCGCTGCCCCCGCTGTCCGGCGCGTCCGTACGCGACGACCTGATCAGCCTGGTCGACGCCATGCGCCAGGAGTCGGGGCAGGCCCGCACCCGCTGCGTGATGAACATCGCGATGAGCGAGGCCGACCGCTACCCGCGCCTGATGGAGCGCTTCGTCAAGCGGGCGGTCGAGCCGCGCCGGCTGGCCATGCGCGCCGTGGTCGAGCGGGGCATCGCCACCGGCGAGCTGAGAGCCGACCTCGACGTCGACCTGGCCATAGCCGTCATCTCCGGCACCATGATCCACCAGACCAAGTGGGGGCCGGCCGGAGACCTCGCACCCGACCTGGCCGAACGCGTCGTGGACACCGTCCTGCGCGGCCTGGCCCCCTGAGGCGCCGCCCCCGTCGCCCGGCCTTCGCCAGCCGCCTCAGGCCGCCGTCCTGCGCCGGAACAGCAGGGCCGCGATCGGCAGGCCGACCACGACCGTGCCCGTGAGCCAGGCCACCGCGACGAGACCGGCTGAGCCCATGGGCTGGTCCAGCAGCAGCGCCCGCATCGTGTCGATGATGGGCGTGAGCGGCTGGTTGGCGGCGAACGCGTGCAGCACCCCCGGCATGGTCTCGGCGGGGACGATCCCGTCCGACAGGTACGGCGTGAACAGCACGACGAAGCTGAACGCCCCGGCCGCCTGCGACGACTTCACCAGCAGCCCCCACAGCGCCGCCAGCGTGGACAGCGCCAGCACGTACGCCGTCACCAGGGCCAGCACCAGCAGCCAGTCGGAGAGCGTGGCGTTCGGCCGGAAGCCGAGCAGGAGCGCGGCGACCAGCGCGATGGCGGAGGAGGCCACGTTGCGCAGCACCGAGGCCACGATGTGCCCGGCGGGGACCACCCAGGCGCTGATCGGCAGGGTGCGGAACCGGTCGATCATGCCGCCGGTCATCTCGTCGGAGATGGTCACGGCGGTGAGCGCCGCGCCGTACCCGCCGGACATGAGCAGCACCGCGGGCACGACGAAGTCGATGTAGTCGAGCCCGCTGGAGCCGGTCGTGATCGCGCCGCCGAACACGTACACGAAGAGGATCATGATGATCACGGGCAGGGCGGTGTTGACGATGAGGCCGTCCAGCACGCGCAGCTCGCGGCGCAGGTCGCGGACGACCAGCCGGCGCAGGTCGGCGGCGGCGGTGACTGGGCCGCTCATGCGGCGGCCGCCGTCAGCTCGAAGAAGACGTCGTCCAGGGTGGGGGTGCGCAGCTCCACGCGTGCGACGGCGATGCCCGCCGTGTGCAGCAGGTCGAGCGTGCGGCGCAGGTGGTCGGCGTCGTGGAGGGCCAGCGTCAGCTCCCTGGACTCGGCGTCGAGATAGGCCCCCGACCCGGCCAGTACGGCGCCCGCCCTGGACAGGTCCTCGGCCCGCGCCGGGCGCAGCGCCAGGCGCTCCGAGCCGACCTGGCGCTTGAGCGTCTCGGGGGAGTCGTCGGCGACGACCCGGCCGCCGTTGATCACCACGACGCGGTCGGCGAGCTGGTCGGCCTCCTCCAGGTACTGCGTGGTGAGCAGGATCGTGGTGCCGGACGCGAGCAGCTCGCGGATCACGGCCCACAGGTCGGCCCTGCTGCGGGGGTCGAGGCCGGTCGTGGGCTCGTCCAGGAACAGGATCGGCGGGGCCGCCACCATGCTGGCGGCCAGGTCGAGGCGGCGGCGCATGCCCCCGGAGTACGCGCCCGCCCGCCGGTTGGCGGCGTCGGCCAGGCCGAAGAGCTCCAGCAGCTCCGTCGCCCGGCGCCGGGCCCGCTGCCCGCCGAGGTGGTAGAGACCGGCGAACAGCTCCAGGTTCTCCCGCCCGGTCAGCAGGTCGTCCACGGTGGCCTGCTGCGAGGTCAGCCCGATGACGCGGCGCACGGCCACGCCCTCGCGCGCCACGTCGTGCCCGCCGACCACGGCGGTGCCGCCGTCGGGGGCGAGCAGCGTGGTCAGGATCCGTACGGTCGTCGTCTTGCCCGACCCGTTGGGCCCCAGCAGGGCCACCAGCGAGCCGGTGGGCACGGTCAGGTCGATTCCGGTCAGCACCCGCGTGGCGCCGAACGACTTGGTGAGCCCTCTGGCGTGGATGGCATCTGTGAATGCTGTACTGTGTATGACGTTCATAGTTTTATCGTAATGCAGAATCCTAGGAGCGAGTCAAGGAGGAGTTCGATGGCGAAGGAACGGGCGCTGCCCCCCATGCTGCAGCGGATGTGGGGGCGCGAACCCGTGCCGCGCAGGGGCCCGAGGCCACGCCTCGACCTGGCCACGATCACCGCGGCCGCCATCGAGATCGCCGACTCGGAAGGGCTGGCCGGCGTCTCGATGGCGAGCGTGGCCTCGCGGGTGGAGGTGGCGACGACGGCCCTCTACCGGTACGTCGACAGCAAGGAAGACCTGCTCACCGCGATGGCCGACGGGGTGGCCCCGCTGCCGCCCGAGCCCGCGGGCCGGCACTGGCGCGACTACCTCGGCCTGTGGACCCGCGTCCAGCGCGACCTCCTGCTCGCGCACCCCTGGGTGCTGTCGGTCTCCCGCCACTCCCCGCCCCTGGGCCCGCGGCGGCTGCTGTGGCTGGACCGGGCGCTGGCCGCGCTCGACGGCACGGGCCTCGACGACGGGGAGAGGTTCAACGTGGCCAGCACCCTGACCGGCTACGCGCTCACCGACGCGGCGCTCGTGCTCTCGGCGACGGCGGGGTTCCCCGAGCACGACCACACCGGGATCGAGGGAGCCGCCGACTGGGGCGACCTGCTGGCCGAGGTGCTCGACCCCGAGACCTATCCCGCGCTGTCGGCGGTCATGCGCGCGGGCGTCATGCACGGCGCCGAGGGCTGGACGGACGACGCTGACTTCCGCTTCGGCCTCGACCTGCTGCTCGACGGCGTCGAGCAGTTGATCGAGCGGCGCGCGCGGAAAGGCTAGGCCGGGGGTCAGGCGGTCAGACGGTCACGTCCGCGGGCGGCAACGGCTCGGTGAGCAGGCGGCGGACCTGCTCCGGCCCGCGCACCCAGCGCCGCAGCAGCTCCCAGCCATGGAAATAGCCGAAGACGTACGGGCTCATCGGCGACGGCCTGAGCTGCCCGAGCACGGCCGCCACCGCGCCGTCGCCGTAGAGCGACCACCTCCACAGGTACGCGCCCAGTTCGGCCTCGCCTCGCCCCTCGGCCGCCAGGAAGGCGGCGTTGCCCCAGACGCCCCACAACACGTTCTTGGCGTGGTGCACGGCCGCCAGATCGACGTCGTCCGGAGGCAGGCCCACCTCCGGGTAGACGTACGCGTTCAGCCAGTCGCGTGCCTCGTTCCCGGGGAACAGCACCTCCTGCGCCAGCAGCCCGAGCCCCTCGCTGAGCACGAACGACGGCGAGAGCACGAACAACGGCGAGAGCATGAACGACGGCGAGAGCATGAACCGCACCCGCTGCCACTCGCCCAGCCGCGGCTCCAGGCCCAGGCACTCCC
This sequence comes from Nonomuraea sp. NPDC051298, assembly GCF_055586305.1. NCBI lineage: Bacteria > Bacillati > Actinomycetota > Actinomycetes > Streptosporangiales > Streptosporangiaceae > Nonomuraea > Nonomuraea sp. NPDC051298. The sequence continues at coordinate 294,315 of NZ_JBVJIM010000002.1, forward strand.
GCCGTGGCCCGCCGCCTGGACGGTGAACGGCTCCCGCTCGCCGACTACGCACAGGGTGGCCGTCCATCTGAACGAGCGCGCGGCCGACCTCGGCACCCTCGCCCAGGTCGCCGACGGGGACTTCGACGGCCAGTTCCGCCTGGGCCTCGACCTCATCCTCGACGGGATCGCGGGACGCCTGCGACCCCATAGACCCTCGGGCGGCGGGACGCCCGCGGCCCGCGTGGGTCCTCGGGCGCGGGATGCCTGCGGCCCGCGTAGACCCGCGGGCGGCGGGACGTCTGCCGCCCGCGTAGGCCATCGGGTGGCGGGACGCCTGCGGCCCGCGCGTCGCGTAGGTCCTCGGGTGCGGCTTCGCGAGCGTCAGACGTCGCCCGTGCCCGTCGGTGGGGCCTGCTGACGGAGGTCGGCCGGGTCGCGGGGGAGGGTGTCGATGAGGAGGGCCGTGACGTCGTCCTGGCCGCCCGCGCCGAGGGCGTACGCGACGAGCGAGCGGGCGGCGGCCAGTGGGTCGCCGGGGAGGGCGTGGACGCGCAGGGAGGCGGCGTCCGGGAGGTGGCGCCACAGGCCGTCCGTGCAGAGGAGCAGGCGGCCGGGCACTCTGGGCCGATAGCTGCGCAGGCGGGGCTTCGAAGGCCCGGCGTCGGCCCCGAGCCAGGCGGACAGCGCCTCGTGCTCACCCGTGTCGTCCTCGGTCAGCGCCATCCCGAGGCCCTCGCCCGGCAGCCAGTACGCCCGGCTGTCACCGATCCAGCAGCTCCAGACGCCCTCCGGCCCCACGATCCCCGCGACGTACGTGCAGGACGGCGCCCCGACACCGAGCCCCGCCCACACCGCACTCAGGGCCGTACCGTGCTCCGCGCGTGCCGGGTCCGGCGCCGTGCGATGGTCCGCGTGTGCCGGGTCTGGAGTCGTGCGGTGGCCTGCGTGTGCCGGGTCCGGGGTGCGGTGGTCTGCGTGTGCCGGGTCCGGGGTGCGGTGGTCTGCGTGTGCTGGGTTGGGGGTCGTGTGGTGGTCTGCGTGTGCTGGGTCCGGGATCGTGTGGCGGGCCGCCCTTTCTGTGGGGCCGGGCGGGGGGACGGTCGCGCGGATCGCGGTCAGGGACGCCACCGCGCGGGCCGCGTGGAGTGCGCCCGCCACGAGCGCCGTCTCCGGCTGGGCCCCTGCCCGCAGCCGCGCGGCCGTCGTCGCCGCGCCGGTGTCGGCGGCCACCCGGGCGGCGCGGTCCGCACGCGGCGCCATGGAGACGCCGTCGCACACCGCCCCGACCGTCCATGCTCCCGCCCTGACCAGGGCCATCGCGTCGGAGTTCACCCCTCGCCGCGGGCCACGTTCGCTGACCCCGGCCGCACCGCCCACAGTGAGCTCCAGGTGCGAGCGGAAGGCCGGTTGCGGAGTGCCGCAGTCCCAGCAGTGGCCGTCGGGGGCCACGGTGCCGCCGCACGTGACGCAGTGTGTCATCTCCGTCATGGCCCCACGATCATCGCAGATCCACCGGCGCCCGTCCGGCCCGTGCCATTCCGAAATCGGACCGGGGCCCTGATCTTCTTTGGGTAGGCTGGGCAGCATGTGCGACTACGGCATGGTCTTCTACAAGGTCCACTACGTGTGTGTGCCGTGTCGGCGTAGCCACAAGCAGCCCTGGGTCGAGCGCGAGCATCGGTGCCCGCGCTGCAGTCGGCCCATGCTCTACGCGGGCCACGACTTCGCCGCGCCGCGCCGGGGAGACGAGCGCCGCTGGCGGGCCGTGGCCACGGTGCTGACGGCGGGGCTGCGGTACGAGGGCTTCGAGCCGTGCGGGTGCGGGCGTCAGCCGAAGTACCGCCCGCGTACGAGCGCGCAGGCGCGGGCCCGGCTCCGCGCGGGCGCCCGCAGGGGTCTGACCGACGCCGAGGCACTCGCGCTACGCGACCTCTGACCTTCTGACCCTTCTCACCAGCACCTCCGATCGACCACAGAACGCCGCCGAACGCGCAGGCCGACCACCGAACGGCTTGCCGGGCACGCCACCGGGCGTACTGCCGGGCGGTGGCGGACAGCTGTGGGGCGGTGGGGGGCGTGCTGTCGGGTAGTGGCGGGCGTGCCGCCGCGTGGTGGGGGCGTGCTGTCGGGCGGTGGTGGACGTGTTGCCGGGCAAGTGACCGGACATGGTGCTGAGCAGGGTGCTGAGCAGGGTACGGGGCGAGGTGTCAGGGCTGGTGTGGAGCCTGGCTCCGAGCCCGGGTGCCGGGCGTGGCGGTGCGTTCGGAGTTGGGCGGCGTGCCGGGCAGGGTGTCGAGCAGGGTGTCGAGGGCTCGCTGCGAGGTCTGGAGCCGGTCGATCGTCTCGGCCAGGCGCCGGCGTTCCCGCCGCAGGCTGCTGACCATGCCGGGGCAGGCGCTGGGCACCATCCGCTCGCCGTCATCGTGCACGCAGTCGAGCAGCCGGGAGATGACGGCCGTGGGCAGCCCGGCGGCGAGCATCGTCCGGATGTGGCGTACGGCGGCCACGTCCGCCTCCCCGTACTCGCGGTAGCCGTTGGGCAGCCGTCGCGGGCGAAGCAGCCCCTGCTCCTCGTAGTAGCGCAGCAGCCGCCTGTTCACCCCGGTCCGGTGGGCCAGGTCACCGATCTTCATGCGCTCCCTTGACCTTCACATGGATGTGACGCCTTGGCGTCGCGAACTGCCACTGACAACAACGTGAAGGAGCACATCGATGCCAGGAGCGGTGATCATCGGCGCTGGGCCGGGAATCGGCCGGTCCGTGGCCCACCGGTTCGCGAGGGAGGGGCTGCGGGTGGCGCTCGTGTCGCGTACCGGAAGCACGCTCGACCTGGAGGGGGCCTCGGCGTACCGGGCGGACTGCGCCGACGAGGACGAACTGCGCGCCGCGCTCGACGCGGCGGTGGGCGAGTTGGGCACGCCGGACGCCGGCGGCGGGTGGCGCCGCGGGTTGAGTGCAACCTCTACGGTGATCAAAGCTATGCTCTGGCAGGTCTCCTGATCAGAAATGTCGTGATCGATCGCTACCCTGTCGTCTCCGCTTATCAAGAGGGAAGCATGAGTCCGGTTACGCACGAGATGATCAATTACTACCTTAAACTCCTCACGGATCTGGGCCGGGAGGATCCCTATATCAACAACGCGATGTTCTGGATGGTGGTGCGAGGGCGTGGGGAGCCCATTACAGTCACCGATGTCGCCCATCGGCTGGGTGCCGACCCCGACACGGCGACTCCCCACACAGTGCTGGAGCTGGGACAGCACGTCGTCCTGGAACAGAGCGACCGCGGTGTGATCGTACTGGCGGCGAACGCCTATCCCAGCGATCCCGGCCTCTGGGCCCGCCTGACCGAGAACGCGCAAGCGTGGGGTTTCTGGTGGCTGGTCAACAACGCCCACGAGCTGTTTTACGCGGCCGACGGCGTTCTCGTCACCTCAGTCAACATGGATTCGTTCCCCCATTCCCTGGAATGCTTCGGCCAGGACCCCGCCGCGCTCGATGACCATCTGGGAGCCTTGCGGGCACTGGGGGCACGGATGAAGGCCGATGACGAGGCAGGTGTGAAACCCGCCGCGCCCTACCCCGACTGGGAGACCGCACTGGCGACCGTTGAGGCGCTGACAGGCGTTCGCTTGGACCTCGACCGGTTTACCCGAGAGCAACTGTCTGTCCGAGCCCCCGGCCTGGGCTGATCGCGCTCAGCGCGGTCACTGTCGCGTTTGCGATTGCCGTGTTCGGCGGCAATCGTGACGTTTCGCGTATAGGCGGATTGTGGCGGTCTCGGCCCGGTGGGTTGCCGTTGTCGACGTGTGAACGGGCTCTGAACACTGCGGGTAGCTTGCAACCCGGGGACCTCACGACGATCCACCGGCGCTGAATGCGCTGGGCGAGTATTCGAGGCTCTGGGTGCTGCTACTTCTCACCGACATTCCGGACCCGATCAGCCCCCGAGTGCTGTCCAAACTGACCGGCAAACGCTGCTCCTACTCACCAGCAAAATCAGCCGGGGTACGGACGCTGGTGGCGATGCTGGACGAGGAGTACGGCCCGTCGGGGATACACGTGGCCGGCGTCACCGTCGCCGGTCCGGTGGCCCGGGGGACCGCGTTCGACCCTGACGACATCGCCGAACACTACTGGCACCCGCACACCCAGCCACGCGCGCGGTGGCAGCACGAGGTGCTCCACACGGACGACTCCTGACGAGCCCACTGGACGGGCGCCGCGTCGTTGGCGAGGTGTCAGGCCGTGAGCTTCCAGAGGTGGCCGATGGGGCGCAGGCCGAGGCGTTCGGCGACCCGCTGGGAGGAACGGTTGTCGGCGCTCGTGCTGTAGAAGAGCCGGGTGCCGGGCAGCAGCCCCGACCAGGCGGCGGTGGTCGTGGCGGCGTAGCCGCGCCCCCGGTAGGCGGGCGCCGTCCACGTGCCCGCCTCCGCCCCGGCCGGGGTCAGGCGGGCGGTGTGGCAGACGGCGGCCACCTGCCCGTCCTCGACGATCATCGCCCAGGGTGCGCCCGCACGCCCGCCGAGCAGGTCGTCCCACTCGCCGGGCTCCCAGTTGCGCGGCCGCAGCGGACGTACGAGCCGGGCGTGGGCGGGGACGGCGGACGTCAGCACCTCGACCCCCGCGTCATACCCCAGAGGCCGCTCCACCAGATAGCTCGGCCCGCTGGACACGGCCACCCCCATGCCGCCCAGCAGCGCCTGGCACCGCACCACCACGTCGGCCGGCTCACCGCCGTCGGCGACGAGCGAGAGCAGGCGCCCGGCCAGCGGGTCGGGCACGACGCTCGCCACGGCCGCCACCATGCCGTCGGCCGCCACGCCGATCACCAGGTCTTCCGGACCGGGCAGGCGGCCGAGCCCGTCGAGGCGCCAGATGACGCCCAGCTCGATCAGGAGCAGCTCGGAGTCGCGCGGCCCGCGCGCCGTAGAAGTCATCGGACCAGGGTAAACGGGACGCTCGCCGCCACCCGCCCGTTGACGATCACGTCGAGCTCCCTGTCGCCCGGCGGCTCGTCGCGCGTGGTGACCGGACGGAAGGAGTGGCTCTTGCGCAGCGTGAACGTCTCGCCAGGCCCGCCCGCCTCCCGCTGCCCCAGATGGAACACCCGCCGCGAGCCCGCCCGCCGGATCGCGTATTTCAGCAGCACCGGCCCCGCCGCGCCGGACGTCACCGCGACCGTGAAGCCCAGCCGCCCGCCCACCGCGACGGTGCCGGACTCGAGGGTCAGCGCCTCGACCGAGCCGCTGCCCGGGGTCGCGCCCACCAGCGCCAGCGCCTCGGGATGGCCCGCGCGCAGCAGCCCGCGCACCGCGTGCCGCAGCACCCTCTCCACGTGCGAGCCGCCGTCGGAACGCCACCGGGCCAGCAGCCCGAGCGCCGCATCGGGATGGTCTTTGGCCAGGTCGTTGACGTGGTTGGCGACCGAGCGGCGGACGTATTCGCTCGGGTCGTCGCGCAGCAGGTCAAGCAGGGGCAGCGTGGGACCCGGCGTCATCAGCCACTCGACCCGCCCGGCCCACGGCAGGCGCGGGCGCGAGCCCTCCGAGGCCAGGCGGCGCAGGTGCTCGTCGGGCGACTCCGCCCACTCGAACATGATCTTGAGTGCGTCGTCGCCATGGTGCCGGAGGAAGGGACGCACGGCGAACTCACCCGTCGCGAACGGCGTGAGCACGGCCAGCGTGTCCATCGCGGCACGCAGGTGGCCGAGCCCCTGGACGGCGGTGTGCTCGGTGGCCGGCCACCCGCTCCACAGGTCGAGCGGCACGTGCCCGGCGCACTCGCGCACCAGCTCGGCGGCCTGCGGGTAGGGCAGCGGCAGCGCGTCGTGCAGGGCCGCCGCCACGTGCGCGACGCGCCCCTTCAGCTCCAGCCCGTCGAGCCCGGCCAGGGCCCGCGCGACGAAGCGATCACGGTCGAACGGCGCCCAGGAGGCGGCCAGCCCGTCGGCCAGCACCGCCACCGACCGCGTGTTGATCAGGTCTTTCAGGGGTTGAGCCACGCGCCAACTGTGCCAGACGGCACCGACAGTTCCCCGGCTGGAGGACTGCGGGTCAGTCCCGCAGGCCCTCGTAGTACGCCCGCATCGAGGGGTAGTAGTCGTCGAAGGCCACGGCGGGGGAGCCGTCGCGGGAGGCCACGAGCTGGTCGAGATAGAACTCCCAGCCGGGGCCGATGTCGGCGACGCCGTCGTCCGAGTCGAGGTGCTGGACGAACCGCAGCTCCGTCACCCCGTCGGCCTCGGTGAGCAGCAGCTCGATCCGCCAGGCGCCGAACTCGTCCAGCGACGTGACCTCCAGGCGGTGCGGCGGCTCGCAGGCTTCGATGCGCAGGTCGCACCAGGGCTGCTGCTCCTCGAAGAGCAACTGCGCCTTGATCGTACGGCCCGGCCCCGCGTCGCCCTCCCACGGGCCGAACCATCGGGCCGTGCGGTCGGACTCGGTGACGCTGAGCCAGACGTCCTCGGCGGACGCGCGGAAGGTCCTGGTCAGGACGAGGTCGCTGCCCTCACCGGTCCGGAACAGCCTGCCAACGGGAATGGGGCTCACTTTGCGTTCTCCTGTCGCTCGAACTGAGAGTCGTGCTGTGCGTCGTGCTGAACCTGGGACTGAGATGGGGACTGGGTGGCCCGGCGTTCGCGGCGCGTTCGGTAGACCTCCGTCTCCAGCGCGTCGAGGCGGTGCTCCCACCCGGCGGGCCGCAGGAACGGGGCCAGCCAGGCGGCCAGCACGGTGAACGGCCCGGGGTCGAGCGTGTAGAGGCGCTGCCGTCCGGTCAGCTCGGCGCGTACGAGCCCGCTCTGCCGGAGCACGCGCAGATGGCGGCTCACCGCGGGCCGGCTGATCGCGAACCGGTCGGCTATCTCGCCCGCCGGCAGCGCCCCGTCCCGCAGCAGCATGACGAGAATCTCCCGGCGCACCGGATCCGCGATCGCCCCTGCCACGTCGTCCACGGGAGAAAGCGTAACCCACTGGTTACGCGTTCCGCCAGTCTTCCGGCAGAGGCGGGAGAGCGCGAAAGCGCCGCCGCCCGAGCGGGGGCGGCGGCGCTTTCGTACGCGGGAGGAGAGACGGTCCTAGCCGGTGGTCTCCCGCCAGCGGTTGGTGATGGGCAGGCGGCGGTCACGCCCGAAGTTCTTCGGCGTGATCTTGGGGCCGGGCGGATACTGCCGCCGCTTGTACTCCGCCAGGTCCACCAGCCGGATCACCCGCGTCACCAGCGCCGGATCGTGCCCGGCCGCGATGAGCTCCCGCGAGCCCATGTCCTTCTCCACGTAGTCGTCCAGCAGCCGGTCGAGCACCTCGTACGGCGGCAGCGAGTCGGTGTCACGCTGGTCGGGCCGCAGCTCCGCGCTGGGCTCCTTGACGATCGAGCTCTCCGGGATCGGGCGCTCGGCCTGGAGCAGGAACCCGGGGCCGGAGTGCTCGTTGCGCCACCTGGCCAGCTCCCACACCATCGTCTTCGGCACGTCCTTGATCGGCGCGAAGCCCCCGGCCGAGTCGCCGTAGAGGGTGGAGTAGCCGGTGGCCAGCTCGCTCTTGTTGCCCGTGGTCAGCACGAGGTGGCCGTGCTCGTTCGACAGCCCCATGAGGATCATGCCGCGCACCCTGGCCTGGAGGTTCTCCGCGGCCAGGCCCGACAGCTCGATCTCCTTCTCGTACGCGTTGACGATCTCCGCGATCGGCACCACCCGCGCCGTGACGCCCTGCCTGCGCACCAGCTCCTCGGCGTCGCCGATCGAGTGGTCGGAGGAGTAGCGGGAGGGCATGAGCACCACGTTGACGCGCTCGGGGCCGATGGCGTCGGAGGCGATCGTGGCGGTCAGGGCCGAGTCGATGCCGCCCGACAGGCCCAGGATGACCGACTCGAAGCCGTTCTTGACCACGTAGTCGCGCACCGCCAGCACGAGCGCCGAGTACACCTCGGCGCTCGGGTCGAGCGGCTCGGCGACGCGGGCGGGCAGCGGCTCGTACGGCGCGACGGGCTCGGACGACAGCACCAGCCGCTCGACCGTGATCGTGGAGCCGTCGCCCGCGTCGTACGGGTACGTCCCCGGCTCGGCCGCCGACTCCGGCAGACCGTCGAAGTCGACGATCAGCAGCTCCTCCTCGAACTTGGCGGCCCGCGCCACCAGCTCGCCCGACCCGTCCACCACGACCGTGTCGCCGTCGAAGACCAGCTCGTCCTGCCCGCCGACCTGGTTGACGTAGGCGAGCGCGCATCCGGCCTCGCGGGCCCGGCGCGCGCACAGCTCCAGCCGTACGTCGTCCTTGTCCTTCTCGTACGGCGAGGCGTTCGGTGCGACCAGCAGCCCGGCCCCGGCCTGCCCCACGACGGACACGGGGCCGCCCTCCTGCCAGAGGTCCTCGCAGACGGCGATGGCCACGTCGACCCCGTGCAGCCGGAAGATCGGCAGCCGGTCGCCGCGGACGAAGTAGCGGTATTCGTCGAACACCCCGTAGTTCGGCAGGTGGTGCTTGGCCGTGCGCGTCACCACCTCGCCCCGGTGCAGCAGCGCGGCGGCGTCGAGCGGGGCGCCCTTCGGCTGCCCGACCCGGGGGGCCAGCCCGGCGCGGTCGACGTAGCCGACCACCACCGGCAGCTCGCCCAGGCCCTCCCGCTCCAGCCTGCGCGCCACCTCCTCCAGCGTCCTGATGCTGGCGTCCACGAAGGACGTGCGCAGCACGAGGTCCTCCACCGGATAGCCGGTGAGGAACATCTCGGTGAAGACGACGAGGTGGGCCTCGCGCTCGGCGGCGTCGCGGGTCCACGCGATCAGCCGGTCGGCGTTGGCCGCCAGGTCGCCGACGGTCGGGTTCGTCTGTGCGAGGGCGATGCGCAGTTGTGCCACGTGGACAGCCTAGTACGCACCGATTTTTATCGTCAAAGCGACGAAAAGTGGTACGAGTGGTTACCGACGGTACCGGCGGCGACTCGTGGGTACCCGGCCGTCACGCCGAGCGGTGCCTGATGGCCGGGCCCAGCAGCAGCATGCCGACCGCCGAGGCCGCGCCGACCCCGCCGATCGTGAACCACAGCGCCTGTGAGCCCAGCGCCAGCAGCGGCCCGCCCAGCACGGGCGCCAGCACCGCCGCCAGCGACCACGAGAACCCGAACAGCCCCGCGTACCGCCCCCGAAGCTCGGCCGGCGCCAGCGCGGCCACGACCGCGCCGGGGATGCCCGCCGTGACGATCTCCCCGGCCGTCCAGACCGCGATCGTGGCGGCCAGCCCCCACACGCTCGTGACGTACGCGGTCATCGCGAACCCCGCCCCCATCACGGCCAGCCCGAGCGCGAACGTGCGGGCCGGGTCCCTGCGCCCCAGCCACCCCGACACCAGCGGCTGCACGACGACGATGAGCACCCCGTTCAGCGCCATGGCCAGGCCGTACTGGCCGGGTGACAGCTTCACGACCTCGGTCATCGCGACCGGCAGCATGGTCAGCGTCTGCGAGTAGACCAGCGCGTTGCCCAGCGCCACCAGCGTGAACCCGACCATGACCCGGTCGCGCAGCACCACCCCGAAGCCGCCCGCCGACCGGTCGGCCCGCGGCGTGGTCTCGGGCACCGCCCGCCACACCAGCACGGCGAAGACCACGCTCGACACCGCGTCGATCCAGAACAGCCACAGGAACCCCAGCTCGGCCAGCCAGCCGCCGGCCGTCACGCCGACCGAGTAGCCGAGGTTGATCCCCCAGAACAGCAGCCCGTACGCCCTGGGCCGCTCCTCGGGCGAGATCAGGTCGGCCACCAGGGCGTTCGAGGCGGGCCGGTAGATGTCGATGACCAGGCCGAGCGCGAACATCGAGGCCAGGATCGCGGGCAGCGAGGTGCTGTAGCCCAGCGCCAGCATGAACGCGGCCGTGGCCACCATGCCCCCCGACAGCGTGGCCCGCCGCCCGATCCGGTCCGCCAGCACGCCCGCGAGCAGTTGCGACAGCAGCGAGCCCGCCCCGAACACGCCCATCACCAGGCCCGCCGCGGCCACCGACAGACCGCGGTTCTGCGTCAGGAAGACGCCGGTGAAGGGGATGACCATGGTGCCCAGGCGGTTCACGACGGTCCCGCTCCACAGGGCCCAGAACGGGCGGGGCAGCCCACCGACCTGCGAGCGCAGGAACGACGGCAGCGCGGAAGGCTTCTCAGCGGTGGCGTTCGACACGGGACAAGCGTGGGATCCGCGCGCTTGGCGATGCCAACGATTTAGCCCACACTAAAAGCATGACCATCACGTGGGCGCTGAAGCCGGAGGACGTGGCGCGCATCCGGTTCGCGTTCTCCCCGATGTGGGAGCTGGTGGCCAGCCTGCGCACCCTCCAGCAGCCGGCGCGGCAGTCGATCCACCTGCCCTGGCTCAAGGCCGTACGGCCCCGGCTGGCCGGGCTCGACCTCGGTGAGCTGTTCGCGCTCGTGCCGCCGAGCGGCTACCTGGCCGACTTCATCACCCCGCCGCCCGACACGCCGATGCCCGACTTCGCCGAGGAACTCGACCGGGTCAGGCGGACCGACCCCGCACAGGCCCGCGAGGAGGCCGGGCGCGTGCGCGGCACCGACCCGGACGTGATCGCGCGGTTCACGGCCGACCCCGAGGCGGGCGTGGCCAGGGTGGCCGACACGCTGGAGACGTACTGGGCGGAGTGCTTCGCCGAGTTCTGGCCCCGCGTGTACGGCCTGCTCGAACGCGACGTCCTGCGCCGCTCGCGGCAACTCGCCCAGGGCGGGGCGCGCGAGCTGTTCGCCGGGCTCGACCAGGCCGTGGTGTGGACCGGGGAACGGCTGATCATCGACCGGCCCTGGTGCGACGCGGGCGGTCTGCACGGTGACGGGCTGGTGCTGTTGCCCACTGCGTTCTACTGGCCCGCGGTGGCCGTGATGACGGCGCCGTACCAGTCGATGCTCGTCTACCCGGTGCAGGGCGTCGGCACGCTGTGGGAGCAGGGCCCGCCGCCCGCCCCCGGCGCGCTGTCCGCGCTGATCGGCAGGAGCCGGGCCTCGATCCTGCTCGCGCTGGCCGAGCCCGCCACCACCTCGGCGCTGGCCGCCCGCATGAAGCTCACACCGGGCGCGGTCAGCCAGCACCTGAGCGTGCTCAGCGGCGGCGGGCTCGCCGTGGGGATGCGGGTCGGCAAACAGGTCGTCTACCGCCGCACCCTCGCCGGCGACATGCTCGCCGGCGCCGGATGACCGGCGCCCGACGCTCTTGCCGACGCCCGCGCCCACCGGCTCAGGCGTAGCGCTTCGACTCCAGCAGCCAGTCCAGATGGGCGCGCGGCGCCGCCAGGTACGCGCACGCGACCTTGCTGACGTCCCTGGCCGTCTTGGGCTCGAGGTCGTTCAGCGGCAGCCGCCTGGCGGCCTTGCGCATGTCCTGGCAGCGCGCGGCGATGCGGTCCAGTACCCAGGCCGTCGCCTCCCGCTCGCCCAGCCCGAGCTGGCGCATGGCCAGCACCACGAAGTTGTGCACGTCGCCGCGCTCCTTGGGCCGCGAGGCCACGTCGTTGCACCACGCGGTCACGTCGCTGCAGGCGTTCACGAGCTGCTGCCACGGCTCCGACTCGTGCAGCCACACCGGCACCTCCACCCGCAGGCACGGCTCGACCAGGTCGTACAGGTACGGGCCGACCGTGCCCCTGCGCAGCTCCGGGTACTCCTCCAGCGTCGGCATCCGCCCGGCCGCCCGGTTGTCGGCCTCGGTGCGGCAGGCGTCGTACTGGCGCTGCAGCCCCACCGCGAACCTCGCCCGCCACCGGTCGCTCATCCGCACGCTCGTCACCCGCCACAGGTCGGCGAAGGCCGCCTCCAGCGGGTGGCGCGCCGAGCCCTTGAGCATGCCGTGGAAGATCTCCAGCGGGCCCGACCGCTCGTCCAGCTCGTCGTCCAGATGGAACAGCCAGGTCAGCCACTGCGCGAACAGCGCCGCCGCGGCCGCGTCGAACTCGGCGAACGCCCGGCCCGCCATCCGGTGGTACCCGATGCCGGGGTCGGCGCGCAGGCCGGTGCGTCTGGCCCAGTCGATGACCGCGGCCTCGATCGCGTACACGGCCGGGTGCATCCGGCACGGCGCCGCCATCGCGGGCACCCGCTCGGTCAGCGGCATCAGCGCCAGGGCCGCCGAGCCGCCCCTGCGCGGCAGCGGCAGCAGCGACGCCAGGGCCGAGCGCAGGGCTGTGCGGACGGTGGCGAACACATTGGTGGACGCGGTGGACGTGCTGCTCACAGCGCCGCTCACGGTGTTGCTCATAGCGCTGCTCACAGGGGCGCTTTCCGTGGGGCCGTCTGTGGCGCTCTCGGTGCTCTTCGCTGGCGTGTTCACGATGTTGTTCGCCGGGCTCTCCGCTGGGCTCTTCGGTGCTTCGTCCGCTGCGTGGTCCGCAGTGCTTCGTGCTGTGTCGCTCGCTGTGTCGTTCGCAGTGTCATTCACTGTGTGGTTCACAGCGGCCGTCACAGGGGTCCGAAGAGCCAGTTGCCGGCGGCGTTGGGGTCGTCGCTGCGGTAGTAGTCGGCGGCGGCCAGCACCAGCGCGTCCACGGTCAGCGTGCCCCGGCCCGCCCGGTCCAGGCGGTCGAACGCCTCGTCCACGTCGTCGTAGGCCACGCCGAACGCCGACAGCATCGTACGGAACTCGCCCGGCTGGATCTCCCCGTCGGCGTCGCCGTCGCACAGCTCGGCCACGGCCACCGTGGCCGGTTTGAAGACCGGCTCGTAGAGGTCGCCCGTGACGAACGCGGCGGTCATCCCGCCGAGGAAGTCCGGGCGCGCGATGCCGAAGTAGCCGTCGCGATCGAGAGTCTCCGACAGCGTGGACCAGATCCGGTCGAAGCTGTCCACGAGACTCGCCCCGGTGACCGAGGTGGGGGACTCCCCGAAGCCCACCAGGATGCGGGCTCCCAGCCCCAGCAGGTCCTCACGCTCGACGACGCCCCTGCCGCCCGCGTCGATGTGGTCGAACGCCCGATCGAGCTTGTGATTGAGCAGGTCGATAGCCACCAATGCCTCCCCCGAGACTGACTGCGTGATCACAGTAAGTCGGGGCGGGCCCTTTGTCAGCGAGGCTCGCACCGGCAACCCCCGTAACGTGTGCGAAACACGGACACGGCATGCTGGTACATAGCTTGTACTTTCTATCGAACGTTTCTTTCGAACACTTCTATCGAAGACTGTCTGTCGAACGAGGGGATGCTGTGGACCGCCAGCAGGAGTTCGTGCTCCGCACGCTCGAGGAACGCGACATCCGGTTCATCCGGCTGTGGTTCACTGACGTGCTCGGCTTCCTCAAGTCCGTGGCGATCGCGCCGGCGGAGCTCGAAGGGGCGTTCGCCGAGGGCATCGGCTTCGACGGGTCGGCCATCGAGGGCTTCGCCCGCGTCTACGAGTCCGACATGCTCGCCAAGCCCGACCCCGCGACGTTCCAGATCCTCCCGTGGCGCAGCGAGACGCCCGGCGCCGCGCGCATCTTCTGCGACATCCTCATGCCCGACGGGTCGCCGTCCCACGCCGACCCGCGCTGGGTGCTCAAGCGCACGCTCGCCAAGTGCGCCGACATGGGTTTCACCTTCTACACCCACCCCGAGATCGAGTTCTTCCTGCTCAAGAGCAGGCCGGAGCCGGGGCAGCGGCCCGAGCCGATCGACCCGGGCGGCTACTTCGACCACACCCCGCACAGCTCCGGCCACGACTTCCGCCGCCAGGCGATCATGATGCTGGAGTCGATGGGCATCTCGGTCGAGTTCAGCCACCACGAGGGCGCGCCCGGCCAGCAGGAGATCGACCTGCGCTACGCCGACGCGCTCACCACGGCCGACAACATCATGACCTTCCGCCTGGTCATGAAGGAGGTGGCCCTGGAGCAGGGCATCTGGGCCTCGTTCATGCCCAAGCCGTTCACCGAGCACCCCGGCTCGGGCATGCACACCCACATGTCGCTGTTCGAGGGCGACCGCAACGCGTTCTACGAGGCGGGCTCCGAATACCGGCTGTCCAAGATCGGGCGCTCGTTCATCGCCGGGCTGCTCAGGCACGCCGCCGAGATCACGGCCATCACCAACCAGTGGGTCAACTCCTACAAGCGGCTGTGGGGCGGCGCCGAGGCCATCGCCGGGCAGGGCGGCGAGGCCCCCTCCTACGTGTGCTGGGGCCACAACAACCGCTCGGCCCTGGTCCGGGTGCCGATGTACAAGCCGCACAAGGGCGGCTCGACGCGCATCGAGTTCCGTTCGCTCGACTCGGCGTGCAACCCCTACCTGGCCTTCGCGCTGATCCTGGCGGCCGGGCTGAAGGGCATCGAGGAGAGCTACGAGCTGCCCGCCGCCGCCGAGGACAACGTCTGGACGCTGACCAGCGCCGAGCGCCGGGCCCTCGGCATCCAGCCGCTGCCCGGCTCGCTCCACGACGCGATCGAGGTCATGGAGCGCAGCGAGCTGGTCGCGGAGACGCTGGGCGAGCACGTCTTCGACTTCTTCCTGCGCAACAAGCGCAGCGAGTGGCGCGAATACCGCCGCCACGTCACCGAGTTCGAGCTGGGCCGCTACCTGCCCGTGCTGTGAGCCCGGCGGGGCCGCGCCGCACCCGAGAAGACCCAGACCCCGGCCCGTGAGCAGTCACCCGGTACGTGAACGGCGCGGGCCAGGATCGACACTCCGGCCGGACTCGAACACGATGGCCTCCAGGAGGCTCGCCTGCGCGCGGTCCATGATGCGCGCGGTCGCCGCCGGGGCCGGGTCGCCGCCCTTGACCCGCGTGAGCAGGCCGTTCCACCTGCTCTGATGGCGGGCGAACGTCCGGGGCGGGACCACCCGGCCCCTGGCCCGCTGCCCCGCCAGCGCCTCGTCGGCCGGCGCGTCCAGCAGGAGCAGGTGGAAGTCCGCGCCGTACCGGCGGGCCAGCCAGGCGAAGCCCCGCAGCGTGTACGTCCCGCAGCCCCGGTTGTGCGCGATCACCGACTTCCCCTGGGCCAGCGCCCGCCGGATGCGGGTCACATGGGTGACGAAGACCACCGTCCGCCGCACCGGGTACGGTGCCCAGCCGAGCCTGCCGCCCCAGTGCCGCCTGGACTGGGAGGAGTCGATGACCACGGACGCGCCGCCGGTCGGGACGGGCAGGCTCTCGGCGCCGTGCATCCCGTACAGGCGGCGCAGCAGGGTGCTCTTGCCCGCTCCGGGTGGGCCGGTCAGGACGACCAGCGACCCCGACGGGTATGTCAGCCTCGCACCCCGCACGAACCCACTCCCCACTGTGTCCCGCTCCTGCCGCGCCGTCATAGGTTGCACGCTATCCACCTTCTCCGAACTCGGGCCAGGACGCGCACCTCCGGGGCTCACGTCTCCAGCCGGGCGGTCAGCTCGGCCACCGTCTTGCGCAGCTCGGCCAGCTCGGTCGCGACGTTGGCCAGCTCCTCCTCGGTACGCCGTTCCAGGGCGACCGAGCGCTCGAACCGTTCGACGAACCACGAGGCGATCGCCGCCGTCACCACGCCCAGCAGGGCGATGCCCGCCAGCATCAGCCCCGCCGCGACCAGCCGGCCCTCGGAGGTGATCGGGAAGCGGTCGCCGTAGCCGACCGTGGTCATCGTGGTCAGTGACCACCACAGGGCGTCGCCGATCGTCGTGATGTTGCCGTCGGGGTTGTGCCGTTCGACGTCGAGGACGGCGATGCTGCCGATCACGGCCAGGAAGAGGGCGGTGCCGCTGACGTACACGACGGCGCGCAGGCGCAGCGGGAGGCGTACGCGCTCGGCGATGACGTGCAGGAGCAGCAGCGCCCGCAGCAACCACAGCGGGCGCAGGAGCGGGAGGACGACGACCGCGAGGGAGGGGAGGTTCCTGAGCACGAACCGCAGGCGGCGGGGCGCCAGGACGAGGCGCACGAGGTAGTCGGCGGTGAACAGCACCCAGGTGAGCACCTGGAGGTACCAGAACGCCTGACGGGCGGGGGCGGGCAGACCGGGCACGAGCACGGGGATCGCCCAGCCGAGCAGGAAGGCTATGCCGACGAGGAGCAGCGCGACGCTGGTACGACGCTCCCAGGAGGTGAGTCGATCCATGACGGCCAGTCTGGGCCACGGCGTCCGTTACCATCTGTGACCTCCATCACATTTTCGGCCTCTTCTCGCCGAATCGACCGCCTGTGCCGGGCGGTTGTGGTCGTCCGGTACCGGCGAGCCGGTCTCGTCGGGGGAGGCGGGGTGGCGTCTGTGAGGGAATCGGCGGATTGGTCGCGGGGGATCGGAAACCCCGTTAAGGTACTGCCAACGCCTTGATCGGCCTCACTCCTGGAGCGCTCCGGAAGTGGGGCCGATTTTCGTTGCTTCTCACCCCTGGGTCACGTCCGCGCTATGTGGCGTACGTAACGTCGTGGTGCTCTGGGTGGGGAAGTTTCGGGGACGTTCGGGGCGTTGTGGAGTGATACCGAGCGGCCGCCAGGACCCCCAAGCCTAGGTAGATCGGGAGTCCAGTAAAATTGGCCTGCTCTTTATGATATTTCCGGACTTCTCGCCTTGTGTGGCGATATTGGAGGGTGTGGCATGACGACGGCTGCCCTGCAGACCGTGCTGACCGTTCCCAAGCGCTTCCGTGGTCCCGTGGGCGTCGCCAACGGCGGCTGGATCGCGGGCGCCATGGCAGAGGCGCTGAACGGCGGCGGGCGATCAGCCGTCGAGGTCACCCTCCACGCCCCCACACCGCTGGAGACCGAGCTGCGCCTGGAGCACGTGGCCAACTCCGTGTCCCTCTCCGACGGTGACAAGCTGCTGGTCGAGGCCATCCCGGTGGCCGAGGACCTGGAGGGGCCGGGGTTCGTGCCGTTCAACGACGCGGCCCGCGCCGAGGCCGGGTTCGTGGGGCTGCGGATGCACCCGTACGCCGAGTGCTTCGCCTGCGGGCTGCGCGAGCCCGGCGACGGCCTGCGCATCTTCCCCGGCCCGGTGGAGGGCTCCGACCTGGTGGCGGCCGGCTGGCGGGTGCCGTTCACGGTGAGCGGCGAGGACGGCGTGCCCGCCTCGATCGTGGGCGCGGTGCTCGACTGCATCACCGGCTGGGCCCACTTCGGCCCCGGCGAGAGCGCGCTGCTCGGCCGGCTGGCCGTACAGATCCACCGCCAGGTCTCGCCCGGCGGCAGCTACTCGGTGGTGGCCCGCCCGACCGGTCGCGAGGGCCGCAAGATGTTCGGCCAGAGCGCCATCTACGAGGTGGACGGGACGCTGGTCGCCGCCGCCCGCGCCACCTGGATCGCTCCACGCTGAAGCCCTGGTCACGACGCCGGTTCGCGAGGTCCGGCGGGCGGTGTCCGCCGGTTCGCCGAGCCTTTCGCGCAGGCCCCCGAGTCTTCTCGGGGGCCTGCGCGTTTCGTGCCTTATGCCAGGTTGAACCGTCCCGCACGGGCGCGGGTGTGTCAGCTCGGCGACGTGAGGCGGCTGACGATCGTGGCCACGCACGGCTCGTCGAAGAGGATCGTGTAGTGGTTGCAGTCCGGCACGACCTCGTCACGCAGGCCAGGCAGCCGGGCGGCCCAGGGGCGGGCCAGGTCGTCGGGCAGCAGCCCTGTGTCCTGGTTGAGCAGGCCGCGCGGAGCCCTGAGCAGGAACAACGGCGCGGTGATCGCCCGTAGCGCGGCCTCGATGCGCTCTGGCTCCAGGCGCAGCCACCGCCCGTCCTCCAGCACCGCCTCGCCCACGGCGCGGGAGCGCAGCGCGCCCTCGGGGCCGGTCAGGTCGTAGCGCACGTACGCCTCCGCGTCGGCGTTCCAGCGACCGGCGAAGGCGGGGTGCGCCTTGAAGAAGTCCACGTACGCCTCGGCCGTGGGGAACGTCTGCTTCAGCCGTGCCAGCGCCGGGCCCAGCGTGGCCGCCGTCTCGGCGTCCGGGTCCACGCCCTCGGGCAGCGGCGGCAGGGGGAGCCCGCCGTCCACCAGGACGACACGGGCGAACTCGCGCCGCGCCCCGGCCAGGGCCGCCACGTACGCGCCCATCGAGTGGCCGGTCAGCACCGCCTCGGGGCCCGCGCCGACGTACTCGGCCACGCGCAGCACGTCCTCGGCGTGCCGGTCCAGCCCGTAGGGTCCGGGCATGGACGCGCTGTGCCCGCGTCCGCGCAGATCCATGGCGACCAGCGACCAGCCCTCGGGCAGTCGCCTGCCCACGGCGCTCCAGGCCATGAGCGACGCCGTGATGCCGTGCACCGCGACGATCACCCGCGCCCCGGTCCCGAACCTGGCGATCCGCTGACCGCCCACCTCATCGAACTCAACACTCATGACCGGAGCTTATGGACAAGACCCTCCCCGGCGCTGCCACCCCCCCGAGCGGCCCACGGGCTGACAAGTCGGAAAAATCTGGATAATTGTGGACATGCGGATCACCGTCATCGAACACGAGGCCGACGCCGGGCTCGGCTATCTCGCCGGCTGGCTGGGCGTGCCCTGTGACGTCGTGCGGCCGTACCTGGGGGAGGAGGTCCCCGCGCGGGCGGCGGACGGGCTGATCGTGCTCGGCGGCTCGGCCGCGGCCTGGGAGGACGAGCGCAGTCCCTGGCAGCCCGCCACGCGCGACCTCCTGCGCCGGGCCGTCGACGAAGGCACCCCGACGCTGGGCATCTGCCTCGGCGCGCAACTGCTCACCATGGCCTGCGGCGGCACGGTGGAGCGGGGCGCGAACGGGCTGGAGGTCGGCGCCTGCGAGGTGGTCCCGCTGCCCGCCGCCGCCTCCGACCGGCTGCTGTCGGGCGTCGGCGGGGCCGCCGTGGCCGTCCAGTACCACCAGGACGTCATGACGCGGCTGCCCGAGGGCGCGGTGCCGCTGATGACCGGTTCCCCGTACCCGAACCAGGCGTACCGTCTGGGCGAGGCGGCGTGGGCGCTGCAGTTCCACCCCGAGGCCACCCCGGAGATCTTCGCCTCGTGGACGGCCGGGTCGGACCTGGACGCGGCCGGGCGACTCGACGCCGACGTCAAGGCGGCCGAGGAGTCACTCGTGGCGACCTGGCGGCCGATGGCCCAGTCCTTCGGTGACCTGGTCAGAAACAGCGCAGGAGCCGAGGCGCACGCGACAGTCCCGGACGCGGTCACGGCACCCGGTGCCTGAGCCCACGCCGCCCGGCCAGGACGTGGGCCAGCGCGTGCACCCCCACCAGCACCACCGGCAACGCCACCAGACTCCCTGACCCGGACCGCACCGGCACCCCCGCCCTCCGCAACCGCCGCCACGCCCACACCGAGTACGGGATCACCACGACGGGCGCGGTCACGACGCCGGGCGTGTACCCGCGAGCCAGCGCCGCCTGCGCCAGATGCACCGCCCCGTGCGCCCCGAACCCGGCCAGCGCCGCCTGGAACACCGCGCTCCGCCCGCCCGTACGCGCCCCCAGGGCCGCCGCTCCCGCCATCACCGCGCCCATGAGCCCGATGGCCACGTTCACGTGCCGCTGCGTCATCTCCAGCCGCTCCCACGGCACCCTGGGGAAGTGCTTCTCCAGCCGGGGCCGCGCCGTACGGGTCCAGCGCGCCAGGGTCGCCAGCTCCTCGGCGTCGTGCGCCGCCCAGGCCGCCAGCAGCCCCCATGCCACCCCGGCAGGGACCCGTCCGTCCGCCGCGCCCCCGTCGCCCCGCGTGCCCGCCATTCGTGATCCCTCCAGGAAATCCAGAAACGCAACGCAACGTTGCGTTGTCATGCTACGGCGAACGGCGGGAGAGCTGTCAAGATGGAGGGGTGCCCAGGATCGAATCCACCGCGGCCAGGCTCGCCAAGCTCGGCTTCGCCGACGGCGCCAAGGCCGCCCAGCTCGTCCAGGAGTCGGACACCGCCCTGGACGGCATCCTGGAGTCCCTGGTCGACGTGGCCGACCCCGATCTGGCGCTGGCCTCGCTGACCCGCCTCGTCGCGCGTGAGCCCACCGTCGCCGACGCCCTGCGCCGCGACGAGCTGCTCAGGTCCCGCCTGCTGGCCCTGCTGGGCGTCAGTGCCGCGCTCGGCGAGCACCTCGTCCGCCACCCCGGCCAGGTCGCGCTGCTGGCCGAGACGGGCCTCGGCGACGCCAGGGACGAGCTGCTGCGCGCCGTCGGCGCCGACCCGGGAGAGAGCGAGCCACGCGGCGCGAGCGGCCGCGACGCGCTGGCGGCGCTGCGCGTGGCCTACCGCGGCAGGCTGGCCCACCTGGCCGCCCGCGACCTCACCGGCCAGGCCACGCTCCAGGAGGTCACCGCCGAGCTGTCCGGCCTCGCCGGCGCCGCGCTGGAGGCCGCCCTGGCCATCGCGCGGACGGAGGTCGAGGCCGACGAGGTACGCCTCGCGGTCGTCGGCATGGGCAAGTGCGGCGCCAGGGAGCTCAACTACATCAGCGACGTCGACGTCATCTTCGTCGCCGAGCCGAAAGAGGGCGCCGACGAGACCAAGGCGCTGCGCGCCGCCACCCGGCTGGCCCAGGCCGTGATGCGGGCCTGCACCGTCACCACCCCCGAGGGCTCGCTGTGGGAGGTGGACGCCGGGCTGCGGCCCGAGGGCCGCTCGGGCCCCCTGGTACGCACGCTCGCCAGCCACCTGGCCTACTACCGGCGCTGGGCCAAGACGTGGGAGTTCCAGGCGCTGCTCAAGGCCCGGCCCGCGGCGGGTGACCTGGAGCTGGGCGCCGACTACGTCGGGGCCGTCGACGACCTGGTGTGGTCGGCCGCCACCCGCGAGCACTTCGTCGAGGACGTGCAGGCCATGCGCCGCCGCGTCGAGCAGCACGTGAGCGCCGAGGGGGAGCGCCAGCTCAAGCTGGGGCCGGGCGGGCTGCGCGACATCGAGTTCGCGGTGCAGTTGCTGCAGCTCGTGCACGGCAGGCTCGACCCGCTGCTGCGCCGCAGGGCCACGCTCCCCGCGCTGGCGGCGCTCTCCCGGGGCGGCTACGTGGGGCGCGACGACTCGCGGGCGCTGGGTGAGGCGTACGCGTTCCTGCGCCAGGTCGAGCACCTGCTCCAGCTCCACCGGCTGCGGCGCACCCACCTCCTGCCCACCGACGAGGCCGACCTGCGCAGGCTGGGCCGGGCCCTGGGCATGCACACCGATCCGGTGGGGGAGTTCACGGCCCGGTGGCGGCGGCACGCGATGGAGGCGCGGCGGCTGCACGAGAAGCTGTTCTACCGGCCGCTCCTGCAGGCCGTGGCGCGGCTGCCGGAGACGGAGACGCGGCTGTCGGCCTCGGCCGCCGCCGCCCGGCTCGGGGCGCTCGGCTACGTCGACCCGGCCGGCGCGCTGCGCCACATCGCCAACCTCACGACGGGGGTGTCCCGGCGGGCGTCGATCCAGCGCACCCTGCTGCCGGTCATGCTCGGCTGGTTCGCCGACACGCCCGACCCCGACGCGGCGCTGCTCGGGTTCCGGCAGGTCAGCGACAAGCTGGGCAGCACGCCGTGGTATCTGCGGCTGCTGCGCGACGAGACCGCCGTGGCCGCCAGGATGGCCCGCGTACTCGGCACCAGCCGCTACGCCACCGGCCTGCTCATGCACGCCCCCGACGCGGTGGCGATGCTGGGCTCGGACGACGAGCTGGCCGTACGCGCCCCCGAGTCGCTGCTCGGCGAGGCGTCCGCCGCCGTGTCCAGGCACGCGGACGACCCCGAGACCGCCGTCGGCGCGGTGCGCGCGCTGCGGCGCAAGGAGCTGTTCCGCACGGCCGTGGCCGACATCTCCGGCCTCATCGACATCGAGACCGTCGGCACCGCCCTGTCGCAGCTCACCGACGTGACCCTGCAGGCCGCGCTCGACGCCGCCCTCGGCAGGGCGTCGGGCCTGACCTCGTTCGCGATCATCGCGATGGGCCGGCTCGGCGGCATGGAGTGCTCCTACGCCAGCGACGCCGACGTCATGTTCGTGCACTCGCCCCTGCCCGGGGTCGACGAGCGCGAGGCCACCGACGCCGCCTTCGCCGTGGCCAACGAGCTGCGCAGGCTGCTCTCGCAGCCCGCCCCCGACCCGCCCCTGATCATCGACCCCGACCTGCGTCCCGAGGGCAGGCACGGGCCGCTGGTGCGTACGCTCGCCTCCTACCGGGCCTACTACGCGCGCTGGTCGTCGCCGTGGGAGTCGCAGGCGCTGCTGCGGGCCAGGTTCTCGGCCGGTGACGCCGGGCTGGGGGCGGAGTTCGCGTCCATGGTCGACGAGTTGCGCTACCCGAGGGGCGGGCTGCCCGACGACGCGGTCAGGGAGATCAGGCGGCTCAAGGCCCGCATGGAGGCCGAACGGCTGCCGCGCGGCGCGGAGCCCGGCCTGCACACCAAGCTGGGCCCCGGCGGGCTGTCCGACGTGGAGTGGGTGGCGCAGCTCCTCCAGCTCCGCCACGCCGGCACGCTGCCGTCCCTGCGCACCACCCGTACGCTGGAGGCCCTGCGCGCGGCCGTGACGGAGGGGCTGCTCGCGACCGGCGACGAGGCCGTGCTGGCCGAGGCGTGGCAGTTCGCCTCCCGCATCAGAGACGCGATCATGCTGGTCAAGGGGCGGCCCGGCGACAGCGTGCCGCGCGACTCGGGCGAGCGCAGGCTGATCGCGCGGACGCTCGGCTACCCGCCCGACGGGTCCGAGGACTTCCTCGACGACTACCGCCGGGTGACCCGCCGCGCCCGCAAGGTGGTGGACCGGGTGTTCTACGGGGCCGACGAGCGCACGTGAGCCGGGGCGTGATGACGGGCACGTGAACACGGGGCGATGGGCCCGTGCCCGACGGCCCGTGCCGTTGCGCCGCACACGCCGTGGGTGTATGAATACGCGGTGTTATCCGTATATGTGGATCTGGCGCTCGGCCTGGTGGTGGCGTTCCTGCTGCTGTCGCTGCTGGTGAGCGGGCTCAACGAGGCTTTCGTGCGGGTGCTGGCCATCCGCAGCAAGTTCCTGTGGGCCTACCTCAGGGACACTCTCGACGGCGCCGACGAGAAGGGGTCCTGGCTGCCCGCCAAGATCATCGACGTGTTCAAGGCGCTGCCGTTCGTCCGCGACCCCCGTCCGGCGCACAACGACCTGCCCTCGCCCGCCGAGCCCGGCAAGCTGCCCGAGAAGAAGACCGGCGACTCCATGATGAACCTGCTCTACGAGCGGGTCAGGGAGATCGACCACGCCAAGCGGGGACGTACGAGCATCGCGACCCTCCCGCCCGCGCGCTTCTCCGTGGCCGTGATGGAGCTGGCGGCGGCCCAGGGCGACGGCGGCATCGAGCACTTCCTGCGCAGGCTCCAGCAGATCGACAGCCCGCTCCACGGCCACCTCAAGGGCGTCTGGGAGAGCGCGCAGGGCGACCTCGACCGGTTCAGGCAGGGGGTGGAGACCTGGTTCGACGGGGAGATGCAGCGGCTGTCGCTGCTGTACAAGCGCTACGTCAAGTGGGTCGTCGCGGTGCTCGGCGCGGTGGTGACGCTGCTGTTCAGCATGGACGGGCTGGAGTACGCCAAGACGCTGCTGCGCGACAACGCCTTCCGGGCCTCGGTGACGGCCGTGGCGGGGTCGGGGGCGGAGGCGTACGAGGAGCTGAAGACGCGCTGCACGGGCGGCGACCCGGTGTCCTGCGTCACCGAGACGCTGAGCGAGCCGGCCCTGGTCAAGATGATGGACGGGGCGCTGGTCAGCATCACGATCCCGGCGCAGGGCGACCCGAGCGTGCACTGGAACGGCGGCGCGTGGTGGGACCGGATCAGCACCCCGAGCCACTGGCCAGGCTTCCTGCTGACGTACGTGGCGCTGCTGTTCGGGGCCCCGTTCTGGTGGGACGTGCTCCGCCGCGTCACGGGGATCAAGTCCAGGCGCTGAGGTGTGGTGGCGTTATCGTGCCCTGGTGGAGACAGAGCGTTTGATCATGCGCCGGTGGCGCGACTCCGACAGGGCCCCCTTCGCCGCGCTCAACGCCGACCCCGAGGCGATGCGCTACTTCCCCAGCCCGCTGAACCGCGAGCAGAGCGACGCCTTGGTGGACCGGATCGAGCGGGAGTTCGAGGCGCACGGCTACGGGCTGTGGGCGCTGGAGGAGCGGGCCGGCGGGCGCTTCATCGGGTTCACGGGGCTGGCGGTGCAGACGTTCGACGCGCCCTTCCTGCCGGCGGTGGAGATCGGGTGGCGGCTGTCACGCGGGGCGTGGGGGCACGGCTACGCGACCGAGGCCGCCCGGCGGGCCGTCACGTACGCGTTCGAGGAGGCCGGGCTCGACGCGCTCATCTCGATGACCGCCGTGGGCAACGCGCGGTCGCGGGCCGTGATGGAACGCCTGGGGATGACGCGTGACCCGGCGGAGGACTTCGACCATCCGCGCGTGCCCAGCGACAGCCCCCTGCTGCGTCACGTGCTCTACCGCCTCAGGCGTCCGTAGCCGGGCCTGCCCGGGTGCGCGGTGCGCGTCGCGGGGGTCAGGCGCTCATCGCGTACAGGACGTCGCGCAGGCCCGGCTCCCGGCCGCGCAGCCACACCAGCCGCAGGGCCAGTACGGGCGTCTCCGCGGCGGGGGAGAGGCCGAGGGGGACCAGGGCGCCCGAGGCCAGGTCGGCGTCCACCGCGAAGTCCGGCAGCAGCGACCTGCCGAGCCCCTGCCTGGCCCACTCCCTCGCGGTCACGACGCTGGTCAGCTCGCGCCGGGGCGCCGCGGCCCCGAACATCAGGTCCGTCGCCATCCGGATCGAGCACCCCGGCGGCGACAGCAGCAGGGTGCCCGGGTCGCCGTCCGGCGCGGTGACCAGGCGCAGCGCGACCTCGCCCACGTCGAGGAAGTCGAGGCCGGGCGGCGGGTCGAAGCCGAGCGTGCCGATCCGGGTCCCGGCGTCGAGCAGCAGCGCCGCGTCCAGGCCGCCGCCCGCGACCTCGGCCAGCAGCGCCTTCCTGTCGAGCGTGCGTACGTCCACGTCCAGGTCGGGACGGCGGTCGGCCAGGCGGCGCACCACGGCGGGCAGCCGGGTGGCGGCCAGCATCTCCAGCGCGCCGACCGAGACCCGCCGCCGCTGCCCGGTGACGGCCCTGCGGACCTCGTCCGCGTGGTCGAGCAGCCCGTGCGCGCGCTCCAGCAACGCCTGCCCCGGCGCGGTCAGGCGCATCCCCCGCGGGGTGCGTTCGAACAACGCGACCCCGAGCCCGGCCTCCAGCCGCCGCACCTGCTCCGACACCGACGCCGGGGCGAGCCCGAGCTGGTTGGCGGCACCCACGACGGTTCCGGCCCGCGCGACCGCAGCGGACACCCGCACATGACGCAACTCCACGCCCGCCAGCATACGGCTTTCCCGAACGCCCCCCGCGGCCGCGGCGGTTGAGCGGGCATAGGACGTTTACGCAGGCTGGAGCCCATGAAGAAGCTCACCGGCCTCTCCCTCGCCTACTTCCTCGTGCTCCTGGACACGACCGTGCTCACCGTGGCCCTGCCGGACCTGCGGGCCTCGCTCGGCGGCTCCGTGGCGGGCCAGCAGTGGGCCGTGAACGCCTACACCGTGGCCTTCGCCGCCGCCCTCCTGACCGGGGGAGCGGTGGCCGACCGCTACGGGGCGGCGCGGGTGTTCAAGGTGGGCGTGGCCGGGTTCGGGGTGTTGTCCCTGCTGAGCGCGGCGGCGCCGTCCCTCGGGGTCCTGGTGGCGCTGCGCGCGCTGCTGGGCGTGGCCGGCGCGCTGTGCCTGGGCGGCTCGCTCGGGCTGATCGCCGAGCTGTTCCCCGCGCCGGCCGCGCGGGCGCGCGCCATGGGCGGGTGGGCGGCTGTCACCGGCACGGCCCTGGCGGCGGGCCCGCTGCTGGGCGGCCTCCTGGTGGACCTGTCAGGCTGGCGCGCGGTCTTCCTGGTCAACCCGCCCATCGCCGTCGCCGCCCTGCTGGCCGTGCGCTGCGACCGCTCGCCGCGTGGCGCCCGCCGGATCGACTGGTACGCCCAGGGCCTGATGTGCGCGTTCCTCGGGCTGCTGGCGGAGGCGCTGACGGACGCCTCGCCCCTGGCCGGGGCGCTGGCCCTGGCCGCCCTGGCCGCACTCATGGTCGCGGAGCGCCGCGCCGCCCACGGGGCCGTCCCGCGCGGACTGCTGCCCGCCACCTGGCCGGAACTGCTCGCCGGGGCCGTGGCCAACTTCGCCTTCTCCGGCAGCCTGTTCGTGCTGACGCTGTTCCTCCAGGACACCCGCCACCTCACCCCCATGGAGACCGGACTGGCCTTCCTGCCCCTGACCCTCCCCATGGTCGTCAACCCCGTGCTCACCGGCCGCATCGTGGCCCGACACGGCGCCCGCCCGCCGATCCTGGCCGGGCTGGCCCTGCTGGCGGCCGGTCTGACCGGGGCCGCGCTCGCCGACGGCCTGGCCGGGTGGCTCGTGGTGATGGGTTTCGGGCTGTCGTTCTGCTTCCCCGCGCTGATGGCGGGCATGGTCGCGAGCGCGCCCGCCGGGACGGCGGGCACGGCGGGAGGCGTACTGAACGCGGGCCGCCAGGTGGGCGCCACCCTCGGCGTGGCGGTGCTCGGCGGCGAGCTCACCGGACGCGGCGCCCCGCTCACCCCGCTCTTCGTCGCGGCCCTGCTCACCGCGGTGACCTGCGCGGGCTACGCCGCCGCAGGCCACAGAAGAGGATCCCGGCGACCGGCGGCGGAGTGATCCTCGCCGACGAGGACGGCCAGGCCCGGGAGGGCTGGGGCCCCCGGTTCCGCCGGCCAAGGGCGTCACCGCGCTGGACGTCCTCGGGCACCTGGCCGAGATCGAAGCCACCGCGATCCTCGGCCGCCCTCAGCCGTTGAACGAAGCCGGGGCCCGGGTCTCAGACCTCGCCTCGTTTGATGCGGCCCAGGAGGTCTTCGTAGTCGCCGGAAGACAACGCGATCACTCCGCCGGCCGGGCTCTTTGAGTCGCGGAGCCCGAAACGGCCGTCCCTCAGCAGGGCGACCTCCACACAGGCCCCGTTGGACCCGCAACGGCGGCTTCGCCGCCACACCTCCGGCGAAGAAGCGGTGTCGTCAGTCATGCTGTCGTGCCCTTTCTCTTGACACCTGGGTCAGGATCAACCCGCCCAGTTGTTCCGTTGTGCTTCGATGAAGCGAATCGAGTCTTCGGGACCAAGAGCGCTTTCGCGCAGTTTGTTGAATGCCAGGAGATGGCTGTGTGTCCGTATTTCGTCGGTGTCGAGGCCGCCGCCCGCAGGGTCTTCTAAGTAGACGACATCGGGGTGGATCTCGCCGAAGCCCTCCATCGTGGGAAACTGCAACAGGATGAAGTTCGGCGTGTATCCGCTGGGCACGCCCTGGCTGTTGAGCAGCACCTGGAGAGAGAAGTTCGGGGCTGCCTCGGCCATCGCCACGAGGTGTCGTAGCTGGCCCACCATGATCGCGTCGTCGCCGACCCGCCGCCGCAGCACCGACTCGTCCAGGACGGCGCTGTACGTCACCTCGGGATCGTCGAAAATGCGCTGTTGCCGGGCCATGCGAAGTTCGACGCGGCGCCGCACCTGACGAGGCGTCAGAACCGCGATGTGGGGAGGGGCGTCGATGATCACGCGGGCGTATTCCGGCGTCTGGAGAAATCCGGGAATCAGCATGAGTTGCCATTCCCGGATGTGCTCCGCGCCGCTTTCGTAGCCGAGATATTCGATGTAGCCGGGGGTGAGGGCGTCGGAGTACCGCTCCCACCACTCCGTGGCCGTGGACGGCGTCACCAGGCCGAGGAGCCTCGACCGGTCCGGCTCCGGCATCTCGTAGAGGTCGAGCAGAGCCCCGATGTCGTCGTGGCGGGGCAGGATCTGCCCGGTCTCCAGCCTGGAGATCTTCGAGGTGGACCAGCCGAGGGCCTTCGCCACCTGAGGGCCGCTCAGGCCGACCGCCTCACGGCGTCGCCGTAGCTCGTTGAACAGGCGGCGCCGCAGGACCGTGGGGCTGCTTGGAGGCATCCAGGTCTCCGATCCTCACCGGGAAGGCTCATTTGTGTATCGCTTGGATTCTCTCAAGTCATCCCGGCGGGAATCCCGATACACATCCCGCCAGCCTAGCCTAAGGGTAGCCGACCGGGCTTCTCAACAGGGCGAGCCGAGACAGGCGAGTCCCGGGGTCGTCCGGCGGGGATGTGCGACTGATCCCGGCATCGAGCCCGGCCGAGGGAGGAACTATCCGATCATGGTCCACCACGTACGCGTCTTACACTGGCTCTTCCACGCGATGGAGACGGCGGCGATCGTCGGACTCCTCGTCTACTGCGTCGCCCTGGAACTGGGGGCCGACGCGCTCGCGGCGCTCGGCGCGGGAGGCAGCGCCTTCATCGCGGTCTCGATGGGCTTCGCCGCCTTTCTCGCGGCCACCGGGGTGGTGAGAGAGCGCGGCCACGCCGGGCCGCCGTCGGAGCGGGAGACGCGGTAGCGACGAGTCCCCTAGGCGTACGCATGAGCAGCACGCGCACGAGGGGGCAGCCTGAGCCCTCTCACGTGCGGAAACGGCCCGGCATCGGGAGCGATACCGGGCCGTTCTGTTCCGGCCGTGTTCCGCCCGAGGAGGCGGAACAACGGGGAACGACGTGCAAGGACGAGAACGTTTTCCCAGCTCAGAGCCGGTTCTCAAGAAGATCGCCGAGGCCGGAAAACGCCACCGTCACACGTCGTAGAACTGACATATGCGCGCGGCTGACCAGGCAATTCCTTGATCCGTTAGGGTCCTGTTCGGTCGCTGTTCGGTCTGCCGCTCATCGCGCCAACACGGCGCCTCTCCCGCCCCGCCGACGCCGGGGCGAGCCTGCAGCGCCGCTCGCCCCTACCGCCCTTCGGTGCCTGGACCAGGTGAAAAGCACACGCCTGAGGCCAGCGGCCCGAGACTTATCGACCCCGCCGAGCGCCGTGTCTATGGCTCTCCGCGTCCGGTCCTCGCTGCCGGGCATGAGGTGCGTGTACGTGCGCAACGTGTAGCCCGGATCTTGGTGCCCAAGGTACTCGGCCAGCGCCTTGATGGACTCGCCAGCATGGAGCAACACGCTGGCGTAGTAGTGCCGTAGCGCGTGCATGCCGTGCTTGCGGAACTCCTGGTTGCGTCGGCCCGGGATCGGCGCGGGCCGATCCTTGGGGATCACGCCAGCCCGGACAAGGGCTGGCTTCCAGATGTACTCGTTGACACAGTTGCGGTTCAACGCCTTGGACTCCCGGCTGGTGACGATCAGCCCCAGCGTCTTCGGCCGCCCATCCAACTCCTCCCACGGCAAAGTGACCTCCCTCGGCGGGAACTTGGCTAGGTACGCCTCCAGGGCGCGAGCCACCGATTGGGGGAGCGGGATCGTCCGCTCGCGGTCGTGCTTGGGTAGGCCGAACAGCAGCTTGGCGCTGAGCATCTTGACCTGCTGCCGTATGTGGATGACGCCTGCCTCGAAGTCCACGTCGTCTACGGTGAGACCGAAGATTTCACCCTGCCGAAGTCCGCACCCAGCGCTGAGGCGAGCCATGATGGCGTAGCGCTCGGGCAGCGCGTCGATCACCGCGAGGACGCGTTCCGTAGACCACGGCTCGATCTTCCGGTGCGGCAACTTGGGCTTTCTCACGGTCTTCGCCGCACACGGGTTCTTGCCGATCAGATCATCCTCCACAGCGCTCTCAAGGAGCTGGTCGAGGAATGCGAGCACGCGCCCTGCCGTGCTGGCCGCCAACTTTTTCTCGAGCTGGCTGACCCAGGTGCGGATCTCGCTCGGCCGAATTGCGCCGATCTCCCGGTTGCCGAACTTCGGCTTGATGTGCTTGTCCCAGTAGATGCCGCGGATCTGCCGCGTGGACGGGTCGGCCGACTGCGAGTTCAGCCAGTTCTCGGCGAAGACGGCCAGGCGAGTCTTCGCCCCATTCGGGTCGAGGTAGCGCCCTCGCGCCTTGTCGGCCTCCATGAGCGAGCCATGGCGCTCGGCATCGACCTTCTTGGCGAACGCCTTCGTCTGCTCCCGCCCTTCGGGGTTCGTCCAAGCGGCTAACCAGCGCTTCCCCTTCCCGTGGCGCTTGCTCGGTTCTCGCTTGATGCTGCCGTCCGGCAGCGTGATGGTCTTGAACCAGAGGTCCCTGACGTGGGCCATCGTGCTTCTCCTGAGGAGTTGAAGTCGGAGCGCGGCGGGCTGCTCCCACCTGACGGTTTCGCCTGGTCGCGTGCTTGTGAGCCCTCGCGAACACGCCGTTTGCGGGGTTGTCCGATCGCGCTTGGTGATCTTCGCTCGCACGTCTCGTGTATACGTACGCAGCGCGCTATGGTGTGTCTGACGCGTCAGATGCGTCGAGTTGTATTGTTTGTATCACACGAGACCACCGGAACACGGCGAGAGCCCAAGTCCGAGACATCCGCCCCCAGGAGCCACCGGCCAGACAACAAGAAAGGCGCCCCCCGCATAGCGGAGAGCGCCTTCACCAACATCACCGACAACACCGCATCCACTGACCGGTTCCAGGTTGGTCGCCAGGCGAACCGATCGGGTGGGTGCCACAGAAAATGCTTGGAGCCGAAGATATCACCTCGCCAAGCGTTCCCCCTGGCGCGCCCGAACCACCGACGCTCGCCACGGCCGAACGCCACACAACCCTCGCTGAGCCCCTCCCGCGCGGCGGTCCTGTCCGCCGTCCCCGAGGGCATGCGCCGCACACCTTCTCAGCGGGCGTTCCTGTGCGCCGTCAAGGAGCACGCCGACGCGCTCGCCCTGAAGTGCCACGCCTACCGGAACCTCACCGACGTGGCGGCCAAGCTCGCCGACTGGGCCGACTGGACCACGCTGACCACCCGCCCGACCGAGCAGCGCATCGCTGATGACCTCGACCTGGCGCTGTCCACCGTGAAGCGCTGGATCCGGTGGCTGCGTGAGCGCGGCTTCCTCGGCGTTGTCGAGGAGGGCACGATGAACCGCTACCGCAGGGGCAACCAGTGCGGGCTCACCGACGACGGCTTGGGCAACCGGGCGGCTGTCTGGGTGCTCTGCAC
The DNA here is from genome assembly GCF_055586305.1 of Nonomuraea sp. NPDC051298. Lineage (NCBI taxonomy): Bacteria > Bacillati > Actinomycetota > Actinomycetes > Streptosporangiales > Streptosporangiaceae > Nonomuraea > Nonomuraea sp. NPDC051298. The sequence continues at coordinate 325,170 of NZ_JBVJIM010000002.1, forward strand.
GCCCGCCCCTGAGCTGGACGAAGGCACCATGCGCACCGACAAAACGACAACTGAACCCCCTTCCTTGACTCTCCCTAAGAGAGTCAAGGAAGGTCCTACGCACGCGCGCGAGGAAAGATCATCTACGCGCCGCCGGAACCGAATCTCGACGACGAACAACGTCGCCGCCACGCCGGGGACCCGCAAGCACGCGCTCCAGATCGCCCAGAAGATCCACGACACCAGCGCCACGCTGCGGCGGCTGTCCCCCTGGTACATCCGGCACCTGACCAGGGTCTTAGTAGCTGCTGGGTGGACCGCCGCCGACGTGCTGCACGCTCTCGACCACCAGCCGGACGGCACGGCCTGGACCTACACCTGGACCAGCCGCGACCAGATCCGCAACGTCCCCGGCTGGGTGCGTTACCGGCTGTCGGCGTGGCTCGACGCGCACGGCCGGCCCCTGCCCGGCAAGTCGCAGCGGCTCGCAGCCGCGGCCGCCCAGCTCCGCGCTGAGCAGGCGGTCATGCGCGAGCGGCTGCAGGCGATGCACGCTTGTCGCGTCGGCGGGCCGGTCGAGCTACCACCGAGGTTGAGCAGGGCGGAAGCGCTCGCGGGCCCGCCGGTGGCTGAGCAGGGCTCCTCGTCCGGTCCCGGTGAGGCTTACCGGGCGGCGCGCGCGGCCTTGGATGCGAAGCGGCTGCAGCGGGAGGCTGAGCGTCTTCGCTGGATGGCGTCATGAGCGACTGGTACGCCGAGAGGGCGCAGGAGGCGCGGGAGTCGCTGGCGAGGTCGTCACCGGCTGCCGCTCGGGCGATGCGTGCTCGTGAGTGGGAGGCGGCGTGTCCGCGCCGGGTGGTGGAGGAGGGGCGGTGGGCCTGGATCGACGCGAAGGTGCAACGGTCGATCGAGGAGCAGCCCCGGCTCGTCGAGGCATCGCCGCCGGAGGTTGAGCTGGAGGTGGAGGACGAGGAGGCGGAGCGGCGCCGGGTGTCGTTGGCGCGGGCGCGGATGCGGGCCCGCGCGCACCGACAAAACGACAAATCCTGATCTACGTGGTAAAGGCGAGAGCCACGGGCGGTGCAGACTCAGGGTTCCCGCTGCACGCGCGTCAGATCAACGGAGACGCGCTTGTGTGCACCTCTGGTACATCTTGACGCGTCACATTTTTCGGGACGCGTATGACGCATCTGACGCGTTGACCGAATCGTTATGAGGGTACTGGATCACTGCACCCCTAAATGTATTGGTCACCCTCTCAAATATGCTAATATCGGAGATGTATCACTGCGAAGCACCGTTTCCGAACAGCCAAAACACCGGACGGAACGCCGCCACCGGCACCACCACCCGGCTGGACAGGCCCGATCGTGCTGATAGCGGCACCGCAATCAACAACAGGCGCAGGCTCCGGCCCCGCGACCGCCACGGTCGCGGGGCCGCGGCATGTCACAAGGGAAACGACATGACCACGATGATCGCCCGAACCCACACCGAACTGCTCATCACAGTCAAGGCAATCCGCTACGCAGGCGGCACCACCAGCCAGATGCTCGCAACCGTCGCCCGGATACTGACCGACCCGGCCACCCCCGACCAGTACGAGGACATCCTGCACACCGTCACCCAGACGGCCACCCACCACTTCGCCTACGAGACGGACACCGGCCCCACGTCGTACCCGGAGGACGCCACGTACGACGACCTCACCCCCGAAGGCCAGATGACCGTCCTCCGGCACGTCATCTTCGACCTCGGCGAGCGTGACAAGCCGGCCGAGACGCCCGCCGTCACGACCAAGGCGACCGACGCGACCACTCGCTACCTGGCCATGGCGATCGACGAGACCGACACCTTCAAGCTCGGCCTCGACGGCGCCCCCCTCCCCGCGCACCACCTGGTGGCCATCGCCGAAGCCGAGGAGGACGCCGAAGACGGCGAGACGACGCTGTTCCCCCTCCCGAAGATCGTCGCCATCCTCGACACCGGCGTCCCCCTCGACGATGGCGTCCCCGCGCTCGACGGCCTGCTTGACCGTCACGGCTGGAAGCTGATCGGCGAGAGCAGCGGCTACCCCGACGACATCGAGCACGAGGTCGCCCCGGCTAACCCACAGACGACCCCACCGGGCATCGAGTACCACGACGGCCGCCCGATGCCGTACTACGTCGCCGGCCGGAAGCGGCTCGACGAGCGCGGCTCGCTGGTGGACGCGCTCCTCGTGGCCACGTTCACCGCCGCCCAGGCCACCGACCCCGCCACGTATGGCGTCGACCACGTAGGCATCGAGATGCTGCTGGTCGGCGCCTCCCGCGCTGCCGTGGACGACCGGCTCGACTTCGAGCAGATCGTCCGGGGCAACGCCGACCTCGACTGCAAGCGGCGCCTGCTCATGGCCGCGTGCGCCGCGATCGACACCGCGCTCGACGTGATCAGCGACCGCGCTACCTGCCGCACCTGCGACGGCCCCGCCGTCGCCCGCACGACGGACGGCAAGCCCGTCTGCGCCAACACCTGCCACTGAGCCAACACGAAAGGACCACGAACATGCTGCGTGACCTGATCGACCTGCCCGAAGGCTGGGAGTGGAGCGTCTACGGCGACACCCCGGTCTGCCCGGACGGCCACGAGATCGAGGCGGACGGCACCTGCCCGGACGGCCATGTCTCGCCCCTGCTCGCCATGGGTCTCATCTGACCCCGCCACCCGAACGGAACATCATGAACACCACCACCCGCAGCATCGCCGAAGACCTGCTGCTCCTCCTGCGCCGCCTCAACCAGGCCGATGACCAGAAGCTCGCCCGCGACCCCGGCCCGTTCGGGCACGCCCGGCACGCACTCATCGCGATCATGGAGACCGCCGACTGGGGCCCCGCCCACGCGAGCGAGGCCATCCAGCACGCCATACAGGAAGGCTCGATGCTGTTCAGCGCGATGCTGGCCACGCGCACCGGTGAATGCGGTACCGCAATCAACAGTGTGACCTGGCCGAACACTGCCCCTGTCGAAATCAGCGACGAGCTGGCGCAGCAGATCGCCGACGCGATCGGCGAACACTTCCACGGCGACCGCAACTACTGGCCGCAGGTCATGGACGACGACTGGGACGGCGGCAGCGGCCGTGTCATCGTCTGGGATCACGGCGTGGACGACTGGACGGTCCTGGCCTGCCACGGCGGCCAGCCGGACTACTCCCCGGTGGAGTACGAGCCGGTCTCGCTGCCTGCGGGCGTGTGGGTCGAACCAATCAACCCTTGCGCCCTGCGGGTCCTGCCCCGCCAGTAAGGCCCCGAGAACGGCGATGGCCGGGCCCGCCACAGGCCCGGCCATTCCAACACCACAAAAAGCCCCGGACCCTCATCGCCACGACGAAGGCCCCGTGCGTCCCAGGGTAACCCACCCGCCGGGCCGAGACAGACCGCGCAGAACGGGAGCATTCGTGAACCGGGCAGCCACCGACGGCCATCACGACGACGCCGAGCACGAGCCACAGAGCATCACCGACATCTTCCCCGTCGAGGTCCGAGACCAGTGCGGCGACTGCACAGCCCGATGGGATGCGCCCCCGGAGCAGCATCACGTCGCCTGCTCCATCCACTGGAACTAGCCGATCACGCTCAGCCCTGCGGCCGCCGGCCCGGGGCGGGCCCCACGCTGCTCACGAAAGAGGACCAACACCATGCCCATGCAGCCCAACCGCAGCGCCTCCGGAATCATCCAGCGGCTCCGGAACGACGGGTTCACCGTGAACATCCCCGACGAGCCATACCGCCGCATCTACCAGCTCCGGCTCAGCCGCGGCCTGTACTTCGGCACGCTCGACGTCTCCGCCGACAAGGGCCGCGCCCTGCGGATCTCCCTCACCTGGCAGCCGAACCGCAGCACCCGAAAGGCCAGCGGTGCCACCCAGATCATCGGCGTCCTCAACACCCTGCCCGAGCAGGGCTGGGACAACTGAAAGGCAACCTCATGCCCCTCATGTACGTGCCGGGCGTCGCCCGCGTCTTCTACGACAGCATCCAGAACAGCCGCTACACCCAGGCCGACTACGTAGCCGTGCTCGACGGCTCGTGGGCGCTGGCCGTCGCGGTGTGCGACGGCGCGGGGGACGACTCCGACGCCGCTGACGCCGCCCAGATCAGCGCGCAGATCGCCGCGGCGGTTGCCGGCTCCACCAACAGCGGTGTGCAGGGCCTGCACGCGGCCCGCACCTACCTGCAGCAGCGCAACGAGGACGCCCCGCCTGGGCAGGAGGGCATCACTACGGCGGTCGTCGCCGCGATCACCCCAGGGCTGCTCGACATGGCCTGGGTTGGCGACTCACCCGCCTGGGCGGTGCTCCTAGACGGCAAGGTCATCCCCCTGACCGTGCCGTCCTGCCACCCTCGCTGGACGCCGTGCAACGTCGAGGAGCAGCACGAGGTCGGCGGTACCTGGCCGCACCGCCTGCTCGCCGGCACCGACGACTACGCCCGCATCATCCTCGCCTCGGACGGCCTGACCGCGCACCTGCCGCTCGCCGGGCGGGCCGACCACATGAACGCGATGCTCAACGACCTGGCGCGCTTGGCCTCGCCGGACCTGTCCGGCGAGTACGTCGCGGCGTCGCTGCTCGACATGGCCAGGCAGGGCCGTGGCCGTGACAACACGACGGTCGCCGTGATCGACCTCGTGGCGCACGAGGGAGAGCCCGGGTGACGAGCACCGTGATCGGGCTGCTGCTCGCCGCGAGCCCCGCCTGGGCTACCCGCGTGCAGCTCCGGACGGCCGACGACGGCGACCATCTCTATCTGCCGCGCCTGACGGAAGTGCTGACCATCGGCGACGGCGACAACGACACCGAGATCTCCGAGGTCGAGGAGTACCCCGCCGCGCGCCTGATCGTCGGCCGCCTGTCGCACCCCGGCGACCGGCCACCCAACGAACTCGCTGCGGCGCTGCTTGACCAGTATTTCCCGCCCGCCGCCAACCGGTGGTGGCTCCACATGCGCGGCGGCGTCATCATCACTGGCCTGTGCCAGTGCGGCGCCCCCGCGGACCTTCCCAATTCCGTCTACGACACGGCACGCGCCGTGTCCGTACCGAGAGGAATCCGATGAGCAGGAGAATCAGACCCGCCGTCAACCCGAACACCAGCCACAGCGTGATCACCACGAAGGCGCGGATGTGCGGGTGGGCCATCGAGCCCGGCTCGGTCGACGACGGCACGACGGAGCTGATCCTGACCCGCGACGACTGGAAGATCGTCGTGGCGTTCCAGGGAAGCACCGCGCTGGCCGCCGCTCTGCAGTACCCCGGACGGTCGAAGCCCTCGGAGCTGATCGGAAGCGAGCAGTTGACCCGCTTCCTGCGCGGCAACCGGGAGCAGATGCAGGCGTTCCGCATCGACCAGCGGGTCATCGTCGGCGACCAGGCCGGGACGGTGAAGGACATCAGGCCCGACGACGAGAGGAAGGTCCGGCTCATCGTCCGCTACGACAGCGGCACCACGGGCAGCCCACTCACCACGCACGTCCGCGCCGAGGACGAGGCGGCGGTATGAAGCCGATCCACCGAACGGTCACGCTACTGAATCACGCCATCTACCGGAACCCGGACGGGGAACACACCTACGTGCTGGCCCCGCACGCCGACCTGGGCAGGGAGTTCCACGTCCCCGACTGTCCGAAGCTCAAGGGCGCCACTGACACGTCGCAGGTGACGGGCGTTTACGAACGCATCTTCAACATCCCGGCAGGGGTGTGGCCATGCAACTTCTGCCAGCCGCACGGGCGGCACAAGGTGACCCTTCCGGACGGCACGGACCGCTACCGGCCGATGGGCCCGATCGCGTACGGCAATCGCGGCGACGTGCTGGTGCAGCACGGTGAGTACGCCCTGTGCTACCAGGTCGGCGGCAAGTGGCGGGTCCGGGAATGGGTAGCGGACGGGCCAGCCGCGCTGACCCGGGCCAAGAAGCTGGGCGTGACGGTGATCCTTGGCCCGCCCGACGCTCGGTACGGCCTCCCGATCGGGCCGGAGGCGCAGCAGTGACCCCGCCCGCCGCCTTCGTGAAGGTCGAGGACGTCGTCAAGAGCCGGGACGGCCCGTATGTCGTGCTGCGCGTCCGCGAGAACGGTGGCCTCATCAAGGCCCGCCGCTCGGCCACCAACACCATCTGGCACCTCGTCCCGCACGCCGGGACCTGGATCCGGCTTTAGCCGCTCGCAGCCCCGCCCCTGCTGCGGGGCTGACAGCGGTATCGCAATGAGAGAGGAACTTGTGTCCCGCGACCCTGACGACCTCACCTTCTGCCAAGACGAGGACGACGACAGCCCTCACGTCGAACGGCGTCCGTGCCCGTCCTGCGGCACCAACTCGCGCATCATCACCCGTGGCGACTCGCGAGGAACAATCGTGTCCAAGTGCTGCGAGGCGCCGCTTGACGGCGAGACCGATGAGCCCGACGAGGACGAGCCCGAAGTCCTCATCGAGGACGGCAAGCTCGTCTGCCCCTGGCCCAACTGCCGCGCCGCCAACAACATCGTCGAGTTGGACGTGGCGAGCCGAGAGAACGCCCTGTCCCTCTCGGAGAACGGCGTGATCACCGCGCACCTCGGCGACAGCAGCTTCGAGAGCGACGGCTACGAGTGCCTGGCCTGCAACCGTGCCGTGTCCATCCCGGACAGCCACGAGATCACTCACTCCTGAGTACGAAAAGCGCTACCGCAATTAACGAAGGGAGAACGCTGCAATGGCGACCGCCAAGAAGCGCAAGCGCCGCCCAGTCACGCAGGCGCAGAAAGACCGAAGCGCCACCAGCCGCACCGCAGCGCGAGAGGCGCTGCACGCCTACGCCGTGCTGTGCCTGACCGACCCGGCCGAGCTGGAGCAGTTCCGCGCGACCGCGGCGAGCATCGGCTGGAAGCTCGACCCCGCCAGCGACGAACCCGGCTACTCGCTGCAGAACGCGCTGCTCCTGGCCGCGCAGCGCCGCCCCCTCACCCACTGCGGCGGCTTCGACTACTGGCTCAGCCAGGGCCGCGCCGTGGCCGAGGGGGAGAAGTCGCTCGGCACGTGGCGCCACGTCGGCCGGAAGAAGACCGACGAGGAGAAGGCCAAGGAGGAGGCGCTGGCCGAGGACGGCTGGCAGTCCTCCCAGCGGCGGCCCCGCTACTACGTGAAGAAAGGCACGTTTGACGTCGCTCAGACCGTGCCGCGCGAGCGGTGCCCGCACTGCGGCACCACCCCGGCGGGTGAGGAAGACCGCACCACGCAGTGCCCGCCGGACTGCGTCGTGTTCGCGCCCAGGCCCGGGTCCAAGCCTCCCCGCGTGATTGTCGTCGAGCTGCTGCAGGCGCAGCTCCTCGACGCCGACGAGGACGAGGGCGGCGAGGAGTGAACACGGACCCGGCGACTCGGACGGGCCGTCGGCAGCTCGCCCGCAACGCCCGCTCGTACGGCTACTACGACATCCCGGCCAGCCCCGACCAGGGGCGGCAGTTCCAAGTCAACTGCCCGCTGTGCCGCGAGCGGGTCAGCGCCGCGTGGGAAAGCGGCAAGACCCGCATCGCGCTGCTCGACGCCGCGATGGACGCCCACCTGCTCCGCGACTGCGAGCACGGCCCCCAGCAGTAACCACCCCCGCGCAGGGCGGCGGGTGGCCGCTGCCCTGCGCCTCACCTGATGAGGCACATTGATCACGATCAAGCACAACCACGAAGACGGCACTCTCGTCTATGGCACCCGCAAGGGCGACGGCGTGTTCGACATCATCCGCAAGTACGAGCACGGCAACTTCAAGTTCTTCCCCTCACTGCGGATGATCGGGCTGCGGAACTCGCGTGACCGAATCGCCGACCGTTGGGCGATCAACGCTGCGGCCAAGGCCCTGCGCGCGGCGGGGTTCGAGGTCGAGGTCGAGATCGACGACGAGCACCGTGACCGCGCCCAAGTCCTGGAGGACAAGGCCGACCGGCTCGACGACCGCCGCGACGCGCTGGAGCGCAAAGCCGACCGGCACGCCGGGGCGGCGACGGCCGCGCACGAGCGGGCGCACCAGATCAGCGAGCGGTTCGCCGCGGGCCAACCTATCCTGATCGGTCATCACTCCGAGCGGGGCGCCCGGCGCGACCGGAAGCGGATGGACCAAGCGATGCGCAAGAGCATCGACGAGAACGACCAGGCGCAGAGCGCCGCTCAGCGCGCCAACGCGGTCGGCAACCAGATGCGGCGCTCCGCGACTCCGACCGTGACCGCGCGCCGGATCAAGACGACTGAGGCCGAGCTCCGCAAGATCGAGCGGTCGTTGGAGGGCTATACCCGCAGGCACCTCGACCACCAGGGACAGCCGGTCTACATCGATCCTCACGAGGCCGCCACTGGCGACTACCGGGAGATGCTGCTCGCCCGCAAGGCCCAGCTCGAGAACCAGCTTGAGTACGACCGGGCGCAGCTCGCCGCGGCGGTCGAGGCGGGCGAGTACGTCGAGTGGGGCAAGCACAACGTGCACGTCGGCGACACCGTGCACTACTGGGGGATCAGGGCGCGCACGGTGGTGAAGGTCAACAAGGCTACCGTGGGCGTCGAGTCCGGCTACTCCTGGCCCGACAAGGTGAAGTACACCGACATCCGCGCCGTCGAGTGCCCGCACGGCGCGGACGGGCCGGCCGTCATCGCGCCGAACCGGCCCGCGAAGAAGGCCCCGGCCAGGCCGAAGGTCGATGTGCCGAAGCTCGACACCGAGAAGCTCAAGGCGGCCGCGAACATGGCCGACAACATGACTGTGGGTCGAGACCGGGAAGCGTTCGTATCCCCGCCCGCCGTAGTCGCCAAGCTTCTGGACCTGGCCGACATCCAGCCCGGCATGAGGGTCCTCGAACCCTCAGCGGGCACCGGCAACATCGCGGCGGCGGTCGCCGAACTGGGTGCCCTCGTGCACTGCGTCGAGCTCGACCACGGCCTCGGCAGGGTCCTCTCCGAGCGTGTCCCCGGCGCGAACAGCATCGTCATCCGGGACTTCTTCGACCTGGAGCCCAGCGAGGAGCTATTCGACCGCGTGGTGATGAACCCGCCGTTCTCCGGCGGAAAGGACATCGCGCACGTCGCCCACGCCCTGGGCTTCCTCAAGCCCGGCGGCCGTCTCGTCGCGGTGATGGCCGCCGGGGTGCTCCACCAGCAGTTCAAGGCAGCCACGTTGTTCCGCGCGCTGGTGGAGGAGCGTGACGGCTGGTTCGAGGAGTTGCCGGAGGGGTCGTTCGCTCCGGCGACCGGCATCAGCACGGTCGTCGTGATCATCCCCGCCGAGTACTAGCGGGAGCAATTCGCCCTACGCTATTCTCCGTCGTCTTCGAAGAAGGCCTTATTCTCGCGTTCGTTTCTTACGAGTCTGCGCAACGTATCCGCCATATCTGGTTCTTCTTCGAATTCATCTGCATCTATCGCCCACTTGATGCCTGCTAGTTCCAGTTCTTCAGAGCCGGTAAGAGTTAGGCGACAGAAAGGGCAGATGAATTCACCGAAGGCGACGATGCTCTTTTCTTCACCGAATCTATCGGACGCTTTCAATACGACGTTCGAAGCGCCTCCGCATGCCGGACATGTCCTTGTAGTGTAGATGGTCTGGCCACGGTCATTCAAGATCATGCCGAAGTTCACATCGTTTCTGTGAGACTGGAGCAACTGACCATTGGGCGGGGAGTTGGTGGGCATTTTTGAGGTGCTCGAATTGAAGATGTACCGGGCACTCTGGATGCGCAGGTGTACCTCACGTTCCAAGTCGGAGGTTTTTCTTTCCAGCGCGAGTGTAACGGTCTCGTGCCAGACTCCCCAGAACGATATCCGATCCTCTCCTATGTGATGAAGGAGGCTGTCAACTGTCCTGGAGAAGACCGGCATCAGATCTTCGCTAGTCTGAGCTCCGATGCTATGCGCAACGCCGTTTCTCGTTGCTACAAGCAAATCCAGCATTACGTCCGCTCGCGGCAGCACGTCAAGGCGTCGAAGTCTAGAAATGGCTTCCGTCATGCCGATAGTGCGCACGACCGAAGCGTCCTTTGTACCAGCCAAGTGAAAGAGCATCTCCACGCCGCTCCTCATGTCGAGAAGCAAGACTGGGTTCTCGCGGGCAAGCGTCGCCTTGGTGAGCCGCTCAATTGCAACACCTGCGTGAAGGGCGAATAGTTCGTGATCCGGTCGCGCGCGCGCGGCCATAGCAAGGTCAGCGAACCTCTGCGCGCCTGCAAGCAAGCTCTCGAAGCTGATCTGCTCGTCCACCTGCTGACAATATCGCTGCCCGTGCGAAGTGGGCGACAGGTTTCCGAGCTAAGCCGTGCCGCACAGGTGATCAAGCAACAGTCGCAGCCCTCCGTTGTGGCCCGCTCGACGATCGCCGCTACCTGCCACTACAGCGCGGACATGGGCTCATAGCGAGCCATATCAGTTCATCTGCGCCCTGTGGGCGTTATGTGTGACTTGGCGTGCCTGTCAACGCCGCCGCCTTGATGCAGCAAGACCTGTCGCCCCTTCGAGACGGCATGGCAGGCCGGGCTCAACGGGCCCGCCCAGCTCTCGTTCTAACCCCTCGCTACTCGCGAAAGGCAACACCACAGATGAACCGCCACTCTGCAATACCCCCAGCCCAAAATCACTCCGCGAAGGCACTCGTCAAAGCGAGCCGCGCCTTGCGGGCCGCGTCCGTGTTCTGGTCATTCCCCGGCCGCTACGAGGCGGTCGTCACGGCCACCGGCGGCATCATCTACCGCCAGGTCCCGGAGATGATCCGCATCCCGCTCCCCACCGTGGGCGAGCTGGCCAACGCCGTCGCGCAGACCCGCGCCGCGCGGGCCACCGCCGAGGACTCGTCCCGCAGGGAGTCCGGGTGCTGAACCGGCTCTTCCCCGACGACATCGACGTTGTCGAGATGTTCGCAGGCGGTGGCGGCTCCGGAACTGGGATCGCCGCCGTTCCCGGCACCAAAATCAAGTTCGCGGCCAACCACGCCAAGCCCGCGAAGTGGACGTACGTCGAGAACCACCCCGACGTGAACTTCTGGCTCGGCGACGTCCAGCAGGCCGACGCCATCGAGAAGTTCCCGTACGCCAGCTTCTTCTGGGCCTCGCCCGCATGCTTCGTCGCAGGCACCCTCATCCTCACCCGCCGCGGCCTCGTCCCCATCGAGGAGGTGCACGAAGGCGACGAGGTATTCACCCACCAGCGCCGCTGGCGTCTGGTGACCGGCACCATGAGCAAGCTCGCTCCCACCGTCATCGTGTCCGGCAAGGGCTTCCACCAGGGCATCGAAACCACCGCCGAGCACCCCTTCTACACCCGGAAGCGCACCCGGACCTGGGACAACGACGCCCGCACCTACCGATACTCCGTCGCCGACGAGTCCGAATGGACCGAAGCCAAGGACCTTGGGCCCGGCATTTGGTGGGCGACCCCGACCGACTTCGGAGAGGCGCTGCCGATGCCGGAGGTCGGCGGGCGCGGGATGGAGTTCACGCCGGAGTTCTGGTGGATGGTCGGCCGGTGGGTCGGCGACGGCTGGCTGCGGGCCAAGCGATCAACCAAACTCGACCCCAACCCCCGCCGACGTTCCCAGCCGGCGGGGTCGCCGTGCGTGATGTGCGGTGGAAAGGCGCGGCAGCACGGCAAGAGCACCACGGGCCGTGTCCGGCTGTTCTGCTCGGACACGTGCAGGCGAGCCAGCGTGCGTCGCAACCCTCATCACGGACGGTACGACCTGGCCATCACCTGCGGCTATCACGAGGTGGAGGACCTGGCCAAGCGGCTCGACAACCTCGACGGGCTGACCTGGCAGCGAGGCCGAACCAAGACCGCCGCCAGGTTCGTCACTTCGCATCGGGGCCTGGTCGAGTGGATAGCTGAGCATTTTGGGCAGCACGCCCACGGCAAGACCATCCCCGCGTGGGCGATGACCATGCCGCGAGCGTGGCGTGAGGCGCTGCTCGACGGCTACCTGTCAGCAGACGGCACCAAGGACGCGAAGTACACCAGGGCGTCCACCGTGTCCAAGAAGCTTGCGATCGGCATTCGGATGCTGGCCAACTCGCTCGGGCACGTCGCCAACCTTGGCTACCAGCCCGCCCGCACGCGGCAGCGAGTCATCGAGGGGCGGGCCGTCAACGAGCGGCCGACGTGGACCGTGTCCTGGGTGACGGCTGGGCCGCAGCGGTTCCAGTACGCCGAAGCCGAAGGTCACCGCTGGTCGAACACACACCATCCGGCCAGCACCAGACGCCTGGAGTTGGTCTACAACATCCACGTCGCCGACGACGAGTCGTACGTCGCGGACGGCATCACCGTCCACAACTGCCCCGCGTTCTCCACGGCCTCGGGCGAGACGCGCTACTTCGATCGAGAGAACCAGATGGCCCTCTGGGCCGACGACCTGGACAACCTGACCGAGCACCAGAAGACGCGCATCCGGTCGCGGGCTCTGATGGAGGAGGTCGTCACCTACCTTCGCCACTGCCAGGAGAAGCACGGCAAGCCGGTGCTCGGGTTCGGGGTCGAGAACGTGGTCCAGGCGAGGTTGTGGGCGCACTGGGACCGGTGGATCCGCGAGCTGCGGAAGCTCGGCTACATCATCCAGATCCACGCCGTCAACGCCGCGCACGTGCAGGGACGCACCACGCTGCCGACCCCGCAGTCCCGCGACCGGATGCTCATCTCCGGCATCCACGAGTCCGTGGGCCGCACGCCGAACTACCGCAAGTGGTTCGACCCGTACGCCTTCTGCCCCCGCCACGGCGGATGGGTGCAGGCCGTCCGCGCGTGGAAGAAGCGCGGCGTGGACATGGGCGTCTACGGCATCAAGAACGGCCAATACGTGTGGGTGTGCCCCGAGGCCGCGTGCCAAGGCCAGCTCATCGAACCGCCCCGTCTCCCGGCCGCGTACACGATCGACTGGACCGACCTCGGCACGCCGATCGGCTCCAGGAAGAAGACGAAGAAGAAGCCCGAGGGATTGGCGCCCAAGACCATCTCCCGCATCCGCGCCGGAGTCGAGGAACACTGGATCAAACCGTTCATCACACCCGCAGGCGGCACCTGGAACGACGGGCCCAGGGGAGTGGACGAGCCGATCCCCGCGCTCACCACGCGGGAGGCGAACGCGCTCGTCGTGCCGTGCGAAGGCCGCGACGGCAAGGTGGCCCGGCCGGTCAGCATGCCGAAGCGGACCAGCACCACCCGGAACGAGGATGGCATCGCCTTCCCCCCGGACGCGCAACCAGGCGTGTTCCCCTCGTTCCTGTCGCTCATGCGGTCGGGTCGGCCGCGCAACACAGACCCGACCACGGACTCTCTGGCCACCCTCGTCTCGAACGGCTCCAATCACGGGCTGGCTACTGACCCGGCTTTCAAGGACGGCATGTTGCCGCTGATGTTCCCGTTCCGGGGCGGTGGCGACGAGTTCAAATCCCGGCCTGCGTTCGAGGACCCCGCGCACGCGGTCACGGCCGGCGGCTTCCACCACGGGCTCGGCGTCCCTCCCGGCTGGGAGCCGCCGCCAGCGCTGCTCATGCGGAACAACGGCAGCCGGGGCGACGGGCACGAGCACGTCACCCCGGCCAGCGAGCACATGCGCACGGTCACCACGACCGGGCACCAGTCGCTCGTCACCGCGCCGCCGGGCCTGCCCATGCCCGAGACGCTGCTCATGGCGTACTACGGCAATGGGCGCACGCAGAGCGTGCACGAGCCGCTAGGGACGATCCCGACCCGGGACCGTTGGGCGCTCCTCACCCCGGACGGCCAGATCGACGTGTCGTCCATCCTGTTCCGGATGCTCCGGATCCCGGAGCTCCAGCGCGCCCAGTCGTTCCCGGACCGGTACGTGTTCGTCGCCGACAGCGCCCGCGACAAGGTGAAGCTCATCGGCAATGCGGTCCCCCCGCCCATGGCCGAGATCCTGACCTGCGCCCTGATCGAGGCGTTCCTCGGGATCGAGCTGTCCCGCTTCGAGTACGACCTCGCAGCCTGAGTCGCTGATTGCGGTACCGCTACTGGCTCCCGTCGCGCGTCGGCGGGGGCCTTTTCACCAGCGAAGGAGAACGGCATGGCTATCCGCCACGTCGTCCAGATGAGCGGCGGCATCGGGTCGTTCTGGGCCGCCAAGCGCGTGGCTCACCAACACGGCACCGACAACCTGGTGCTGCTGTTCGCCGACACCCTGACCGAAGACGAAGACCTCTACCGGTTCATGGACGACGCCAGCGCCCACCTGGGCATCGCGCCGACCATCGTTGCGGACGGCAGAACGCCTTTCGAGGTGTTCTTCGACGTCAAGTGGCTCGGCAACTCCCGGCTCGCGCCCTGCAGCAAGCACCTCAAGCAGGTGCCCTGCCGCAAATGGATGACCGAGCACTGCGACCCCGCCGACACCATCGCCTACGTCGGGTTCGACCAGGCAGAGTCTCGACGCCTGCCCGGCACCGTGGCCGGCTGGTCGCCGTGGCAGGTCGAGTTCCCCATGTGCGACGAGCCGCACTGGTCCAAGGACCGGATGCTCGACGAGTGCAGGGCGCTCGGCATCGCAGTGCCCCGGCTGTACGAGCTGGGCTACGAACACAACAACTGCGGCGGCCTGTGCGTCCGGGCCGGGCGTGAGCAGTGGCTGCTCACGCTGGAGACCTTCCCGGAGCGGTACGCCTACGCCGAGGAGTTGGAGGAGAAGTTCCGCGTCACGCACGACAAGGACGTGGCGATCCTCACCGAGACCATCGCCGGGGTCAAATATCCGCTGACGCTCGCGGAGCTGCGCCGCCGGTATGAGTCCGGTCTGGTCCGCCGTCGCAAGAAGGTCCGGCAGCCGAGTCTGTTCGACACCGCTGCGGCTTGTTACTGATGCACGCGCCGCTGTACCTGGCTCCGCCGTCCACCGCCCGGATTCGGGAGCACATCCACGCGCGCCGGCTCGGCGCCATCCTCACTCCCTCCTCGGGCAACCGCGTCCCTGAGTACGGCTGGTGGGCCGCCGACTCCGGCATCTTCGGCAACTCGTATGTCGGCGACGAGGCGTACATGGATTGGCTGGAGGACCGCCGCGAGCACGCTGACCGGTGCTTGTTCGCGACCGCGCCCGACGTCCCGTTCAACGCGTTCGCCAGCGTGAACCGCTCGTACCCGTACCTCGACCGCGTCCGGCGATTGGGATACCCGGTCGCGCTGGTCGCCCAGGACTACCTCGAATTCTGCGACTGGTGGGCCTGGGAGGACTTCGACTGCCTGTTCATCGGCGGATCAACGTCCTGGAAGCTCAGCCCCGCGGCGGCTGTGCTCGCACGGGCTGCGTGCGCTGCCGGGCTGTGGGTCCATGTCGGTCGCGTCAACTCGTTCAAACGGCTGCGGTACGCCGCGGCGGCGATGGACGCCGACTCCGCTGACGGAACCCTCCTCGTCAACGGTCCCGACAAGCACCTGCCGTCAGTCCTGCGCTGGACGTGGCAACTGCTGCTTGAGACAGCGCCGTCACTGATCGACGGGTGCGAGCTGGTGCACGACCCGTACGACGGCCGCTACGACCTCGCGTCCACGCGCACGGTCACGGCCGCACCGCGCACCCCCACCCATGCGCCCGAACCCGTACAACTCACCCTGATCTGAAAGGGGCCCTGATGTCCGTTATGTGCTTCCACTGCCGCGAACCGCTCGACCAGTGCAGGCGCGCCCTGCTGCAGGACGCCACCGACAAGGCGGTTAAGGAGATCGGCTTCGCCGCGCTCGCCGCCGAGTCCGACGACGACCAGGCCGTGCACGTCGTCTCCGCATGGGACGCCGCCCGCGCGGTCAACGACCTCGTGGACCTCATCGTCGCCCAGAACTACGGCATCACCGTGGACGAGGCGTACGAGCAGGCCCGCGCGCTCATCGAGGAGGCAGCCTGTGCCTAGCCGCAAGCCGACCCGGCGGCCGAGGCCGAAGACGTACCAGCCGGGCGACCGCGTGCAGCCCCGCCGCGCATACGGCGTGGTTGGCCGCGTCGTGAAGGTGATCTACCGGAACGAGCCTGCGTTCTTCGGCTACCTCGTGGACTTCGGCGACCACCAACGCGAGCTGGCCGGGACCGACGTCGTAGAGCCGCCGCGGTCGCTGCTGGAGGAGTACCGAGGCTGGCAGGACGACTACCTCGGCTGGGAGTACATCGCGCTCCTCGATGACGTCCGGCTGGCCCAGCTCCGCATGGAGTGGACGGAGGTGAACAAGATCCTTGCCGAGCTGAGGCCTGATTGGATCCCGCACCGGCGCGAGGGTGTGCAGCCGGTGCACCGGGTGACGATCACGAAGACGACCGAGCGGCACAAGAACGTGTCGTCAAACGGGGCCTTCCACTACGAGATCAACCGCCACTTCTGGTGGCTGAGGTGCCCGTGCGGCTACCACAAGGTGGTCGAATCCTCCCAAGCAGCGAAGGGGCGAAAGGCCGAGCATGACACCCCACTCGGAGAGTTCGAGTGAGCCTGCGCATCGTCCCCGTGAGCTTCCGCGACGCCTGCGGATTCGTCGAGATGTGGCACCGGCACCTTGAGCCCCCACGCGGCCACAAGTTCAGCGTCGGCATCGCGGACGCTGCGGACCGACTCGTCGGCGTCGCGATCGTCGGCCGACCGGTCGCGCGGCGCCTCGACGACGGCATGACCCTGGAAGTCACCAGGGCCGCGACGGACGGCACGCACAACGCCAACAGCATGCTGTACGGCTCGGCCTGGCGGGTGGCGAAGGCGCTCGGCTATCGCCGCCTGATCACCTACAACCACACTCGCGTGTACGGCCCTGTCTGCGGAGATCCGTGCCTGCACTCGTCATGCCGGACCGTGCGTGCAGGTGAGAGTGGGGCCAGCCTGCGTGCTGCAGGATGGCGCGTCATCGCGCAGCGTCGGCCTCGGGCCGGCTGGGACAGGCCATCCCGCCCGAGGGAGGCGTCCGGCAGCGAAGGCATTCCCCGCACG
The DNA here is from genome assembly GCF_055586305.1 of Nonomuraea sp. NPDC051298. Classification (NCBI taxonomy): domain Bacteria; kingdom Bacillati; phylum Actinomycetota; class Actinomycetes; order Streptosporangiales; family Streptosporangiaceae; genus Nonomuraea; species Nonomuraea sp. NPDC051298. The sequence goes on from NZ_JBVJIM010000002.1 coordinate 342,106, forward strand.
CTGTGGGAGGCGGTTTAACCACCGAAGTTGCGCGACTGGCGCAAATGATGTGTCATATGCGTCTGGCGCGTCCTCTATGGTTTCGTGTCAACCCATCGTCACTCTCGGGGGAGTGCAGCGTGAATAAGGCAGACATCATCGAGGAGTTCCGCCAGCGCACCGACGCGCCGTCCCGCGCGGCTGCGGCGCGGGGCGTCCAGGCGTTCATCGACATCATCGTCGGCACCGTCGCCGCCGGTGGTGAGGTCCGCATCGGCGGGCTCGGCGTGTTCGACCGCAGCTATCACAAGGCCACGTCCCGCCGGAACCCGAACACCAGCGAGGTGGTCGAGGTGCCCGGCAAGTGGGTCATGCGGTTCAAGGCGGCCACGAAGGTCAAGGCCGCCGTCAACAAGTAACACCAGCTCGTCGGCGGTCCGCTGCGGGGGCGCGGACCGCCGACGTTTCCATTTGCGAAGGACACCACGTGAAGCGATCTGACATGGACGCCGCCCTCGATGAGCTGTACGCCAAGGTGCCGCAGCCGGGCTGCAAGGGGCTGTGCGTCGATAGCTGCGGCCCGGTCGGGATGAACCCTCGCGAGCACCAGCGCATCCGGGAGCGGGGCGTGAACATCCCGCACTACCAGGATGCGCGGGCCCAGCTCATGGAGACCGGCGACTACTCATGTCCTGCGCTGGCGGACGGGCAGTGCAGCGTGTACGACGTCCGACCGATGTCCTGTCACCTCTGGGGCGCGGTCGAGTCGATGCCGTGCCCGTACGGTTGTCGGCCCGAGGAGGGGCTGCTGCCGGACGCGGAGGGGCACGCGCTGCTCGCGCAGTCCCTCGACGTCGGCAAGCCGGACCCGCGTAGCGCCGAGCAGCTTGGGCGTCTCAAGCAGCGGTTCGACGACCCGAACTTCCGGCGCACCTTGAAAGAGTACGTGCAGGAGAACCGGCCCACAGCGAACCCAGAGAAGACCCTTGAGCGATGGCGCAGCAAGGCCGCCGACTATGGCTTCAGCATGCCCGCGGGACCGGTCAGAGAGCGGCCCAGCCGCCGGCGTGGATGAGGCAGCGGCTCAGCTACTCGGAGTCGTCCTCGTCCACGTTGGCCAGGTCGCGCTCGTCGAGGTATGCCTCCATGGCGTCGTTGAGGACGGCCATGCCACCCATCGCTTCTTGCCTGCACGCGGCGGCGAGCCTGGCCCTCGTGTTCCGCTTGAGTCGGACCGTGGCAAGGGGCGCGACGGGGTATGCGCGAGGTGTGCCGGGCATCTGGCTGGGGTCGCGCGGCAGCGCGAGGTCGGCCTTCTTGATCGGTTCAGGGAACACAGCCTGGATGGGTGGCTGCAGCGCGTCGCAGTACGCGTTGATCGCCAACTCCCACGCTTCTTGCGGGCCCTGGCCGTCCTCTTCAAGAGCTGGGGTGAGGCGGTCGTCGAGGTGCTGGTACAGGTAGACGGAGGTGGGGGCGAGAGTGGTCCATCGGACTGCTCGAACCCGTCGCGACCCAGATCGGCGGCTTGATTGCGGCCCCGCTTCTTGCTGCTGCTCGGTGGTGAGGTCGTCGAACAAGGTGAGGCGCGAGTCCTGCGACGGCTTCGGGGTGTCCGGCATGTGTGGCTTCCTGTGGCTGTGCTGTGGCGTTTGATCTCACCGTACGGGGTTCGTGTCGCGTGTGTCGCTTGGAGCGTCCCCTACCGCACGTTTCCCCAGCTCAAATATACCACCCTCCTGATTATCTATATCGCCCTCCTTGATATACTATAAAGGTGATCGCAAGACACATGATCATTCTTTCATCGCCACCTGGTGGCACACCGCTACCAGTACCAACACCACAATCCGAAGGGCATCCGCATGGAAACCCGGCTCTACACCCGCACCAACCCCGACAACGGCCAGATCGAAATCAAGCACTACGAGATCACCCCCAACGCCCTGCCCGACGAGATCGGCCCCGTCTTCCAGACCCACTTCTGGGGGGCCGAGGCTCCGGCCGACTTCTTCGCCAACCACGACTACTACGACGACGTGGACGTGCTGTGCCTCGCGGACATCTACGACCGCTCGCTGGATGGGACGCTGCCCGAGTTCCTCGAAACCACCTGGAAGGAGCACGACGCCGAAGGCTGGGTCCTCCTGCCCGCGCCCGAACCGCACGAGTACACCTGCGCCGGCTCGCCCGTCGCAGTCCTCCGCGTAGACGGCAGCAACATCATCGAGATCGCCGCCCTGCCCGGCAATCGCACCGTCGAAGGCAGCCTCGAAAGGATCACCCTCGAAGAGGCCCAAGGACTCATCAACAGCCTCACCGACGCCACCGATGAGGAGAAGTGGGCGTGACCGGGCAGCAGCGCGTGCGAGAGACGTTCCGCCTCGGCTTCTACGCATGGAACGTCAGCGCCGCCATACGAATCGTCGAGGGCCGCGAGCCCGACTACATCCAGGTAGAAAAGGCCGCCGCGCTGCTGTGGCTGGTCTACATCAATAAGGTCCACGCTGCCACCGTGGACCTGACCCGCCCCCTGATCCTCGTCCCCTTCGCGGACACCGGGAACATCCCCATCGACGGCTGGCACCGCATCTGGAAGGCCAGGCGCGAGGGAATCGAAACGCTGCCCGCGCTCGCCCTCACACCCGAGGAAGAGTTCCGAGTTCGCATGCACGGCGGCGACAAAGGCCCTGGCTACCTCAGCTAAAAGCGGTACCGAAATCAGCTCTCTCGCCCGGAGGCAGGCGTGAGCGCGCACTACAACCTCCCCACCCTCACCTCCACCGAAAGGAACCCCTCATGAAGCCCACCATCCGCGTCGTCGTCTGCCTCGTCGCGCTGCTGCTCATGCTGGCGATGTGGCTCACCTTCGCCTACCTGATGAGGGACACCGGCCTGATCACGTGGATTCTCGGTCTGGGCCTGGTCGCGATGCTCGTCATGGGCAACTGGGTCACCGAGATGGCCGCCGACCAGCCGACCGAGCGCGAGCCCGCGCAGGGCGGTGAGAAGTAATGGCCGTTGACTTCAGTCACCTCGGCGTCACCGACGACCAGGCGCGCGACCTCTTCAAGCTCGGCGCGGCGGTCTGCGCGGCCGCCGACCTCAAGTTCAACACGCTGTGGTGGGCCCTCGACCACTTCGAGAACGAGGACGACCTGGTCGAGATCGGCGTCCGGGTCTGGGAACGCATTGACGAGCAGCACGGGAGCGTGTGATAGGCGACAACACCACGCAGCGCTGCTCCTCGACGCGGCGAAGCTGACGGATAGGCCGACGTAAGCTGGTCGTGCGTATCTGCACAAATACGCGGAGAGCCCCGATGCGCCATCTAGCACCGGGGCTCTCTTCGGTTTCCGGCTCGTCACCTTCCCGCCCGATCAGCAGACCCCTAATGTCTACAAAGGTTCCCGGTATGTATACTTCGGCCATGACGAAGCGAGGCCCCCGGGGGCCAGTGCCGATCTACCAGGTGATCGTCAACGCCATCAAGGACGACATCGCCGCCGGCACGCTCAAGCCCGGCCAGGCACTCCCCACAGAAGCCGAGATGTGCACCATCCACCAAGCGTCGCGACTGACAGTGCGCAGGGCCTTGGAGGTGCTGCGCGAGGCAGACGTCATCTACACCATCCGCGCCGATGGCTCCTACGTCGGACCGCGCGACGCTCCGCAGATCCGCGAGCCGCGGGAGTTCGAGAAGATCGCCGCCGACCTCGCAGAGGGCATCAAGCGGGGCGACTACGCGCCGGATCAGGTGCTGCCCTCACAGTTGGAGTTGATCGAGCAGTACGGCGTAGCCAAGAAGACAGCCAGTGCCGCCGTGACTTTGCTTCGTGAGCAAGGGTGGGCGTACACGGTGCCCGCGATCGGCACGTTCGCCGCGCACCGCGATAAATGGCCTACGGAGAGTTGACCTTAGCGTTTGCTGAGAATGCACGCGGCGCGCGATGTAGCCAAAATGTAGACACGGCTGGGTCGCGTGCCTCTTTTATGTCAGCGACCGGTGCTGACCTGCTCTAACTCTTCCGCGTAAATATGCGTAGCGGCTGTGACGTCATTGATGCGCGACCGCTGGCGGGTGATCAGGGTCACCGTCGCGCACGCCACCAGGCACGCCCCTCCCATGACTGCGATGTCGATGCTGCCGACCCTGCCGGTCAGGACGACGTGGACAACGGCCGCGACGAACGCCAGGTTGCCGAGGATGAAGGCCGCCACCAGGGCTGCCACCGCTCGGTTCATTGATCCCGCCTTTCTCGTAAACGATTGCCAGAGCGTTCTATCATCCCGATCCGACAAGTGCGCGCATGACCCAGGGGCGCCATCATCTGGCCATGGCGGGCCAAGCAATCGCAATCCGGCGCAAGTCGATGTCATAGAAGCGACATGTCATCAAGATGCTGCCCGAAAAATGTAGACAATCCCGGGCGAAAGGACTTTTATGGTCACTCTATGGCGTGACGCCTGCGGGTGACTAAATGTCAACTGGGCGTCCGTATCCCTTGTGTTCGTATCGTTCCAACCTCTGGGAGTTCCAACATGTCCACGCTCATGGCAGCGCTTCCGCTCCTGACCAGGTACATCGTCGCTTTCGCCGCTGCGGGCGTGCTCCTGCCGGTGTCCAGTGCTGCCTACGCCGACGACGCTACGCCGACTCCTGGGCTTGGCGTCACGGCGACCGAGCCAGCCACCGCTTCGAGCACTGACGCTCCGGCCGCAGAGTCCTCCAACCCCAGCGGCATCGACACGGCCGGCGGGTCGGCGCAGTACATCCACTTCGGTGGCATGTAGCCGCGCGGCACCACGGCCAGGATGACAGCAGGACCAGCCAGTCAGGGAGAATCATGATCTGCCACGCCATTCGCATGTGGCTTCTCGCCCTGGCCGCGATGTCAGTGGCGGCCTGGGCGGTGACCACCCTTTCGTTCTTCATCCTGTACATCGATAAGGCCAGCGGGACCATGTTCGCGCTGGTGGGCCTGTGGACCGTTGCAGTGCCCGTCCCCGTCACCGTCCAACTCCTCCGCTGGTGGCAGCGGGTTCGTGTGGCCCGCCGAGTGTTCCTTATCGCACGGTAACACAAACGTTTGTTCGAGATGCTGCACGGGGAGATCAGCTCAAGCGCACGCTGAACAACAGCCGCGCCGTCATCGGAAGGAAAGCGACGTGCCGCACCGGATCGCCAGCCTCAGCCTTGAGCAGGAACGCCTCTACCGGCACCTGCTCGCCACCGGCCCTACCAGCACCCACGTGCTGGAGGAGCAGTTCGGGGGCCAGGTCCATGATGACCTGTACGAGCTGACGGTCCGGGGCCTCGTTCATGGAAAACCCTTGATGGCGCGGCGCCCCTCGATCGCAATGAACGGCGTCCTCGTCTCGCGGGAGGAGGAACTGCGGCGCGTTCAGGCGTACGTCGAGGAATTGGACCGCATCTACGACGACGCCCACACGCCCGAGGACGGCGAGGCCGTCACCGTGCTCACGAGCCGTGAGCAGATCCAACACTGGTACGAGACGCTGAACGCCACGGCCGAGCAGGAGATCCTGCAGTTCATCACGCACCCGTTCCTCGCGCTCACATCACCCGCGCAGGCTGGTGCAGCGTCCAGTCCGGATCTTGTAAACCACCGCACCAAGTGCCGCGTCATCGTTGAGTGGAAAACCTTCCAGAGTCAGTCGGCCGTCAAGGGCCTGCACCACTCCCTCGACCGGGGGTGCGAAATCAGGCTTGCTGACAGGCTGCCGCACAAGCTCCTCATCGGGGACGGGCGCCTCGCCATGACGCCCCGCTATCCGCGGGACCGCGGCATCAGCCAGATGATGCTCGTGCGCCCTGGCACGCTGGTGGATTTCCTCGTACAGGTCTTCGAGGCCGAATGGGAGCGAGCACTACCACTTCAGCCCGACCCCGCACGATTCACCGGCGTTGGCACCTTGGATTCCGATGAGATGACGATTGTGGAGATGTTGGCAGGCGGCGCACAGGTCGAGCGCATCGCCAGCGCACTGGGAGTCCACCCACGTACGGTCAACCGCAGGCTCGACGAGCTGAAGCGCAAGGCCGACGTCACTACCTTGTTCCAACTCGGCGCCTACGCGTCGCGCCACTGGCTGAACTAGCTACTTCGGCTTGAGAATCCGCAGTTGCGCATTCGTCGCGTCGAGGGTCGCCTCGATCTGGGCCAGCATGATCGCCTCTATCTGGCTGCGCTGATCGCGGGGAACGCCCTTCAGGCTCCGTATCTGCTGGAGCATCGCCTGAAGCTTCTGCTGCACATGCTCAGGCGTGACGTCCGCGTCGACCGAGCGCAGCGCGGGATCCGCCTTCGTTCGCTCCCGGATCCAGTCGCGGAAGAGTTCGGCCGCCGCAGGCCGTTCTCGCTCGTGCAAATCGTCTGGCGTGATGACGGGCTCGTCCGCCAGGTCGTTGATGGCGGCCGCCATGAGCACGAGTTCGCGGTCGTCTGGGATCTTTTCGCCGGACTCGATGCGTCGCCAGGTGGGCTCGGACAGCGCGTCGCTGGCCAGTTCATTCGCGCGTGCTGTGGCGGCGCGGGCGGAGATGCGCCGCTTAAGCCCTCCCGGATGGTTGCGGCGCTCAATGAGGTACTGAACTACTTCTGAGGGCTGGTTGAGGTCGGCCACGGCGAGTCGGGTGTCCCTTCACGGCATTTGATGCGTCATACGAGTCTGGCGCAACGGTATCAACTGAAGTGTCACTACGTCCGCTGTCACCACAAAGTAAGCAATTACGGAGCGTGACATGCGCGAGGTAGCTGGAGTGACGCGAATGACGCGTCAGATGTTGCATGGTGCGTCGGAGCGCGATAGTGTCGGTTATGTCGGTGTGATCGTGTGCGATCGAAACGGAACGCACAGACGAAACGCCCGGCGAACCAAACCCCCAAGCCACGGAGCGTCATATCGCCATGCCCAACGGCATCCTTCGCTGGGAAGACCCAGCGCCCGTCAAAACCCACATCAACAAGGAGTACGAGCCGATCGCCGCCGAACTTCAGAAGAACCCCAACCGATGGGCTGTCGTCGCAGAAACTCCCGACACCCCCGAGGGCAGGCGTGACGCCAACCGCCTGTACAACGCCGTCAAAAACGGCTACCGCGGCTTCCGCAACGACGACAGCGGAACGTTCCACGCCCGCACCCGCACCATCACCAAGGACGGCGGCGGCAAGGCCGTCCTCGTCCATGTCCAGTACGTTCCCCGCTAACAGCGGTGCCGCAATCAGCATGACCAACGCCACGCAAGCGCCGCCTCCCGACGACCTGGCGCAGCTCATCGCCACAAAAGCTGCCGAGCACTGGAACTACGACGCCAAGTCCGCGCTCACTCGTCTGCTCGCCGACGTCCTCGGCGACTACGACGCCGCCTACCAGCTCGTCGAGGAGACCGGCCGAAAGCTTCTGGCCGCCGAATACGAAGAGGACCCCCAGTGACCCCACCGAGCCCTGCGCTCCCCACACACGCGGAGCTGACCGCCTACCTCGTCGCTCGCAAGACCAATAACCCCCAGCCCACGCCAAGCCAGCCGAGCTACCGCGGCGGACCCGCCCTCGACCCGATGACCGAGGACGAATACCGGTTCGGCTGGTTCGGCCAGGCCGACTATGACGGGCACCTCGGCGGTGGTGCGTGAGCATCACCATCCGCGAGGACGAGCGCGACGAGTACGACCCGAGCCACGCCGTCCCCACCAGCGCAGGCCGCTACTACTGCGACCCGATGCTCAGCCCGGACGACCCCAACCGGATGAAGATCTCCGTCACTAACGCCATCGACCAGCACATGATCGAGGCGCTGGCCCCGGCCGCCGCAAGGGACACCGCGATCTGGCTGATGGACAACCTCCCCGCCGCTAACCGCGCGGCCGCCGACCCCGACGACATGGAAGCGTTCATCAAGCTGGCCAAGGCGCAGTACCGAGTCCAGTGGGACAAGAAGGCCGACCTCGGTTCTCGCGTCCACGCCATCGGCGAAGCGATCAACCTCGGCAAGGCGTACATCCCCGACGAGGAAGCCGAACCGTTCGTCGAGTCCTACAGGCAGTTCCTCGCCGACTTCGGAGTGGACCTGCGCCGCGACATCGTGGCGGCTGAGTGCACCGTACTGAACCGCACGATCCCCTACGGGGGCACGAGCGACATCTGGGCCAACCTGCGGTTCCCCGGCCCGACGTCGCCGATCATCTCGAAGTTCAAGCCGCGCGCGGTTCCGGCCGACCCGCTCCCCACCCCGTCCGGGCTGTGGCTCATCGACATGAAGACCTCGCTGACCAAGCCAGCCAGCGCCGTCTACGAGGACTACGTGCTGCAGCTCGCCGCGCTGCGGAACGCGGAGGTCGCCCTGGTGTGCCCGCCGTCGTGCAGATACGGCGAGACCGACGACCACGACGACAGCCACGAGTTCATCGTGCCCGAGTTCGCGGGCGCGGCGATTCTCAACCTCCGCACGGACGGCTACGGCTTCGTGCCGCTCCCGGCCGACGCGGACGCGTTCACCGCGTTCTGCGGACTGCTCCCGCTCGCGCACTACGTCCACGGGCTCGAACTGCGCGGCTACAAGCCCATCCAGCCCCCGAGCAAGACCACCACCAGGAAGGACGCCGCCTGATGCCCATCGACCCCTCCGTACTGCAGCGCCGCCACTGGCAGGACGGCCGGATCCGCCTCGGCATCAAGAAGATCAGCCGGAACGGCAAGGAGTACCCCAGCAAGATCGACACGTTCCGGTTCACGTCGCCGTCCGAGGACATGATCCGGGGCGTCGCCGAGAAGTACGGCGGCGAGGTCAAGCCGTGGAAGTCGCCGCAGGGCCCGCAGTTCGAGGTCATCACCAACGCACAGCGCATCCCCGTCATCGTCCCGCCCAACGGACTGAGCCAGAACATGGAGCTCTGGGACGGCAAGCTGTGCATCCGCCGCTGCACCGGCGTCGCGATGCAGGCTCCGTTCGTCGGCCCGTGCCTCTGCGGGGCGGACGTCGAACTCAAGAGGCGGCCGTGCAAGCCGCACACCCGACTCGGCGTCTTCTTCAAGGAAGTGCCCAGCCTGGGCCTGTGGCGGCTGGACAGCAAGGGCGGCAACGCTGCAGCCGAGCTGCCGAACGCCGCCGAGTTCCTGGCCCACGCAGGGACGTACGTGGACGCCTGGCTGTACGTGGCCGAGCGCACCGGCTCGTTCCTCGACCCGAAGGACAACGTGGTCAAGGCCACGACGTACATGGTGCCCGGCCTGACGATCGAGGGCATCGGCTTCGACGAACTGATGTCGGGCGAGGTCGCGCGCCGCGCCGAGCTGGGCCGCGGCGGCGGCCAGCGGGCCATCGAGGCCGCGCCCGCGACCGACTACCTCGCGATGATCGAGGCCGCCCCGGACCGAGATGCGGTCGAGGCGATCTGGAGGACGTCCAAACTCGACCAGACCTGGGCGGGCAGGGAGCAGGAAGTGGTAGCCGCAGCCAAGGCGCGCGTCGCCACCTTCCCCCCGCAGCAGGACAAGAACACATCGCAGGGACAACCCGCCCCAGCCGCTACGCCGCCAGACGAGACCAAGGGCCCGCGCGAGGAGCCTCCGGCAGCCTCACCGCCCGGAGAGCAAGACGACGCGTGGGCAGGAGTGATGGCGGCTGCGGCGAGCGACCCTGAAGCCGACCGCATCCGCCAGCACATCATGACCGCGTGGGCGGGCACGACGAGCCAGCTCCACACTGCGTTCCGCGACCGCACCGGCACCACGATGAAGGCCGCGACCCTGCAGCAACTCCAGGACTTCGCCGACAAGCTCGGCCAACCCGCAGCAGGCCCGATCGCGAACGAACCGCGCAAGGCGTCCGAGCGTGCCGAAGCGCTCCTCGAGGCCGCCCGCGCGCAGAACACCGCGGCGGCGGCCGACGACGGCGACGACATCGTGGACGCGGTGGTCGTCGAGGACGAGGAGCAGCCGAAGCCCACCGCCAAGGCGCTGCGCGACCTCGGCGTCTGGTTCGGCGAGGCCGGCGTCACGGGCCACACCGGCAAGGGCTCGGCCGCGACGAACGACGAGGCCCGATTCGCCTGGATCGCCGAGCACATGGGCGTCACCGTCACTTCGACGAAGGACCTCAACGCCGAACGGGTGGACACCGGGATCAAGCTGCTCATGCAGCAGGCCGCCGCCCGCCGCAAGGACCTGCAGCAGCGCATCGTCAACGTCTGGACCGACCTCGGCGGCAACAACCAGCAGCTCTCTGCCGCGTTCGAGCAGCACATGGAGAAGCCAGTCAGCGAGGCTCACAATGCTGATCTGGCAGCGTTCCTGCAGAAGCTCAGCGACGGAGAAGTCACGCCGGGCGGCGGTCAGTGATGCGCCTGACCAACGACCAACGGGCCGCGCTGCGCGCTGACCGGCTCACCCGGCTCAAGCGCGAGCGCGAGCGGCGCGTCACCCTCTTCGCCGAGATCGCGAAGCACGCAGGAGGCTGCGACAACCGCCGCAACTGCCTGCTCTGCAAGGCGTTCGGGCTGCTCGTCGAGTACGTGCCCGAGCCCACGGTCCGCGAGGACTACGAGCAGGTCCGCCACCAGCTCGACGAGCAGCGGGAGCGCCTAGAGCGGATCCGCGACGTGCACCAGGGCTTGTCCCAAGCCGCCCGTCTCGGAACGCCGTTGGCCCGCACGGTCCACGACGCCGCATGGGTCATCCTCGTCCACCTCGCCAACGCCTGGCACGGCGACGAGGCGGAAGACCCGTACGCCCCGCTGAAGCCCGACTACTTCGCCTAACCAACCAGGCCCGGCGTCGCGCCTACCGACGCCGGGTCCGCCCCCGAGGAGCGCCCGATGAAGTCCATCACCGTCGATTACGACGACGTCACCCCCGCCACGATCGAGCACCGGCTGGCCGATCAGGAGACCGTCCTCGCGATGGGTAGCCGCCGCTACCCCGTCGCGCTGCACGACCGGGCCGCCCTTCTGGAGGCCGTGCACATCGCCGACGAGCTGTCCAAGGCCGTCGTCGGCTGGCGCGGCGACATCGTGGCCGCGCTGCAGAAGCTCGACAACGACCGGTACGCCCGCGAGAACGCCACCACCTGACCTCAACATCGTGCCCGGCACCACAGCCACGGGAGTCCGCATGCACAGGGACCCGCACATCACCCAGGAGATCGCCGCCCACATCCTCTTTCACCTCGGCTGCGGCGGCTGGCCCGGCAACACCTTCGTCCAGAAGCTCCTCCAGGCGTTCGACGCCGCTGACGCACCCAACCGTGCTCGGCTCGCCGCCGGGCTCCCGGACTACGCCGCCGCGTACGAACTGGCCAAGTCCCCTGACGGCATCGCGGTCCTCCAGGCTCGCGCCGACACCGACCACTAAGGAAGATCATGAGCCGCTACACCATCCCCAACGCCTCCGAATCACCCGAGGGTCGTGTTATCTCGGTCGGCTGGGACGCCCCCCTCGCGACCTTCTGGGCCACCGCGTTCGACCGTCCGGCCCTCGGCGACGAGGAGGACGTCGAGGAGGACGTCGAGGTCTTTTGGATCGGATACACCCCATGCGAGCTGCCCGACGTCGAATCCCTCGTCACCGCGCTCCGCGCGCACAACGTCGAGGTGCCGCCCTTCACCATGGACGCGCTCCGCAGGGACAAGCCGAGCGAGGGGGAGCACTTCGCGGGCCGGCCCGCGACCAAGCTCATCACCGAGATGACCCGGCCGCACGTCCCCGCCGACCAGCAGGCGCGCATCGACGCCGCCCTGCAGGGCGGTGGCCGATGAACCGCTACAACGACAACACCGGTCTGTGGGGCTGCGGCATCCTCGTCCTCGGCGCACTCATCTTCCTCGCAGTCGGCTTGTTCAAGCTGTCCACCGCCCGCGACGAGACGATCACCGTTGAGGACAAGGAGCGGGTCTGCGACAGCTCCAAGACGTGCCGCTACCTCATCTGGGACCGAGACGGCCACGTGTACGAGAACACCGACGCCTGGCTGTCCCTCAAGTTCGACTCCTCCACCCTGTACGGCGAGCTGAAGGAAGGCCGCACCTACCGCGTCCAAGTCAACGGCTGGCGCGTCCCGGCCACCTCGTCCTACCCGAACATTCTCAGCATCGAGGGCGAGGTCACGAAGTGACGATCGAGATCAAGGTTGAGCCGTACCAGAAGCACCTCATGCTCGGCGTGGCCATCGCATTCTCCGGCGGCCTGATCGTCTTCGGCGGTGTGATGGCGCTCATCCTCGTACCCGCCGGCCTGCTCGCCGCGATCATGTTCGGCTTGATCGTCGGCGCGGAGATGATGCGGCAGGACACCCAGACCGAGATGAACGCACTGCGCGCCCAGTACGAGACCGCGTCCGAACTGGCGTACAAGCTGAACCTGGAGCTGAACGCCGCCGCACAGCGCGCCGAGTCGGCCGAGCGAGACCTGCTCGCCACCGCCGCAGAGAAAACCGCGCTACGCACCCAGCTCGGCGCCCGCGAGGGCGGCACCACGTGAGAGACGTCCTGGCGGCGATCGGCGCGCTCTGCGTGCTGGCCGCCGCCGGGGTGCTCGTTCTGGCGGTGCTCGCCCACCGCGCTGAGCGGCTACGCCTCCGAGGCAACCGCGACCAGCGGGCGGCCCGGCCGGCTGAGCAAGTCGCCGCCAACCCCGCCTTGTGGTCCGACTTCTTCCTTGACCACGACCTGCACAAGGTCCTCAGAACCCCGAAGGAATGGAAACCGTGATCCCCTTCCACGTCGTCGGCCTCGACCTCTCCCTCACCGCCACCGGAATGGCCAACGGCCTCGGATGGTGCGAGAAGGTCGGCCGCGACGGCATCACCAACATGCCCCTGCGCACCAAGTACCGGACGCTCAACGACCTGGCCAGCCGCATCATCGTGCTCAGCAGAGCCGAGCACGCCCACCTCGTCCTCGTCGAGAAGCTGGTGTTCAACCGGCAGGACGGGGGCCGCGGCGGCGCCGGTGAGCGCTCGTACCTCTACTACCGGACGATGGGCATCATCGCGGACGCCGGAGTGCCCATCGTCGAGGTGCCGCAGGCCACGCTGAAGACGTACGCGCTCGGCAAGGGCAGCGGCACCAAGCCCCAGGTCGTCGATTCCATCGCTCGCCGCCTGCCGATGTTCGTCACCGACGGCGACGACAACATGGCCGAGGCCGCGGTGCTCGCCGCGCTCGGTGCCGACCACCTCGGGCACCCCCTGGCTGACATGCCGAAGGCGCACCGGGCCGCGCTGAACAAGCTGACGTGGCCGGAGGTGGCCCAGTGACGCGCGATCTGTACGCCGAAGCCCGACGTCGCTATTGGCAGAAGCGCGACAAGGGGAAGAAGGACGGCACCTGGCGCGGGCTCGTCGATGCGAAGGAGGCGCGCCAGCACGTCCGGGAACTGCACCGGATTTGGCTGGTCAGCTACGAGGCGATCGCCGAGCTTGCGGGAGTCTCGCACACGACGGTGAGGCACCTCGCCGTAGGCAGCGCAACTCGGCAGCTTCCGCCACCGGCACGGGTTGGGGCGCACACGGCCGAAGCGCTTCTCACCGTCACCGTGGACGACCTTCCGGACAACTGCCTGGTCAACGCCACCGGATCTATGCGGCGGATGCGTGCCCTATCGGTCGAGGGGTGGCCCGTGCGGCACGTGGCTGCCCAGATGGATGCTGCCTGGGATGGCCTCAAGCAGCTTCGCCGCGGTGAAAGAACCACAGTCGTCCTACGAACTGCCCGTCTGCTCCGGCGAACGTACGACGAACTGATCCAGCTCGACCCGTACGCGCACTGCCGCAAGACCGTTGTGACGACCCTGCGCAAGCAGGCGGCCACCAGCGGCTGGTATCCGGCCGCTGCATGGGCCGATGCTATCGACGACCCCGAGGCCAAGCCGTGGCAAGTCGTTCGCTGCTCCTACCCGACCTGCATCAACGGGTCGAAGGACGAACGCCTGCTGTGCGACACCCACCTCAAGCTGCTCAAGAAGCGAGGCACCCTCGACGGGGCCCGCCTCATGCGGAACACCCAGGCACTCCTGGAGGACGCCCGGTTCATCCTCGCCACCGACCCGCCCATCAACCCGCACACGCAGCAAATCGACGGGGAACGACTCGCTGAACGGCTCGGCACCAACTGGGAAGCCTTGGAACGCCTCCTGAACCGGGCAGAGCTCAATCTCGCCAAGCTGCGCGAGACAGCATGAGCCGACAGTGGTACCGCAATCAAGCGGACAAGCAGGAGCAACACCCATGAGCGACACGGCGACCGAGGTCATCACCGACGCCCTCACGTCCGCCGCCCCCAACGCCACAGACATCCTCGACGCGCTCGGCAACGCGGGATACCGAGTCATCCGGCCCGAGTCCGGGCCGGCCTGGATCCCCGTCACGCCGAGAAGCGTAGCCAAGGCCGAACGCGTCGCAGCGCTGATCAACAACGGCAAGACGCTGCAGCAGATCGCCGCCGAGACACGGATGTCGCTGCGCCAGGTCGAACGGTACAGCGCCGCCGCCCGCGAAATGGGGCTCACCGGGCGGAGGCGCTGATGCCCAGCCAAAAGGGGTGGCGGAACCGAGCCGCATGCCGGGGACAGGACCTCGCCCTGTTCTTCGGCCCAGGCGAAGGCGAACCCCGCGAAACCCCCAAGCAGAAGAAAGCCCGCATCGAGCGGGCCAAGCAGTTCTGCCGCGCCTGCCCCGTCCTGACCGAATGCCTGGACTTCCATCTGCAGGCCAGCGCAGCGCAATACGGCGTCGCCGGAAGCCTCGACGAAGACGAGCGCAGCGCCTACCGGCGCCGCCTGCAACGCAAAGCAGCACGAGAAAGGAGAACCCCATGCTGACCAAGGCAGCAGCAAAGGCGATGGAAGCGCTGACACAACGCATCTATGACCGTGACCGCACCGACCCCGAGGAACGGGACAGCACTACGGACTTCGCGTTCGAGTTCATCGTCTGGCTCCGCGCCAACGGCTGGGACCACATCCCGCCAACCGTCAAGCCCGCGCCCCCCGCACCGCCGAGCGGGCTCCACGGTCCAGCCATCGCCCGCCAGGCCCTGGCCCAGATCGGCAGGGGAGACGGCGATGGCCGATGACCTCGACGACGACAAGGCGTTGGTGCCGTTCGACGAGTTCGGCAACCTCCTGCGCGCCGCATGGACCCCGGAAGGGGAGATCGTGTGGCGCGCACCGGAGCCGTTCACCGCACGACTCCAGCTCGGCCAGTTCGCGCGCGGACGCGCCGCCGGCTACGTCGTGTGGCTTGACGACGAGAGCCACATGTTCCCCATGTCCATGACGGAATTCGTCGAGACCGTCCGCACGGTCGGCGTCGAGCCCGGCGGCCACGTCGAAGCCGAGTGGATCGCCCACCGCCGCGGCGGCGCGTACGGCATTCAGCTGTACATGTCGCGGCGGGAACGGCGTCAGGTGCGGCGCGGCCATGACTGAGCTGGTGCTGGCACAGCCGTCCGGATGCCGCTGGTGCGGCCTCGCGCAGCGCGACCACTTCCAGCGGTGGTCCCGCTCGGCGGGCTGGCACGGCTGGACCCCACCGACCCAAGACCAGATCAAGCAGCGCATGAAAGCGCGCCGGACCCTTCGGGGCCAGCGCGCCTCTCTCGTGATCATCGACGAGCCCGTGAACTTGGCCGCCATCGAAAGGACCGATATGCCCGCAACCGAGGTGGACCTACGCATGCGCCTGTGGAGGAGGCCCGCCACATGACCAGCAAATCCGACGTCAAGAAGCTCGTCGAAGCCGAGACCGAACGTCTCGGCTTCACGATGCAGCTCGCCAACGGCAAGTGGCTGATCACCAACCCCAACAACGGCCGCACCGGCGAACTCCCGCTGCAGGCCATGGGCCGCGGCCTCGACAACTACAAGACCAAGATCCGCTCCCTGCTGAACGACCACCCCACCAAGCCGTCACCCATGGTCGCCGCCACCGACCAGGCCACCCAGAAAGCCGACACTGTGCCCCGTGAGACCTGGTGGAGCGTCGAAGCGCTCCTCGCCGCCGCCTTCTCCAACGGCCTGAAGCCGTACGTGTCCGGCGGAGTCCTCTACACCCCTGGCCCCGTCGACGCCCAGCCATTCGCCGAGATACTGCACGCCCGCAAGGACGAAGTCATCCGGCACCTCACCAAGAACACCACCGCCACCATCGAAGGAGACACCGACGTGCCGACGATCGGCGACACCGCCCACGTCACCCGGACCCAGCCGCGCGACATCGCTGCCGACGCCGAAGCCCTGTGGGGGCTGCTACGCGAAGCGGCGCAAAAGCAGGGAGACAAGCCGCTGACCAACGGCGGCGTCGTCGGCGTGCAGTGGTGCGGCGCGCTCGCCGACATCATCAAGGCCGCCTGCCCCGACTGGGACACCCTGCACGAGAAGGACGTCCGGCAGTACCTCAACCGGACCGAGCACACCCGCTGTCACCGGCCCCGCGCCAACCCGCCCGTCTGGTGGATCGCGCTGGAGTGGAACGACGGCGGACTCACCATCACCAAGACCACGCCGAAGCCCGATCCCCGCACCGTCGCGGCCGCGGCCGGGGCGAAGGCACCCGAGCGGAAGACCAGCGCGAAGACGCCCCCGGCATCCGCCCCGGCAGTTGAGACCGCGCCGCCGACCACCGCAGGCCCCGCACTACGTGCACTCCTCGGGTTCGAGCAGGCCATCCAGCGGACCGAGGGCGAGCGGGACCAGGCGATCCGCGAACGGGACGAGGCCCGCACCGAGCGCGACCAGGCCCGCGCCGCCCACGCTGGACTCCTCGTCGAACTGGACGAGATGAAGGCCGACCGCGACCAGGTGAAAACGGAACTCGACGCCATCAACGCCGTGTTCGCCCGGTACAACGGAGGCACCGCGTGATCGAACTGTCCGGCCAGGACACGGAGGGGCAGGATGCTGTCTCTTTCTGACCTCAAGCCGTGCCAGGGCAGCAAGACCACGATGCCCCTGCGGCACGCAGGTTCGGCGGACCCGCGCAGAGAGCGGCGCCCAGCTCACTGTGGACCCCACCCCGCACCCGGCTGGCAACACCGCCGTGTGGAGGGACGTCCACAGGGTGCTCCGGTCACGGCGCATCACCGAGGACGAGCCGATCGCCCCGTGGGAGAAGCGGATGATGCCTCACGCCGCCACCTGCACCGGACGACCGCGCGTCCAGACCCCGCCGCCACCGCGGCCCCCGCGCAGACACGCCCCGGCCCGGCGGCTGTATGACCTGCTCGGCGTCGCCAGCACAGCGACCCCGGACGACATCAAGAAGGCATACCGCAGACTGGCCCGCCAGCTCCACCCCGACGTCAACCCCGACCCGGAGGCGGCCGGTCGGTTCCAGGAGGTGGGGGAGGCGTACCACGTCCTGTCCGACCCCGGCCGGCGGCAGACCTACGACGTGACCGGGCGGCCACCACGAGCCGGATGAAAGCTAAAAGCGGTACCGCTATCGTTGCGGGACGCCTCTTCCCTCGGCGGCTCCCTTGGAAAACCAGCACGTAAGGGGCCTGATGGGTTACAAGTTGGCCGACGAGGTGGCGATCAACGCGCCGAAAGCGACCCCGCCGAGGGATCTGCTCGCGCTGATCGCCATCGCTCGGCGGATCAACGACGCGACTCGTACCGGCTGGCTGACCCGTGAGGAGATCGCGCACTGGGCGAGGATCGACGTGCGGTCGGTCAAGCCGATGCGGGAGCGGCTGGTCGAGGCTGGGCTGCTCGTCGTGCTCGAAACGGGGGGCGGGCGCCGGAAGGCGACCGTGTTCTACATTCCTCCGATGCCCGGGTACTTGCCTGGGCAGCCGCCGCGTCCGCTCGACCTGGAGCTCGAAGCGGGCCCTTCGGACTTCCCCGTATCGGTGCCGCACGACCGGAAACGGGGAAGTCCAGACTTCCCCGTTTCTCCTGTGGATGACGCTGTGGACGACCGGGAGATCGGTGGAAAAGGGGGAAGTCCTGGCTTCCCCGTTTCCGGGACCGAAAGGGGGAAGTCTGGGCCGCAAAAGGGGAAGTTTGGGACCAAAAGGGGGAAGTCTGGACTTCCCCCCAATCCTCTCTCCACTCCTCACTCTCAATCCTCTTCATCTCCGTACGGGGTTGAGGAGGAACCGAGCCGACCGGCCGCCGTCCATCGACCGGAAGACGACGACAAGATCAGCAAGGAGGAGAAGAACACCCCGGCGGCCAGCCGCGCCGCCCGGGTCATCACCAAGCGCATCGGAGTGCCGCTCGACGAGGCCGAGCGCGTCGCCCAGGTCATCGCCCGTGAGAACCGCGTCCGCAAGCCGCTGCACATCTACGTCGCAGGCATCCCAGCGGCAGACCTGCGCACCTGGCTTGAGACGACGCACGACCAGGAGGTCCAGCAGCAGGCGAAGGCAGCGCGCACCACGCGCACCGCCCGCCGGTGTGACCTGCACTGGTCGTCGCTGCCCTGCATCGGATGCGCGGCCGACGCCAAGGCCATACCCGACGCGTGAGGAGCTGGTTGGCGGATAACGAGACACCCCGCAAGCCGTCTACCAGCACAAACACAGAACACGCCCACGAGGCGGACTGCCGGAATCACGCGGAAACAGGCCTAAGAGCGGCCAAAACGCGCCGGAAACCCATCAGAACGAGGCTGAGCCACCTCCTCGTCGCTGATGGGTTTTCGCATGTCTCGGGAGATGCTTTGTGACGCGTCTGACGCACTAGGGGACACAAGACGCATCCTGTGCGTCTCTGAGGGCGACGCTGAGCGACGATCACCGCTCGGTAGGTACATGGAGTACCTCTCGGGAAGTGATCACCTTAGCGTCGACCTGAGAGCGTTCTAGCAAGATCGAGACTCGAAAATCCAAGCCGGGGGTGAATGGCTGGTCGCCCGGCGGCGAACCAGGCGAATCGATGCCAATGTAGACGATCAGTCATGCTGACAATCAGTCGGACGCCCGTTCGGTTCGCGTCCCGATCCGCTCTCGGACCGTGATGTGACCGTTATGAATTCGCCAGAAAACCGTTATCGAGAATCGCCCTCTTCAAAGTCATTACTGCCCTACTGTTTGTCATGTGCAGATACGAACAAGCGAACGGGCCGCGTGGCTGGCCGCAGGTGCAGCCGCCACGCTCCTACTCGCAAACACGCTGGCAGGGGGCGGTGTGACCACGGCAACGCTGGTCGCCGCCGACCCTGTCACCACAGTGACCGTGAGCGGTCCGCCCGGACCCCCCGGACCCCAGGGAACCCAGGGGCCGCAGGGCGAGCCGGGCGCGTCTGGTCCGCCCGGACCCCAGGGCGAGACCGGCACCCAGGGCAACCCCGGTCCGTCCGGCCCGCCCGGACCCCAGGGAAGCCCCGGCCCCACCGCCACCGTCACCGCCGTCCCGGTCCCCGGACCGAAGGGCGACAAGGGAGACGCGGGGCCGCAGGGTGACACCGGACCGACCGGCCCCCAGGGCAAGCAGGGCGAGACGGGCGAGCCCGGACCGCAGGGCGAGCCCGGACCGTCCGGCCCCCAGGGCGACACCGGACCGACCGGACCGCAGGGAGAACCCGGACCCACGGGGAGCGCCGGACCGTCCGGCCCTGCCGGTACCGGCGAGCCCGGACCGACCGGAGCCGCAGGGCCCGCCGGACGGGACGGAACCGCCGGACCGTCCGGCAAGCCCGGATCGCCCGGACCCAAGGGCGACCAGGGCGACCCCAGAACGGCCGATACGGCGGAACCCGGCAAGATCGACGCGGCGAACACCGCCACCGGCGACCCCGTGACCGTGTGGTCCGCATGGGCCGCCGCCCTGCTGGCAGTCGGAGCCGCCTCGCTCGGACTGCTGATCAGGTGGCGACGCCGCAAGCGCAGGCAGATCAGCGAAACCGCTGATCAGCACGTTAAAAGCGGCACCGACATCGACGACACACAGCAGCTCTAACCAGCCCGCCCGCCCGGACCGTCCGGGCGGGCACCCAACACCACGAAAGGCAAGACCCGTGCAGATCAGCATCAACCCCGCCGAGATCTTCGACGCCATCGAGCGCGTGACCGTCGCCCACAAGGCCACGTTTTCCCGTCAGGGCGTCTCCCGCCCGACCGGCGTAACCGTGATCGGTCTCGCCGCTTCCGGCCGCCTTGACGAGCTGGCCGATGCCACCTCTGAGGGCAGCGTCGCAGAGCGGATCATCACCGGCGATGACCTGAAGGACGTTCCCGCTGAGTACGTCGCCACCCTTGGCGCTGGCAAGAACGCCATCAAGTTCACGAGCTATGCCCTGATCGGCATGCGTGTTGCCGCTCAGCTTGGGTTCAAGCCCGCGACTATCGCCTCTCTGGGCATGGTGCCCGGCACCAGCGCCCCCAAGGTTCAGAACCTTCTGGCGGAGCTTCCCGAAATGGCCGAGTACCGCAAGGAGATCGACGCCCGCAGGAAGGCCGCCGCGAAGGTCACCGCCGACACGGCCGCCGTGCGGCTCGTGTGGAAGTTCGCCGAGAAGTTCAAGGCCGACCACAACGAAGAGACGTACGCGGAGGTCATGGAAGACCGTGGCCTGTCGTTCGATCGGGTTCAGGAGATCATCCGGCTTCTGACCGCTGAGTCCGAGGTCAAGGCCGCGGAGAAGGCCGACGCCTAGCAGCACCGGGCGCGCCCGTGTCGCCACCACGGGCGCGCCCGCCCCGCCCTTCACCTACCAACGCCGCAACGCCACAGGGAGCCCCATGTTCACCGTCACCCGCGACCAGGCCGAGAACGCCCGAGACCACGCCATGAACGCGCACCGCAGCGCGACCGATCATCAGGCCACATGCCGGAAGTGCCAGACGGAAGGCGTTCCGTGCGAGTTGGGCGGCATGTTGCAGAGCGGCGCAGTCAAGATCGGCAAGGAGGCAGCGGACGCCCTAGCCGCTTACCTCCCGGTCGGGAGCACCGTGATCTACACCGGGCACATTGCCCGCTACCGTAACCGCGTGTGGCTGGTCGCCGGACTTGCCCCGCGCGCGCCTTGGTCGGGATACGTCCTGGCCACGGATGGGCTTGCCCGGATCACGGCGAGCCTGCCGAGCGTGGAGTTGAGCAGCCGTGAAGCGCAGCGGCGCGAGTACGCGCGGACCGCGCGGAAGGCTGTGGAGGCGTGCGCCGCAGTGCTCGCGCGATACCTCGTGTACGTCGACGCGACCGTGAGCATCAATGACGCCGGGTACGTCCGCGTGTCGTGGACATCATCGGAGTTCGTCCGCGCCGAGAACCGCGCCATAGAGGAGGGCAAGGAGGAGTCGGGCCAGTACATCGGCGCGGCCCTGCTCCTGTTGCAGGCTATTCGCTCTCATGTGCAGCGCGGCTCGTGGCACGACGTCGAGCGCGACGCGGACCGCGCCCGCAGGTTGCACGAACACGTAAAGGCGAACGCGTAGCGCGCATCGCGCCTATCAGCGCCGGACCGCATCGCGCGGTTCGGCGCTTTCGCATGCCCCCCGGGGCCCCGGATGCGGGCCGGCCAGGGCTGTAGTTGGCTTGGTGTCTGCGAAAAGAATTTGATCTTGTAGCCTTGTGGGCGTTTCGTCTCGGGGTCGGGGGGTGCCGTGTCTGGTCTTGCTTCTAGGGTGTCGGTGGTGTCGGGCGCGTGTGTGGGTCCGTGTAATGCGAGGTCGCGGCGGGCGTGGGCTGCTTTCGAGGCGGCTCGTGATGAGCATGCGGATCTGGTGGACGAGTGGGTGAGGAAGGGCGAGGTGGGGGAGCCGCCGCTGGAGCCGGAGGTTCCGGAGGTTCGGTGGCGGTCTGGGGTTCCGCTGGTGTGTGGTCGGTGTACGGCGTCGGTGCGGGCGGCGCTGTTGGAGGTGGATGGGTTCGCTGCGCAGCTCGCTCGGGAGGCGGATGGGTTCCGGCCGCCGTCGAAGTGGTCGAGGGTGTCGGGGTCGAGGCCGAAGCCTGCGGTGTCGCCGGTGGGGGAGCTGCTGGAGAAGCTGACGGGCGGGCTGCTCGACTTCGAGGATCGGGCGCGGGAATGGCTGGGTGCGGGGCCTCGTCTGGGCGGGGTCCGGTCGGCGGTTGCTCGGTCGCGGGCGGTGGGCTGGCTGTCGGAGTCGGGCCGCCTGGAGAGCGTCCTCGTTCGGGAGGACCTGGTGGGCCTGGTGGACTTCGTCCTGTCGTGGCGGACGGTGCTCGAACGGATGGTGGGGGATGAGCCGCCTTCGTGGACGCCGGCGCGGTGCCGGTGTGGAGAGCGGCGGTTCCACTGGGACGTGAAGGCGGGCTTCTACGTGTGCGCCACGTGTGGGACGCACGTTTCGGAGCGGGAGGCGTCGGGGCGGGTGGAGCAGGAGGCGGCCCGCTAACAGCGGTACCGCTGTCGGCTTGCGCTGACTGGTGCGGCTGTGTAACACTTCCGGGCGACGGAGAGACTTGTGCCCTCGGACCGATCATGGTTCGAGGGCTTTCCGCTGTTCGGGGGGTGTTGGTGTCCCCTGCGACGGCGAAGACCGCTGCTGTCCGGCTGGGCCGGGAGGCGGTGACGATCCGGCAGTGGGCGCGCAGGTATGGCGTGCGGGTGCTGGGCAAGTCGGGCCGCGAGGTCGTGTATGACTTCGCTGATCTGGCGACGATCGAGGGCTGTATCTGGCGGGGCGAAGAGGTGCCCGAGACGCCGGAGGGCCGGGATGCGTTGCGGGATCGGCTGGCGGCGGCAGCGTGAAATGAGACAGGCAGGGGTGGCTGTGATGGTTCGGAAGTATCAGCGGGTGGCGGGCGCGGAGCGCGAGGAGCTGAAGGCGGAGCTGAAGCGCCGGTACCTCGACGGCGAGTCGATTCGGGGGCTGTCGATCTCGACGGGCCGCTCGTACGGGTTCGTTCACCGGCTGCTGGAGGAGGCGGGGGCGCCGCTGCGCACGCGGGGCGGCAATCAGAGGACGGCCCGCGTGGCTGTTTAGGGGACGAGAAGGTTGATGGCGACGCCGACCGGGATCGACGCGAGGACGCCGAGGCCGAAGAACATCCACTGCTGACGCCGCTCGGCGCGGATGGTGGCTTTGGTTTCGCCGATGAGAATCTGTCGGATCTTTTCGGCTTGCTCCTGGTTCACGTCCAGTAACCGTGCTTGCTCCTCGGCTTGGGCAAGGAGTGCTTCACGTGCGGCCTGCTGAGCTTCTAGGTCTCGTCGCAGATCATCCATCAGGGAAGATGCCTCCGCAAAGGCATCGTTCACTCGTGCGACACGTGCTCGCAGGCTGGCGCCCGGCTCCTCCTGCGCTACAGCCACCCGGTGTGCCGAGTTCCACATCATTCGGATGGCAACGAACACAGCGCCGGGCGGCGCGAGACTCACCCAAATTAGCATCCATATGTATTGATCGTTCGCTAGGCCGAGCGCCGATAGGGCGAGGGTAGTCCCAGCCACGACGCCGGCCACCTGGATGATCGTACGGTTCGATTCCACTCATCCATTTGATTGTCTTTCGGATTTGTCTGCTCTGGAGTTAGCGCAATTGCGATCGAGGCGTTGTGATGTCCGCTCTGTTCGAGCAGTCCATGATCGCTAAAACTGTAACATAATTCACGTTATGTTCCGCTCTGCGTGCTACCCTCACGAGTGATCCACATCCCTCGTGAAAGGTGCTCCCATGAGCAACCCCAGCAGCGACCGGCTCCACCCGGCCGCCGCGTTCGATGACCTCGCGCCCGGCGGTGGCCGATGAGCATCGACTACTCCGACCTCTTCCGCCAGGGCGAGCCCGAGCACGTCCGCCGCGAGCACACCTCCGAGCGAATGAGCGACATCATCGCCCAGTACGAGGGCATCGACCTGCGCTCGGCGTCCATCACTGTGGCCGTCCTCGGTGAGCTGCTTCGCCGGGCCGGTGCGCACCCCGAGTACACGGCGGACGACCTCGACGCGATCCTGTCGCTGGCGTGCGCCAAGCTGTCGATCCGCGCGAGCGTCGAAGATGCGTGCGAGCACTTCGGCGGCGAAAGATGACCGGCGAGCTGGTCCAGGCGCCGCGCGGCGACCTCGCGCTCCCGCTCGACCTGCCGCCGATCATCCTCGACCTGACGCGGGCGTGGCTGTGGTCGTACGACTCGCCGCACACCCGCGAGGCGTACGAGCGGAACATCCGGCGGTGGTTCGAGTTCTGCGCGGAGACCGGCCTCGACCCGCTGGAGGCGCGCAAGCCGCACGGCGACGTGTTCTCCCGCTGGTTCCAGGAGACGGCCCGCCGGCCGCCCAAGCCGAAGACGGTCGCTCAGGTGCTGTCGTCGGTGTCGTCCTGGTATGAGTACCTGCACGAGACCGAAGCCCTCGACGCCAACCGGTTCAAGAAGACGCGGCGGCCGAAGATCCCGCGCAAGCACTCCGAGACGGTGGCGCTCACCAAGGGGGAGGCGCAGGACTTCCTCCGGGCGGCCGACGCCGACCACGGCCGGGAACGGCTGCGTACCGCGGCGCTGATCCGGCTGCTGCTGCAGACCGGCATCCGCATCTCCGAGGCGATCAACGCGGAGATCGACGACCTCGGGTTCGCCCGCGGGTATCGGACGCTGCGCATCACGGTGAAGGGCGGCGACACGATCACCCGGCGTCTGCCGGTGGAGACGACGCACGCGCTGGACGTCTACCTCGCTGAGCGAGCGCGCCGCGAAGGGGTCGAGCTGCAGGACCTGACGGGCCCGCTGTTCGCGACCTCGACGGGCGGTTCGTGGGACAGGTCCAAGGCGTTCGAGCTGGTGCGCCGCATCGCCAAGCAGGCGGGCATCACGTCGAAGGTGTCGCCGCACTCGTGCAGGCACACCTACGCGTCGCTGGCGCAGGAGGCCGGCGTGGCGATGCGGCAGATCCAGCTCGACCTCAATCACGCCGACGTGTCCACGACGGAGATCTACGTGCACAGCCGGGACCGGCTGGAGAAGGACGCTTCCCAGGTGGTGGCGTCGCTGCTGGAGTAGGAGGACCGCGTGCCCAGGTCGAGATCGAGCGCGCTGGACAAGTCGGCCTGGGTGCATCACTGCGGCCATGTGAACCTGGGCACGTGGACGGACCGGGCGGTCTGCGGCGGCTGCCGGTACCGGGTGGACCATGGCGAGGATGTTGAGCAGTACCGGCTCGTCCGGGTCTGGTGAGGATCCTCGGTGTCAGGTGACATCCCATCTGGCCAGTGGTCCGTGGCGTGACCTGGTGACGGCCACTCGGCTGGCAGAGTCGTCTCTGAGCCAGACCATTGGAAGTGGCCCTTCTTCGGCTGTGGGCGGCCCGCTGTTACTTGCGCGGGACCCCCTATCCCTTCCCATGAATTTAACGTAACGTAGTCATATAGTTGCTCAAGGTAGTTACAAGGAGGATCATGGGCCTCAAGCGAACCGCAACCCGCGCGCTCGGCACCCTCGCCGCCACCGCAGCCCTCTGCCTGGCCGGCACCGGCATCGCCCAGGCTGCGACCTGGCAAGACACCGGGCACGACTCGTTCTCCTATGCGGGCTGCCACGCGGATTACTACGCGTATTTCGTCTGGTCGAGCCAAGATCACCAGTGCCTAGAGTGGAGCAACCCCGGCGACCCATTCACCCGAGTCCGGCTGTGGGTACTCAGGTAACGCCTCGCCCTTAACCCCATCCCCAGACGAATTCTCCAGATCACATCCAGATCACATCTAGGGGGCCTCTGTCGCCAGCGGGCGGCAGAGGCTTCCCGTGCGCCCCGGGGTGGGGAGTGCTGGTTCCCGGTAGAGCAAGCCGAGCAGTATCGGCTCGTCCGGGTCTTGGTGAGGTGTCGCGTGAATCCTCGCATTCGTCGCGTTCCTGCACATTCGGTGCGCTGATCACGCGAGGTGCGCACGTCTCAGGTCAACGCTGACGCGCGATCATGTCTGTCCGAGTGTCCTTGGATAGGTCCGAATAGCGATCTTGTTAGCGTTGGCTTGAGACGTTTCCGCAGGTCACCGACATAACGACAAAAGCGAGAGCCGGTGATCCGCCACGAACGGGTCACCGCTCTGCGCTAGATCCATATTGTCGCCATACGGGCGGATCGCCGCCTTGCTGTAGCCGAACCAGGCTGAATACTCGTGGAACGGCGAACCGCCCCACGAGATCAGGCACTCCCAGCCGAGCCGCCCCCGGTGCCAGCACTCCAGTCGGCCCATGTGCCACTCGCCGTCGTCGCAGAAGATCTCGATCATGCGGCGCGGCCAGACGCTGGTCTGCGGGCCGCCTTCATCCAGGGTGGCCGGCCTCAGCATCGGGCGCGCGTCCTCGTGCCACATTCGGCATGTTCCCGGTGCCACGATCATCCTTCCATTATCGAACACTCGTACGGGTACGTACAGGCCGCCCCTCAAGGAGGACCGCCCGTGGCGCTGCGCCCTCCTTTCGCGTACTACGGAGCCAAGGGCAAGCTCGCCCCCTTCCTCGCCTCGCTGCTGCCCAAGCACGAGGTGTACTGCGAGCCGTTCGCCGGGTCCGCGGCGGTGTTCTTCGCCAAGACCCCCACGAAGATCGAGACGATCAACGACATCAACGGCGACCTGATCGCGTTCATGCGAACCCTGCGCGACCAGCCCCGAGCGCTGCAGCGCTCCATCCAGCTCACCCCGTACGCCCGCGCCGAGCACCAGGCGGCGAAGCTCGGCGACGCGAAAGCGAGTGACCTGGAGCGGGCGCGCCGGTGGTGGATCCAGTGCACCCAGAGCCGAAGCGGTGAGGCCGGCGCGTCATGGCGGCGGCCGACGTCCCGGACCCGCGTCAACAACCCGATGACCGCGAAGCGTCTCGGGGCGGCGCTGCGCTGGCACGCGGACCGGCTGCGGGAAGCGTTCATTGAGCAGTGCGACGCCCTGGAGCTCGTCCAGCGGATGGACTCGGCGGACACGGCGTTCTACCTCGACCCGCCGTACCTGCGGAGCACGCGGAACGCGGCCGGGTCTGGCCGGTACGTGAAGGAGATGGATGCCGATGACCAGCACCGTGACCTGCTGGAGCTGCTGAACTCCTGTCGCGGCGCGGTCGTCCTGTCTGGGTACCGGTCGCAGCTGTACGACGAGCTGCTGTCGGGGTGGCGGCGGATCGACTACCGGGTGCGTCAGGCGTCGTCGGATGTGCGGAGCCCGGCGGTCGAGTCGATCTGGGTCAACCACTGAAACCCTCGCGCTTCTCGAAGCTCGATAGGCTTTGTCTCCTTTGCTGGCGAGTAAGGCCCACCGTTACGCTACTGCCCATGACCCGCGTCCCCTGGGCAACTCTCAGCGGTCAAGATATGGAGGACCTCGCTGCCCTCCTGCTCTTCAGCGAATACCCCGACGGGGCTCAACACATCACCCCCTCCCAGGGCGATGGCGGTATAGATGTAAGGATCTGGACGCCGGACGGCTGGGATGTGTACCAGATCAAGAAGTTCTACGAAGCACTGGACTCGAGTCAACAGCGTCAGGTACGCCACTCCTTCGAGGCATTTCAGGCTGAGGCCGCCGCGACCGATATGGCCGTGAAGTGCTGGACTGTGCTCATGCCATGGGATCCGACTCGTGAGCAGCGATCGTGGTTCGAGAAGGAGACTGCTAACGAGGTCTTCCCGACTGCCTGGGAAGGGCTCACTCGTCTCGAACTGCTGGCATGCCACCACCCGGCAGCGGTCGACTACTTCATCGGCAACGGCAAGGAGCGTACTTTCGAGCTCATCGAGCGAGCCATGCGCATCGGGGACTCACCGTTGGAAGTCGGCCCAGGCGGATCCCTGGCTGCCGCGGCCCTGGCCAAAGTGGCAGAGATTGAGGCGCTCCTCCAAAAGACTGATCCGTTCTATCGCTATACCCTGACGATCGAGCCCGCACGGGACTTCGCAGACCCACAAGCTGGTCTCATCCAGCCATCTAACCTTGCCTACGTCAAGTACCACCCAATCGATGCCACTCGTTGCGTAGTTATCCGTGCTTTTCACCGCACAGAAGGCGCGGCCCAACTCGGACCGATCCAGGCGCAGTTCCGGCTGGAGCCTGAAGCAGGGTCGCCAGAGGCCGAGGCTGTCCGCGAGTTCTGGGAGTATGGACTCCCGCTGAAGGACATCCCTGGAACCGTAACGGTGCTCAACGATCCCACCGGTCTCGCTGACGAAGGACCAGCACTGATCTCCTTCTTTGCCAGCCCCGATACCTCGCTCCCTGACCTTGAAGTCCGGCTCTTGGACG
Source organism: Nonomuraea sp. NPDC051298 (assembly GCF_055586305.1). Classification (NCBI taxonomy): domain Bacteria; kingdom Bacillati; phylum Actinomycetota; class Actinomycetes; order Streptosporangiales; family Streptosporangiaceae; genus Nonomuraea; species Nonomuraea sp. NPDC051298. The sequence goes on from NZ_JBVJIM010000002.1 coordinate 370,236, forward strand.
AAGGCGGCCAAGTCCTCCATCGCGTTCCTCTTGTTAAGGTGGTTCGATCGGCCGGGCAAGTTGAGGGAGGCTATAGCCTCACGGCGCAGGATCAAGCAGGCATCTTCACGATGGTGGTGAAGGCCAATGTGATGAGTAGGCGCTATGGCTTCCACTTTGTGCTCAACGAGCTCGCCGGGAAGACGCCGATGCGGGCGCTTTCGGCGCTACGGTTCATGCGTGATCTCCTGCCCGGCAATGCGACCGTGCTCGGCCTACAGGGGGCGGGTGAACTTGGGAATCGTGTAGTGGTGCCGGACGGAGCCTCCCCGATTACCCAGCGTGCCGCTGACCTGATGGAGTTCGCCAGAGCACTGCGCATCTTCCAGCAGTACACCCTGACGCGGGTGACTTTTCCGCCGCTCGCCGACCTGACCGTACAGCAGATGCACCGCGTCGCTTTCGTTGTGGATCTCCTGCTAGGACGGGTTTACTCATCGGACTGGTACAGCATTTCGATCAAGGCGGCCGGAGCCCGGATGATCTCGGCACAGTCCACTTCGACCAGCGCCATCGTCCGAACGGAGCCGCTGGTCGTAGACCTAGGCAGCTACTCGATAGAATTCGATATCGAGGAGCAGTACATTTTCCAGCGACCAACGTGCCCCGTCCCTCTTGGCGAGCTTCAGAATTTGCCTGACGACGAGACCGTGGAACTGGTACCTGGTGAGGGTGGCAAGCTGATTCACCGACTGCCGGTGGAGCATGTGCCGTACGTAGTAGAGATCGATTGAGCTCTCGGGCGGGTTCTTTTCGGCTCATCCGGCAGGCTAGCCCCGTAAAGCGCGATGCGCCTGCGGGGCTAGCCTGCGTCAGGAGTTGTTGCCCTCGTCGCTCTTTCCGGTACCTGAGAAGATTGCCTTGACCCACTCAACGAAGCGGTCAAGCACTTCGAGAAGCCAGTCGCGTCGGTCCTTGGGCAGGGCAACGGAGCAAACGAGTGCTGGAACGAATGCCAGTACGGCAACCGTCAGCGGCAGCGCCATCAGGGCTGCGACGATCACACGCAGCCATAGAGGGAAACCAGACATCAAAGGTCCTTGCACCGACAGAGGCTCCTCCAGGAGTAGTCCCTGAAGTGCCTCATGGCCAACCGTCTCCACGGGCGCGAAGACGGGCAGTGCTCGCATGATCCTGAAATCGCTGAATCCTGAAATCCTGTGATCCTGAGTTTGCTTTGCGCGTGATCGTTAGATTCGTGAGTTACGTGATCGCAAGAATGATTTGCAGCGCTGAAGACGGGATCGTTTGAGACGTGGCGTGTCGAGTGCTTGTGTCGCTGTGTTTCGTGGCGTGAAGGCTATCGGCATCACGTGCGCCGAGTCGTTGAACGGGATTGTACACATGGTGGGCTCATCAATCAGCTAATCCTGGAGGTTGCCGTGCCTGCCATCGTCTCCCAGGCCTATCGCATCGTTCCGGTCGGCGACCTCGAACCGCACCCCGACAACCCTCACCAGGGCGACGTGGATGTGATCGCCGAGTCGATCGCGAACAACGGCTTCTACGGCACGGTCCTGGTCCAGCAGTCGCGGATGCGGATCATCGCCGGTGAGCACCGCTGGCGCGGCGCGAAGGCCAACGGCCTGGACCAGGTGCCGGTCCTGATCATCGACGTGGACGACGACACCGCCACCCGGATCATGCTCGCGGACAACCGCACGGCTGAGTTCGGTGGGTACGACGATCAGGTCCTGTCCGAGCTGCTGCGCGGCCTAGACGACCTCGACGGCACCGGCTGGTCCGATGGCGACTTGAACGACCTGCTCGCGGACATTGATAGCGGTATCGCTATCGTCAGCGACACGCCAGCGAGCCCACGCGCCGCCCGGGCGGACGACGGCGACGGCCAGGAGGAGCGGTCGCGGCCGCGCATCGATCTCGACGACGACGAGGACGGCCCGGACGACGACGGCGAAGACGACGACGCGCCGCCGCCCCGCCCGAAGGCCGGCCTGACGGCGGACCTCCTCATCACGCTGACCGCCGCCGAGCACGACGAGCTGAACGCTCTGCTCGGGCGCATCCGAGCTCGCAACGGCAACGCCACCACCGCGCAGATCGTGTTGGCCGCGCTGCGCGCCTACGCCGACCTTTAGCAGACCTGGAGGCCCCCATGGTTGTCGGCAAGGCGCGCCAGGTCGAGATCTCCCAGCGCCGCTACCAGGCGGTTCAGATGCGGATCGCTGGCGTGAGCCCCACCGTGATCGCTGAACGGCTGGGCTACTCGGGCGCGGCCTCGGTGTCGAAGGACATCGACCGGGCGCTGCAGAAGGCCGCCAAGCAGGAGCAGATGGCCAGCGAGCAACTCCTCAAGCTGGAGATCGACCGGCTCGACCGCATCATGGCCTCGTTGTGGCCGAAGGTCTTGAAAGGCGAGGTCAACGCGGCCGAGACCGCGCTCAAGTGCATCAACCGGCGGGCGACCCTGCTGGGCCTGGACCTCATCAACCGCAACGGCGTCGCGGACGGCGACATGGCGTCGCTGCTGGGCAACTTGCTGCTCCAGATTCAGCAGAAGCACGCCATCCCCGACCCCGACACGGACAGCCTCGTCGAGGCCGAGGTGATCGGCGAGATCGAGTCGGGGGACGGCCTGTGAGCACGCCGGCGCCGACGCCGCTGAACCTGTCTCCCAAGCAGTTGAGGTCGATCGGCGAGTCCACGGCCCGCCTGAACATCTGGTCCGGCGCGATCCGGTCAGGCAAGACGATCGCCTCGCTGCTGCGGTGGGTGATGTACGTCGCCAACGCGCCGCGCGGGGGCTCGTTGGTGATCGTAGGCAAGACGAGCGACACCATCGCTAGAAACGTCTTTGACGTGCTGCAGGACCCGGCAATTACGGGGCCGATAGCTCGGCGGATCATCTACACCCGGGGTGCCCCGACCGCGAACATCCTCGGGCGGCGCATCGAGATCATCTCGTCGAACGACGCCCGGTCGGAGAACCGGTTGAGGGGTATGACCTGCGCCGGGGCGTACGTCGATGAGATCACGCTTATCGAGCGGGAGTTCTGGGACCAGCTCTTGGCCCGGCTCAGCGTCACGGGTGCCAAGCTGTTCGGGACGACGAACCCCGACGCTCCGAACCACTGGTTGAAGCGGCAGTTCCTTGACCGCAAGTACGAGCTTGACCTGCGGCATTGGCACTTCAGGTTGGACGACAATACGGCGTTGGACCCGGCGTACGTCAAGGCGCTCAAGGCTGAGTACACCGGGTTGTGGTACAAGCGGTTCATTGAGGGCCGCTGGGTCATGGCCGAGGGCGCGATCTACGACATGTTCGACCCGGACCGGCACGTCGTCACTGAGCTGCCGCCCATGGAGCGGTGGTTGGCCCTGGGCGTTGACTACGGCACGGTCAATCCGTTCGACGCCATCCTCATCGGCGTGTCCACCCCAGACGACCAAGGGCAGCGGCGCATCTACCTCGCCAGCGAGTTCCGCTGGGACTCCCGCGCCGAGCGGAAGCAACTCACCGACGCCGAGTACAGCCAGAAGCTCGGCGCGTGGCTGGACAACCTGCCCGACACCTACGGCCCCGGCACCCGCGGGGTGCGGCCGCAGTGGGTGGTGGTGGACCCGTCCGCCGCGAGTTTCATTACGCAACTTCAGCGCGACGGCTTCACCCCGACGATGGGGGACAACTCCGTCAACGACGGCATCCGCACCGTGTCCAACCTGCTCGGTGCTGACCACCTGCGGGTGCACAGCTCAGTGTCCGGGTTCCTCGACGAAGTCGGCTCGTACGCGTGGGACGACAAGAAGGCCGAGAAGGGCGATGACGTCCCGGTGAAACTGGATGATCACGCGCTGGACGCCGTCAGGTACGGCCTGCACACCACGCAAGCGGCCTGGCTGCCGCTGCTGCAGCCGGTCTACTGACCCCCGATCGTGCACCCCCGTTCTGTGGCGGGCTGAGGGGTGCGCCGCTCCGCACGTCCACCCGCGTGCGTTGAGCACCAGGTGCGGTCCCGGCTCCGTAGTTGAGGGGCTACCAGGCCGGGGCCGCGCCTACGTCACGCCGAGCAATTCACGACTGATCGTCAGAGCCATCCGCACCGGGGTGGACCTTCTACATGTCCGGGCGGGTAACCCCGTCATCTGAGGAGCCACTTTGAAGCGCATCCCAGCCACCGGCGACATCGTCCGCTACCGCGGCAGGCAGGGCCTTTGCGCCCTGCGCGCGGCGATTGTCACGGCAGACACGACCACGCTGGACCCGGAAGGCGTCAAGATCGGCGCGGTGCCCGCGCTCGACAGCGACTGGCACGTCCACCTGTGGGTCTTCACGCCTGGGCAGGTGGGTGGCTTCCACGAGTACAACGTCGCGCCCGGTGACGCCCCAGGCACCTGGCACTGGCCGGTGACCGCCGGATGAGCAACCAGACGATCACTTGGCGACAAGCCGCCGTTCACGCCGCTGCTGTCCTGGAGCGCGCGGACTGCGAGCCCAACCCGGACATGGTCGAGGCCAAGGTCTCCATCGCCGATGGCTGGACGCAACTGGCCGTCGCCCTGTCGGAGATCGAGAAGACATGAGGAGGGTGGCCGATGCCGCTTCCCGAGCGTAATCAGGAGTGGCCGCCGCCAGCGATCCGACAGGAGATGCGGCTCTACGACACTCACGGCGCCTGGTACGGCGGCGACCCGGACAAGCTGGCGCAGGTGTACGGCGGCAACCGGGCCGCGCCGATGGTGGGAATGGACCCGAAGGGCTGGGACCGGCCGATCAGCCGCATGGGCGGCTACCTCGGGCGGGCGGTCCGCTACTTCTGGGGGACGCCCACACCGGCGGCGCAGTCGCGGGCGACGAAGCTGCACATCCCGCTCGCCGCCGACATCGCCGCGACCAGCGCCGACCTGCTGTTCAGCGAGCCTCCGACACTGAAGCTGAAGGGCAAGAAGGGGCAGCAGCGGCTCGACAGCGTGCTGCACGAGGCCGGCGTGTACGGCAGCCTGCTGGAGGCCGCCGAACTGGCCGCCGCGTACGGGGGCGTCTACCTGCGGGTGGGCTGGGACACGACGATGGCTGACCATCCGGTCGTGGACGCGCTGCCGCCGGACGCCGCCGTGCCCGAGTTCCACAACGGCCGGCTCAAGGCAGTGACGTTCTGGCGGGTCGTGTACGAGGACGACCGGTCGGGTGAGGTGTGGCGGCACCTGGAGAAGCACGAACAGGGTCGGGTCTTCCACGGCTTGTACCTGGGCGATGAGGACCACCTGGGCCGACAGATGCCGCTGGAGGATCACCCAGCGACCGCCGAGTTCGCCGAGCTGGTGGACGAGGATGGCGGGTTCGACAGCGGGTTCGAGCGTGGCCTGCTGGTCGAGTACATCCCGAACATGAGGCCGCACCGCTCGATCCGAGGCACGGCGATCGGCCGCTCGGACTATGCAGGCGTCGAACCGCTCATGGATGCGCTGGACGAGACGTGGACGAGCTGGATGCGAGATCTGCGGCTCGGCAAGGCGCGGATCATCGTCCCGGAGATCTACCTGACGACGGCCGGGCGCGGGCAGGCCGCGTCGTGGGACCCGGACCGGGAGATCTATGCCCCGCTGGGCGGCATGCTGCCGTCGCCGCAGAATCCCGGCGGCATGATCACGCTCAGCCAGTTCAAGATCCGCGTGCAGGAGCATTCAGATACGTCGAAGCACCTGGTGGAGCAGATCGTTCGTGGCGCTGGATACTCCGTGCAGAGCTTCGGTGAGGGTGGGGACGGGCAGGCCCGGACGGCGACTGAGATCCACATGCAGAAGCACCGGTCGTACTCGACGCGCGGTCGGAAGATCGGTTACTGGACGCCGCGTTTGGCCTGGCTGTCGGAGGCGATGCTGGCCGTCGATCACGCGGTGTTCGGGACGAAGGTTGTGGCCGAGCGGGCGACCGTGGAGTGGCCGGACGGCGTCATGCCGGATCCGGAGTCGATGGGCCGCACCCTGGACATGCTGAACAGGGCGCAAGCTGTCAGCCTGGATACGAAGATCCGTTGGGTGCATCCCGACTGGGACGATGTGCAGGTTCGGGCTGAGATGGAGAGGCTGCGCGACGAGCTGGGGCTGAACGTCCCCGACCCGGCGATGCTGGGCGAGACGTGGATTCCTGACGCGACCGGCGAGGACTGATGGCCATCACTCCAGCCACCGCGATCGAGGAGGGCCTGGAGCAGGCGCGGAAGGTCGCCGCCGTGTACGCCGACGCGGAGACGGCGCTGCTGGAGCGCATCGCCGCGCGGGTCGGCAAGGACCTCGACAACGACGACGGCGACGACTGGGCGGACAAGCGGCTCGCCGAGGTGGCCCAGCTCCGCAAGGAAGCCGAGTCCATCGTCCGCCGGCTGCAGGCCGCGTCGACGGCGGCCGCACAGGCGGCGGTGCTCGACACGTGGGCCGAAGGTATGGACGCCGCAGTGCGCGGAGCCGTGCTGCAGGTCCACGACCGGAAGGTCCGCAAGCGGCTGGAGCGGGTGCTGCAGGACGCGAAGAACCTTGGCGCGAGCCGGGGCATCAACGCGGGGCAGGGCGTTGCCGAGTTGGCCGTGCAGACCGTTCGCATAGTTACGTCAGTGCATGAGGGAGCACTGCGGGCGGTAGACGACATCTTCCGCAACGTCGTCGCCGAGACGGCCAGCCGGGCACTGATTGGCGCGGAGACTCGGCGGGAGGCTGCGCAGCGGGCGCTCGACCGGCTCACCGCGCAGGGCATCACCGGGTTCACCGACTCGGCCAACCCGCCCCGCACGTGGAACATGGCCAGCTACGTCGAGATGGCCATGCGGACGGCGACCGCGCGAGCAGCGGTGGACGGTCATCTGTCCACGCTCCGCGACGCCGGGATCAACCTGGTCAGCGTGTCGCGGCTGCCGTACACGTGCGACCGGTGCGCCCGCTGGGAGGGCGAAGTGCTGGCCCTGACCGGGGCGGCCGGGACGCGCGTGGAGGAAAACCCGGCGACCGGAGTGCAGGTGTTCATGCAGGTTGCGGGGACGGTCGCGGAGGCGCGGCTGGCGGGTCTGCTGCACCCGAACTGCGGGCACAGCCTGAACGCCTACCTCCCCGGAGTATCGAGGCCAGCACCCGTCGTGCAGTCGAAGACCAGCTACAAGGAGTCGCAGCAGCAGCGCTACCTGGAGCGGAAGGTCCGGGAGAACAAGCGGCGCGCGGCGGTCGCGCTCGACGACGACGCCCGCGCGAAAGCGGACGCGAAGACGGCCGACTACCAGCAGCAGCTCAAGGACCTGACGAAGGCAACAGGGCTGCGGCGCAAGACCGACCGGGAGAAGGCCGACGCGCCGCCCACGGACCTGGACAAGCTCACCGACAAGCAACTCGCCGACCTGGCCAGCAAGTTCGGCCACGACGAGCAGACGTTGGCCCGGCTTGAGCAGGAGACGAGCCGCCGCGACGAGGCCGACGAGACGGCCCGGAGAGCAGCCGGCCCAGCCGCACAGGACGACCCGATCGCCGCGCTGTCGGAGGTCAACGACCTGGGAGACCTGACCGACGACCACGTGACAGCGCTGATGGAGCGGTACCGCGACGACGAGCAGGGCATGGCCCGCGTGCTCGACGAGCTGGACCGCATCGAGCGCCAGACCCGCGAGCGCGAGAACTGGTCGTGGAACTGGCGAGAGGAGGAGACCGACGCCGATCGGGCGCTCTCGGACCTGATCGCCTCGGGCCGCTACTCCTACATGGAGGCGTACGCCGAGGTTCACGGGCTGGACCCGGCAGAGCTGGACCGCCAGGAGCGGCGGGTCCTGCTGGAGGCGGACCGCCGACCGGGCGAGGACATCGACCAGACGGTACGCCGCCTGTACGCCGAATGGCTCGACCAGATGCATGAGCGGGCCGAGCAGGTGACGAACGGGGTCTTGCTGAACGCAGGGGGCCGGGCGGCTCGGATCAACGACCGGTCGCTGTTCTCCGGACCGGCCGCGCGTGCCCGCAAGTACGCCTCGGAGGAACTGCTGCGGTTCTGGCAGGACAACGGGCGGCTGACGCTCACGGAGTTCCGCGCGCAGTGGCTCGGACGTGAGTCTGACCGGCGGGCGGCCGAGCAGATCCGCGCGGGCGGTGCTGGGAGGGAGTTCGGCGTATGACCATCTCCGAGACCGACCGCAGAGCGGCCGTCACATTCGGCCGCCTGGCCGGCGAACGCGGCATCCCGGTGACCGCCTGCCCGTACTCGGCGCGGGGCGATGACCGGGAGCGTGCGCTGCGGCTGCTGTGGATGCGCATGTACGTGCGGCACAGCTCGGGCGCATAGACGCGCTCTTTGTGGGTCCGCCAGGCGCGGGCCTTTCCCATGTTCCGACGACACGCTCCAGGAGGGCGATCTCGTCATGCCTGAAAACACTGAGCCGACCACCGATGGAAGCGGCGAAGGCCAGCCGCAGCAGGAGGAGCAGAACCCTCCGGCTGGGGCCGAGGTCACGCCGCCCGAGCAGTCGGCGGCCGACGATACGACGGTCAACCCCGACGCCAAGCGCGTGGACCAACTCCCGCCGTGGGCGCAGAAGCTCATCAAGGACACCCGCTCGGAGGCGGCCGACTGGCGGTCCAAGCTGAAGGACGCGCAGAAGACGGCCGACGAGGCGACCGCCCAGCAGGGGCCGTCGCAGGAGGAGATCACCCAGCAGGTCAAGACGGACTTCGCCCAGCAGATCGCCAAGGCCCTGGGCCTGGCGGCTGAGGAGGAGAAGCCGATCGACCCGCAGAAGGTGATCGAGACGCTGACGGCCGAGCGGGACACCACGGCGACGGAGCGCGACCAGGAGCGCGAGCGGCACCGCCGCGCCCTGATCGAGCTTGCAGTTCATCGCGCCAGCCAGAAGGTCGGCGCGGACCCGGACGCCCTGCTCGACTCCAGGTCATTCCTGAAGGCGGTCCGGGACATGGATCCGGACGCCGATGATTTCTCCACCGGCCTGGCCGAGACCATCCAGACGGCGGTGGAGAACAACCCGAAGTTCAAGTCGGCCACCCAGGCGGGGCCGCCTGCACGCTCGGGGGGTGAGTTCACCGGCGGGCCTGGTGAGCGAGCGCCGAGTTCCGAGCCCTCCATCGACGAGTTCCGCGCCAGGCGTAAGAAGCGCGCCTCGTCCTAATCGCTGATTGCGGGATCGCAATCAGCTTCCTGAAGAGGTGAAAGGCCCGAATGGCTAACACTTTTCTGACCCCGAGCATCATCGCCAAGGCGGCGCTGGCCACGCTCTACGAGACCTGTGTCATGGCCCAGCTTGTCCACCGTGACTATGAGCAGGAGTTCGTATCGCGTGTCGGCGACACGATCTCCGTGAGGAAGCCCGCCGTCTTCCAGGCGAACGAGTTCGACAGGGCGACGGGCATCCAGATCCAGAACGCGTCCGAGGGCAGCGTGCCGATCACGCTGAATCACTTCGCCGACGTCTCCTTCAGCGTGACCGCTGAGGAGTTGACCTTGGAAATCGAGGACTTCGGCACGCAGCTCCTCAACCCGGCGATGGAGGCGATCAGCCAGAAGGTCGACCGGGACATCCTGAGCCTGCGGAACGACATCGTGCAGCGGGTGGGCGTTCCGGGGACGACGCCTACGGGCCTTACCGGCGAGGTGATCCACCCGTACGACGACCCGAAGACGGCGATCGACGCCAGGCGCGTGCTCAACCAGCGCTCCGTTCCGGCGGCGGACCGCCACCTGGTGATCGGCCCGGAGATTGAGGCGCTCTGGCTGTCGGACCCGCTGTTCCATGCGGCCGACGTCAGGGGCGACACGGACGGTCTCCGTGAGGCTTCGCTGGGCAGGCGGGTTTTCGGACACGATGCCTACCAGACTCAGAACATCGACGCGCCGACTGGCACGCCGTCCACTGGACAGCCGAACACCGAGATCGGAGTGGCTTTTCATCGGACCGCGTTCGCTTTGGTGACCCGTCCCTTGGTGCTTCCGCAGGGCGCGGCAAACGCCGCTGTGGAGAGCTACAAGGGGTTTGGGGTCAGAGTGGTGATGGATTACGACATCTCCAAAAAGCAGGACATCGTGTCGGTGGACTGCCTCTACGGCGTCAAGACCCTCGACGCCAACAGGGCCGTGCTGATCCACGGAGTCGTGGCGTGACCTACGTCTACCGCAATTCCAACACCGGGCAGGTGGTCCCGCTCGACCAGCGGGACCCCTGCCTGGACATGTTGGACAACTGGCGGATCGTCGGCGGACCCGAGCCCGCCGACGCGTCCGGCCCGGCTTCGGCCGGGCCGGACCGCCCGTCCGAGCACGACAACAAGGCCGTGTGGGTCGAGTACGCGGTCTCTCGCGGCATGTCCGAGAGCGACGCCAAGGCGCTGTCGAAGGCGGCGCTGATCGAGGAATTCGGGGAGGACCCAGATGGCGAGGACTGATTTGGCCGTCCGGTCCATGCCGCGTGCCGGCGTTGCGCTCGGCGTCGGCCTGGTCGCGGCCCATGTGGACGGCAATGCCTTCGACCACACCGACCGGCGCATGCTGCTGCTCAAGAACGGCAACGGCGCGCCCGCGACGGCGACCGTGCAGATCCCCGCGACGGTCGAGGGCCAGGAGGTGGAGGACCTGCCGGTCGCCATCCCGGCCAACGACAGCGTGCTGCTGCCGCCGTTCAGTGCGGTGTACCGGCAGGAGAACGGCAAGGTCTACATCGACTACGCGGCCCCGGCCGGGCTCACGGTCGGCGTGCTCGAACAGCCGGTGTAGCCATGGCGTACGCAACTGCTGCCGACTACACGGCATACAGCGGCAAGGCCGCGCCCGACGACATCGACCGGCGGCTGGAGCGCGCGGGCGAGCGGATCGACGAGATGCTGTTCGCCTCGGTCTACCCGACCGACGACGCGGGCCTGCCGACGCGGCCGGAGGACGCCGAGGCGATGAAGCGGGCGACGTGCGCGCAGGTCGCGTGGACGGTCGCCGTGGGCGACGAGTTCGGCGTGGCGGCTGCGTTCAAGTCGGTGTCGATCGGTTCGGTCCGGCTGGACCGGGGCGGCTCCGGCGCCGCGCCGCCCCCGCGGTACTCCCCGGATGCCTCGTCGATCTTGCAGCGGGCGGGGCTGCTGCCCGGCTACATCCTCGACGGGAGCGTGTGGTGATGCTGCCCGAGTGGCTGCTGCGTCACAAGGCGATCATCGAGCCGTTCCAGGGGGACGGGGCGTACGGCCCTGTGTTCGGGGAGCCGTTCGAGTCCCGCTGTCTCGTGGACGACGAGCGGCGCCTGGTGCGTGACGCCCAGGGCGCCGAGGTCGTCAGCGATACGACCGTGTTTTTCCCTCCGGGCACGACCTGCCCGGAGGGGAGCAGGGTCACCGTCAACGGACGGGCGACCACCGTCATCACGTCCTTCTCCCGCGATGGCGGCGGTCTGCCGACGCCTGATCATGTTGAGGTGGTGTGCCGCTGATGGCCAACGCCAAGTTCAACGCGAAGATCAGTGGCGAGGAGATCGCCGCTGAGATGCGGCGGGCGGCGGCTCGCGGCCTGCGCCTCGGGACCGAGCACGTGCTGTCGGTGTCCAACCAGCAGGTGCCGCACGACGTGGGCGACCTGGAGCGGTCGGGCTCGACGGTGGTTGATCGGGAAGACCTGGTCGGCGTCATCTCGTACGACACTCCGTACGCCCGCATCCAGCACGAGAACTTGGACTACCAGCACAAGCCGGGGCGAACGGCGAAGTTCTTGGAGTTGGCGCTGCGTGAGGAAGCCGAGACGGTCAAGCTGCTCATTGCCCGGCAGCTCCAGCAGGTGTTCAAGTGACCTGGACGCGCGATCTGCTGACAGGGTTCGCGGTCCTGCTGAGCGAGGCCGGCGTGGCGACGTGGAGCCCGAACGGCATCTACACCGACGCCCAGACTGCGCTGACGATCGGTGGTCTTCCGGCCAAGCCGGATACCGCGATTGCGCTCGCCGTGTACGGCGTGGGCCAGGCTGGCGACGACGTTGAGCAGCCGGACTCCAGCGTGCAGATGCAGGCCCGGTTCCGGGCCAAGACGGACCCTCGGGTTGTCGACGACCTGGCGGACGGCGTGTTCGACGCGATTCACGGTCTGGCCAATCACGCGCTCTCGACCGGCGTGCTTGTGCTGCTCGCGCGCCGCACGCTGATCGCTCCGCTCGGCCGCGACTCCAGCGGCCGTTGGGAGCGAGCCGACTCGTTCGACTTGATGGTTCACCGGCCGTCGCCGCACCGCGACTCGTGACCTCACCTCTGCTGATTGCGGTACCGCAATCAGCGCTTTGACGTGCCCATTTATAGGAGTGATCATGGCGCTGCGAAGCCTGCTCGCTAAGGACTGGAAGCTCGACGTCGCGACGGGTTCCGACCCTGAGAACCTGACCTGGCTGCCCGTGCGGGGCCTCACCAGTTTCCAGGAGACGACCGACGACAACACCGAGGAGGATTCGGACTTCGACGATGAGGAGGGCTGGGGCAGCTCGGTCGTGACCGGCCGGACCTGGCAGATCGAGGCCGAGGGCCGCCGCAAGCGGACCGACGCCGCGGTGTTCACCGCCGACCCGGGCCAGGAAGCCATCCGCAAGGCGGCCCGCAAGGTCGGCTTCGAGGCGAACATCAAGGTCAGGTGGTACCGGCGGGACGGCGCGAACGACGCCTACGAGGGCGTTTGCACCGTCTCCGAGTTCACCAAGGGCGGCTCCGTCACCGACCTGGAGCCGTTCAACTTCACGCTGCTCGGCCAGGGCGCCCCGGTCGAGATCGAGAACCCGGTGGCCGCCCCGTGACCCAGTTCCAGGACCTCGACGAGTTCTTCGACGACAGCCTCCGGCTGCCCGTGGGTGGGAAGACGTACGTCATTCCCGCCCCCGACGCCGAGGTCGGCCTGCTGTGCCAGCGGCTCATGCACGCCAGCCTGGCCGCCGAGCAGGGCGAGACGGTGGACGACCCCAAGCTCAACGAGCTGGCCGAGGTCGTGCTCAACGATGACGAGGAGCGCGACCTGTACCAGCGCATCCTCGGTCCTGTGTGGGACGAGCTGCGCGCGGACGGTGTGTCGTGGCCGAAGGTTCAGCACGTCGGCGCGACCGCGCTGGTGTGGGTCGCGGCCGGTAAGGAAGCGGCCGCGAAGATCTGGGCCTCGGGCGGCGCGGGGGAAGCCCCGGCCCCGAACCGGGCGACGCGCCGGGCAGCGGCGGCGACCTCGACCCGCTCTCGGGGCTCCGCGACTACTACGACCCGGACGACGGCCTCTCGATCTCGCAAGGCCGCACCGTCACGTGGCACGACATCCTGACTCGCTGGGCGCTCGTCGAGCCTGACCTGCACGAGGTGTACGGCATCGACCTCGGCGAGCCCAGCGTGCTGCGCGCCCGGTCGTGGCGGTGGCTGCGGACGCGGTTGCACGGTCTGCTGACGTGTGACTCGCGGCTGGCCCGCGCGCTGGACCCGGGCGAGGGGCAGCGGTGAGACGCGTCCTCGACGCGTTCAGTTCGCCGCGAGATACGGCAGGCGTTCCCCCCGGCCTACCGGCCGCTGGCTTCACCCCATCCGAGACCCCAGGAGGTGAGACCCGGTGGCGCTGAACGTGGGCGAACTCTTCGCGACCATCGACGTGAAGGACCGGGGCACGAACACCGTGCGCCGCTTCATGACCTTCATGCGCGACGCCGCGAAGAAGCTCGACATCGACGTGGGCAAGCTCGGCAAGTCGGCCGGCTCGATGGGTGCCAAGTTCACCGCTACGGCGCTCCAGGTGTCCTCCATGGCGGCCTCGATGGCTGCGGCCGCGCAGGGTGCGGTCGGTCTGGTCGCGGCCCTGGCCCCGGCGGGGGGCATCGTCGCTGCTCTGCCGGGCGTGATCGCTCTCGGGCAGGCGGCGCTGGCCACGCTCAAGATCGCCCTGGCTGGCGTGGGAGACGCCTTCTCCGCGGCCCTGGGCGATGACCCGAAGAAGTTCGAGGAGAGCCTGCAGGGGCTCTCACCTGCGGCGCAGGCCGCCGCGCGCGAGCTGCACTCGGTCAAGCCCGCGATCGACGGACTCAAGAGCGCCGTGCAGGACGCCTTCTTTCAGCCGCTGGCCGGGCAGATCCGGGCCGTGGCGGACGTCGTGGTTGGGCCGCTCCGGTCCGGCATGCAGGGGGTAGCCAGGGAGTTCGGTCTCGCGGGTGCGGAGGCGGCGCGGTTCGCCTCCTCCTCGGCGACGGTGTCAGCGATCACGAGCATCTTCAGCTCACTGCGATCGACGGTTGCCGCGCTGCAGCCCGCCATCCAGCCTGTTCTGGCCGGTTTCCGCGACATCGCGGTTGTGGGCGCGTCCTTCTCCTCCGGGCTGGCTCCCGGCATCGCTTCAGCGGCTCAGAAATTCGGGGAGTTTCTATCGAACGCTGCTAAAAGCGGTACCGCACTTAGCTGGATGCAGGGCGCCGTGGACGTGTTCAAGCAGCTCAGCCAGGTCGGCGGCGATGTGATCGGCATCGTCAAGTCGATCTTCTCGGCGCTGTCCTCCGGCGGGTCCGGGGCGCTGGGCGTGGTCGGCCAGCTCCTCGATCAGCTCAACGCGTTCCTGGCCAGCGCGCAAGGCCAGCAGGCGCTCGTTGCGATCTTCAGTGCTTTGTCGCAGGTCGGAAGCGCCTTGATGCCGATCTTCCGAGCGCTCGGCGGCGCGCTCGCGCAGGTCGCGCCGCACGTCGGCGCCATCGCGACGGCGCTCGGTCCGGGGCTCGCTGCCGCGGTGTCCGCGCTCGGGCCGGCCCTGGCCGCTCTGGGTCCTGGGTTGACCATGGTCGCCCAGATGCTCGCACAGGCGTTCGCATCGCCTGAGCTGCAGTCGGGGTTGCTCATGCTTGGGCAGGGTCTCTCGGCTGCACTGGTTGCGGTGACCCCGCTACTGCCGGTAGTGGCCCAGCTTGCCGGGATTTTGGGCCAAGTCCTCGGTATTGCGCTGAGTAATCTCTCGGCCGCGCTCGGTCCAGTGATCGCCGCCTTGTCTAGCGCGCTGCAACCTGCCCTGTTGTCCATTTCGTCCGCTTTTGCCCAACTCGGCCCTGTGATGCAGCCCATTTATGCAGCTTTTGGGCAGATTTTGGGCGCAATTATGCAATCACTGCTTCCGCCGATCTTGCAACTGGTCCCCTCGTTGCTAAATGGGCTAGTTCCTGCCTTTATCGAACTGTTCAGTGCTGTAAGTCCGCTTATTCCGCTTTTGACCGATTTGCTCGTCATGGCGATCAGGGACATCCTGCCCGAGGTCGTCCCCGTCATCCCGATCGTGACCAAGCTGGGTCTCGCCTTCGTTGATCTTGGTGTCAAGGTCGCCGCGATCGTCGCGAAGATCAAACCCGCCATCGAGGCCGGGGTCCAGATCTTCCAGTGGATGTACAACGTCCTCGTCGGCCACAGTGTGATCCCGGACATGGTCAACGCCATCGGAACGTGGATCGGGACCAAGCTCATCGGCTGGTTCACCGCACTGCCAGGCAAGATCAAAAACGCGATGTCGTCCATAGGCCCGACCATGGCGGGCATCGCCCAGGACGTCGTTTCCGGCTTCTGGAACAAGCTCCAGTCGCTGGCCAGCGGCCTGTACAACAACGTCCGCAGCTTCTTCTCCAACATCGTCGAGAGCGCGAAGGCGGCCCTCGGCATTCAGTCGCCGAGCAAGGTGTTCGCCCAGATCGGAGCCTTCATGATGCAGGGCATGTCGATCGGCGTGGACAAGAGCCGTGGGGTCGTCGTCTCGTCGCTGAAGAAGGTCTCCGCTCTCGCGGCGCGGACGGCGATGCCGGACCTGTCGGTGCCCGGCGTGACCGTCCCGGATGGGCTCGGCGGTGGCCGGGCCATGTCGCGGACGGTGGTCAACGTGACCAACCACTACCCGCAGGCCGAGCCTACGTCGGTGACGGTGAACCGCAGCCTTCAGTACGTCGGCGCGATGGGAGTGATCTGAGGTGCCAAGCTACTCGCTCGACGGCGTGCCGCTGGACCACCCAGCCGGCTGCTGGCGAACCAAGAAGGGGACACAGCGCAGGCCCTTGCCGGGCGCTCGGGCCGTGAAGGTCAGCGTGCCGGGTCGGCACGGTGACATCCCGGTCGTCGGCCTCGACCTGGAGGCCACGAGCTTCGGCCTGACGTTCAAGGTCACGTCGGCTACCCCGTCGGGGGCGGACGGTGGCTATGAGCAGATGGAGAGGAACTTGGAGGCGTTGAGCGCTCTCCTCGGGATGCGGCATCGGCTGATGAAGTTGCAGTACCAGGCCGGGTCGCTCGTCCGCGTTGCCGACGTGACGATCACGGCGATGTCCGAGCCCGAGGTCAACACCGGTGCCGCGACCGCTCGCATCACGGCCGTGGTCGAGGTGCCGGGCGCGCTGTGGCGGGACGAATCCGTATCCACCTGGGCAGGCGCGCCCAACCAGCTCGCCCAGGCGGTGACCACGCTCGCGAACTCGACCGGGCCTATCACGGACGCGCTGCTGCGCTTCACCGGCCCGGCCGTGCAGCCGTCCATCGGGGACGTCGCCACGGGCGGCTGGATGCTTCGTCCGGGTGGTCTGCTGGCGGGTGAGAGACTGCTGATCGACTGTGGCCGGATGCAGGCCGCGGTCGTCACATCTGACACGTGGGAGCTGACCGCCGGAGACGACGTGACCGGGGAGATCGACGCGATAGGCCCCGGCTCACAGTTCAGGTGGCTGCACCTGACGCCGTCCGTCGCCGTCAGCGATCCGTTCTCCCGAGCGGTACTGATTTCTACTTCCGCCACGGGCACGGACCCCTCATCGAAGATGGAGATCCGAGCCTGCCGCGCCTTCCTGTAGGTCGCGACAGCGGGCGCGGCCTAACGGGGCGTCGGGGCGAGAAAACGGAAGCCGTGCCAAATCTACGAGTTCGGATTCGCGGGCGGTTCGGATCCACGGATGGTTCGGATCCACGGATGGTTCGGATCCACGGATGGTTCGGATCCACGGATGGTTCGGATCCACGGGCGGATCGAACCCACGGGCGGATCGAATCCACGGATGGATCGAATCCACGGATGGTTCGGATTCGCGAGCGGTTCGGATTCGCGGGCGGTTCGGATTCGCGGGCGGTTCGGATTCGCGGGCGGATCGAATCCACGGGCGGATCGAATCCACGGATGGATTGGATTGCAGGGGATTTAATTCATTTCATTTCATCCATGGATGGAATGAAATCCCGGCTGGATTGAATCCATGGGGCGGACAGCGGGGCGTCGAATCCGCAAGGAAGGTGGCTGCTGCAACGACAACGTGTAGTTGCTAGACTGGGTGAGCCCTCGCGACAGGCCGGTCCTGGCCGAGTTGAGGGATTTGGGGTAACCCCGCTCCTGGCCGCCAAACCGTAGAAGCGGGGCCTGTCGGACCAGCTAGCGCTATTAACTAGCTAGGCCCGATCCCCTTGAGGAGGTCGAGCAGGGCGATCAGTAATTGGATCATCACCAACCACTCCTGATCGTCCGGCTCGCCCGAGCCCGCTGCTTGCATTCGTCCCTCCATCCGGACCGATGTGCCTTGCAGGCGACCGTGGTCCGTTCGGCCGCTCCGCGAGCAACCCACGTGGACTGATCCAGTTGGGTCTCCCGCAGCACGGCCGAGCCAATGTGTGGCGAAGCGAAGCGTGAGCTACAAGCCGTTAGTCTAGCGCGCCCCAAACCTCGGCATGCCATTCTTTGTGGCTGTAGGAAACAGTAGGGAATGCTTCTACAACTGCGGCTTGAGTAACCTCCGCAGGTCAGCAGTCCGGGCGACACATTCGCCACACATTTTGGCCTAGTGGAATGTTTCCAAGCTTGGGTCAACAAGGAGGCGGGCCGGTGTCGTTCGACCTCCGACTTGTCGCATTTGCCCCATTCGGTGACCGGCTAGGCGTGCTCCCACATCCACTGTCAGTCGAGGCTGGCTGGCCGCTCAACGACGTGCCGTCGCTGAAGCTCAGCTATACCACCACGGCGACCGGCGCAGCCCTGCTCGACCAACCGTGCGAGATCGCCGTCGAGTGGAGCACGGACGGAACCGTGTGGACGGAGGCGCGGGACTCGCGGTTCCTGCGCATCAAGCGCCGCGGTGACGGCTCCGACCGGACGGGGCTTACCCAGTTCGAGCTGCCCGGCTTCGTCTGGATGCTCCGCAAGATCGTGCTCCACCCTGGCGTGACGCCGCTGGTGGACGGCAGGCGGGCGTTCCTCAGCGCGACGGCGGGCGAGATCCTGCAGACGTTCATCGCCGAGGCCAAGGCACCCGGACGCGAAGGGGTACCGGGCCTGGACTGGGACTTCACCCCGGAAGAGGACAGCGCAGGCCACGCCTGGAACAAGGTCATCAACCTCTACTACCAGCCCGGCATGGACGCGCTGACGGCGCTGCAGAACCTCAGCGAGCAGGGCGTGTGCGACTTCCGCATGTCCGGCCGCACCCTGCAGGTGTTCAACCCCGACACCCTGAACGACGACCTGGCGATCGGGGCCGCCCCGGTGGATCTGAGGTACGGCCGCGACATCGCGGAAGCGCCGGACGACGGGACGTTGGAGGACCTGGCGTCATCGGTGCTGCTCGTCGGAGACAACGGCCTGATCAAGACGTTCACCAACCCTGCTGCGGCGCAGCCGTGGGGACGGTGGGAGCAGTACGTTGGCGCTGGCGGCGTCTCCGACGAGGGCACTGCGACGATCCTCGCGCAGTCCGCGCTCGAGCGCGCCGGAGGCGAGCGGGTGCAGCGCACGCGCGGCGTCGTCTTGTACGGGGCGCGCTGGCTGCCGCTGAAGGACTACCGGCCCGGTGACCGGGTGCTCGCGCCGGGAGACGGCGGGACGCTGGAGTCACTGAGGGTCCGGCAGGTGACGTTGGCGCGCAGCTCCACGGGCGTGCTCGGCGGGTCTCTGGTGCTGCATGACCGATTCCTTGAGCGGGACATCCGGCTGGCCAGGCGGACAGCCGGGATCGTCGGGGGATCGACCGCTGACGGAGGGTCCGGCGCGCGACCGGCTCCGGAAACGCCCGAGCCGCGCACGCCGGCGGCCCCGACCGGGCTGATCGTGAACCCGCTCCCGTACATCGACGAGCACGGCCTGCCGCACGGGCAGGTGACGGCCACGTGGGGCGCGGTCACCGCTGACGTGGGCGGGGTCGCGTTGAACGTGGGCGGCTACGAGCTGTTCATGCGGATCAACGAGACCGGCGCGCCATGGTTCCTCATCACCTCGACCGAGGCGGGCGACACCACGGCGACGTACTCGCCGCTCGTCATCGGCAAGTCGTACGCCTTCAAGGTGCGGGCGGTGAACCTCGGCAAGGTCGGAGCGTTCTCCGAACCGGTGGTGGTGACGATCCCCGACGACGACGAAGCGCCGCCGGTGCCCACTGCTCCGCAGCTCTCCGCGCGTCTCGGCGTGGTCCGGGCCACGTGGGACGGGCTCGGCATCGGCTCGGTGCCGATGCCTCCGGACTTTCTGCACGTCCGCGCGTGGATGCAGGACCCGCTCGCGCCCGGCTGGTCGGAAATCGGCGTGCTGGGTGAGGCTGGGGCGATCCTCGTCCCGGGGCTGCCGTACGGCGCAGACAGGCAGTTCCGGTTCACGTCCATCGACAGGTCCGGCAACGAATCGGCCCCGTCCGCGTCGGCAACGATCGCCGCGGTGCAGCTCGTCCAGGGCGACGCCGCGTCCGGGTCGATCACGACGGGCGCGTTGGCCGCGAACGCGGTCACCGCCGACAAGTTGGCCGCCGGGTCGGTCGAGGCCGAGCACATCACGGCCGGCGCGGTGGTGGCCGACAAGCTCGCCACGGTGCTCACGTTGTCCACGCGGGTCGTCGCGGGCAGCGCCTCCGGGGCACGGGTCGAGCTCAACAGCTCGGGCCTGGTGGCGTTCAACGGCTCCGGCCAGCAGACCGCCAGCATTTCGGCGGCCACGGGCGCGGTGTCCATCGTGGGTCAACTCGCGTCCGGGGTGACCGGCGCGCGGATCGTGGTCAACCCTGCGGGCGCGGCAGCCCCGGAGATCCGGTTCATCCCCGGCAGCGGGATCAATCAGTCGCGCATCTACAGCGACGGCTCCCGCTTCACCGGGGAGGCGACGCTGGTCATGGAGTCGGGCACCAACCAGGCGAGCACCGCGATGTGCCGCCTCACCCATGCGGCTGGGTTCTGGCAGGCAGCGATCCTGAATCCGTCGAATGGTGAGCAGCGCGGCGGCGCGGTGTCCGCGGTCGAGGGGCAAGCGTCGATCGGGTGGATGCACCCGAGCCAGCAGGACCAGCTCCTCGTGTTCGACCAGTCCGGGACATTCCACCGGGGGACGTGGCTGTACGCCAACGACTCCGGCTTGATCATGCTGTCGGTCTCGGTGTCCAGGGGCGCCACCTACTACCAGGTGGCTCTCGGCTTCTCCTTCCCGAGCGTGCCGAAGGTCACGTTCACGGCTGAGCAGACCACGACCATGCAACTCTTCAGCCGCACCAACAGCGACCTGTTCTTCTTCGACCCGTCCGCCGGGACCCCGCCGCCGGCGCGGACGTTCCACATCTGGGCCTGGAGGTGACGCGGTGCCGGACGATTGGCAGGTCACGGAGGTGACCGACACGGCCGACGAGTCAGGGCGGGTCGAGGCGTGGGAGATCACGCTGACCCGGGCGGCCGATGGGGTGACGGTCGGGGTGTTCCTGCCGACGGTGGCGATCGAGTCCACCACCGTGGCGTGCGGGCTGGCTTCGACGGACGAGGCGATCGACGTGCTGATGCACCGTGCCGTCCACCCGATCTACGAGCCGAACCTGCCCGAGACGAACCCGTGGCAGCTCAGCGGCGAGCAGGCCCGCGCTGCCGTGCTGGAGCGGGTCGAGCGTTGCAAGCGCGACCACGCGACCGTCACGACTGCTGTACCGAAGGCTCGTACGGCGGCTGCGCGGAAGGCGGCTGACGTGCTGGCACCGCTGCGGGCAGTCCGGATCGACCCGGTGAAGGCCGCGGCCACGCGACTGGAACATCAGCGGGCGCTCCTGTCGGCGGGGGCGTGATGGAAGACCTGGTGGTTGAGCCGGGCCGGATCATCACTGTTCTGCGGCGCCGCGTCGAGGAACTGACGTACGAGAACGCCGTGCTGTCGGCGGCGGTGGACCAGCAGCGCGACGAGATCAACGAACTGAGGGGGATCAGCGTTGCAGGTGATCATCCCAGGTGAGCCCGCGAAGTTCGCACTCCGGCTGGTGGCATACGCGCCGAACGGCGGTCGGCTAGGTGTGCTGCCTCAGCACAGCGGGTTCGAGCTGGGCGACCCGCTGAACGACGTGCCCAGTCTCAAGGTGACCTACCCGGACGGCGGGCTGAACGCGGACCTGATCGCAGGGCACTGCGAGGTCGCGGTGGAGTACGCGGCCAACAGCGGCTCGTGGGTTGAGCCGCCGAATGCGAGGTTCCTGCGGATCAAACGGCGCGGGGACAGCGCCGACCGTACCGGTTCCCGGTCATATGACCTGCCGGGCTGGGCGTGGATGTTGCGGAAGGTCGTGCTATACCCGAACAGCGCGATGGTGGACGGCAAGCGCCAGTTCAACGCGGTTTCGCCGGGCGAGATCCTGGCGACCTTCATCCAGGAGGGGAAAGCGCGCGGCGCGCTGACGCACCTGGAGTTCAACTTCTCGCTGTCGGAGGACAGCGATGGGAAGGCGTGGGCGAAGGCGCTGACGCTGGCGATCGAGCCGGGCAAGGACCTGCTCAGCGTCCTGATCAACTTGAGTGAGCAGGGCGTGATCGACTGGCGGATGCAGGGCCGCGAGCTGCAGGTGTTCAACCCGGACACGGTGCTCGGCCGGGACCGCGCATCTGGGCCAGCGCCGGTTGATCTGCGTCTTGGCCGGGACGCCACCGAAGCTCCGGACACGGGGACGCTGGAAGACGCCGTGTCCGCCATCCTGATCGGCGGCGAGGCCGGCCTGTCGGTCGAGGTGACCAACGAGGCCGCCGTCGCACCGTGGGGTCGCTGGGAGACCTACCAGTCGCAGAGCGGCGTCTCGGATGTGGGCACGGCGAGGCTGCTGGGCGAAAACGCCCTGGAGCGGGTCGCCCGCGAACGGGTGCAGGTCACCCGCGGCCTGATGTTCGACCGCGCGCGGTGGCTGCCGTTCGAGCACTACCAGCCGGGAGACTATGTGCTCGCGCCGGGCGACGGCGGCGCGATGGAGTCGCTACGGCTAAGACAAATCACTCTGTCGGTGGACAAGGACGGCCAGGTCGGCGGCAACGTCGTCTTGAATGACCGCTTCTTGGAGCGGGAGATCCGTCTGGCCAGGCAGGCCGCCGGGATCCTCGACGGCGGGGTTGGGTCGGGCGGCTCCGGTGGCGAGCCGGCTCCGGAGTCGAACAACCGAGTTCCGGCGGCGCCGCAAGGTCTCGTCGTGAATCCGATCACCTACACCGACGAGAGCGGATACCCGCGAGGCCAGGTCACCGCGACCTGGGCCCCTGTCGTGGCCGACGTCGCCGGAGTGGCGCTCAACATCGACGGCTACGAGCTACTCGCCCGCGTCAACCAGGCGGGTACACCGTGGATGCAGATCGCAGTCAGCGACGCGACCACCGTGGCCTACGCACCTCTGCAGGTCGGCACCCAGTACGCGTTCAAGGTGCGCGCGACCTCGGCCGGGGTGAAGGGCAACTTCTCCTCCCAGGTCGTTGTGGAGATCGAGAACGACACGGAGCCGCCGCCGGTCCCGAGCGCGCCGCAGGTGTCCGCCCGGCTTGGAGTGATCCACGTCGCGTGGGACGGGACTGGCATCGGTCTTGCGCCGATGCCAGCCGACTTCCACAGGGTGCGGGTGTGGATGCAAGACCCGTTCAACCCTGGGCCGGCCGACGTTGGCTACCTACAGGCGGCTGGGTCGATCGTCGTCACTGGCCAGCCGTACGGGGCGCTCCGCGAGTTCTGGTTGACCGCCCTCGACCACGCCGGTAACGAGTCGGCCCCGTCCGGGAGCGCGATGATCGCCGCGGTGCAGTTGGTGGAGGGTGACGCGGCGGACGAGTCGATCACGGCAGGTGCCATCGCGGCCAATGCCGTCACCGCTGACAAGATCGCGGTGGGCGCGATCGAAGCGAGTCACATTGCCTCGAACGCGATCACGGCCGACAAGCTGGAGGCGGTCCTGGCCCTGGCCACGCGGATCGTCGCTGGTGACCCGGTCGCGGCGAGGGTGGAGCTCAACGAGGAGGGCTTGGCCGCGTTCAACGAGGGCGGCATGCAGACGGTGCTGGTCTCCTCGACTGGTGCTGTGAGTTTCGTTGGGCAGCTCGCGACGGGGTTGACCGGCAATCGGCTCGTCATCAACCCGACCGGGGCGACGCGGCCGGAGATCCGGTTCCTGCCGGGCACTGGGACGAATCCGGCGCGGATGTACGTGGACGGGTCGATGTATCCCGGTGAGGCGACCATCGTCACCGTGTCGGGTGTGAGCGGGTCGGGCACCGCGCAGGCTCAGGTGATCCACGCGGCCACGGACTACCGAGTGCACATCGTCAACCCGACAACCGGGTTCGCAGGTGGGGGCTACCTGTTCGCGAAGCCAGCCGAACTTGAGATCGGCTACAACGACATGAGCGCGAACCTGAACCGCTTCAAGTTCTCTGCTCCTTCGACCCAGTTCGCCGGGAAGTGGTCGTTCACAGGGAGCGAGGCTGGGCTGCTGATGCGGGCGGTGTCGCTGTCGGGCGGTGCAGCCTACAACGTGAACTGGACGTTCACGATGTTGACGGTCCCGCGCGTGGTTTTCACGGTCGACAACCCCATTCCTGACCGGCTGAGCTTCCACATGCGGAATCCGACGACCATGACTTTCATGCTGCGCAGTAACGAGAGCAGCTTGGGGTCGCCGCCCTTTTTCGCGGTACTGCTGAACATGTGGGCCTGGCGGATGTAGACGAGGGAGAAGCGATGGCGGTTGAGCAGTGGCGGATCACTGAGGTCCGTGAGGTGAGCAGTCCCGGTGAGGATGCATGGCTGATCACGTATGAGTCGGTAGACGGCGGGCCCGGCGCGGCGTTCGTGTCGTATGTGCCGAAGGAAGCGATCGAGGTTCGTGCCGCAGAGTACGGCCTGACCAGCGTTGACGAGGCACTGGAGGTGATCCTGCATGCGCCGCTGCTCGCTCCCGCCCACGCGGCCGGGAAACTGGACATGCCAGCCCCTGCGCTCGTCGATGTCGAGACCGCTCGCGCGCAGGCTACCGAGCAGCTTGCTACCTGCAAGGCCAAGTACGGCGTCGTGACGACGGCGGCTGCCGGGGCTAGCCGAGTGGCCAAGGCTGATCCGTTGCAGGTCATCCGGGATCAGACGAGGATCGACCCGATCAGGGCGGCCACGATCCGTATGGAGATGGACCGATACCGGCTGGCTCACGCGGCCGAGTTGGAGAAGGAGGCGGCCGGTGAGCGTGCTCCTGCCTGCTGATGTGCGCCGGTACGGGCTCTGCGCGGTGGCCAGCGAGGACCTGCTCATGGAGCTGTGCGAGATGGGCGCTGTGACGGTATGAGCGACGAAACGCCCAACCTCGCACTGGCCCTGGCGGAGCTGCGCGGCGCGGTCGAGCTGGGATTCGAGCGGACCAACGGCAGCACAGCGCTCATCCTCCAGCGGCTCGACCAGGTGGACGATCGGCACGCCGAGTTGGTCAAGCGGGTCGAGCAGGACCGCGCCGCCGCTGAGCTTCGCTACGTCACGCTGGAGGCCCGGCTGGACACGGTGGAGCGTGAGGCCGTCACACGGTCTCAGCTCACCGAGCGGACCCGGCAGATCATCGCCGTCGTCACCGTCCTGGTCGCCGTGGCGGGCGCGGTGATTGCGCTGATCCAGCTCACGCGCGGCTGACCTTTCAATTCGTATCTTCCCGCCGGGCGCGGCCGCTTTGTCGCGCCCGAAGACCCTTCCAAAGGGGGAGACAACTGATGCCTTGGCTGATGCAGCTCGCCGACGTCGCCCGTAAGACCGGCTTTCCAGTGACCGAGGTAGGCGGATGGAGGACCCGCGGGCACGGGCCGCAGCCCTCCGTCGAAGGCGTGGTCTGCCACCACACTGCCGGATGGAATGACCGGCACGTCGTGGTGAACGGTCGCCCGGGTCTGGATGGTCCACTCAGCCACATCTGGTTGCAGCACACCGGCCGTATCTGGGTTGTCGCGGCCGGGCGGTGCTGGCACAACGCGCCGAGCACCAGTCCGCACCACATGAACGCCACGAGCATCGGCATCGAGGCCGAGAACGACGGCCGCACGCCGTGGCCCGACGTACAGGTCGACGCCTACGAAGCCCTCTGCGCCGAGCTGTGTCGAGAGTTCGGCCTGTCGGCCTCACGGGTGAAGGCGCACAGGGAGGTCAACACCGGCAAGCCCGACCCGCACTCCATCAACATGACCCACTTCCGGGAGCGCGTGTCCGCGCTGATCAAGAGGCCCGGAGTCCCGATCAAGCAGGAGGAAGACGTGCCCGAGGTCATTTCCCTCGGTGCCGGTGAGGACCAGGAGGTCCCGGCTGGCGGCGAGGCGGCGGTGCGCTGGCACACCGAATACACCGACGATCCGCCCGGCCACAGCGCGGACGGTCTCGCAGTGCTGGCCAAGGCGAGCCGCTGGTGCATCGTGGACGGTCTGGTCAAGGTCCGCGGGCTGAAGCCGGGCACGGAGATCGACGTGGCCTGGTCGCGCTACTCGCGGGACGGCAAGGAGTTCGAGGACGACGCCTGGCGGCTCAGCATACGCGCCGACGTCAATGGCCGCGTCGAGTCCAGCGTGGGCGGTCAGTTCGCGCTCAACACCAAGAACCAGCTCCGGCTCCGGATCATCAACCCGACCGACGCCGCGGCGGTCGTCGAGAAGGTGTCGATGGCCAAGATCTCGATGTTCAGCCGCTGATTGCGGTCCTGCTTTCAACAGAGGAGTTACTCCCGTGTCCACCCCTACCGAGACCGCGCCAAGGATCGGCCGGATCGTTCACTACAAGCTGTCCGGCCACGACGTCTCCATGATCAACCTGGAGTCGATGCAGTCGTTCGGGGGCCAGGGCGTCATCCGCTCTCCCGCGAAGCTCGGCGACGTCCTCCCGGCGATCATCACTCGCACCTACGAGGGCAGCGGGTCCGCCGTCAACCTCCAGGTGTTCCTCGACGGCAACCACTCCTACTGGGCCACGTCGCGCTCCGAGGGCACTGACCACGGCCAGTGGTCGTGGCCGCCCCGCACCTGATCTTCAACCCATAGCTTCCCGCCGTGGTGGCGGACTGTCCCGAAGGAGAGGCACATGCACGCAGATCCCCAGGTCACCTACTCCAAGCCACCCGTCGAGACCAAGGTCAAGGCGATGGGCCTGACGGCCTACCTCGCCGGTGTCGCCGGTATGGCGGTGCTGCAGGCGGTCGCTGACGACCCGTCGATGATCGCGTTCCTGCCCGACTGGATCGAGGCGGTCACGCTGCCGTTGGTGCCGACCGCGTTGGCAGCCGTGGCCGGCTTCAAGGCCCGGCACACCCCACGGCCGGACCTCCCGGCCAACCAGCGGTAGATCCCTTCTAACGAGCGCCCCGCTCCTCCCTGTCCGGGAGGGGCGGGGCGCTCTTCGCGTTTCGGAGAGGTGCCGACGAGGGACTCAGCGAGGCGGCCGGTTGTGCCGTAGAGCTGCTGTCAGCCCCTCAGCCGCGATTTTCACCGAGCGGGTAAGCGTGTCCAGCAGCGGTTCTGACAGCTCGCCAGCTCCCAAGCCAGAAGACGCCACCAGACGGGTGAGCGCCTGTCGCTGCGGTTCGGGCAAGCGGTGGCTATGTGTGAGCACGTCGCGGGCGGCGTATCCGTCGCCGGACTCGATCGCCTCCGTGGCCACCTGGGCTTGAACACGGTCGGACGTTTCGGCGTCGGTGCCGTTTGCGAGGATGGCCACCGTCAGGCCAAGCCGGGCGCGGAAGACCGCGTAGCCGGGCAACGGTTCACTTCCACGGAACTGCTCGACCATCGCGGTAACGTTCGTGCTGGCCGACGTGGTGTTCTCGTCCGCGCACATCACGTTCAAGCAAGTGCCGACCAGGTGTTCCCAGGGCTCGGTCAGTGTGCACTCCTGCAGTGCTGCCTGGGCCGCCTGGAGTTCGCCGTGCAGGCGGTGAGCGATGATCTCGGCTTGCCGTCCTTCCATGAGATGCTCGCCGATCCCGTTGTGGACCCGGGCATGGGTGACCGCCTCGTCCCAGCGGTCCGCGAGCGCCAGAGCGCGGATGCCGTCCGCGAGGTATTGCAGCCAGACCCATTCGCGTAGTTTGTGATGCTCCTGTCGGGTGCCGGTGAGGTTGGCCAGTGGCAGGGTGCGGTCCTCGATCACCAGGTCGGTGCCGTTGACGGCCGCCTGGTACATGACGTCGAGCAGGCGTAGCGCGTGCTGCCCGTCGTTGGCGCGGATCTGGATCCGGGCGAGGTTGAGTGCGGGTTCGAGCATGTACCTCGCCTGGAGCACGCTCAGCGGGTGACCGGCGGCACGGTAGATGTTGATGTGCTGCCAGCACAGGTCACGGGCCAGTTCCGGCAGGCCGCAGTCGCTGGCCAGCAACGCGGCCTTGTTCAGCGCGTGCGCCCCCTCGTGCAGGACGTCTGCGCCTGGACGAGCGACACTGTCGGCGATGTCGGAGATCTCCTTGACCCGCTCGGGGAGCGGCGGGCACGCGGGCCGGGCACGGCCGACGAGCGGGAAGTGGCGGACGGCGGCGTGCAGCAGAGAGTCCATGGTCAAGTCCTGGGCAGGAAGGCGGCCGAGGCCGCGTGGGAGAGGATGCCTTGCGTGGTGGCCGACAGGCCGAGCCGGTTCCAGTGGAAGATCACGACGTGGGCGAGCAGCGCTCGCAGCCCGCGGTCGAGGCAGCCTTCGGCGGCGGCTCGGCCGAGCTGGTTCCCGGCGGTCTGCCACGCGGCGAGCCAGGGCGCGGCGAACGCGGCGGCACCGCCGAGGGTGAACGGCTCACTGTCGGGCTGTGCGGGTACGGCCAGCAGCGTGCGCACGTTGGCGGTCAGCTTCTCGACGCGAGCGGTGTCGGTGTCAGCAGGTGCGGGCCGCATCTGGGCCACCCGGGCGAAGACGTCGCCGCGCTCGAACCAGTCCAGGCCAGCGGCCTGCAGCAGGGCGCTGACCAGCACGATGGACAGTTCCCGGCGGCCGAGATCCGGAGTGTTCTGGCGGGCGTAGTCGAGGACGCCCCGGCTGTCGGCGCAGAACAGGGCATGCGCGGCCTCAACCCCGGCCGGGCCGCCGAACGCCGCGGTTTCCGGCTCGTACACGGTCGGCCACCAGCGGGTGAGCGCCCCGGCTTCTACCAGTTCGTCGAGGACCTGGTTGACGGCGCACATGTCGGCGTCGCGTAGCCGCAGCCGCCACCCAGGGGGCTTACGCAGGAACCACCACCCGTCGACCGCTCCGCGCGTCTGGAGCTGGTCGAGGCGCGGCCCGAGCTGGTGGGCGCCGGTCTCCTCGGCGGTGTTCCAGTCAGGGAACTGGACGCGGAGCTGATACCAGCCCGCGTCGGCGCGGCGTTCGAGCGCCGCGAGCCCGGCGGCGTGGTAGGTGATCGCGGCTTCGTCGAGGTCGGCCGCATCCACGCCGACATCGGCGGCGGCAGTCTCCAGGTCTGCCCCCGCGAGGAGGGCGAGGATACCGGGGGCGAGCTGGGGCGGCGCGGCGGTGGTCAGGTGATGAGGAGGCATGCGTCCCATCCCGAGCCCGGGGGTGTCGTGTGTCGTGCGGTTTCCAGAGCAAGGCCGACACCGGCGGCGCCGTCCGGGAGCCCTCCGGCGTCGGACGGGTTGTCTGCTGCGCGCTGTGTGAGCGCGGCCGCGAGCGCGGGGAGGCGTTGACCGATCGCGGGATTCGCGGCGTCGCCCGCGGCCCGGAAGGCGGTCTGGTACACCCCTGCCATGCCATGGCACAGCCCCGCGTCGGTGATCTTGCTGAGGTGCTGGTCCGTCAGGCAGCCGGCCATGGCCTTCTCGGCGGTCCCGCGCCGGGCGGGGTCGCCGGTAGCGAGCCCGGCGAGTTGGAGCGCGCGGGCGATCCCAGGCGTGCCGTAGCACCAGGACGGCCGGCCTGGGCCGGTCTGGATGGTGCGGCCTGTGCGCAACTCGTCGCGGGTGATCCACTGCGGCCACCACAGTCCGTCCGGCGAGGATTGCCGCCACCGGTCGAACCAACGGCCCAGCCGGTAGATCGCGTCGACTTGGCCGGGCACCCTGTAGCCGCGCAGCGCGGCAAGGGACAGCAAGGCGAGCGGCCCGGCCGCGCCGTGCGCGAGGCCGAGGTTGGCGTGCCCGCCGGGGGTGGGCAGCAGCGGGTCCGGGTCGTGATCGACCCACCAGCCCGGCAGCTCTTCGCCCTTCACACGGCGCGGCTTGGTCAACTGGATCATGTAGTCGAGGACGCCGGAGAGCAGGTCGCTGCCGGGCGCTCGCAGGAGCAGCAGCGCGCCGATCCCGGTCAGCCCGCGGAACAGGTCGTATTCGGCGAACGCGGCTGGGGCGCGTCCCCGCATCCGTTCCTCTGCGGTGGCCAGACGTCGCTTGGCCAGCCGCGCGATGTGCTTGTCCAGGGCGCGGGCCGCCGCCTGATAGCGCGGATGACCGTTCTTGGCGGCGGCGTGCAGGACGAACGCGATGGCCGGCGCCCCGTAGTAGAGCCCGGCGTGCGGCGCGCCGTCGATCGGCCCCGCCGTGGCCTGCCGGATGTGGGCGTGAGCGCTCTGCCAGTCTCCGGTACCGTTCAGGGCGCGCTCGATGTGCAGGAGCGCGGTGGCGGCGGCGGACCCCTTCGCCAGTGATTGCCGCTCCACGTCGTGCGCGCTGAGATCCACGTGTTCCCGTGTCTCGTTCATCGGGCACCTGCCAGGGCGAGGCGGCGCAGCGCGGCCGCGCGGGCGAGACGGCCCGTCACCTTCTCGAACTCCGGGTCGACGCCGAGGGCTCGCACGTGGTGGTCGTGCAGCAGGGTCCGCAGCACCATGGACGGGTCGCGCTGCAGGGCGAGGGCGTGATGGTAGACGGCCAGCGCCGCATCGCGGGCCCGCCATGTGGCGGCGACGGCTTCGCCGCCCGGAAGGGCGCGCACGGCCTGGTAGCCGTCGGCGGGGTCGGCCCAGCGGAGCGCGTGGTCGCGCAGCGCGCGATCCAGTGGCCCGGTCTGCTGTTCCAGACAGCAGACCAGCGCCCCGTAACCGGCGGCGCTGTCGGGGGCGAACGCGGCGGCGAGATGCGTCATCGAGGCGGCGGCCAGCGCCTGGCCGGGCAGATCGGCGGTGGCGGCCATCGTGATCTGCGCGATGGCCGCTTGGGTGTCGGCGGCGAACACCTGCTCGGCCGCCGCCAGGGCGGCGCCGTCGCCGTACCGGCCGGGCTGCTCATGGTAGGTGGCCAAGGTGAGCTGCGCGGGCAGGCCGCCAGCCTCCAAACGGGCGGCGAACGCGGCCAGGGCTGCCGCGACCGGCCCGTACTGGCCGGGATGGGCCAGGCGCAGGAACACCGCGAGATGCTGGTCGGCGTCAAGCCGGATCATGTCCCGGTGGCGGCGCACCCACCAGGAGGTGACCAGGTCGGCTACCTCGTCGGCGAAGGGCGGCAGGTGCCGGGTGAGGATGTCGTCGAACCGGGCCGGGTTGCCCACCAGATGGGCGCACACCATCGCGGCGGCACCCGGCCGAAGGGCGATGCCCGGGGCCGCGGTGGCCGGGAGGTGCTGGGGTGGCGGGTTGATCGCGGTCAGTGGGATCAGCAGCTCGGCCGGTCGGCCGATCCAGCCCAGCCCTGTCTGCGGGTGGTCGTCTTGAAGCTCGACTAGGCCGGCCCGCTCCAGCCGTGCCCGGAGCACGGCGCGGTCCATCGGCTGATCAAGGTCGAGCGGGAGCCGGAGGTCCTCGTGGCAGAGCAGGACGCGCGCGGGGAGCCGCCATCGATGCCGCTGCGCCTTCAGCGCCGTGTCCCAGTCCTGGCTGGTGGTGGGTAGGTCGGTGGTGGTGAGGAGCCAGCGGGCGGCGGCCAGGATGGTGCGCCGGTAGCGGATGCGCGGCAGGTATGGCAGCGTGCGGGCGGCACCGTAGTTGAACGGCCGGTAGACCGCGCTGCGCGCTTCGGCGATCTCGGCGAGGAACCGGGCCAGCGGCGGCGTCTGCAGGACGGTGTCCAGCGCGTGCGGGATCCTGGGGGCCACGCGCAGGCCGGTGGAGGACTGCACCAGGTACAGGTGGGCGGCATCGGCGGTGACCGCCAGGTCGTCAACGCCGATCGCATCGTCGCTGGGGTGCTCGCCCAGGTGCACGAGGTGCGGGAGGAGCGGCGGGACCCGCGTGACGTTCTCATTGTGCGGGCGGCGGGGCGGGAAGGAGAGCTGTACCGCCACAGCGCTGGAGCCGCCGTGCCGTGCGTGGGAGGCGGCGAGCCGGCCGCGATCGTCATCGTCCAGCAGGTGCGCGAATCGTCCGGCCATGCTGGTGCAGGCGCGGGGATTGGCAACGACGCGCAGGTCGAACTCGCCCCGGTTGATCGCCTCGGTGGAGGTGGCGTGCAGCGTGACGCCGAGTTCGACGCGCTGTGGCGGCACCACGGTGTCGTGGTCGCCCACGGTCAACGCCTGGATGTCCGCCTCGGTGAGGGTGATTTCGTCGGCTCCGGTCATGGCGGCTTTCTGGATGAGGGCCAGCAGGTGGGTGTCTCGCTCGGTGAGGGTGCGCCAGGTGGGCCGGGCGCGGGGGGCGCCGAGATAGCCGCCGGGGAAGCCGAGCCCGGAGTCGGACACCAGCTCTTTCACCGGTACGAGAGCGCCGGGGCCGTAGCGGGCGAGGAACCGGGCGTGGTAGTCCATCCACGCGGTGCGGCCGAACGGTTCGGTGGACAGGCGCAGCAGGACGGTGGCGGCGCGCGCCGCCTCCTCCAGTACCGTCTCGGGGACGGCGATCCGCGCGTCGAGAGTGACGTCGATGGCCAGCCCAGGGCGCGGGGCGAGCGCGGCCATACGCGTACTGGTCGTGGCGCGTATCGCGGCGGCCTGCTCGGGGCTGGCGGTGTTGTGGCGGGCCAGCAGGTCGCGGATGTCTTCGAGGCGGCCCAGCAGCGCAGCGATGTCGGCCAGGTCGCAGCCCGCTTTGCGCAGGACGTCGATCAGATGGACCAGTGGGTCGGTGGCCGTCATCGGCGGGCGCAGGTTGGTGATCAGGATGTGCTGGTCCACGAGCGTGTTCAGCAGCGCGAAGACCTTCTCCGAAGGCGCGTCGGGCAAGCGGGCGGCCAGTTCGGCGGCGAGCCGGTCGAACCGGATCGGTGTCGCGGCTGTGGCCAGCGCGAACCGCGTGGGCCGGGTCAGGCGCACCGACACTTCGCGCGCCGGGCCGGGGATGCGGGCGCCGCCTTGCGCCCGGGTGGCCACGATGAAGCGGCCGTCGCGGACGATCCCGAAGCTGTCGGTGACTACGGTCAGGCGCGGGCGCAGGCTCTGATGCTGCTCGATCTGGTCGATCAGGTGGGTGACCCAGTCGGCGTCCACTCGCGCGAGCGCCTGGTGCCGGGTGCCGAGGTCGGCTTTCGCGGGCCCGACGTCGGCTGCGGCGACTCCGGCGAACAGCCCGAACGGGGTCGGGCGACGCTGCCAGCGCAGCAGGTAGGTGGCGGTGGCCAGGACCGCACGGCGCACGCCGTTGGCCGAGGTCGTGGCAGCTTCGTGCAAGCCGTCGACACGGGCGGCCAAGGCGGGGCTGGCCATGCGCAGGGCTTCCCGCACGTCGTCGCGGGCCCACGCCTTCGCCAGCCACGCCCGGCCTTCCCGCAGGATGACGGCCGGGTCGTCCAGATCGAGGCGTGCGGGTAGTTCCAGGTCGCCCGGATCGGTGCTCGCTCGCACCAGGACCAGGCCGTTGTGCCGGTAGCGCGGGGGGACGCTCATCGTGATCCCCTGTCCCTGGGTGGATGGT
Source organism: Nonomuraea sp. NPDC051298 (assembly GCF_055586305.1). Classification (NCBI taxonomy): domain Bacteria; kingdom Bacillati; phylum Actinomycetota; class Actinomycetes; order Streptosporangiales; family Streptosporangiaceae; genus Nonomuraea; species Nonomuraea sp. NPDC051298. The sequence goes on from NZ_JBVJIM010000002.1 coordinate 403,210, forward strand.
GAGCCGCGCCGCCGGCGCCCACACACCGTGTGGGCGCCGGCGGCGGACAGTGGTTCAGGAAGGGTCGTTGGAGCTGGTGGTGCACGCGCTGGTGCTGCACGAGGTGCCGCACCCGTCGCTGGTGTCGCACATCATGGTCACCAGCGGTGTGGTGGCCTCCACGACGCGCATGTCCAGCTCGAACTCCTCATCGGCCACGACGTCGGTGGCGTCGAGGGTCACGGTTGGAGCCATCGGGTCACACTCCTCACATTCCGGGGATTGGGTGTGGGCATCCTGGCCCGCCCGGGTGGGCGGTCGCTCAGCCGGTGGGCCAGGAGATCGTGACAAGACCGTGGGTCTTGTGCAGGGTGGCCATGCCTTCGGGCAGGTGGGTGGGGGTGTTGCCGGTCGGCCAGTAGGCGAAGGTGGGCTCCGGCCGGTTCCTGGCCTGCTCGTCCCACGCCTGGATCTGCTTGACCATGGCGGTCGCCGCGTCCTGGCCGTGCGGCCCGTAGGCGCGGGCCCCGAACTCGACGCCCGCGCCCTCCAGCGCGGGGCGCACCGACAGGTAGGCGAAGGAGTCGCCGCACACCTCGGCGAAGGGGAACCAGGTCTTGCGCTCCTGGGCCAGTTCGGTTCCCTCCTCGACGGCCAGCCTGCAGAAGCCGGGCAGGAAGCTGGCCAGCCACAGGTGCAGGTCGGCGAACGACACGCCGTGCTTGATGGTGATGCCGGACCACGCTTCGCTGCGCCCGCTGGCCAGGACGCCGTCCAGCAGGCCGGGATCCTCGGGTGCGCCGTCGTCGAACCGGAGCGTGACGATGTGGCCGTGCGGGTCGGGCAGTCGGAACTCCCGGTCGAGGTGCTGGCCTTCTCCCTGCATGGGGACGAAGCCGCACACCACCGCGGACGTGCTGACGAGGTGGTCGTTCGTGCGGCGGAAGGCGATGGAGCGGCTGATGCCGTTCATCCGCAACGGCACCACGAGCGTGCCGCCCTCGGCCAACTGGCGTAGCCAGGCCGGAGCCAGGTCCCACGCGCCGACCGTCACGATGATCGCGTCGAACGGCCCGAACCCGGAAATCTCCTGCTCAGCGTCGGCTGTGATCACGGTGACCCGGTCGCCGTACCCGGCGGCGTCCAGAAGCACGATGGCGCGGTTGGTCACTTCCTCGTCGATGTCGACGCTCACGACCTGGCCGTTCGGCCCGACGATTTCCGCCAGCATCGCCGCATTCACGCCCCCTGAGCCGATCTCCAGCACGCTCGCGCCTGGCATCAGCTCGGCCTGCTCGATCATCGCGACCTGGACGTAGGCGGCGCTGACGGAGGAGATGGCCACGCCGTGCTCGTCCCGCTTGGTGACCACCGCGCTGTCGGCCTGGTAGGTCACTTCCAGCGGAGTGTCGGCTGGCACGAACGCGTGCCGCGGCACCGCGCGGAACGCGGCTTCGACCTGGGCCGACGTGATGTACCCGGCCTCCTTGAGCTCGTCCGCGAGTTTGTCCCTCAGCTCAGCGGCTCGCGCCTGGCCGATGCTCTCGTCATTCACAGATGGGTCTCCTCATGGTGTGTCTTCTTGTCGCCGGTCTTGCGGAGGGCCTTGGTGCGGCGCGGGTTCACGCTGGCCGGATCGGTCATCGGTGTCCACTGGCCACGCCGGGGCTGGGAAGCGCTGCGGGGGTGTCGTATTCCGGTTGTTCGCCTTGGCGGTGATGCTCTGCGTGGTGCTCGGTGACGAGAGCCACGTAGACGGCGACGGCCTGGGCGTTCCTGCCGCGCCCGGCCTCCTCGTACCGGCCCTCCTCGGTTTGGCGTAGCACGAAGTACTGGCCCCCCTCGGACGCCACCTCGTACTTGCCGCAGCACGAGGTGTGCGAGACCCGTAGCACGCCGCCCGAGGGGAGGTACGGCTCCCACCGGACTGCGGGTGCGCCGGGTTCAGCCGGCGGCTGGGGTTGCTTGGTCATCAGGTGTCTCCACGCTCGACCTCGTCGTTGGTGCAGGCGAGGAGGCGGCGACGGGCGACCACTCGTCGGCGGTGGGCACGCTGGGGGAGAAGCAGCCGTATGCGAGCGCGGCCAGCAGGACGGCGTCCATAGGTGGTCTCCGGAGAGGTGGAGCGCTGTTCGCGCAGGCGGAATGGGGGAGGGAGACGGGCGGCGAACACCGTCGTCCGTCTCCCTCGGCCCGGCCGTCATGCCGCGGGCGGGGTGGGCTCGCGCGACCGGAAAGAGGACGGCCGGGAGATGGATCCCGCCGTCCACGGCGTGGCGACCATCACCGTGGACGGCGAGCTTGGGCGGCGCGGGCGGGGTGAGTGTGATCGTGGATCGCCCGCCCGCGCCGCAGTGCACGGGGCCGCCCCGACCGGCCGCGCACCCGACGTGGAGCCGCTGCCGAGTTCGGCGGCCTGCCCGGTCACGTCGCGTCATCCGGCCGCTCTCCGCAGAGCGTCGGGGAGCTGCTCGGCGAGCAGAGGAGGCACCGGGCCGTTCACGGTGAGACGGCGAGCCTCGTTCTGGGTGGCGCGAATGAGCGGCCACAGCTCCAGAGGGCTGCGGCCCTTGCAGTAGATGCCGTTCTCCGTCCCGTGGCCCCGCCAGTAGGCGGTGAGGTGCTGCCCGCCTGGCTCCCAGAGGACCAGCCACCACTGGCCAACCTCCTGCTCAAGCTGGGCCGCCCACTGACGGCCGAGGCGAGGATCGATGATCAGGTTCACGACGAGCCCCCGAACGCTGCGACGGCTGCGACGAAGTGCGCCCGGCCGACCTCGAGCGGCATCGTGGTGTCCGGCCGCCAAGTGGACGCCTCGACCAGGCCGGGCGGGAGCAGGGTCAGCCCGCTCAGGAACATCCCCTCGATCACGTCCAGGGACCTCGGGTAGATGTCCGCCGTGGGCTTGTAGTCGGCGATCATCTGAGCCCGCTCCTCGCGGGTCAGGAGGTCGTCTCGGGCGTGGGAGAAGATGAAGAGACCGGCCGGGAAGTGGGCCATGTACCGGCGCAGGATGCCACCCGGGTTGGCCGAATCCGGCGCGAAGTGCGCCAAGGCCGTAGCGAGGATCGCGACGGGCCGGCTGAGGTCGAGCAGGCTGGCCTCTTTGCGGCTGAGAACCGCATCCACGTCCCAGGCGTCCGCCTGGATTACGCCGGTTGCGCTAGAAACGTCGAGCAGCGCCCGGCCGTGGACCGTCACGTGGGGGTCGTTGTCGACGTACACGACGCGGGCGTCCTTGCAGTGGCGGACGGCGATGTCGTACGTGGACGGAGAGCCCTCCGGCGGCAGACCGCACCCGAGGTTCAGCCATTGGTGTATCCCGGCCTCCGCGGCAACCACCGTGGTGGCTCGGGCGACGAACGCAAGCTGCGCCTTCGCCGCAACGACGATCTCGGGCGCGGTCTTCGCGAGCGCGCCCGCCACGTTCCGGTCGTGCGCGAGGTTGTCCTTGCCGCCCGTGACGGCGTTCCAGACGCGAGCTATCGACGGTCGTGAGAAGTCGTGACGGTCCCCGCCGCGCGCGTGAGGGGCGTCTACCTCGGCGGCGCTCATGAGGTTTTCCCTTCACGGTGCCGGCGGGTCCGGCTGGCTTTACGCTTCTGCATGGGTCAGGACCTCGATTCCTGATCAAGGCCCCGGAACTCCCCCGGTGTTCACGCACCGGGGCCGGGGCCGCTCTTTTGTGGTGGAGGCTTCAGGTGGCTGAGGCCCGGAGGTGGAGCGATGCCAAAGGCCCTCTAACGCGGCACGTAGCGAACTCGCGGCCGTGCGCTGGGCTGAGATCGTCGGCAACAACAGCCAGTACCGGCCCGGGGGCATCTGCTGCTGGGCTGGAGGGAGAACAAGGTGGCGCCTGATGTCGGCAACTTGCTGATCGGGTAGTAGCCAGTGGTCGGCTGCGCCAGCGGGCACGAGGAAGTAGAGGGCACGTTCTACGGGATCGACAATGACAGGCGTGCTCGTGTTCGACAGTCGTTGAAGCATCGCCAAGCCGACATGCCGCAGCACTCGGATGCCGTCCCACTCGGCGATCTGCGGCGTGGGCTGCACGCCAGCAGCTTCGGGGTACGCGTCTGCCGTCCTTCGCATGATCACCGTCTCTGTCGATCGAGCGACGTTTCCTGCGACGGTAGAGAAGCGAAGACGCGGCCACCCGAACTGTCAGTTCGGGTGGGCTAGCAGCTAGGGCTCAAGCGATTCCCAGCCGTTCAGCGAGCGCCTCGACTTGTCGCCGGTATGTGGGCCGGACGCGGCGACGCAGACGGCAGACCATCTCTTGAGCGAGGGGATTCCTCGCCAGGTCTTCCGGTGAGATCGCTTCCAGATCGAGCAGGTGCACGAGCACGGCTGGATCCTCTCGGCGCAGGTCGTAGCACCGCGCGACTTCCAAGAGGAAGGTGAAGCGCCGCTCTATCGACGGCAGGCCGGTGGTGTCGATCTGGTCAGCGATGCGCAGCGCCTCGGCGGCTTCGCCCGCTTCCATTTCGATGCTCACGATATGCAGCTCGACGTTGGTGGGGCCAAACACGGTCCACATGATGTTGCCTTCGCCGGCCTGTTCGGCGCGTTGTGAGGCGTTGCCCGACAGACGCTCGCGCGCTTGCCACCATTTCTTGCGCCGAGCGTCAGCGACGACAGCCACCAGTTCTAGCGCGCCGGCCATCGCGAGAGCGACTTCGTTCTCCGAGAGGTCGCGCAAAGCCTCGATGCCCTGGATCGCGGTCTGCTTGGCTCCTTCATGCTCGCCTTCGGCGAGGAGCACGTGGCCGAGGTTCCACGTGGCGGCGGCCGACCGGATCGGATCGTCTGCTTCTTCGGCTGAGCGCAATGCGCGGTCCGCAACCATGAGGGAGAGATCGATTCTCCCGGCGCGGCGGCAGTACGAGCGCAGCATGAAATACAGGTCTGCGGCTGCTCTATGGATGTCCCGCCTTGCTGCGCTGTCTGCGCTGCAGCGATGCGCCCGTATGGCGTTCTCGGTGTCGCGGATGAGTTCGGGAAGGATGGCGGCGGCCTCGGTGAACCGTTTTGGACTGGTCTGCCAGATGCGCCATGCCGATTCGACACGCTCCCGTAGTTCGGGAGCCGTGACGGGCGGCCCAACGGTCTTCGGCCCATAACCGATCAGTGCGGTAGCGACGCTGTCGGTCACGTAGGCATTCTCTGACAGAAGTTCGTTCCGGCTGTCGCTCAGCAGAGCCGCTACGGGGACGCTGAGTTCCATCGCGAGGGCAGACAGCACCTGGAGAGAGGGGACCTTCAGGCCGCGCTCAATCTGGGACAGGTACTCCTCGGTTATCCCGCACAACCCGGCCACTGCGGCCTGCGTGCGTTGCCTTCTCTCCCGCCAGAAGCGAAGACGTTTGCCGATGTGGGGGATGGGAGCGTTCACCCGGCCTCCCTTCCTGCCGTTGCATCGAGGGTAGACCGCGACGAGGCTCGCCGGGTCAGATCGGAACGAGTATGTGTCAGTCTGGAGTGCGACGCGTGACGGATGGAGGAACCTATGACGGTTCGCCGGGTCGTACTGTGGGACATCGATCACACTCTCATCGACACAAGGGGAGTCGGCCGCGAACTGTCAGCACAGGCTTTCGAGCAGGTCACAGGCGTGCCCATGGCCAGGCAGGCGAAGATTGACGGCATCACCGAACCAGTGATCTTCCGTGAAACTGCCAAGCTACATGGGCTGCGTACCGAGCGAGAGGACTTTGATCGGTTCGCCTCTGCGCTGACCAAGGCCCACCTGGAACGAGCTGCCGAGTTGCGGGAACGCGGTCACGCGCTACCCGGAGCCGCTTCCGCGTTGGACGCACTACGCGCGGTACCGGAAGTCGTACAAACCGTCCTAACGGGCAATGTCCGCATGGTCGCGGAGATTAAGCTCCAGGTGTTCGGCCTCGACAGGCATATCCGATGGGACATCGGCGCTTTCGGAGAGGACGACGATATACGCGCCGAGCTGGTACGTATCGCCTTGCGCCGAGCGACGACGGCGTTCGGGGAACCTGTCACGTCTCGTGATGCTGTACTCATCGGAGATACGCTGGCCGATGTCGAGGCAGCCCTCGCGAATGACGTGCCAGTGATCGCGGTGGCATCGGGGCGAAGCTCCAGCGATGAGCTGCGCGAAGCGGGAGCGGTGCACGTCATACAGGACTTGGAGGACGTTGACGCGCTCGTGGCCATGATCCTTGAGGATTCCCGGTAGCGACGTTCTTCGCGCTCGTCCCGGTTGGAGCGCGCGGAAATCAAGGCGAAGTGATCGGCAGCCGCTGGTCGGCGATGTGGACCCGCTGCGGGTTGAGGATGCGGCGCAGCAGTTGGAGGGGTTGGCCGGTTTCGTCGTAGGTGATGCGGGTGATGTCGAGCAGGGGACTGCCGCGGCTGACCCGGAATGCCGATGCTTCCTTCGGGGTGGCCGGGCGGACGCGGGTGCGCAGGTCCACGAGGCCGGATGACTGTTCCACATTGAAGTCTCCGTCTCCGTACCGTTCCCCGTACACGTACGTCTGGTCGAGGCACACGAGTTGCCCGTCGATGTCACCGTGCTTGCGCCAGGTGGCGACAGGGGAGCCGGGGGCGAGACGTAGGGCTCGGGCGACTTCTTCGCTCGCGGGCTCGCTTGGCATGTCGCGCAACTTCAGGTGGCCTGTGCTTCCGGCTCGGCGGCAGGCGGCGGCCCATGCGGTTGTCTCGTCGCGCCAGTCGATGGCCATAGGGATCTCGATGACGACGGCCGGCCCCTGGACGATCATGCCCTTGTTGGCGACGCGCCAGATCAGCCCTTCCTCCTTGAGTTCCTTCATGGCCCTGGTGATGACGTGCGTGCCGACACCATAGGTCTCTTTCAGGACGTCCGTGTGAGGCAGTGGTTCGCCCGCAGGGTGGGTGCCGTCGAGGATCTTGGTCCGGAGGTCGGCTAGGACCTCGGGAAACCTCGCGACGGGCACGGGCGGGCTCCTTCGTCGGGCTGTTCGGGCTGGCGTTGATCGTAGTACGAGCGGCGGAAGGGCGCGTCTCACCTGCGGGCTTGACAGTGATCGTCGGGTGATGCAGCATGTCTACAGCAAAGCTGTTTACTAGTAAACACAGCGTAGCAGGGTGCGAAAAAGCGGCCCTCCGCTCCACCGGAAAGCCGCTCACCACAAGCCCTGCGGGCCCACGCCCGGAACTCCACTTCCAGGCGGGGCCCTAAACACCAGGTCTCTCAACCCTCGCGAAAGGAACCGAGACCCGATGTCCAGCCACATCGTGGCATCGCCATGCGGCGATGTCACATCCGACCCCACCCTCGACTTTGACGCGGTCCTCCTCACCCGCGACGCAAAGTGCCGCCGGCCCGGCGCTGACCCGGACGACTGGTACCCCCTCGACGATCGCCAGGCCGACGACGAGGACCACGCCCGCACGCTGTGCTCCGATTGCCCCTTCACCGGTCTGGCCGGCCTGTGCGTGAACCGCGCCCGAACAATGCCGTTCGACGCCTGGGGCGTCATCGGCGGCACCACCCCCTCGCAGCGCCGCAGTCTCGGGATCGGCTTCTACGAGGTGGCGGCGTGAGACTGCTTGCCCCCAGCCCCGAGCGTGAGCGCGCCCGGCTCGAAGCGGAGCAGTTCCGCATCGAGCAGGAAGAGCTTCGCGAAGCGTCCCGCCGTAGGCGCGAGATCGAGGAGGCCAAGCACCGCGCCGCCCTCTCCGAGCGGGCGGGCGAGCTGGCCGAGCAGGAGCAGACCCGGACCATCGCCGAGGCCGAAGCCGAGGCCGAGCGCAACCGCACGCAGTGGCGGAAGCGGCGCAAGGTCTGGGCCGAGCGCATGCGGACGGCCGGACGTCTGGCTGTCATGAGCACCACGAACCTCGGCGTCAACCTCGTCGCGGTCTCGGGCCAGGCGATGTCGTTCACGCAGCGCGGGCTTCCGCCGCTGTGGGCCATCGTCGCGGCCGGGATCCTCGAGTCGGTCGCCGTGTACGTCTCCTGGCACGCCCACGTCGCGCTCCGGGAGGGCGACGCGGCCTGGGCCACCCGCATGTGGTCCTACGCGATCGGCGCAGGCGCGGGCTACCTGTCGTACACGCACGTGGAGGACTACCCCGAGCTGTTCGCGGCGTGCTCGCTCGCCTCGCCGTGGCTGTGGTCGATGCACTCCCGGCACCTGCACCGCAAGGACCTGCGGGCCCAAGGGTTGATCGACCCGAGGGCGCCCAAGTTCAGCGTGCTGCGCTGGCTGCTGCACACGAAGGAGACGTTCGCGGCGTTCAAGTGGGCGGTCAGCGAGGGCGCCCAGAGCCCGCACGTCGCGGTCGAGGTGGTGCGGTCCCGCCGCGCCGTCCGGACGACGTGGCAGATGGTGGACCGCGCGCAGGCGGCGGTCGTCGCGGCGCAGCGAACGCAGTTGGAGCTCGCGCTGACGCAACTCGCCGCCCTGTCGGAGGAACTGTACGGCGTGGACCCGGACGCGCTGGCGGCCAAGCAGACGATCGCGCGGTTCGTGCACCGGGTCGGCGGTGGCATGTTCCCGATGTACCGTCCGCTACCCGCCGGTGAGCTTCGTCCGGCGGACGAGCGGCCGGACGAGGCACGGACGGACGGCGCGAACGACCCCCAGACGGACACCGGCCGGACGGCGGACGAATCGGTGCGCCGTACACGGTGGCGGGATGTGCTCAAGCGCAGACGGACGGCAGACGAGAACTCCACGGACGAGCGGACGGATGAGCAGGCGAGCCCGGCGGACGAGGGCGAGACGGCCAGCGGACGGACGGCGGACGACGAGCCCGCCCAGAAGCGGACGGACGGCGCGGACGGAAAGGCCCGTCCGGGCGGACGGTCCGACAAGAAGCGGACGGACGGGCGTAGTCCGGCCGGGCGGACGAACAGAGGACGGGCGGCGCGGACGGGCGGACGAACCGCAGGTGCCACCGACGTCGCGGACGTGCTCCCGCTCGGACGGACGATCGCCGCCGCGCACGAGCGGACCGGCGTGCGGCTGACGCGCGACCGGCTCGCCGCCGGGGTCAAGGCGGCCGGACAGGCGATCAGTAACGAGCGCGCCAGCGCGCTGCTGAAGGCGCTGCGGACGGACGGCTCGTCCGCGCAGACGGACCAGACGCCGGACCGTCCGCCGTCCGACGCGGACGAAGCGGACGAGAACGGTTCGTCAGCCGACGACAACGACGACAAGGGGGCGAACTGATGACGACCGGCCGGACGGACCAGACGACCGAGTGGTCCTGCTACGTGCCGTTGTGGGACGAGGCCAACGACGAGTTCCACAACGGGTGGCTGACCTACCGGACGGACGACCCTTGGTTCGTCCGCCTGGAGATCGAGGACTGGCCCGCCCCGGTGGTCGCGCCCCGCGGCGTCCTGCTGGACGGCCTGGGCGAGCGGGCCGAGTGCCTGTCGAAGCCGGACCGCACCGCGCTGCGGGTCGAGCCGGCCTCGGACGGCAAGCACGTGCTGCTCGGCATCACGCAGGGAGACCTGCTGCTGGGCGTGTTCCGTGCCCCCGCCGACGTCCTCACGAGGCACGTGACCGGCTTCTACAAGCTGGTGCCGACCGGGGAGGCGATGGCGCGGATCGACTGGGACGCCGTGATCGCCAACCTCACGCGGGTGTGACCGGCCGTGACCAGCCGCCAGGCGGGGCTCACCACCGACCAGAGCCGCAGGCCGCCACCGCGCGCCGACCCAACGCGCGCAGGTGTACGTGCGCGCACGTGCGCGAGAGCGTACCACGGCCCCGCCAGCCGTAACCGTCCGTGACGATCGGGAGGAGTCACGTGCCCACCAAGCCGACCCGTCGTAAGGCCCGCAAGGCCCGCTATCACGCCAGCATCGTGGGCGCGCCAACCGCCAAGGAGGCGTTCCACGAGGCCATCCGCTACCTCACGGCCGAACTCGCCGACATGCACAACGCCGACGAGGCCGAGGGCGATCGGCTCTACACGCACTACGCCGCTGAACTGCGCAGCAGCGGCGACGACGTCAACCGCCAGAGGAGGTGACCATGCGCAGCATCCGCTCGCCGTACCCCACCGAGCCGCAGCCGAAGGACGAGCAGCCAAACCAGGCCGCCGAGCAATCCCAGCCCGCCACCGAGGAGGCCGAGCAGGTCGCCCCCGTGGTGCCCCTGCGCGATAACCAGCCCCAGACGCCCGCCAAGCCCGCCGCGCCGCGACTGGACCAGCTCGTCGAGTTCGTCCAGGGCCCGCTGTCGGACTGGATCGCCCGCGAGAGGCCCTCCTACCTGGCCTCGCCCATCACGTTCATCCGGGAACGGTGGTCGCCATCGTGGCTGCCGGGCGATGTCGGCGCGCTGGTGTGGGCCTGGCGGGTGCTGCTGCTGGCCCGTGCGCTGCTCTACACGGCGTTCTACGTGCCCGCCATGACGATCTTCCTCCCGGAGCTGGCCACGGCCGCGATCGTCGCCTATCTCATCCTGCACTTCTTCGCCTGAAGGGACCTCTCCCTGTGGACAACCTGCTCGTCGGGCTCGGCGCCTCGACTGCCTTGCTCCTGGCCATCGGCATCGTGCTCATCTGGAAGAAGGTCGCGCCGAAGTTCACCGCCTGGTGGATGCTCGCGGTCGGCTTCGGCCTGATCGGCACGTTCTTCGAGACCATCGTCCGCACCGCTACCGGACGGCTGAACCCCATCGTCCCGGCGGTCGCGCTCGGCATCTGCGGCACCATCTGGGTCGCGGACGTGTGGGGCAAGTCGAACAAGGTCGGCCGTGCCACCGCGCTCGTCGCTCCGCTCATCCCCACGCTGCTGGTCGTCAGCGCCATCAGCATCTTCGGCATCAACACCGCCGACCTTGGGCGCGACGTCAAGAAGGCGTGGCAGGAGACCGTGACGGCCGACGTCAAGGAGGGCCAGAAGTGATCACCGTCTTCCTGGTGCTGGCCCTGTCCGGAGCCATCACTGTCGCGCTGGTCAAGCGTCCCGACGCCCGCGCCGCCACCATGGGCGGCCTCCGGGCCGGCACGGCGCAGGCCGATCTCGAGTTCCGGCGCGGCTTCACGGCCGCTCGTACCCACTACGACCAAGCCCAGAAGTTCCTCACCCGCCCGACCGCGTCCGGCGCCCCGCCGGGACCTCGCAACCTCCGCTGGTGGACGTCCCTCGTCTTCGGAGTCGTCGGAGGCACCACCGCGGCGGTCGCGGGCGGGACGTACGGGCTGTTCAAGGTCCTCGGCGGTGCCGTCCGGATCGGCCGCCAAGCCGCCCAGGGCGCCCGCCAGGCATACCGCGACTACCAGGCCACCCGCGAGATCGAAGAAGCCGAGGTGGTCGAGGACATCGAGGAAACCGAGGAGGAAGGCCAGCACACCGAGGAGGAAGCCCTCGAGGAGACGCCCGAGCTGTCGGCCGCCGCCGACACCTGCGACCAGAAGCCCGTCACCGACCTGACCAAGTACGACACCCCGGAAGGGACCACCGTGAACGCCGAATTCGTCTCGTTCCCCCAGCTCAAGCACGACCACGACAGCGCCAACACCGACATGATGCAGGTCGCCGCCGCCATCGACGGTCAGGTGGCTGGCCTGGCTGCGAAGCGCATGGGTCGCGGCGCGCTCATCGCGGCGCTGATGGCCGCGCACGAGACCGCGACCCAGCTTGCCGCCCAGCACGCGGAGATCGCGGCCCTCGCCGCCGCGCAGTCCACGGTGGCTGAAGCTCACGCGGCGGTCGGCGGCGTGGACAACGTGGCCGACAAGGAGGCATACGCGGGCGGCTAAGCCCGGCCGTACGCCCACCACCACGCGAAAGGAGCATCCAGTGTCCAAGGTCAGCAAGCAGAAGCCGACCGATGAGGTCGCCCGGACCGTCCGGCGGGTCGCGTTCCGCCAGCGGTACCGCATGGTGATGGCGGCTCCGTTCGTCTGGTTGATTGCGCTACCGCTTTCAGCGCAAATCCACCTACTGCCGGTGCACCCGGCCGTGGCCGTCCTCATCGCGGCGGCCACGGCCGTGGTCCCGGTCCGAAAGGCGGTCCAGGCCCGCCAGAACGTCGCCGCCGCGGCGTTCGGCGCGGCCTGGCTCATCGCCACCGCGCCGATCGGCCTCAAGGGGCTGGTGGTCGAGGTCGGGGTGGCCGGCTGGCTGGCGTTCGCGCTGCTGCACTGGCGGCGTCACCGCCGCCTACCCCTGCCCGGCCGTACGGACGACTTCGACGAGAAGCTGCACATCACCGTTGAACAGGTCGAGATCGACCCCGAGGTGGCACGGATCATCAAGCGGTTCAACGAGCGCCTGGCCGCCAAGGGCAAGGCACTGGACGGCATGACGCTGACGACGCCCAAGCGGATCGACGCCGGGTACCGCGCGGAGATCCAGGCGGTGCCGGGCGAGAGGGAGACGAAGGACATCATCGCGGTCGCGGGGAAGGTGGCGTCGGCGTTCCAGACCTCGATGCAGCTCGCCGTGCTGGAGCCGTCGCCCTCGGGCGACAACTCCCGCGCCCTGTTCACCCTCCTCCAGGAGGACACGCTGGCCGAAGTGCGCCGATTCGAGGACATCCAGCCCCGCATCGGCAAGGACGGCCGCGCGCACGTCGGGTTCTTCTACGACCTGCAGCCCGCGCACTGGGCGTTCTTCACGAAGTCGGGCGGCATGCGGCACGGCATCATCGTCGGCGACTCCGAGGCGGGCAAGTCCCGGTCGGTCGAAACGCTGCTCGGCCTGACCCACGAGTCCGACAAGCTCGCGACGGTGCTGCTCGACCCGCAGGGCGGCTCCGTGCCGGATTGGAACGGGCGCACGCACCGATGCGCCCTGGGTGAGGACGACTCCATGGGCGAGCTGGAGATGTGGCACTGGGTGATGCGCCGCCGCGTGCACCACCTCGCGCAGATCCCATGGGTGGACGAGGACGGCGACGAACGGTGCGGCAAGACCCACCTTGTGCCGGGCGATCCCGACGCGGACGGCATGACCGGCATCTTCTTCGTCCTGGAGGAGGCGCCGGAGCTGCTGCTGAACGACGTGCACGGCAAGAAGGCCGTGGCCCTGCTCGCGTCCGGCGCGAAGACCTGGCGCAAGGGCGGCTGCGGCCTCCTGCTCGTCGCGCAGGACCCGAACATGACCGAGTTGGGCGGGTCGGTGACGCTGCGGGCGCAGCTCCGCAAGAACGCGTGCGCGCTGCGGACGCAGACACCCGGCGCGGCCTATCAGATGGGGCTCCCGCAAGACCCGTCGCTGCTCCCGGCGACGTTCAAGGACGGGACGCTGACGCAGGGCTTGGCGTACCTGTCCGGGATCGACCGGCGGGCCGCGCTCATGCGGTGGCTGTACACCGCGAAGCCGAAGCTCATCGCCCGCCAGCCCGCCGCCGGCCGGATCGACGACCTGACGATGGGCTGGGTCGAGGAGTACGCCAACGCGAAGAAGGACGGGCGCGAGCCGCGCGCGGGCAAGCCCGCGACCGCGGAGCCGCGTTCGACGCCTGGTGACGTGAAGGCCGCGATCATCGACGTGCTCGCCGACGCGGAGGGCCTGGCGCTGGAGTTGGGGGAGTTGCTGCACCTGGTGCTCACGCGGCGGGTGACGGCACCGCCGAGCGAGATCCACACGCAGCTCAAGAGGCTCGTGAAGGACGGGCGGGTGTGGCTGGTCGGCAAGGACGGGGGAGAAGCGTACGCGCTTCCTGAGGGGATTCTGGAGCGTCTGGAGGTCCGATGAGGGCGTTGGCTCGGGTCGAGATGGTGGCGGCGTGGCTGGCGGTCGTCTGGGCGGCCGCACCACTGACGCAAGTGGGCTGCGTGGGCCAGGCGGTGGCGGTTCCGCTCGTCGTCGTGGTGGTTGGAGCGCTGCTGGTGGTGCTGGAGCGGTACGGGGCAGGGGTGGTCGGCATCTCGCTGACGGCCGCCGCAGTGTGGGGGCTGGCGGTCGCTACGTGGGGCGTGATCGGCGGGAACGTGCTTGTGCTGTCAGCCACCGCGATTCTCGTGGGAGGCGGGGCTCCCCGCGTCAGATAACAAAAGTGGTGCACAGCGCGTTCGCCGACTAGCCCGAAAAGATCATCAGACAGGGCCGCCCCATTCGGGGCGGCCCAAATCGTCCCGACTATTTCGAGCCAAGATACGCAAAAACCAGAGCAGAGGCTCCGAGGCAGAGCCCAGCAGCTCCGCCCACAGCACCCGCGATTGGGGCACCCAGCGCCAGCAAGGCCCAGACGCTGAGCCCGCCCACGTTGAACCCCAGGCTTAGCGCCACGGTCATGCGGACTCTGCGAGTCATCCCGCCCATCTCACCTCCTCTCGCCGCGGGCTGGCGTACACGACCCCGACGAAGGAGATGCTGGCGGTAGACGAGCGGCCACCAGCAGACTCCTTCGTCTGCTGGGTCGCTCTTCCAGCTTTTTTCCCACCCTAAGGGCCTCTGGGGCCGTGTGCGCATGAAACAGAAGATAAATTCGAGATTTTGAGTTCTGTTTGATCAATGCACAAAAGATGGGAAAGTGAAGATTTTTATAGTTTGAGTTTCGATGATGCGTTGTTGTTCAAACTATACCGTCGCGCCTACGTCTTGGACGTCGGTGGAGGTGTGTGGGTGGCCGCCGGTCGTGCTGGTCTAGTGATCGGCGGGGTCCTGAATCTCGACATGTAACCGTGACGCATCTGGCGCGTCAAGTGCTTCGATTTGCGTCAAGTGTGCCACAATGGGTATGGATGACGAGGTGACGGGCAAGAACGGGAAGTGTGCGGAGGGCCCGATGACAGAGGTGCACCTGACTCCGGATGATCTGGCGACGCGGTTCAGCGTGCCGAAGAAGACGATCTACAAGATGAACTCGGATGGGACGGGCCCGAAGTACATGAGGGTCGGCAAGTACGTGCGGTACCGGGAGGCCGACGTGCGAGCTTGGGAAGACACGCGGTATGTGGAGCAGGGGGCCGCCTGAGCCCCCTCACATGCGGAAACGGCCCGGCATCGAGATTCGATGCCGGGCCGTTCTGTTCGGTCTCTGTTCGGCCAGAGGACGAGAAGGGACGGGAAACGATGAGCAAGGACGAGAATGTTTTCCCAGCTCAACGCCCGTTCTCAGGAAGATCGCCGAGGCCGGAAAACCGCTCCGTCACACATCGTAATAGAGCTCGAACTCGTGCGGGTGCGGGCGCAGCCGGATCGGGTCGACCTCGTTCTCCCGCTTGTACGAGACCCACGTCTCGATCAGGTCGGGCGTGAAGACGCCGCCTTCGAGCAGGTAGTCGTGGTCGGCCTCCAGCGCGCTGAGCACCTCGGGCAGCGAGCCGGGGACCTGCGGCACCTGGCGGGCCTCCTCCGGCGGCAGCTCGTAGAGGTCCTTGTCGACGGGCTCCGGCGGCTCGATCTTGTTGCGGATGCCGTCGATGCCGGCCATCAGCATCGCCGAGAACGCGAAGTACGGGTTGCACGACGGGTCGGGCACGCGGAACTCGATGCGCTTGGCCTTCGGGTTGGAGCCCGTGATCGGGATGCGGACGCACGCCGACCGGTTGCGCTGGGAGTAGACCAGGTTGACCGGGGCCTCGTAGCCGGGCACCAGACGGTGGTAGGAGTTGACCGTCGGGTTGGTGAAGGCCAGCAGCGACGGTGCGTGCCTGAGCAGGCCGCCGATGTAGTAGCGGGCCGTGTCGGACAGGCCCGCGTAGCCGACCTCGTCGTAGAAGAGCGGCGAGCCGTCCTTCCACAGCGACTGGTGACAGTGCATGCCGGAGCCGTTGTCACCGAAGATCGGCTTGGGCATGAACGTGACCGTGTGGCCGTATTCGAGAGCCGTGCTCTTGATGATGTACTTGTACAGCATCAGGTTGTCGGCGGTCTTGAGCAGCGTGCCGAACTTGAAGTCGATCTCCGCCTGCCCGGCCGTGCCGACCTCGTGGTGCTGCATCTCGACCTCGATGCCGCACTCGATGAGGTTGCGCACCATCTCCGAGCGCAGGTCGGTGAAGTGGTCCATCGGCGGCACCGGGAAGTAGCCGCCCTTGTAGCGCGGCTTGTAGCCGAGGTTGCCGCCCTCGGTCGCCTTGCCGGTGTTCCAGGCGCCCTCGATGGAGTCGATGTAGTAGTAGCCGGCGTTGGCCTTCGTCTCGAAGCGCACGTCGTCGAAGATGTAGAACTCGGCCTCGGGGCCGAAGTAGACCGTGTCGGCGATGCCCGTGCCCCGGAGGTAGTCTTCCGCCTTGCGCGCCACGTTGCGCGGGTCGCGGCTGTAGGCCTCACCCGTCAGCGGGTCGTGCACGAAGAAGTTCAGGTTGAGCGTCTTGTGCTGGCGGAACGGGTCGAGCACCGCGCTGGACGGGTCGGGCAGCAGAAGCATGTCGGACTCGTGGATCGCCTGGAAACCGCGGATCGACGAGCCGTCGAACATGAGTCCGTCGGTGAAGACGCTCGCGCTGAAGTTTTCGACCGGGAAGGTGAAGTGGTGGGTCGTCCCCGGCAGGTCCGTGAACCTGACATCGACGAACTGCACCCCTTCGTCGCTGATGAACTTCAGGACGTCGTCGGCGGAGTTGAACACTCTCGAACCTCCCTGGGAACTGGCCATCATGGCGACGCTAGGGCGTGGCCGTTTCCGTCTGGTGTCCCGATTGTTTCGCACGTGTTACGCAGCGTCAGGTCGGGTCGGAGGACGTGCAGCCCTCTCCATCCGGCTGATCAAGATCGTACGGGTCGGTGGGCGGCCCCGTCGGCGCCGCCGTGCCCGGCGGCGTGTCGCGGTAGACCGGACGGATGTACCCGTCGCTGAAATCGCAGCTCGCGGGGGTCGCACTCGTTCCCCAGTCCTCCGGCAGGACGACGATCCGCCCGCGCTCGCGGTGGATCCGCGCCTCGCCCGTGGCGTGCACGACAAGCCTGATCGCGGTGTCCGGACGCCCGGGGCGCTGGACGGCGTAGACGAGGACGTGGTTCAGCTTGACGCTCACTCCCCGTAGTCCGTCGTCCTCGAACGTGTCCAGGGTGGAGCTGCCCCGCACCTTCACCACGCCGGTGGTCAGTTCGGCCGTGCCGGGGGCGAAGCTGGTGACCATGTTGCGGGTGGCGTACTCGCTCCCGTCCAGGTTGTCGCGGAACCAGTCGCGCTGGTCGGCGTCCAGCAGCGCGGCGAACGCCTCGGGTGGGCCGCCGAGCAGCGCCGTACGGTCGAGATGGGCGGCGGTCAGCAGTTCGCGGGTACGTTCCAGCCCTTTGGCCACGTCCTGCTCCGACAGGCCGCCGAGCGCCTTGGGCGCGGGCAGGGCGAACCCGGTGATCCCCTCGGCGTAGTCGGCGGCCGGGGACCCGGCGAACGGGTCGCGCGCCGGCCAGGACGCCTCGGTCAGCGGCTCCCCGAGCAGCGTGTTCGCGGAGCCGAGCAGGTCGGGCCGGACGGCTGCCACGACGCACCCCGCGGCCAGCACCACCGTCAGCCCGGCCAGCGCGTACCAGGCCCGCCTGGCCCGGCGGCGGGGCGGGCGCTCCTGCGCCCAGGCGTCCCGGCCGATCCCCGCGTCGCCGCGCCGGGCGGCGGCGCGTCCGGCGCGTCCGCCGCGTCTGCCGCCGCCGGGTGAGCCGCCGGGTAAGTGGCCGAAGTCCTCGCGCGGGGCGCGTCGTGACGCCGTGGCCCGCCCGGCCCGCCTGGCCTGTTTGGCCTGCTTGGTGGCCGACGTCCGCATCCGGCGGCGTTCCTCGTCGTCTATCTGTCCGACCAGCTCGTGGAACCGCTGGTCGAGGTCGTCGTCCTCATGTGACATGGCCTACATCTTGGCGATCTTGCGACGCGGTTGGGTCACGATCCCGACCGGGCACCCGGGCGGATACCGTTGGGTGCATGAGCGGCAACGAGCCACGGTGGACACAGACCTGGCTGGGCGGGCTCCGGTCCGCAGGGGTGGATCTCGGCTACCCGGGCCAGCGCCTGGGCCTGCCCGAGGAGGGCAGCGGGTCGATCGCGGGCTGGGGGCGCAGGATCGGCGCGCTCGTCATCGACTGGATGATCTGCACATGGGTGGTCGTGCAACTGCTGCTCCGGATGAACCCGGCCGAGTCGCCGTGGGCTCCGGCGGTGGTGTTCGCGGTCCAGTACCTGGTGCTGGTCGGGTTCATGGGCCAGACGTTCGGGCACCGGCTGGCGGGCATCAGGGTCGCGGCGATGGACGGCGGCAACCCGCGGTGGCTGCCCGTCCTGGTGCGTACGGTGCTGCTGAGCCTGGTGGTGCCCGCCGCCGTCTGGGACCGCGACCACCGGGGCATGCACGACCGCGCGTCCAACACGATGATCGTCCGCATGTGAGTCGCGGGTGAGCCGCGGGTGAGTCTCAGGGGGCGGCGCAACTGAAGACGGCCGTGCCGGGGAGGTGACGGCCGCGCAGCGGGCTCCAGCCGCCCCACACCTGCTCGTGCCCCTCGGGCCATTCGGGCTCCAGCAGCCCGGTGATCGTCAGGCCGGAGGCGACCAGCAGGCCGACCCAGTCGGCCATCGTCCGGTGGTGCTCGACGTAGGTGAGCATGCCGTCCTCGTCGCGCTCCTCGTACGGCGTACGGTCGAAGTACGACCGGTCGGACGTCAGCCCCTGCGGCCCCGGGTCGTCCGGGAAGGCCCACCTGACCGGATGGCTCACCGAGAACACGAACCGGCCCCCCGGCCGCAGCACCCTGCGCACCTCGCGGAAGACGGCCCCGGGATCGGCCACGAACGGCAGCGCCCCGTACGCCGAGCACGCCACGTCGAAGCAGCCGCCCGCGAACGGCAGCGACTCCGCGTCGGCCTGCACCACCGGGACGTGCACCCCGGTGTCGAGATCGATGCGCCGCGAGTGGCGGAGCTGGCGGTGGGAGAGGTCGAACGCCACCGCCTCGGCGCCCCGCGTCACCAGCCACCGCGCGCACTGCGCGGCCCCGCAGCCCAGCTCCAGCACCCGCCGCCCGCGTACGTCGCCGAGCAGCCCCGCCTCGGCCTCGTCGAGCCCCTCCGGGCCCCAGACGAAGCCCGCGTCACCCAGGAAGCCGCCGTGCTCGACCTGGTAGTCGTCGGCGTTGCCGTCCCACCAGCCGCGGTTGGCCCGCGACGATGCCGACAGCACTAGCGCATCTTGGGGCCGCGCGGGATGCGGGCGCCCTTGGGCATCGGGCCCTTGGGCATCGGCATGTTGCGCGGCAGCGAGCGCAGCCGGTCCTTCACCTCGTTGACGGAGGGCTTCTTGAGGTTGCGCGGCAGCTTCATCAGGTGGCGCTGCAGCTTGCCGAGCGGCACCTGCCCCTCGCCGTCACCGCACTGGATGTCGTAGATCTCGACGCCCAGCACCACCCGGGAGATCCGCTTCTTCTCGGCCGTCAGCATCTTGGCCACCCGGTTGCCCGGCCCCTCGGACACCAGCACCACACCGGGATAGCCCACCACGAGGTGGACGATGTCCTGGTCGCGGTTGACCGCGATGGCCGGGGTGACCTCCCAGTTGCCGCGCATGCCCTGCAGCACGGCCGCCGCCGCGCCGGTCTGGCCGTGCAGGATCGAGTATTGGGCCCGCTGCGCGAGCTGCCCGAACACCACCAGACCCACCGTGAACGCGGCCAGGACACCGATGAACACCGAATACCACAGGTAGTCCGTGACCAGGCCGATCACGACGACCACAGCCAGCGTGCCCACCGCCGAGAGGAAGACGATCGGCATCCCCTTGGGATTGGCCTGCTTGATGATCTGCGCGATCATGCGGAGCTGCTTGATGCGCCCCGGCTTCTCTGGATCCTCGGACTTTGCCATGCTCAGAAGGATACAAACCAACTGGTGCGCTGGGGAAAACGCGGCCCCCGCCGTTTTTCCCTTGTGACCTAGTTTCTGCGGGCTGATTCCGGTGAGCTGGTTCGATCTAGTTCTCCAGGCTCGCCGAGAGGCGGAGGTCGCCCGCGCTGCGGCCCGCCTCGACGGTGTGCTCGCCCTTGATCGTGTGCCAGCCGTCCCGCCAGACCTGGAAGGCCCGCTCGGGCAGGAAGAAGGTGGTCAGCACGGTCTCGCCCGGCTCGGCCTCGACCACGTCGAACCCGGCCAGCCGCCGCCCCGCGGCACCGTACGGCGTGAGGTAGACCTGCACGACCTCCCGCCCCCGGCGGGTGCCGGTGTTGGTGATGGCCACGGTCACGGTCGTGCCCTCGGCCGCGATCGAGTCGTACGACCAGGACGTGTACCCCAGCCCGTGCCCGAACCAGAACGCCGGAGACCCCGTCCACGCCGGATAGCCGATGAGCACGCCCTCGTCGTAGGCCACCCGCCCGTCCACCGGCGTCACGGACGTGACCGGCGCGTCCGCCAGCCGGCGCGGCCAGGTCGTGGGCAGCCGCCCGCCCGGTTCCGCGTCCCCGAGCAGCACGTCCGCCAGCGCCGCCCCCGCCTCCTGCCCGGGGAACCAGGTGAGCAGCACGGCCGCCACCTCCTCCAGCCACGGCAGCTCGACCGGCGAGCCCGCGTTGACCACGACCACCGTGCGCGGGTTGACCGCGGCCACCGCACTGATCAGCTCGTCCTGGCGGCCGGGCAGGCGGAGGTCGGCGCGGTCGAAGCCCTCGCTCTCCACCTCCGGCGTGGTCGCGGCCACGACCACCGCCACGTCGCACTCACCCGCCACGCGGACGGCCTCGGCCATGAGCGCGTCCTCACCCGGCGTCGGGTCGGCGTGACCGAGCGTGAAGGACACGAACGCCATCCCGCCGCCCACGGCCGCCGGGTGTGTCACGGTCAGCTCGTACGTCTCGCCCGCGGTCATCGGGACGCCCACCCGCCGCTCGGGCGGAGCCAGGAAGGCCGCGGCGGGATCGTCCCCGTCCCCGTCCCCTTCCAGGTTCTCGTTCATGATCGTCTCGCCGTTCAGGGTGAGCGTGAAGGCGCCCACTCCGGCGACCGACAGCTCGTGCTCGCCCGTCACCTCCGGCGTGTACGCCGCCCGCAGCCGTACCGAGCGGAGCCGTTCGCCGGTCACGCCTGGCGGCAACTGCCCCATCCAGCGAGCCTCGCCGTCGGCCAGCGACTGCTCGGCCAGCACCGTGCCCGCCCCGTCCAGGAACAGCGCGGTGACCGGGCCGGGAAGCGGCGACAGGCGGAGGCGGGGGTCGGTGCCGAGGGCGTACCGGACGTCGGCGCGCTCCGCCAGGCCCCGCAGCGGCGAGACGACGTGCTCGGGGAAGACCTGGGCGCTGCCGCCGCCCATGACCCGCGCCTCGCGGGCCGCCGCGCCGATGAGGGCGACGCTCCCGCCGGGCCGGAGCGGCAGGATGCCGTCGTTCGTGACCAGGGTGAAGGCGCGCGTGGCGATCTCACGGGCCAGCGCGACCCCGTCGACGGCCGCGTCGGGCCGCACGGTGAGCGACTCGGCGGGCGGCGCGGTGCGTGGCGCGGCGGGCTGTTCCGTCTTCGGCGAGGCCACGGGCGGGTGCAGGGCGCCGACGCGTTCGGCCAGGCGCAGGATCCGCCGTACGCGATCGTCGACGGCCGCCTCCGGCACCCGCCCCTCCCGTACGGCCGCCTCCAGCCGCTCGCCCCACGGTCCGTGCGGCCCCGGCATGGCCACGTCGGTGCCGCCCACGGCGGCGGCCTCGGTCGAGCGCACGGCCGTCCAGTCGGACACCACGAGCCCGTCGAACCCCCACTCGCCCTTCAGCACCCCGTTCACCAGCTCCGCGTGCTCGGACATGGTGGTGCCGTTCACCGAGTTGTAGGCCGTCATGAGGCCCCACGCACCCGCCTGGACCACCCGCTCGAACGGCCGCAGGTACAGCTCGCGCAGCGCCCGCTCGCCGACGCGCACGTCCGCGGTGAAGCGGTCGGTCTCGAAGTCGTTGGCCACGAAGTGCTTGGGCGTGGTGGCGACCCCGCCCTCCTGCACGCCCTCGACGTAGGCGGCGCCGATCTCGCCCGCCAGGTACGGGTCCTCGGAGAAGCACTCGAAGTGGCGTCCGCCGAGTGGCGAGCGGTGCAGGTTGAGCGTGGGCGCGAGCAGCACGTGCACGCCCTTGCGCCTGGCCTCCTGGGCGAGCAGCAGCCCCGCGCGCCTGACCAGGTCCACGTCCCAGGTCGCGGCCAGGGCGGTCGGGCTGGGCAGCGCGATGGAGGGGTCACCGGCCCGCCACTGGCCGCCGCGTACGCCGATGGGGCCGTCGCTCATCACGATCCGGTCGAGCCCGATCTCGGGGACCGGGGTGAGCGACCACATGTCCGCGCCGGTGAGGAGGCGGATCTTGGTGGGCAGGTCGAGGCGGGAGAGCAGTTCGTCGAGGTCCACGATCATAGTGTTCACCACGAAACCGGTGACTCGACAGATTCGCCGCCTTCGCGTCGCGCAAAGCCCTGAACGGACGTCAGGCGGTCACGAAGAACTCCAGCAGTTCGGGCACCAGCGCCCGCGACGCCACGTCGTGCGCCTGGCCCTCCAGCACCCGCCGTACCGCCCCGGGCACGGCGGCCGCCACCGCCGCCGCGGCGTTCGCCATCCAGCGCGGGCTCTGGTCGCCGTTGAGCACGAGCGCCGGCTGCGTGACGGCGCTCAGCCGCCCGGCGGGAAGGGCGTTGCCCGGCCCCAGCACGGCCGCCTCGTAGGCCAGCGTGTGCGCCACGGCCTCGATCTCCGCCCAGGACGGTTGCGCCCGCATCGCGGCCACCGCCTGCGCGGGCACCTCGGCCGCGTCCACCATGAACCGTTCCACCGCCTCCGCCCGCCGTCCCGCCTCGACCAGCGCGCCCAGCCGGGCCGCGAAGTCGCGGGGGAGGGCGGGCGCGCCGTCGCCCACGTGATACGGCGGCTCCCACACGGCCAGCTTCGAGATCGCCGGGCTCACCGCCGCCGCCTCCAGGGCCAGGGCCGCCCCCGACGAGCCGCCGAAGACCATGGCCGACCCGCCCGCCGCCTCGATGACGGCCGCCAGGTCCTCGATCTCCCGCTCGACCGCGTACGGAGGCGTGTCCCCGCTGCCGCCCCGCCCCCTGCGGTCGTAGCCGTACACCGTGAACCACGGGGCCAGGTCGGTCGCGATGGCGGTCATCAGCGGGTGCCGCCGGTCCATGAACGCGCCCTGCACCAGCACCACCGCCGGACCCCGGCCACGGCGGTCGAAGGCGATGAGGGTGCCGTCGGCCGACTTCACCCCTGCATCAGGCACAGCGCCTCCCAGTGGTGGCCGTCGAGGTCGGCGAAGCCGCGCTGGTAGCGGCCGGGGTTCGGCTGCGCCACGCCCGCCGGGGTGGCCCCGGCCGACAGCGCCTTGTCCACCAGCTCGTCCACCTGGGCCGGGCTCTCCATCCCGAGCACCAGGATCGCCTCTGTGCTCTTGCCGGCGTCGGAGACGTCCTTGGTGACGTACGTGGCGAACGTCGGCTCGGCCAGCAGCATGACGTGCGTCTCGCCGTTGATGACCACCGAGGCCATGTCGTCGGACATGCCGTACAGGGTGAAGCCGAGGTCGGTGAAGAACTGCTTCGACCGGTCGAGGTCCTTGACCGGCACGTTCACGAAGAGCTGCATTTGATTGATCCCTTCTCGTCTTGCGGACACCCTCAGTCTGCTGGGCGGGCCGCCGCACGGTCTTGGATCTGGACGCCAGGTGGTTTGACGATCAGCGCACGGCATGCGCGCGGCGGTACTCGGTGGGCGGCATCCCGTACTCGCGCCGGAAAAGTCTGCTGAAGTGCGCCGAGTCGGGCAGCCCCCACCGGGCGCCGACCGCGCTGACCGACTGGGCGCCGCCCGCCATCAGGTCGCCGCGGCACCGTTCGAGCCGTCGCCGCCGGATCCAGGCGGCCACCGTCGTGTCCTCCGACTCGAACAGCCGGTGCAGGTGGCGTACGGAGATGTGGTGCGCGGCCGCGATGCCGGCCGGGTCGAGGCCGGTGTCGCCGAGCCGCTCCTCGATGAACGCGTGCACCCGCAGCAGCAGCGTACGCTGCCGGGCGTCCTCGGGCAGGGACCGTTCCTGGTCGAGGAGCTCGGCCACGGCGGCGCCGACCAGGTCGGTCACCACGGTCGACAGCCGCGCGGCGCTGCCGGGGCGGTAGGTGTCGTGATCGAGCGCCACCCGGCGCAGCAGCGGCGCGGCCAGCGCGGCGGCCCCCGACGCGGCCGCGATCGGTAATGCGGCCAGCTCCGCCACCGCGTCGACCGGCACGGCGAACTGGTCGCGCGGGAAGCTGAACACCGCCAGCCGCACCGCCGAATCGTAGGCCAGCTCGTAGGGGCGGGTGAAGTCGTAGATCGCGAACTCGCCGGGCTTGAGCTGCGTGAACCGGTCGTCCTGGGCCAGCCGCGGGCTGCCCGCCACGGCGAGCACCACCCGGTAGTGGTCGGGGTTGTCGCGGCGGATCAGGCCGGGGGTGCGGTGCACGCTGTGGGGCGTGGTCGTGTGGATGCGCCCGACGCCCACCGCGCCGAGCCTGCCGAACTCGATCTCTCCGCGCAGCGGCGCGTCGGGGTCGATGCGCAGGTCGAGAGGCCCGAGCGTGTCGCACACGACGCTCCGCCAGGCGTCGTGCCGGTGCTCGGGTGGCAGGTCGCTCGTCCGGATCAGCACAGCCATCGCAGGTCGCCCCCTATCGACTCCGCCGCCATGCTAGCCATCCGGGCCCGCGCCGCACCACGCTCCAGCGGCAGACCCCGCCTACGACCGGGCCACCCGCCCACGACGCAGTCCCGCCTACGACGAAGCCCCGGGGAGGGCCCGGGGCTTCGTCGTCGCTCTCGTCGCGGTGGCGGGTCAGGCGGTCTGCCTGGCCGCGATGGCCTGCTGGTAGAGGCGGCCCGCCCGGTACGACGACCGTACGAGGGGCCCCGACAGCACGCCCGCGAACCCGATCGCCTCGGCCTCGGCCTGGAGCTCGACGAACTCCTCCGGCTTGACCCACCGGTCGACCGGGTGGTGACGCGGCGTCGGCCGCAGGTATTGGGTGATCGTCAGCAGGTCGGTGCCGGCCTCGTGCAGGCCGCGCATCGCCTCGACGATCTCCTCGCGGGTCTCGCCCATGCCCAGGATCAGGTTGGACTTGGTGACCAGCCCGGCCTCGCGGGCCATCGTGATCACGTCGAGCGAGCGCTCGTAGCGGAACCCGGGCCGGATGCGCTTGAAGATGCGCGGCACGGTCTCGACGTTGTGGGCGAACACCTCGGGCTTGCTGGAGAAGACCTCTGCCAACTGGTCGCGGTCGCCGTTGAAGTCGGGCACCAGCAGCTCGACGCCGCAGCCGGGCAGCAGCGCGTGGATCTGGCGCGCGGTCTCGGCGTAGAGCCAGGCCCCGCCGTCGGGCAGGTCGTCGCGGGCCACGCCGGTCACGGTCGCGTATCTCAGGCCCATCTGCTGGACGGACTCGGCCACCCTGCGCGGCTCGTCGCGGTCGTAGTCTTTCGGCTTGCCCGTGTCGATGAGGCAGAAGTCGCACCGGCGGGTGCACTGGTCGCCGCCGATGAGGAAGGTCGCCTCGCGGTCTTCCCAGCACTCGTAGATATTGGGACAGCCCGCCTCTTCACAGACCGTGTGCAGGCCCTCGCGGCGCACGAGCGATTTCAGCTCGGTGAATTCGGGGCCCGTCCTCAGCTTGGTCTTGATCCATGGGGGCTTGCGCTCGATAGGGGTTTCGGCGTTGCGCACCTCCAGGCGGAGGAGCTTTCGGCCTTCAGGAGCAACGGTCACGTTCTCAGCTTACGTCTCCCGGGGAGTCGGCCCGGTCGAGGGTCAGGAGATGAGGCCGAACCCGCGTACGGCCCGGCTGTAGTGGGCGGTCAGCTCCTCGTCGATGCGGTCGGACTCGCTCGTGCCCAGGAGCTCCGACTGCGGCGCCGAGGGCAGCACGCCCTCCTCGGTGAGCTGGAACTTCGCCAGCGCGGCCCGCCGGATCGCCGACACGCTCTCGCCGCGCAACGCCGCCGCCTGCATCCGCGCCAGGTAGACGCCGCCCTCCGACAGCGCCGCCAGCTCGTCCAGCTCCTCGTCCGTGGCCACCCGGCGCGACAGCGCCCGCTGCCTGGCCAGGACGCGGCCCTCGCCGGACCGGGCCAGCCGCCTCAGCACGAAGCGCAGCAGCAGCACCGGGCCGCCGAACACCCGGCCCACCGCGCGGCCGAGGAACCCGAACACCTCGTACGTGGTGCCCGGATGCTCGATCCCTCCGAACGACGCGTCCACCTTGTTCTGGGCCTCCTCCCTGGTCTTCAGCGGCTTGGCCGCCCCCAGCAGGGCGTCACGCCAGGACTCCAGCGCGGCCAGCGCCTCGCTCACCACCCGCTCGTCGCCGGTGGGCAGCCGCGCGTACGCCATGGCCAGCAGGACCACCCGGTGCTTCGGCGACAGTGCCAGCCACAGCGGCAGGCCGACGACCAGGACGGGAGTGCGTCCCAGGCCCGTCCGGTCATACGTGGTCCGCGTGGCCAGGTCGCTGACCGCGACCTGGAGGGGCCGTCGCACGCCGATCCGGTCGGCCACGCGCCCGGCGACCCGGTACAGCTCAGGGGCCTCGGCCCGGTCGAGCGGCTCCGCCTCGGCGGGCAGCTTGCCCAGGCGCGGGCGCAGCGCCCACCCGAGGGCCAGGCACACGCCGCCGACGAGCCACGACAGGATCGAACCGGGGTCGCGCAGGATCATCCACCCGCCCGACGCCACGAACCCCAGCGTGAGCAGGTGCACCACGAGCGCGAGCAGGAGAGCGGAAACGCGGGCCATACGCGCGATCGTAAGCCCGGTTCGCCTACGTTTCCGCAGTAATCGGATACAGATTCGATCACCGCGCCGGACCACCGCCGGACCACCGCGCCAGATCACCGCGCCGGATCACCGGGCTGGATCACCGCCGGAGAAGGTCCTCCTCGTGGAGTTCGAACGGCTCCTTGCCGAGCGCCTCCGCCAGCCGCTTCTCCGCGATCGGCATGACCTCCTCGACCACGATGCGCCGCCCCGTCTCGGCCGACAACGAGGAGACCCCCACGTCGGGGAGGCCGCACGGTGCGATGCGGTTGAACCAGCGGGGGTCGTTGGCGCAGTTGAGGGCGAAGCCGTGCATGGTGACCCCGCGCGAGAACCGCAGGCCGACCGCGCCGAGCTGGCGGTCGGGCAGACCTAGGGCCGGATCGCCGGACGCCCACACCCCCGCCCGGCCGCTCACCCGCCGCGCCGTGACGCCGAAGTCGGCGCACACCTGGATCATCGTCTCCTCCAGGCGGCAGGCGTAGGCCACCACGTCGGTGACGGCCACGATGGGGTAGGCGACGAGCTGCCCAGGACCGTGCCAGGTCAGGCGCCCGCCCCGGTCGACGTCGACGACCGGGGTGCCGTCGGAGGGGCGCTCGTGCGCGGCCGTACGCTTGCCCGCGGTGTAGACGGGCGCATGCTCGAGGATGAGGACGGTGTCGGGAAGCTCTCTGGCGGCCCGCTTGCCGTGCACCCAGCGCTGCAGCGACCAGACCTGCTCGTAGGGGACGTCGACGCCGAGTCGGACGATGGCGAGCGCGTGGGGATCGTCCCCGTGGATGGGGCGCATGAGCCTATTGTGCCGTTCCCTCACCCTTGAAGGGTAATCAGGGGGTCAGCAGCCGTGGCTCGATCCTGAACTCCTTTACCCTCCCCGCACCTTCGTCCTGGCCGTCGTTCTCCACCCGGTACGCGTACGCGCCCGGCTCGACGCTCACCGCCTGGATGAACTCCGTGCCCACGTAGTGCAGCCCCACGCCCTCGTCGGCGGCGTATCCGCCGGGCAGCTCACCGGAGGCCACCGACTCGTGCAGCAGCCGCCGCCGCTGCGGCTCGGAGTTGTAGTGCACGCCGCACGAGTAGGGCAGCAGCGCCATGCCCTCGGCCCACACCCGCAGGTCGGGGCCGAAGGAGTCGGTGTTGCCGCCGACGTGCCAGCACAGCGCGCCCGCGCTCTGCCCCGACAGCACGATCCCGGACCGCCACGCCTCCTCGAACGCGTCGTCGAGCCCGTGCAGCCGCCACAGCGCCATCAGGTTGGCCACGCTGCCGCCGCTGACGTAGATCATGTCCTGCTCCAGCAGCCAGCCGCGCGGGTCGGCCACGTTGGGCATCGGGAAGACGGTCAGGTGGCTCACCTCGACGTCCCAGCCCGCGAAGGCGCCGTACATCTTCAGCACCCAGTCGGACGAGTCGCCCATCGCCGTGGCGACCAGGCCCAGCTTCGGGCGGTCCTGCCCGGTCAGGTCGAGGCCGTAGCGCAGCAGCGCGCTCGCCTCGATCTGGTTGTGGCGCCTGCTCGGGCGGAAGGACCCGCCTCCGATGGCGAGGATGTGCGACTGTCCTGACCGGATCATGTCAAGCTTCTCCAACCTGCTGAACGACGAACGGCCACTAGAGTACGGCGCGCAGCGCCTCGTCGAGACTGGTATGGGCGAAGCCGTGACCAGCGGCCGTCAACTTGGCGGGCCGCAGCCGGTGACTGGACAGCAGCCCCTCGCGGGCGAACTCGCCCAGCCCCGCGGCCAGCGCGAACGCCGGCACGGGGATCGGCATCGTGCCCCGGCGCAGCGCCTTGCCCAGGGCGCGGGTGAACTCGGCGTTGGTGACGGGCGCGGGCGAGGTGAAGTTGACCGGCCCCTCGATCTCCCGGTCCGCCAGCACGCGCAGCGCGGCCGACACCCAGTCGTCAAGAGTGATCCACGACCAGTATTGCCGGCCCGTCCCCAGCGGCGCGCCCAGCCCCATCTTGAAGATCGGCAGTATCCGGCCCAGCGCCCCGCCGCGCCCGCTCAGCACCAGCGACGAACGCGTGAGCGCCGTCCTGATTCCCGCGTCCGCGGCCCCGCGGGCCTCGCGCTCCCACTGCTCGCACAGGTCCGACAGGAACCCGGTGCCCTTGCCCTGCTCCTCGTCGATCACCTTGTCGCCGGTGTCGCCGTAGAAGTCCATCCCGGACGCCGACAGCAGCACCTCGGGCGGCTCGGCCAGCTCTTTCAGCGCGCCGACCAGCACGCGCGTGCCCTGGACCCGGCTCTCGACCAGCTCGCGCTTGTAGGCCGGTGTCCAGCGCCTGCCGCCGATGGACGCCCCGGCCAGGTGCACCACGGCCTCGGCGCCCTCCAGCGCGGCCAGGTCGACGACCTGCTCGGACGGCTGCCAGAACGCCTCGTCGGCGGCGCGGGGCGGGCGGCGTACGAGCTTGACGACCTCCCGCCCGCCGGCCCGCAGCGCCTCGACCAGCGCCGTACCGACCAGCCCCGACGCACCCGTCACGATGATCGCCATGCCTTCACCCTACGCCCCGTACGCGCTCCCGGCGGGGACCGGCGGCCCCGCCGGAGTCAGGGAAATGAAGGGCCGGGCGGCCCCGGGGAGCCGCCCGGCCGATCAGATGCCCGAACGCGAGAACGACGCGGGGACGACCCGGGGACTACGCGAGGCCGAGCTGCGCCTCGAAACGGCCCTCCTCGAGACGACGCTTGATCGTCGTCAGGAAGCGGGCCGCGTCGGCGCCGTCGACCAGCCGGTGGTCGTAGGTCAGCGCCAGGTAGACCATCGAGCGCACCGCGATGACCTCGCCCTCCGGCGTGTCGATCACCACGGGCCGCTTCACGACGGCGCCGGTGCCGAGCATGCCGACCTGCGGCTGGTTGAGGATCGGCGTGTCGAACAGCGCGCCCCTGCTGCCGGTGTTGGTCAGCGTGAACGTGCCGCCGGTGATCTCGTCGGGCGTCACCTGGTTGTTGCGGGTGCGCTCGGCGAGGTCGGTGATCTTACGGGCGATGCCGGCCAGGTTGAGGTCACCGGCGTTCTTGACGACCGCCGCGAGCAGGCCGCGCTCGGTGTCGACCGCGATGCCGAGGTTCTCCACGTCGAAGTAGGTGACCTCGTTGGTCTCGTTGTTGATCGTGGCGTTGAGCTTCGGGTGCTGCTTGAGCGCCTCGACCGTGGCCATCGCGAAGAACGGGGTGAAGGTCAGCTTCACGCCCTCGCGGCGCAGGAAGTCGTCCTTCGCCTTCGCCCGCAGCCGCGCGATCTTCGTCACGTCGACCTCGACGACCGACGTGAGCTGCGCCGCCGTCTGCAGCGACTCGACCATGCGCTTGGCGATGGTCTGACGCAGGCGCGTCATCTTCTCCGTACGGCCGCGCAGCGTCGTGTCGACCTCCACCGGCTCGGGCGCGGTGGCGATCGGGGCCTGCGCTGCGGCGGCCGGGGCGGCGGGAGCGGCGGCGGCTGCCGGAGCCGGGGCGGCGGCGGCCGGGGCGGTGGCCCTGTCGCGCTGCGTCTTGGCGGCCTCGAGCACGTCCTGCTTGCGGATCCGGCCGCCCACGCCGGTGCCGTTGATGGAGTCGAGGTCGACGCCGTGCTCGTTGGCGAGCTTGCGCACCAGCGGCGTCACGTAGGGGCTCTCACCCGAGGAGACCGCGGGGGCGGGAGCGGGCGCGGCGGGCCGGGCCTGCGGAGCCGGCGCGGCGGGCGCCGGAGCCGGAGCCGGAGCGGGAGCAGGGGCCGGGGCGGGCTGCGCCGGAGCCGGCTGCGGGATGGAGGAGACCGGGGGCGCGGGGGCGGGCGCGGGCTCCGGCTCGGGCTGCGGCACCGGCGCGGGGGCCGCCGCCTCGGGAGCCGGGGCGACGGCGCCCGGCTGGGCGTTCTCGTCGATGATGGCGAGCTCGGCCCCGACCTCGACCGTTTCGTCCTCCGCTACGACGATCTTGGTGAGGACACCCGCGGACGGCGACGGGATCTCGGTGTCGACCTTGTCGGTGGACACCTCGAGGAGCGGCTCGTCGGCCTCGACGCGCTCGCCCTCCTTCTTCAGCCAACGGGTTACCGTGCCCTCGGTCACGCTCTCGCCGAGCTGGGGCATCTGTACGGAGACCGGCATCGTTATTCTTCTCTCGCGTTCTGATCTCGAGGGCTGGACTAGTTGTGTACGTGCAGCGGCTTGCCGGCCAGGGCCAGCATCGCCTCACCCATGGCCTCGGACTGGGTCGGGTGTGCGTGGATGAGCTGGGCGACCTCGGCGGGCAGTGCCTCCCAGTTGTAGATGAGCTGGCCTTCCGTGACGAGCTCGCCGATGCGGCGGCCCACCATGTGGACGCCGATCACGGGGCCGTCCTTCTGGGCGATGACCTTCACGGCGCCCGCGGTGCCGAGGATCTGGCTCTTGGGGTTTCCCGCGAGGTCGTAGACCTGCTCGACGATCTCGATGCCGCGCTCCGCCGCCTGCGCCGAGGTGATGCCGACCGAGGCCACCTCGGGGTCGGAGTAGGTGATGCGCGGCACGCCGGCGTAGTCGATGGGCGGCGGGTTGAGCCCGGCGATGTGCTCGGCCACCATGATGCCCTCCGCGAACCCGGCGTGCGCGAGCTGCAGGGTCGGGATCAGGTCGCCGATGGCGTAGACGCCGGGCACCGACGTGCGGCAGTGCTCGTCGACCACGACGGCGCCGCGCTCCACGGCGACGCCCTGCTCCTCGAAGCCCATGCCGGACGACACCGCGCCGCGACCCACCGCGACGAGCAGCAGCTCCGCGTCGAGGGTCTTGCCGTTGGCCAGCGTGACCACCACACCCGTCTCGGTGGTCTTGGCGCCGTCGAAGAAGACGCCCAGCTCGTATTTGATGCCGCGGCGGCGGAAGGCCCGCTCCAGCAGCTTGGAGCTGGACTCCTCCTCGGTGGGCAGCAGGTGCGGCAGCGCCTCGACGATCGTGACCTCCGCCCCGAACGAGCGGTAGACGCTGGCCAGCTCGACGCCGATCACGCCGCCGCCGAGCACGATCACCGACGTGGGCACGCGGTCCATCCTGAGCGTGTGCTCGCTGGTGATGACGCGCTCACCGTCGATCTCGAGGCCGGGCAGCGTCTTGGGGGCGGAACCCGTGGCCAGGACGATGTTGCGGCCCTCGTAGACCTCGGAGCCCACCTGGATCCGGTTGGGCCCGGTCAGGCGGCCCTCGCCCTCGACGATCGTCACGCCCGCGGCCTTCAGCAGGCCCTGCACGCCCTTCCAGGCCCGAGTGACGATCTTGTCCTTGAAGGTGTGGACGCCCTGGACGTCGATGCCCTCGAAACGCGCCTTGACGCCGTAGGACTCGCTCTCGCGGGTCTCGTCGGCGACCTCGGCGGAGTGCAGCAGGGCCTTCGTGGGGATGCATCCCCTGTGGAGGCAGGTGCCGCCGATCTTGTCCTTTTCGATCAGGGCGACCGACTTGCCCAGCTCAGCCGCCCGCAGGGCGCAGGCGTAACCGCCGCTGCCGCCTCCTAGGACGACGATGTCATAGGCCACAGGAAGGCTCCTTGTCGGGGTGTTCGTGATGCCGTCATCTTTTCATTTGTTTCAGATGCTCGCGTGCCGCTCTGCGAGTCCGATGAGGGTGCGGGTGATGGCGCCCGTGCCGCCCTTCGGGGTGTAACCGTACGGCTCGCCCTTGTTGAAGGCGGGCCCGGCCATGTCGATGTGGGCCCAGCGCACCCCGTCGGGCACGAACTCCTTCAGGAAGATGCCCGCCGCCAGCATGCTGCCCCAGCGTTCGGGCTGGAGGTTGGCGATGTCGGCGATCGGCGAGTCGAGGCCCTTGCGCAGCTCCTCCGGCAGCGGCATGCCCCACGCGCCCTCGCCCGCGGCCCCGGCCACCTCGACCACCAGCTCCCTGACGGCGTCGTCGTTGGCCATGACACCCGCGGTGCGCCAGCCGAGCGCGACGATCTGGGCGCCGGTGAGGGTGGCCACGTCGACGATCACGTCGGGGTTGTCCTCGGCCGCGCGGGCGATGCCGTCCATGAGCACCAGGCGGCCCTCGGCGTCGGTGTCGAGCACCTCGACGGTCTTGCCGCTGTAGCTGTGGATGACGTCGGACGGGCGCTGGGCGGTGCCGCTGGGCAGGTTTTCCGCCAGGCAGAGGTAGCCGACGGCGTTGACCGGCAGGCCCAGCCTGGCGATGCCGATCAGCGCGCCCAGCACGGCGCCCGCGCCGCCCATGTCGGACTTCATCAGGTCCATGGCCGCGGACGGCTTGAGCGAAAGGCCGCCCGAGTCGAACGTGATGCCCTTGCCCACGAACGCCAGCGTCTTGCCGGCCTCGGGGTGGCTGTAGGCCAGGCGGACCAGGCGCGGCGGGTTGGCCGAGCCCTGGCCGACGCCGACGAGGCCGCCGTAGCCGCCGTCTCTGAGCTGCTTGTCGTCGAGCACCTCGACGCTCAGCCCCGCCTTGCCGCCCACCTGCTCGGCCAACTCGGCGAACTTGGCCGGCGACAGGTCGGAGGGAGGCGTGTTGACCAGGTCGCGGACGAGGGCGACCGCCTCGGCCAGCACGCTCGCCCGCTCGGCCAGGTCTTCCTGCTGCTCCGAGACCACCGTGAGCTCGGACACCGGGGCCTTGCGCTCGCCGTCGGTGCGGTAGCGGGAGAACGCGTACGCGCCGAGCAGACCGCCGAGCGCGACGGCCTCGCTCTCGTCGGCGGTGCCGGCGGGCAGGGCGAGCGCGGCGCGGGCGGTGCCGGCGAGGGAGCGCACGGCGGCGCCGGCGGCGCGGCGCAGGCCCTCGAGGCCGGGGGAGTCACCGAGACCGACCGCGACCAGCAGCGGGGCGGCGATGGCGCCGAAGGTCGGCAGCTTGGCCACCTCGCCGGCCTTGCCGGAGAAGGCCACGGCGCTGAGGGAGCCCGTGAGCTTGCCGCCGAAGGCCGCTTCGAGGGACTCGGCGCCCACTGCGGGGACCGGGCCGTCGGGGCTCGGCCGGAAGCCGACGATCAGGGCGTCGGTGTCGATGGAGACTGGATCTGCTGAGTTCAGCCGCACAGTGGTCACGTAAACCGATGCTATCCACGGTTTCTGCGTACTCACAAACAGGGGTTCATCCTACCAATCGCTGGTTGGAGCGTACTTCGCAGAATAGTGCTAGTGTCATTAGCACCATGTTGCTGACGCTCGATCTCAACGACTCCCGGCCCCTCCACGAACAGGTGGCGGGGGCGATCCGGCGCGCCATCGGCGAGGGCTCCTACCGGCCGGGCGACCGCCTGCCACCGGCCCGAGACCTGGCCGGGGCGCTGGGCATCAACCCCAACACCGTGCTGCGCGCGCTGCGCGACCTGCGCGACGAGGGGCTGCTGGAGTTCAGGAGGGGCCGCGGCGTCAGCGTGGCCGGGCGGGCCGACGGGCGCGCCCTGCTCGCCCAGCGGGCGCGCGACCTGCTCGAGGAGGCCAAGAAGCACGGCTACAGCCGTGACGACCTCATCACGATTCTGGAGGAGCTGACGTGAGACCCCGTGTCCTCGCCGCCGCGTGGGGGCTGGCCGTGACCGCCGTGCTGGTCCTGGCGCCTTACGCCCTGCGCGATCGGCTGCCCGACCCGATCGCCACGCACTGGGGGTCGTCCGGCAGCGTCCCGGACGGGTCCAGCTCCCTCACGGCACACGTGGTCACCACCGTCGTCGTCTGGGGCGTGCTGTGGGCGGCCCTGTTCGCGGTGAGCGCATGGGGCCGGTCCCGGCGCGCGAACCGGGCCACCTGGTGGGGCTGCCTCTTCGGCGGGGGCGCGATGCTGATCTCCGTGGACGCCTCGACGCTGGCGGTCAACCTCGACGCCCCCGACTGGCGGGCCGCGCTGCTGCCCGGCTGGCACGTCCCCGCGGCCCTCGGCGTCATGGCCGCCGTCGGAACCCTCGCGGGATACCTCGGCAGGGGACCCCGAGACCTGCACTCTCCCGAGGCGCAGACGCCCCCCGCGCTCAGGCTGGAGCCGGGGCGGCGCACGGTCTGGGTCAGCCGCGTGATCAACCCGTGGCTCGCCGCGGCCACGTTCGCCGCGCCGGTCGTCATCGCCGTGGTGGTCGTACTGGACGTCTCCGGCACCGTGCCAGGCGACGTCAGGGCCGGGCTCCTGCCCGTCTTCGTCATCGTCTTCGTGGCCGGCCTCGCGAGCACGTCCGTGCGGGTCAGGGTGGACGACACGGCGGTCGCGATCGGGTTCGGGCCCTTCGGTCGCCCGGAGCGCAGGATCGCCCTGTCCAAGATCGAGTCGGCCTGGGTGGAGCAGCGCCGTCCCGGTGGCGTGGGCGGCTGGGGCTTCCGCGGGCTGCCGGGAGCCGCCACCATCATGTTGCGCGGCGGTGAGTGCCTGGTCCTCGGCTACCGATCCGGTGGCACGCTGGCGATCAGCATCGACGACGCCGAGCGCGGCGCATCCCTCGTCAACGCCCTCATCGCGGAGCGTGTGCAGTCATGAAAAGACCACTCTCGAAGAGACCACAGCTCGTCTTCGTCGTCCTGGCCTTCGGGCTGTCCTGGGGGGTCGCGCTGCCCCTGTGGCTCGGCGACGGGCTGGCCTCGCCGCTGACGCAGGCGCTCGCCACGCTGATGAT
This sequence comes from Nonomuraea sp. NPDC051298, assembly GCF_055586305.1. Classification (NCBI taxonomy): domain Bacteria; kingdom Bacillati; phylum Actinomycetota; class Actinomycetes; order Streptosporangiales; family Streptosporangiaceae; genus Nonomuraea; species Nonomuraea sp. NPDC051298. The sequence continues at coordinate 438,466 of NZ_JBVJIM010000002.1, forward strand.
GTTCACGCCGGCCGTGGGCGTGCTCGGCGCGTGGGCCGTGTCGCGCACGCCGTTCCGGCAGTGGGCCGGGGAGACCGGGCTCACGCTCGGCCCGCGCAGGGGCCGTACGGGCGCGCTCGTGCTGGCCGCCTGGCTCGGCGTGCCGGCGCTGGTGTTCCTCGCCATGGGGATCAGCGTCGCCACCGGGCTCGTCTCGCTCGACCTCGACCGGCTGAGCCTGCTGCGGGCGGCGCTGGGCGCCCGCGGCCTGGAGGTCCCGGCCGACCTGGGCTCGGTGGCCCTCATGCAGATCGTGGTGGCGGTGGTGGCGGGGCCGGTGCTGAACGCCGTCCCGGTGCTGGGGGAGGAGTGGGGCTGGCGGGGCTGGCTGGTGCCGCGGCTCGTCGAGTCCCACGGGGTGACGGCCGGCCTGCTCGTCTCCGGCGCGATCTGGGGCGTCTGGCACGCCCCGCTTACCCTGCTCGGCTACAACTATCCGCGCCTGGGCTCGTGGGCGGCGCTGTTCTTCATCGGCTTCTGCGTGCTGGCGGGGGTGGTGATGGGGTGGCTGCGGCTGCGTACGGGGAGCGTGTGGCCCGCCGTGGTGGCGCACGCGTCACTGAACGCCGTCGCCGCGCCCGTGCTGCTGCTCGGCGACGCCGCCGCCCCGCCGAACGAGCTGCTCGCCGGGATCACCGGGCTGGTCGGGTGGGCGCTGCTCGCGCTGCTCGGCGTGGCCCTGCTCCGGCTCCTGCCGATCCGCCCGCGGCGGCAGCCCCGGCAGGCCGAGCCGGTCGCCTGAGCCCGTCCTCCGGGTCGGTCAGCCGAGCACCGCGTACGCCACGAGCGCGGCGGCCGTGGCCGTCTCCACCAGCGCGCCGAGCACGTCCCCTGTGACGCCGCCGAGGCGGCGCCCGGCGTGGCGCAGCAGCAGGAGGGCGGCGCCGAGCCCGGCCAGCGCCGCCACCGGCGCCACGAAGACCGCGCCGGGCGTGGTGAGCAGGCCGATCAGGGCGGCGACGAGGAGCGCGGCCAGGGTGACGAGCCAGGCGGCCGGGCGGCGTACGGTGCCCGCGACCATCGCCCCCAGCCCGTCGGGCCGGGCGGCGGCCACCCCCTCGCGGCAGGCCCAGGTCAGCGCCAGCCGCCCCGCCAGGCACGCCGTCACCAACGCCCAGAACCCGGCCTCCGCGAGCGCCGCCACCTGGACGAGCAGCGTGAGCACCAGCGTCATCACGCCGAACGGCCCGATGTCCGACTTTTTCATGATGTCGAGCGCCTGGCCGGGCGGCTTGCCGCTCCCGAGCCCGTCGGCGAGGTCGGCCAGCCCGTCGAGATGCAACCCCCGGGTGAGCAGGGCCAGCAGCCCCACCGCCAGCGCCGCCCCCAGCAGCGACCGGTCGCCGGTCAGCAGCAGCGGCGACCCGGCGACGAGCCCGAGCACCGGCCCGAGGAACGGAGCCAGCGTCATCGCCCGCCCCGCCACCTGCCGATCCACCCGTTCCACGCGAACAGGGAAGACGCTCAGCGTGCCCACGGCGAACCGCAGCCCTTCCACCAGCCGCATAACGGACGATCCTAGGGGCCACTAGGGTGGCGGGATGCACGTGGTTGAACTGGAAGGCGTAGGTGTCCGGGTCGTCGGCAAGTCGCTGCTCGACGGTGTCGACTGGCAGGTCGACTACGGCGACCACTGGGTGATCATCGGCCCCAACGGCGCGGGCAAGACGACGCTGCTGTCGCTGGCGGGCGCCGTACGGCATCCCAGTGAGGGCGCGGTCACCGTGCTGGGCCACCGGCTCGGCCGGGTCGACGTGCGAGAGCTGCGCCGCCACATCGGCCTGGTCGCGGCCAGCCAGCGGCTGGTCGACGAGGAGCTGATGGAGGAGGAGGGGGCGACCGCGCACACCGTCGTGCTCACCGGGCACACGGGCACCAGCGTTCCGCTGTGGGACAGGTACGGCGACGCCGAGCGGGAGCGGGCCCACCGGCTGCTGGCCGACCTCGGCTGCAAGGACCTGGCCGAGCGGCCCTTCCGGGTGTGCTCCCAGGGCGAGCGGGCCAGGATCAGGGTGGCCAGGGCGCTCATGGCGGACCCGGCTGTGCTCCTGCTCGACGAGCCGTTCGCGGGGCTCGACCTGCCGGCGCGGGAAGACCTCATCACCGCCGTCGAGGACCTGGCGACGACCAGGCCCGTGCTCACGACCGTCCTGGTGACGCACCACCTGGAGGAGGTGCCGGCGACGACCACGCACGCGATGCTCATGCGCGACGCCCGCGTGCTGGCCGCCGGGCCGGTGGCCGACGTGCTCACCGCACCCCTCCTCAGCGACTGCTTCGGCCGCCCCCTGCAGGTGGACCGCCTCGACGGCCGCTGGTACGCCCGCGCCGCCCGCCCGTGACGCCCTGGCCCGACCCCGCCACCGGATCCGCGCCGCCGGCCCCCACCGGGTCTGCCGCCGCCGTTGACCGGGCGGCTACAGGGCGAGCGGGCGTCCGGCCACCACCAGTGCCACGTACTCCGACTCGGCGGCCAGGCGCTCGTTGAGCCGCCCGAGCGCGTCCCTGAACGCCCGGCCGCTGGCCGTCGCGGGCACCACGCCCATGCCCACCTCGTCCGACACCGCCACCAGCGGCCGGTCCGACTGACGCCAGGCCGCCACCAGCTCCGCGCAGCGGGCCGCCACGGGTGCGCGGTCGCCCTCCCACGCGTCGTGCTCGTCGAAGACTGCCGTGAGCCACGTGCCCAGGCCGTCGATCAGCAGCGGGGTGGCCGCCGCGCGGATCGCCGCCGCCAGGTCCGTGGTCTCGACGGTGGCCCAGTGCGCGGGACGCCGCTCCCGGTGCGCGCGTACCCGTGCCGCCCACTCGCCGTCGCCCGCGCCGTCGGGGCCGGCGGCCACGTACGTGACGTACGGCTCGGCGGCCAGCCGCAGCTCCGCCTCGGCCGACTTGCCCGACCTCGACCCGCCCAGCAGCAGGGCCCGCCCCGCGCCGCCGTCGCGCCGGGGCGTCGGCGTCCCCGGCCGCAGCTCCGTGCCGTCGGGGACGGCGAGCGCCCCCCAGAGCCGCAGCCGTCTCGCCAGCTCCTCCTCCGACCGGATCCGGTGGTCGAGCCCGACGGCGGCCACCACGGTCTCCTCGTCGGCCAGGCCCATGCGGCGCAGCTCGCCGAGGCGCTCGGGGCGGTCGAGCAGGTCGATCAGCACCACGTCGTATCGGGCGGGGCCGTTCGCGGGCACGGGGCGGTCGCGGGGGAGGCAGAGCAGGCGGGAGCCGTCCGGGCAGGTCAGGCCCAGGCCGTCGGCGCAGGCGCGGTAGCCGTCCGGCAGGTCCGTGAAGGGGAACGGGACGACGCCGTCCACGACGAGGCCGAAGGGGCGGCGGTGGCCCGGGGGCAGGCGGGCGCAGGACGCGCACCGGCAACCGGGCTCAGGCCACCCCGCGCCGCCCGCGGTGCCGGTGAGAAGGACGTTCACCGCGCCGATCGTACGCCGATCGGACAAAGCCGCCCGGCCGAGGCCCGCGCGGGCGACCTCCGTACGCCGCCGGAAGGTGAGGGGCGGGCGGAACGGGGGGAGGGAGAGGAAGACGGCCGCCCCGAGGCGAGCCCGGCCGCGACACGGTGAACGCGCAGCGTCGATCGACCTCCCCAGCTCGGGAGTAGGGTTCCAGTGCCTGCGGAGGGTGCGCCGGCGAACCCGCGGAAAAGGAGCGTATGGCATGACATGGCGGTGGCGTTATGAAAATGCACGTGGTGGTGAGGTAACGGATCGCCCTTTGCCGCGAGAAGTTTTTCCGAGCCAGGCCGACGCGGAGTCGTGGCTCGGCGAAAACTGGCGTGACCTGGTGGAGGCCGGTGTTGAGCAGGTCGCGTTGCTGGACGAGGACCGCGTCGAATACACGGGATTGTCATTGCGTCCTGAGTGACCCCGGATAAGAGAAAACCCCTTGGGCGCTGTCGCGGCCCAAGGGGTTCTTGTCGCGGGGGAGGTTATGGGCGCTTGGCCGGGCTCGCGGTCTTGGCGGGGTCGCGCTCGACGATGCCGCCGAGCACGTGGTCGATCCGCTTGAGCACGTCGGCGTCGAGCTTGACGCCCGCCGCCTTGACGTTGTCGCGTACCTGGTCGGGCCGGCTGGCGCCGACGATGGCGCTGGAGACGTTCGGGTTCTGCAGGACCCAGGCGACCGCCAGTTGGGCCATGCTCAGCCCCAGGTCGGCCGCGATCGGCTTGAGCTCCTGCACGCGGGTGAGCACGTCGTCGTTCATGAAACGGGCGATCATGGCGCTGCCGCCGCTCTCGTCGGTCGCCCGCGAGCCCTCCGGCGGCTGCTGACCGGGCAGGTACTTGCCGGTCAGCACGCCCTGCGCGATGGGCGACCAGACGATCTGGCCCACGCCCTCCTTCTCGCTCAGCGGCACGATCTCCGGCTCGATGACGCGCCACAACATCGAGTACTGGGGCTGGTTCGACACGATGCGGTCGAAGCCCATCTCGTCGGCGATCTTGAGCGCCCGCGCGATCTGCTCGGCGTTCCACTCGCTCACGCCGACGTAGAGGACCTTGCCCTGGCGTACCAGGTCGTCGAAGGTCTTGAGGGTCTCCTCGAGCGGGGTCTCGTGGTCGAAGCGGTGCGCCTGGTACAGGTCCACGTAGTCGGTCTGCAGGCGGCGGAGTGAGCCGTGGATCGACTCGGTGATGTGCTTGCGCGACAGGCCGCGGTCGTTGCGGCCGGGCCCGGTCGGCCAGTAGACCTTGGTGAAGATCTCCAGCGACTCCCTGCGCACGCCCTTCAGCGCGCGGCCGAGCACCTCCTCGGCCTTCGTGCCCGCGTAGACGTCGGCGGTGTCGAACGTGGTGATGCCCTCGTCGAGTGCCGCCTGCACGCACTGCTTGGCGGCGTCCTCCTCGACCTGGGAGCCGTGGGTGAGCCAGTTGCCGTAGCTGATCTCGCTGACCACGAGACCGCTGCGACCGAGGTGTCGGAATTCCATGCGTCCGACTTTAATGCCGGCACATAGAGTGATCTATTTCGGGATAGGGTGCGCGACGTGCTCAAGCTCGTACGGTTCGCGCTGACGGCGGCCGTCCTGACCGCGATCGTGGTCCGGCTGCGCCGGCGCGCTCGCACGCCCGCCCTGAGGCCGGTCCCGCTGCCGCCGCCCCTGGCACCCGTGGCGCCCGTGGCGCCGCGTCAGGCCGGGACGCGGGGGGCGTGGGCGGGCATCGCGGCGATGGTGGCGATCACCCTGGTGGTCGGGCTGGCGCCGGCCGACGAGGGAGCCGGGGACGCCTACCGGCGGGCCTACGAGGCGCAGCGGGAGGCCCTGGCGGCGGTCGAGCGGACCGCGACGCCGTCCGCCTCCCCGGCGGGGATCGTGCTCATGCCGACCCCGATGCCCGACCCCAACTGCTCGCCCGCGCCGCGCCCGGTGACCGTCAGGCCGATCGATCCCGAGGTGAAGCGGGCCGTGGACCGCCAGTGGCGGCGCGTGGAGCGGTGGCTGAAGGCGAACGCGCCCCGTACGTACCGGACGCTCGGCGCACCCGGCAGGGCCGGCACGATCGCCGTCGCCGAGTCTCAGATGGGCGTGGACTTCCCCGACGACCTGCGCGCCTCCCTGCTGCGCCACAACGGCTCGCGCGGCGAGGGGGCGTTCGGCTTCTCGTTCGGCGGCGCGGTCAACCTCGGCACGCGCGACATCAGGGACGCCTGGCGCGAGCAGTGCCGCTGGGACCGAACCGACCTGGGCGCCGACCCGTCGACCGAGTATTGGAACGGGCGGATGATCCCGTTCGCGTCCTACCTGGAGTTCGACTCCGAGGACACGCCGTACGCCGTGGTCGACTCCGCGGGAGGAGCGGTGGGCTGGAGCGACCCGATCGAGGGCATGGCGCCCCGCGTGCCGTCGTACCACGCGCTCATGCGGGCCGTGGCCGACGCCCTGGAGCGGGGCACCCCCGTCGAGGGCCGGCGACCGGCCGTCGAGCGGGGCGTGCTGTTCTGGGAGGACGCAGGGTGAGGCCCGCCCGTCACCGCTTAGGCGGCACCGGCTTCCCGCCGGGCAGCACCAGGGGCGGCGGGAAGCGCAGCTTGCGGATCTGCAGCGCCCGCATCGCCGCGTAGAAGCCCACGCCCTTGGGGCTCTCGCCGGGCAGTTTCTCCGTCACCAGCCGCTTGACCTTCCAGGCCACGTAGACCGAGGTGAACAGCACGCCGATCATCATGATCGGCCAGCCGATCGTGACCACGTAGCCGAGCACCTGGGCGCGGATCGCCATCGGCCACGGAACCCAGGTGGCCAGCAGGATCAGTAGCGAGAACGGCAGGAAATACTGACTCGGCAGCCGCCGCGAGTCGACCCATTCGCGCGCGAACTTGCGCGCCGGGCCCTTGTCGCGAACAGGAAAATACCGCTCGTCGCCTGCGAGCATACCCTGACGGGCCTTATCCCGCTCGGCGGACTGCTTGGCACGCATCTGCCGATAAGCCTCTTTACGGTCTTTCGGCGCGGATACGTACTGGCGCCGGCTGCCCTCGGCATCCCGGCGCTTGGGTGTGGGACGACCTTTACCCTGGGGCTTAGGATCGTCAACGGGGACGGGGGTGTCGTCCACGGAGGTTTGGGAACGGCGTCGCAACACGACGTCAACCCTACCTGTACTGCAACTTAGTGACGCCCCCGTGCGTTATGCGTAGGGTAATCCCAAGGCGGCTGCGCTGCATTGGGATGACACCAGCACGACCTAGAAGGGGACGGCCGACGCGCATGAGCGTGATGAAGAGACTTTCGATGATCTTCAAGTCCAAGGCCAACAAGGCCTTGGACAAGATGGAGGATCCGCGCGAGACCCTCGACTATTCCTATCAGCGGCAGCTCGAGTTGCTGCAGAAGGTGCGGCGAGGGGTGGCCGACGTCGCCACCTCCCGCAAGAGGGTGGAGCTCCAGATAACCGGCCTGGAGAAGCAGGCTCAGCGCCTGGAGGAGCAGGGTCGCAAGGCGCTGTCCGTGGGCCGCGAGGATCTGGCCCGTGAGGCGCTGCAGCGTCGCTCCAACCTGACGACGCAGATGGCCGACCTCAAGGTCCAGCACGACAACCTGCAGGCCGAGGAGGAGAAGCTGACCACGGCTTCCCAGCGGCTGCAGGCCAAGGTCGACTCCTTCCGCACGAAGAAGGAGACCATCAAGGCCACCTACACCGCGGCCGAGGCGCAGACGCGCATCAACGAGGCTTTCTCGGGCATCTCTGAAGAGATGGGCGACGTCGGCCTGGCGATCCAGCGCGCCGAGGACAAGACGGCGCAGATGCAGGCGCGCGCGGGAGCCATCGACGAGCTGCTGGCCAGCGGCGCGCTCGACGACTTCAGCGGCACCCGCGGTGACGACATCCAGGCCGAGCTCGACCGCATGGGCGGCGGCATGGACGTCGAGCTGGAGCTGGCCAGGATGAAGGCCGAGCTGGGCCAGGGCCCGGCGCCGCAGTCGGCCATCGAGCAGGGCCAGCCGCAGCAGCAGGGCCAGCAGCAGGCCCAGCAGCAGGCACAGCCGCAGCAGCAGGGCCAGACCCAGCAGTACCGCCGACCAGGGGAGGGCGCATGATCGTCAGGATCATGGGCGAGGGTCAGGTGGAGATCTCCACCGACGACATCTCGGTCCTCAACGAGCTCGACACCGAGCTCGAAGCGGCCATCGACGCGGGCGACGAGGGCGCCTTCCGCGTCAGGCTGCACGCGTTGCTCGACAAGGTGCGCCATGTGGGCAAGGCGCTTCCCGACGACAGCCTTGAGCCGTCAGAGCTGATCCTTCCCCCCGCGGACGCCTCGATCGAGGAGGTCCGGGAGATGCTGGGCGACCAAGGTCTCATCCCGGGCTGAGCCCGTGCGTACGCGGTTCGCGTCCGACCGTGGCCTGACCAGCCGCATGGTCGTGACGATGTTCCTGCTCGGGTTGCTCTACGTCGTGTTCGTCGGCGTCCTGATCGCTCTCGGCGTGCAGGCGCTGACCGTACTGGTGCTGGCGGGCGGCCTCCTGCTGGTGCAGTATTTCCTGTCCGACCGCATCGCCCTGTTCGCGATGCACGGGCGGGAGGTCTCTCCCCAGGAGGCGCCCGAACTGCACGCGCTGATCGACCGGCTGTGCGCGCTGGCCGACATGCCCAAGCCGCGGGTGGCGGTCGCGGATTCCGACGTCCCCAACGCGTTCGCCACCGGCCGCAACCAGAAACGCGCCGTCGTCTGCGTGACGACCGGCATCCTGCGCCGCCTGGAGCCGCAGGAACTGGAGGGCGTGATCGCCCACGAGCTGTCCCACGTGGCCCACCGTGACGTGGCGGTCATGACGATCGCCTCGTTCCTCGGGGTCGTGGCGGGCCTGATGACCAGGTTCGCCCTCTACTCGGGGCTCAGCCGCCGCAACAACGGCCAGGGCGGGCTGCCCATCGGCGCGATCGTGCTGCTGGTCTCCGTCGTCGTGTACGCCGTCAGCTTCCTGCTCATCCGCGCCCTGTCGCGCTACCGCGAACTGGCCGCCGACCGCGCGGGCGCCCTGCTCACGCAGCGCCCGTCTGCCCTGGCCAGCGCCCTGACCAAGGTGAGCGGGGAGATGGCCAGGATCCCGACCCGCGACCTGCGCGAGGCGGAGCCGTTCAACGCCTTCTACTTCGCTCCGGCGCTGGCCAAGGGGGTGACGCTGGCGAGCCTGTTCTCCACGCACCCGACGCTGGAGCGCCGCTTGGAGCAACTGGCGGACATCTCCCGCCAACTGGGAAGGGGCTGAGCGCGCCCATGGGCTGGCTCGACGCACTGCTCGGCCGGACGAAGCCGGTCAAGCCCAACCTCGACGCGCTGTTCGCGCTGCCCTCGGCCGCGGTGACGCTGCAGGCCGCGACCGGTCTCGTCCCCACCGGTCTCGGCTCCGTGGCGTTCCGCGCGGCGGAGGGCGGCGCGTTCGCCGAGGTGGAGAGCGAGGCCAAGGCCCTGCTGGGCGAGCGGGTGGAGGAGTCGGACGACGGCTACGGCTACACCTGGCTGCTCGTACGCCGCCCGCCCGACGCCCTCAGCGATCTGGTGACCGAGGTGCACGCGGTCAACTCCACGCTGGAGGGCGCCGGGTTCGGGCCGTCGCTGCTGTGCTCGCTGGTGTCGTTCGCCGAGCCCGGTGGGAGGCGGCTGGCCGTGGTGTACCTGTACAAACGCGGCACCTTCTATCCGTTCGCGCCCCTGCCAGGGCAGAAGCGTGACAATCCGCTCGAACTACAGGCCAGAGGCGCTCTGGAAGGCGAGCTGCCGCTGGAGGGCGACCTCAGCCGCTGGTTCCCCGTCTGGGGAGCTCCCGGGCTCTGACGGCCCGCTCGCAGGCGCCGGGCGCAGAGGCCGCTCGCAGGCGCCGGTCACGGGTGCCGGGGGCAGGTGCTTGGTCACGGGTGCCGGTCACGGGTGCCGTCATGGGTGGCTGGTCCTGGTGTCGGTCGTGGCCGTTCCGGCGATCTGGCCGGGGGGCTTATGACCGGCGATCGCCGAGAGTGATCTAATCGTCACGTGGAGCGAAGGTTGGTGGTGCTCGCGGCTTCCGCGTTCATCGTGGCGGCCGTGCTGGGCAGCGCGTGGATGACCGGCCAGTTCACCACGCCCGCCGTCGACAGGACCGACGGCTACGTGAGCGAGCTGGCCGCCCGCGATCAGCCGTGGACGCGGCTGTTCCGGATCAGCCAGGCGCTGTCGGGGCTGGCGTGCCTGGGAGGCGTGGCGCTGGTGCCCCGGGTGGCGCGCGAGTGGCCCGGCTGGCTGGCGCTGGCCGCGTTCGGGCTGCTCAGCTTCGCCTCGGGGGTGTTCCCGCTCGACTGCGCCACGCTCAGCGACCCGACCTGCGGGCTGCGGGGCACGTCGTTCGCGCACCAGGCCCACACGGTGGCCGGGGTGCTGGGCGCCCTCGCCGTGCTCGCCGCCATGGCGCTGCTCGGCGCGCGGTGGGGCTCGTGGGTGGCGTGGCTGTTGACCTGGCTGAGCCTGGCCGCCGCGGTGCTCACCCTGGCCGGACTGGCGGGCGGGCACGGGGTGGGGCTCGCGCATCGCGCGCTGCTCACGATGATCGCCGTCTGGCTCGTCTACGTGGCGCTCCACCTGCTCGTCGCCGAGGACCCGGACGACCCGTACGCGCTGGACGCCCCGAGGATCGCGCCCGGCAGGCTGGGCGGCGTGGGCGGCGCCCGGGTGAGCACGGAGGACGCGGCCCGCGCGGCCGGTCGAGGGCGGCCGGTGAGCATGGGGGACGCGGCCCGCGCGGCCGGTCGGGGGTGGCCGGTGAGCATGGAGAGAGTGGACTGGAGAGCGGGCCGGGGCCGGTCGGCGAGAGCGGAGAGAGCGGGCCGGAGCGTGGAAGGGGCGGACCGGGCGGCAGGTCAGGGGCGGTCGCACGTCGTCGAGCAGGGCGCGGGACCGGCGGTGCTGATCACGGTCGGCCCAGGGGGCGCCTGGTTCCATTGGGACGCGGTGGCCGTGAGACTCGCCCGCAGCCGCCGCGTCATCCGCTTCGACCGTCCAGGACTCGGCCTGAGCCCCGGCTCGCCCGCCCCGCCCAGCCTGTACGGCGAGGTCGCCCGCCTGGCGGCGCTCGCCCCCGCGCATCCCGAGCAGGTCACCCTCGTCGCCCACGGGGTGGCCTGCTGGCACGCGGAGGCGTTCGCCCGGCTGCACCCGCTGCGCCTGGCCGGGCTCGTCCTGGTGGACCCGGTGTGCGCGGCCCGGCGCCGCCCGCTGCCCGCGGCCAGGGCGGCGGGCAGATGGCTGCCGGCGCTGGGCGGGACCTGGGGCGCGACCGCCGTGGCCCGGCTGACAGGACCGGCCACGCACCGGCTGCTCACGGGGCTGCCGGACCTGTCGCGGATCTACAGCAGGGGCAAGGTGTGCGCCGCGATGGCCGGGGAGTGGCTGGCCCGCCGCGACATGGCCGCCGACCTGCACCGGCTGCGGGCCGAGATGCGCTTCCCCGACGTGCCGGTGACCGTGATCAGCGTGGGCGACCGGGGCGGGTGCCTGGAGCGGCTCGCCGGCGAGCTGGGCGCCGCGCACGTACGCCTGGCAGGGAGGGGCGGGCGGATCCAGCTCCGCGAACCGGGGGCGGTGGCAGACGCCGTCCTCGCGGCCACCTCCTAGCCTCTCGGCCCGGGTCCCGCGGGGGTGTCCGGGCACGCGGGAACCGGTGCCGCGGGCCCGCGGCGTTGGCCGAACGGATGACGTGGACCCGCGCCACCCACCAGAATGGCGAGAAAGACGCCATATGTGGGGGTTGCCAATGCCGGACCTCGCGGCCCTGAGGCCAGGGGATCCCGCGACGGTGGGCGGATACACCCTGGCCGGACGGCTCGGCGAGGGCGGACAGGGCATCGTCTACCTCGCCACGGCCCCAGCCGGGACGACGGCCTCGGGCGGGGCGACGGCCTCGGGCGGGGCGACGGGCTCGGGCGGGGCGAAGGTGGCGCTCAAGCTGCTGCGCGCCGACCTGGCGGGTGACGCCGAGGCGTCGGAGCGGTTCGTGCGCGAGGTGGCGATGGCCCGCAGGGTGGCGCCGTTCTGCACGGCCCAGGTCATCGAGACCGGGCTGTTCGGCGGGCGGCCGTACATCGTCAGCGAGTACATCGACGGGCCCACCCTCACCGACGTCGTACGCGAGCAGGGCCCCCGCTCGGGCACCGCCCTGCACCGGCTGGCCATCGGCACCGTCACCGCGCTGGTCGCCATCCACCAGGCCGGGATCGTGCACCGCGACTTCAAGCCGTCGAACGTGGTCATCGGCTCCGACGGGCCCCGCGTGATCGACTTCGGCATCGCCAGGGCGCTCGACCTCACCTCGACGCTCACCGCGGCGATCATCGGGACGCCGTCGTACATGGCGCCCGAGCAGCTCTCCGCGTCGAGCCCGGGGCCGCAGGCCGACATGTTCGCCTGGGCGTGCACGATGGTGTTCGCCGCCTCAGGACAGCCGCCGTTCGGGCAGGACAGCGTGCCCGCCGTGGTCAACCGCATCATGCACACCGAGGCGGACGTCGGCCACATCGCCGATCCGGCCCTGCGCGCGCTGGTCGCGGACTGCCTGGCCAAGGATCCCGCCCGGCGGCCCGCGGCGGGCGAGGCGCTCATGCGCCTGCTCGGGCACGCCCCCGCCACCCAGCCGCCAGGACTGCTCCAGCAGGGCAGCGCCGCGGCCGCCCCGCACCCGGCCGGTCCCCGGCCAGGCGTGTCGCAGGGGGCGGCGGGCACCCCCTGGGCGGCGGGGCCCGCGCACCCGCCGCCGCACACCCGCCCCGGGCAGCCCGCCGCCCCGGCCGGGCGCGGGAACACCGGCTGGATCGTCGCGGGCGCCGCCGCGGGCGCGCTCATGCTGGCCGTGGCGGGAGCTTTCGTCGCCGTACGCATCGCACTCCCCGAACGTCCGGCGACCCCCACGCCCACGGCCGCCAGCACCCCGACGACGAGCACTCCCACGACGGGCACCCCCACGACACCCGCCACGAGCCCGCCCGCCACCCGCTCGGTCACGCTGCCCGGCACGTCGGTACGGCTCCAGGAGCGCGACACCGACCCCATCAGGCTCGCCTCCTACACCCTGGACAGCGGCGACCGCCTCTACGTCAGGAAACACGCCACCGGCGAGTTCACCCGCGACACCCGCTACTTCGAGTACGCCCTCGACCCCGCCACCGGCCGCGCCCTGGCCACCGACGTCGACTACAGCACCGACCTGTTCGCCACCGTCTCCATCGTCGACCACGTCACCGGCGACAGGCGCGTCGTCAAGCTCAGCCGCAAGCCGGTCTTCCCCACCACGCCCCGCTGGTCCCCCGACGGCAGGTACGGCCTGGTCACCCTCTACAAGGACAGCGACGGCGAATCCACCGAGTACGGCTACGGCCTCATCGACGTCGCCGCGGGGACGGGCCGGGCGTTCCAGGTCAAGGAGAACGGCGCGGGGGAGTGGCGCTTCTTCTGGGACGCCGGCGGCCAGGCGGTGGGCACCTGGGTCGGGGGCCGGATGAAGTTCTACGACCTCGACGGCGGGCTCGTGCGCACCCTGTCCGGCGTGGGGACGCCGGTGTGGGTGGAGGGCGACGACATCTCGCCGTCGGGCACCCGCTTCCTGGCCCACTGCACGACGGCCGGCACGTCGTTGTGCGCCCACTCCAGCTCGGGCGACGACACCGAGCCGGTGACGATCCCGGTCTCCACCAAACGGCTCATCGGCTGGTGGGACGACGACCACGTGGCGGTCTGGCGCACCAAGGGCGCCGGGTACGAGGCCGTCGTCGCCGATCTGTCCGGCCGGGTCAGCCGGGTGCTGGCGACCGCGCCGCGCAAGGCCGAGTTCGACAAGATGGCCCTGCGCTTCGGCCGCGGACCGTCGTAGGTCCTTGCGGCCCGGCGGTCGCGTTCTAGGATCAAGGAACTGGGACCCACGCGAAGGGGCTGGCCCGTGGACATCACCGTGATCGGCGAGGGCACCGTTCTGGCCGCGCCCGACATCCTGCGACTGCACGCGGGCGTCGAGGTCCGGCGGGCCTCGGCCGCCGAGTCCTTCGCCGCCGCGCGGGCCGCGGCGGCCAGGCTGGCGCAGGCGCTGGCGCGGGCGGGGGTCGCGCCTCAGGACGTGACGACGGTCGAGCTGGGTCTGGGCCCCGAGTACGAGTCCTATCCGAAGGTGGCGGCCTACCGGGCGGTGCAGGGGGTCGAGGTCGTCGTGCGCGACGTGAGCCGGGCCGACCACGTCATCGACACGGTGGCGGGGGTGGGGGAGGAGGCCCGGCTCAACGGGGTGGCCTTCGAGGTGTCCGACCCGGCCGCGGCGCTGGCGGAGGCCCGCGTCAGGGCCTTCAGGGACGCCGCGGCTAAGGCGTCCCAGTACGCGGAGCTGGCCGGACGGCCGCTGGGGCGCGTGGTGTCGGTGAGCGAGGAGCTGACGGCGGGGCCGCCGCAGCCGATGCGGCAGGTGGCCACGATGGCCGCCGAGTCCGCCCCCTCGGTCAGTCCCGGCCGCCGGGCGCTGACGGTCAGCGTGAAGGTCGGCTACGACTTCGCCTGACGGCTGCTCCCACGCCACCGCGCCGCCACCGGGCCGCCATGGGTTACGGCAGGGCCAGCATCCGGTCCAGGGCGACCTTGGCCCAGTGGGTGGTGTCGTCGTCCACCGTGATTTGGTTGACCACCTCGCCCAGCACCAGCGACTCCAGCGCCCACACCAGGTGCGGCAGGTCGATCCGGTTCATCGTGGAGCAGTAGCACACGGTCCGGTCGAGGAACGAGATGTTCTTGTCGGGGAATTGCCGCGCCAGCCGCTTGACCAGGTTCAGCTCCGTGCCGACGGCCCAGCTCGAGCCCGAGGGGGCCGCCTCAAGCGTCTTGATGATGTGCTCCGTCGAGCCGACGTGGTCGGCCTTGAGCACGACCTCGTGGCGGCACTCCGGGTGCACGATCACGTTGACGCCCGGGACGCGCGCGCGTACGTCGTCGACGGACTCGGCCGTGAAGCGGCCGTGCACCGAGCAGTGGCCGCGCCACAGGATCATCCTGGCCCGCTCCAGCTCCTCGCGGGTCAGGCCGCCGGAGGGCCGGTGCGGGTTCCACACCACGCAGTCCTCCAGCGACATGCCCATCTCCAGCACCGCCGTGTTGCGGCCCAGGTGCTGGTCGGGCAGGAACAGCACCTTCCCGCCCTGCTCGAACGCCCAGTCCAGCGCGCGCCGGGCGTTGGAGGAGGTGCAGACGGCGCCGCCGTTGCGCCCGCAGAACGCCTTGATGTCGGCACTGGAGTTCATGTACGTGACCGGGATCACCTGATCGGCCAGCCCGGCGTCCTCCAGCGCCTCCCAGCACTCCTCGACCTGGTCGAACGTGGCCATGTCCGCCATCGAGCAGCCGGCCGCCAGGTCGGGCAGGATCACCTTCTGGTCGCCGGAGGTCAGGATGTCGGCGGACTCGGCCATGAAGTGCACGCCGCAGAACACGATGAACTCGGCCTCGGGCCGCGCTGCCGCCTGCCTGGCGAGCTTGAAGGAGTCACCCGTGACGTCGGCGAACTGGATGACCTCGTCGCGCTGGTAGTGGTGCCCGAGCACGAACAGCCGGTCGCCGAGCGCCTCCTTGGCCTTGCGCGCGCGTTCCACCAGGCCGGGGTCGGAGGCGGGCGGCAGCTCGCCGGGGCACTCGACCCCCTTCTCGCTGTGCGGATCGGCGCCCTGGCCGAGGACGAAGAGCGGCAGCCCAGTCTGGGTGGCCATGGCCATACCCCCTTATCGTCGTTATGACGATACTCATGATGACACACGGACGAACGTGGTCATTCCCGGGCATGCGGTACCGGGAATGTGTGACAGGGGCCGGGTGTTGGTAGCGTCATCAGTAGGACGTCGAAACAGACAGCCGGGTTAGGGAGTCAGCAGATGACGGTTGAGAGCAGCGAGACCACGGCGCAGGGCCTGAACCTGACCGACGCGGCCGCCGCCAAGGTCAAGAGCCTGCTGGAGCAGCAGGGCGAGGAAGGTCTGCAGCTTCGGGTCGCCGTGCAGCCGGGAGGCTGCTCCGGCCTGCGCTATCAGCTCTTCTTCGACGACCGTTCGATGGACGGCGACGTCGTGTCCGACTTCGGCGGTGTCAGCGTGGTCACCGACCGGATGAGCGCCCCCTACCTGATGGGTGCCTCGATCGACTTCGTCGACACGATCGAGAAGCAGGGTTTCACCATCGACAACCCCAACGCCACGGGCTCGTGCGCCTGTGGCGACTCGTTCAACTAGCACGGGCGGACGGTGGCCGGCAGGTCCCGCTCGCCTTTGTGCGCGCGGGACCTTCGCGTATTCTCGTGGGGCCCATTGGCCTGCTGACAACGAGGAAGAAGAACCCCGTGCGCATCGCCGTTACCGGCTCCATCGCGACAGACCACCTGATGACCTTCCCAGGAAGCTTCGGCGATCAGCTCATCGCCGAGCAACTCGATCGGGTGTCGCTCTCGTTCCTGGTCGATGACCTGCAGATCCGCCGTGGCGGCTGCGCCGCGAATATCGCCTTCGGAATGGGCTGCCTCGGCCTCAAGCCGATCCTCGTGGGTGCCGTCGGCAACGACTTCGCCGACTACCGCTCGTGGCTCGAGCGCCACGGCGTCGACTGCGGCTCCGTGCACATCTCGGAGACCCAGCACACCGCCCGCTTCCTGTGCACCACCGACGAGCACCACAACCAGATCGCCTCGTTCTACACCGGGGCCATGGCCGAGGCGCGGCTCATCGAGCTGCGGCCCGTGTCCGACCGCGTGGGCGGGCTCGACCTGGTGCTGATCAGCCCCAACGACCCCGACGCCATGCTCCGCCACGCCGACGAGTGCCGTCAGCGGGGCATCCCGTTCGCGGCCGACATCTCCCAGCAGCTCGCCCGCATGGAGGACGAGCAGATCCGCCAGCTCGTCGACGGCGCCGCCTACCTCTTCTCCAACGACTACGAGAAGGGGCTCATCGAGCAGAAGACCGGCTGGTCCGACGGTGAGATCCTGGGCCGGGTCGGCGTCCGCGTCACCACGCTCGGCCCCAAGGGCGCCGTCATCGACCGCGAGGGCGAGCCGTCCATCCAGGTCGCCCCCGCCCCCGAGCGCGGCAAGGCCGACCCCACCGGCGTCGGCGACGCCTTCCGCGCCGGGTTCCTGTCGGGGCTGGCCTGGGGCCTGCCGCTGGAGCGGTGCGGGCAGATCGGCAACCTCACGGCCACGCACGTGCTGGAGCGCGTCGGCGGCCAGGAGTACGAGCTGGGGCAGACGAGCTTCATCGAGCGCTTCGGGGCGGCGTACGGCGCCGAGGCGGTCGAGGAGATCTCCGGGCACGTGCGCTGCTACCACCCCTGAGCCCGGGTCATGGGCGTCGTCCCGCCACCGCTCGCGCGGCGGGACGGCCGTCCTGATGGACCGAAGAACAGCAGGCCGGAAGATTCAGTAGTTGCGTCTCACGTGGATCGCCCAGCCGCCGTCCGGCAGCTCGTACGACCCCACATGGCGATGCGACTTCAGCCTGCACCACGCCGGCACGTCCGTGTACGCCGCCGGATCGTCGGCCAGCACGGCCACCACGGCGTTCAGCGGGACGTAGTTGATCTGCTCGGCGAGCATGATGATCGGGATCGGGCACTTCTTCCCGAGCGCGTCGATCGTCAAAGCCGGCTGGGTAACCTCTGTCATGCGACTCCCGCGTCCTGCCGGATGCGGCGCACCAGCTCGGGCAGCACGGCGAGGAACCTGTCGACCTCGTCCGCGGATGTGCCCCTGGGCAGCGACACCCGGACATTTCCATGCGTCAGCACGCCCATCGCTTCCAGAACGTGCGATGGACGAAGCGTACTAGCGGTGCACGAACTTCCGGACGAGACGGCGAATCCGGCCTTGTCCAGCTCGGTCAGCAGCGCCTCGCCGTCGACGTACAGGCACGAAAAGGTCACGATGTGCGGGGCCCGGTCGACCGGGTCGCCGATGACCTCCACGTCGGGCACCACCTTCGGGACCGTCTCCCTGATCCTGGCCACGAGCCCGGAGAGCCTGGACTGCTCCTCCCGCGCCTCCGCGGCCATCGCGCGAAGGGCCGCCGCCGCCGCGACGACGGCCGGCACGTTCTCGAAGCCCGGCACGCGCCGCCGCTCGCGCTCGTCCTCCGGCAGGAACGAGCGGAACCGCGTGCCCTTGCGCACCACCAGCACCCCCACCCCGGCCGGGCCGCCCCACTTGTGCGCGCTGGCCGTCAGCACCGACCAGCCCGGCGGAACCGGCGCCCGGCCGGCCGTCTGCGCCGCGTCGACCAGCAGCGGCACCCCGTGCGCGCGGCAGGCCGCGGCCGCCTCCGCCACCGGCTGCAGGGTGCCCACCTCGTGGTTGGCCGTCTGCAGGCACGCCAGCGCCGTGCCAGGACGCGCCACCGCCTCGGCGAACCGCCCGGCGTCGACGCGCCCGGTCAGGCCCACGCCCACCGTCTCGACCGTGCCGCCCTCGCTCTCGTGCACCTGACCGGCGTGCAGCACGCTGGAGTGCTCGACCGCGCTCACCACCAGATGGCGCCCGGCCCTGCGCCTGCCGTGTAGGGTGCCGAGCACGCCGAGATGCACGGCCTGCGTGCCCGACGCGGTGAACGACACCTCGTCGGGGCGCGCGCCGAGCAGCTCGGCCACCTCCGTACGTGCCTGCTCCAGCAGCAGGTGCGCGCGGCGGGCCTGGCCGTAGAGTCTCGCGGGGTCGGCCCAGCCGGCGTCGAGAGACGCCAGCAGCGCCTCGCGCGCCTGGGGGTGGAGCGGCTCACCGGAAGCCGCGTCGAAATACGCCACGAGACTCATCGTCCCACTTGCGGGGCCATCGAGGGGTCGCGCGGTGGGGCGAGGCACCTGCACGCTAATGTGTCTGCATTCAGTCTGTGCATCTGTAAAGAAATACGAGCGCCCAAGGGAAAGACTCTTGGGCTTCATCTGTGGGGTAGGCGATCCGTGAGTCCGACTCGCCGTACGACGCGGCGTTCGTTGGCCCGGCGCAGAGTGCCGCGCGCCGCCGCTTTGGCGTTGCTGCTGGCCTCTGCTACGGCGTGTGCAAATGACTTCCCCGAGGCCGACTGGTCTCGCGGCCTTCTTCCCGACCACGTCACCGAGCAGGGCACCGTGGTCCAAAACCTGTGGAACGGGGCCTGGATCGCCGCACTCGCCACGGGCGCGGTCGTCATCGCACTGATCGTGTGGGCGGCCATCTTCCACCGCAAGCGCAGGGCCAAGGCCGAGCTTCCGCCGCAGGTTCGCTACAACCTGCCGATCGAGATGCTCTACACCTTGATCCCGCTCGTCATGGTGTCGGTGTTCTTCTTCTTCACCGCCCGCGACAGCGACGTGCTCACCAAGGTCGACGGCGACGCGGCGGTCAAGGTCAAGGTCGAGGCGTACCAGTGGAGCTGGCGCTTCACCACGACCGTCAACGGCAAGACGCTGCAGCCGGTCGCCGGCGTCCCGGTGAGCAACTACCACCAGGGGCCCCAGCTCGTGCTGCCGGCGAAGACGAAGATCGAGTTCGATCTGTCGACCGACGACGTCATCCACTCCTTCTGGGTGCCGGAGTTCCTCTTCAAGCGTGACGTCATCCCGGGCATCCCCGAGGACAGCCCCGGCAGGAAGTTCGAGATCACGACGCTTGACAGGACCGGCGTCTTCGCCGGGCGCTGCGCCGAGCTGTGCGGCGTCGACCACAGCCGCATGCTCTTCTCGGTGAAGCTCGTCAACCAGCAAGAGTGGAACCAGTACATCGCGACCCAGGCTGGGAGTGCCCAGTGACCGCCATCCAAGAACCCCTGACCACGACGCCGACGATCCGGCCCACCACCAAGGGCCAGATCCTCGCCAAGTGGATGTCCTCGACCGATCACAAGATCATCGGGCACATGTACTTGATCACGTCGTTCGCCTTCTTCCTCATCGGCGGCGTGATGGCGCTGGTCATGCGGGCCGAGCTGGCGCAGCCGGGTCTCCAGTTCACCAGCTCCGAGCAGTTCAACCAGCTCTTCACCATGCACGGCACGATCATGCTGCTGATGTTCGCGACGCCGCTGTTCGCGGGCTTCGCCAACGAGCTGATGCCGCTGCAGATCGGCGCCCCCGACGTGGCGTTCCCGCGCCTCAACATGGTCAGCTACTGGCTCTACCTGTTCGGCAGCCTCATCGCCGTCTCCGGGTTCCTCACGCCGGGCGGCGCGGCCTCGTTCGGGTGGTTCGCGTACACGCCGCTGTCGAACGCGATCAACTCGCCGGGCATCGGCGGTGACCTGTGGATCATGGGCCTGGCGCTGTCCGGCCTGGGCACGATCCTCGGCGCGGTCAACTTCATCACCACGATCATCTGCATGCGGGCGCCGGGCATGACCATGTTCCGGATGCCGATGTTCACCTGGAACGTGCTGCTGACCAGCATGCTCGTGCTGATGGCGTTCCCCGTGCTGGCCGCCGCGCTGCTGGCGCTGGAGTCCGACCGCAAGCTCGGCACCCAGATCTTCGCCTCCGACAACGGCGGCGCGCTGTTGTGGCAGCACCTGTTCTGGTTCTTCGGCCATCCCGAGGTCTACATCATCGCGCTGCCGTTCTTCGGCATCATCACCGAGATCCTGCCGGTGTTCAGCCGCAAGCCGATCTTCGGTTACATCAGCCTGGTGGCGGCGACGATCTCGATCGCGGGCCTGTCCATCACGGTCTGGGCGCACCACATGTTCCCGACCGGCCAGGTGCTGCTGCCGTTCTTCTCGTTCATGACGTTCCTCATCGCGGTGCCGACCGGCGTGAAGTTCTTCAACTGGATCGGCACGATGTGGCGCGGCCATCTGAGCTTCGAGTCGCCGATGCTCTTCTCGGTCGGCTTCCTCATCACCTTCCTCCTGGGCGGTCTGACGGGCGTCATCCTGGCCTCGCCGCCGCTCGACTTCCCACTCAGCGACAGCTACTTCGTCGTGGCGCACTTCCACTACGTGGTCTTCGGCACCGTCGTGTTCGCGATGTTCGCCGGGTTCTACTTCTGGTGGCCCAAGTTCACCGGCAAGATGCTCGACGACAAGCTCGGCAAGCTGCACTTCTGGCTGCTGTTCGTGGGCTTCCACACGACGTTCCTCGTGCAGCACTGGCTCGGCATGGCGGGCTTCCCGCGCCGCTACGCCGACTACAGCGCCGCCGACGGCTTCACCGACCTCAACATGATCTCGTCGGTGGGCGCGTTCATCCTCGGCGCGTCGACGCTGCCGTTCTTCTACAACGTCTGGAAGACCTGGCGCAGCGCGCCCAAGGTCACCGTGGACGACCCGTGGGGCTACGGCGGCTCGCTGGAGTGGGCCACCTCGTGCCCGCCGCCGCGCCACAACTTCACCTCGCTGCCGCGCATCCGGTCCGAGCGTCCCGCCTTCGACCTGCACTACCCGCACGCTTCCAGCAAGTCCGCCCCGGAGGTTGAGTCCCGATGAAGGTGCAGGGTTGGCTGTTCCTCGCGTGCGGCGTGTTCTTCGCCGGCGTCGACATCGCCTACTGGTTCTGGACGAAGTCGGCGACCGGCCACGGCGAGCCGGTCGGCACCACCGCCATGGCGATCTCGGTCGGGTTCGCGTTCATGGTGGGCTACTACCTGATGTTCACCGCGCGGCGCATCGGCGCGCAGCCGGAGGACAACAAGCAGGCCGACATCAGCGACGGCGCGGGCGAGATCGGGTTCTTCAGCCCGAGTAGCTGGTGGCCGCTGTTCCTGTGCCTGGCGGCGGCCTTCGCCTTCGCCGGGTTCGTGATCGGCTTCTGGATGTTCCTGATCGGGGTCTTCCTGATCATCATGGCCATGATCGGGTTCGTGTTCCAGTACTACAGGGGGAACTTCTCCCACTGACCACAGGCTGAGCCCCACACCTGGAGCGGGCGCCCTCCCCGGGGGAGGACGCCCGCTTTTTGGTGTTCTTTACCAGTGTACGGATGCGGTGAATCGGTCACTCAGGGTAGTAAAGGAGGCAGAAGGGGTTCGATCTTGGACGAGGGAGTACTCGTGGGGAGCGGAGCGTATGGAACGGCGGGCCTGCTGGCCTTGGCGCTGCTGACAGCGTGCTCGGCGAGCCGTCCGACGGAGAAGCCCCAGGGGGTCGCCATGGCGGGAGGGGCACGCAGCGCCCCTGTAGGGGTCTCTCCGGCCGACAAGACCTCGAACGTGCCCACGGACCAGCCCGTGGTCGTGTCGGCCACTGAGGGCAAGCTGAAGAGCGTACAGGTGGAAGGGGGCAAGGCCGGGCCGCTGAGGGGCATCCTCAGCTCCGACGGCACCCGCTGGCGCAGCCTCGGCACCGCCCGGCCGGGCACCTCGTACGCGGTCACCACCGTCTCCGTCGACGCCGCGGGGAAGCAGAACGAGACCAAGAGCACGTTCTCCACGGTCAAGGGCAACAAGACGTTCGACATCAAGACGATCACCCCGAACAAGGACGACACCGGGCTCACCGTCGGGGTGGGCATGCCGGTCATGATCGCCTTCGACGCGCCCGTCACCGACCGGGTCTCGGTGGAGCGCAACCTCTCCATCCACAGCTCCAGGCCGGTGGAGGGGGCCTGGCACTGGTTCGACGACCAGCACGTGGACTTCCGGCCGCAGAAGTACTGGCCCGCGCACACGAAGGTGCGGGTGGAGGCCAAGCTGGCCGGGGTGCGCGGCGGGCCCGGCATGTACGGCAAGCGGGACGTACAGGTCGACTTCAAGATCGGCCGCAAGCAGATCACCAAGGGCAGCACCGACGAGCACGTGCTGGTCGTCCGGCGGGACGGCGAGAAGGTCCGCACGATGCCCATGAGCGCCGGGCAGGGCGGGCAGTGGAAGTACCACACGACCTCCGGCATCCATCTGGCCATGTCGCGCGAGCCGGTCACCGTGATGACCTCGCCGGGGATCGGGCCCGGGCAGTCCGGGTACTACAGCCTCACGGTCTACAACACCGTACGGATCTCCAACAGCGGCGAGTACGTGCACAGCGCGCCCTGGTCGGTGGGCTCGCAGGGCAACTCGAACGTGAGCCACGGGTGCGTGAACATCAGCCCGGACAACGCGTCCTGGTTCATCAAGAACACCCTGATCGGCGATCCGATCATCATCACCGGCACGCCGCGGAAGCTGGAGCCCACCAACGGGTGGGGGCACTGGCAGGAGGACTGGCCCCAGTGGCTCAAGTGGAGTTCGCTGAAGGACGGCCCGACCATGATCCTGCGCCACTGAGCCCGCCCAGGCGGCCGGGCGGCTCGCTCGGCCGCTGATCCAGCCCAGACGTGCCCTGCGGCCCTGCGCCCAGGCGGGGCCTGCGCCGCCCTGCGCCCAGGCGTGCCCTGCGCCCTGCGGCCCGCTCAGGCGGTGGCGGCGGAGCCGCTGATCTCGATCCAGCGGTCGAGGGTGTCGGCCGCGGCGCCGGAGTCGACCGCCCGGACCGCGCGCGCGTACGCGCCGACCATGGCCGCGTCGAGGTCGTCGCCGGGCCCGTCGAGCGCCACGAGGGCGGCCGCCGTGTTGAGCAGCACCGCGTCGCGCACCGGGCCCGTCTTCCCGCGTACCAGGTCGTGGACGGCCTGGGCGTTGAACGCCACGTCGCCGCCCCGCAGGGCCCCCACGTCGGCGCGCGGGATGCCGAGCACGGCCGGGTCGAACGCGGCCTGCGTCGCCGTGCCGTCGCGCACGACCCACACCGTCGAGGTGCCGGCGATGGTCAACTCGTCGAGGCCGTCGTCGCCGCGGAAGACCAGGGCGGAGACGCCGCGCTCGGCGAAGACGCCGGCGAGCACCGGCAGCATGCGGGCGTCGTAGACGCCGATGGCCTGGGCCGAGGGGCGGGCCGGGTTGGTCAGCGGGCCCAGGAAGTTGAAGACCGTGGGGACCCCGATCTCCTTGCGCGTCGGCCCGGCGAAGCGCAGCGCCGGGTGGTAGACGGGCGCGAAGCAGAAGGCGATGCCCGCCTCGCGGGCCACCCGCGCCGTCTGCTCGGGCGTGAGGTCGAGCCGGATGCCCAGGTGCTCCAGGACGTCGGCGGCCCCGCAGGACGACGAGGCGGCGCGGTTGCCGTGCTTGACGACCCGGGCGCCCGCCGCGGCGGCCACGATGGCGGCCATCGTCGAGACGTTGACCGTGTGCGCGCGGTCGCCGCCGGTGCCCACCACGTCGACCACGGGCCCCTCGACGCTCAGCGGGGTGGCCAGGTCGAGCATGGTGCGCGCCAGGCCCACGACCTCGGCCACGGTCTCGCCCTTCGCCCGCAGCGCGATCACGAAGCCGGCGATCTGGGACGGCGTCGCGGCGCCGGACATGATCTCCCGCATAGCCCAGGCCGACTCGTCGGCGGTGAGGTGCTCCCCGGACAGGAGAGCGGACAGCAGCGTGGGCCAGGTCGTCCGGGAGTCCATGGGCACCTACTCGGCGTTGAGGCGGGTGGAGGAACGGCGGCGCATCAGGTCGGCCACCGTGTCGGCCAGGACCATGGGCTCGAGGGGCTGCGGCACGACGGCGTCGGCCTTCGACCAGTCGGCCAGCCAGCGGTCGTCGCGCCTGGCGATGATCAGGCAGATGGGCGGGCAGTCGTAGACCTCGTCCTTGGCCTGACGGGCGATCCCCATGCCGCCCGCCGGCTGCGTCTCGCCGTCGAGGACGGCCACGTCGATCTCGCCGGAGCCCAGCCACTGGTGCACCTTGGGCTCGGTGGCGCACTCCACGATCTCCACGAACGGTACGTCGGCCGCGGGGCGCCTGCCGATGGCCTGGCTCACCTCGGCCCTGGTGGTGGCGTCGTCGCTGTAGACGAGGACCTTCATCGTCTCGTCGGTGCTCCCAGTGGACATGGGTCGCGCTCACTATCAGTCGAAGAGGTATGGTCACCTGGGATCGTACCGGTGCGCCGGTGCGCTGACCGAGGCCACCATGCCTGGCGGGTGTTCTGTGTTGATTATCCCAGGTTGGTTGGTGGTTTGTACCTGCTAACGGGGGGTCGTGCGCCGGACCGACCACCGGAGCCGCAATAATGCTGCCCGTGGCGACAGCATCCGCAATTACTTCGACGACGACAGCCCAGTCGTACCGCAGACCGAACCTGGTCAGTGTCGGTACGATCGTCTGGCTGTCCTCTGAGCTCATGTTCTTCGCGGCGCTGTTCGCGATGTACTTCACCATCCGGTCGGTGAGCGAGGGCAAGGGCCTCGAGTGGGGACCCGCGCTCCTTCCTGCTGGCGCAGAGGCCGCGGAGGCCGCTCACCTGAACATCCCGTTCGCGACGGTCAACACGATCATCCTGGTGCTGTCGAGTGTGACGTGCCAGCTCGGCGTGTGGGCCGCGGAGAAGGGGCAGGTCGGCAAGCTCCGCTTCTGGTACATCGTCAGCTTCATCATGGGCGCGATCTTCGTCGCCGGGCAGCTGTACGAGTACATGGAGCTGGCGTCAGAGGGCGCGACCCTGTCCGCCAACGCCTACACTTCGGTGTTCTACCTGACGACGGGCTTCCACGGCCTGCACGTGACCGGTGGCCTGATCGCGTTCCTGTTCATGCTGGGACGCACGTACGCCGCGAAGCGCTTCACGCATGAGCAGGCCACCAGCGCGATCGTGGTGTCGTACTACTGGCACTTCGTAGACGTCGTCTGGATCGGTCTTTTCGCGACCATTTACATCATTCGTTAAGGAACGGGATCTCTGTGACTAGGATCACCGCTTGGCGGCGGCATCCCCTCGCGAGATATGCCGTCCTGATTTTGGCGTTGGCGCTGGTCGGGATGGTATACGCCGCCTTTGTCCAGGCGGGTAAGCCTGCCGACGCGGCGCTGGCGGCAGGCAAGGTCGACGACGTGGCCGAGGGCAAGAGCTTGTTCGTCAAGCACTGCTCGAGCTGCCACGGCATGAACGCCCAGGGCACCAGCTCGGCGCCCACCCTCGTCGGCGTCGGCGCCGCGGCGGTCGACTTCCAGATGAGCACCGGGCGCATGCCGGCCGGCGCCCCCGGGCCGCAGGCCCCGCGCAAGCCCCTGCCGGAGTGGGTCAACGAGACGAAGATCCGCCAGATCTCGGCCTACGTGCAGTCGCTCGGCGGCGGCCCGCAGGTGCCCGGAGCGGAGCAGGTCGACGGCAAGCTCGGCGACGCCGGCAAGGGCGGCGAGCTGTTCCGCGCCAACTGCATCCAGTGCCACAACTGGGTCGGCGCGGGCGGCGCCCTGACGCAGGGCAAGTACGCCCCCAACCTCAATGAGGCGACCCCCACGCAGATCTACGAGGCGATGGTCACCGGCCCCCAGGCGATGCCGGTCTTCAACGACACGACGATCACGCCGGAAGAGAAGCGTGACATGATCGCCTACATCACCCAGGTCCGCAGTCAGCGTGACCCGGGAGGTTTCGCTCTCGGGCGCATCGGCCCGGTCACCGAAGGTCTCGTGGCCTGGATCGTGGGTCTCAGCGCCCTCGCGCTCGCCGCCATCTGGATCACCGCGAAGAAGCGACAGAAGTCATGACAGACGACAACGAGCACGAGATCGAGCAGCCGGACGAGCGCGTCCCCAAG
Source organism: Nonomuraea sp. NPDC051298 (assembly GCF_055586305.1). NCBI lineage: Bacteria > Bacillati > Actinomycetota > Actinomycetes > Streptosporangiales > Streptosporangiaceae > Nonomuraea > Nonomuraea sp. NPDC051298. The sequence goes on from NZ_JBVJIM010000002.1 coordinate 464,521, forward strand.
CGCGTCATCGGCACTCCCGCGCCGGGCACCTCGATGCTCGGCAGCGCGCCGGCCGCCGAGGTCGCCCAGCGCGACGTCCCCGGGGTGGCGCAGCAGGACGAGACCAAGGCGCGCAAGGCCGAGAAGATCGTGGCGCTGTGCTTCACGATCACGTTCCTGGCCTCCATCGCGTTCATCATCTCCTACGTGGTGTTCCAGGTCGGCAGCCCCGAGGCGACCGGCAACTCCAACCTGGCGCTGGGCACGTCCCTCACCCTGGCGATCCTCGGCCTGGCGGTCGGCATCGTGATCTGGGTCCGCCAGATCATGCCGAAGTACACGCTCGTCCAGGAGCGCCACCCGATGGTCTCCGACGCCGACGACCGCGAGGTGGTCGGCGAGACCTTCATCCAGGGCGCCAACGAGAGCGGCTTCGTCAAGCGCAAGCTGCTGCGCCGCACGCTGCTGCTGGCCGCCGCGCCCCTCGGCCTGGTGCCTGTGGTGCTGCTGCGCGACCTCGACAACAGCAAGATGCCGGGCTCGAGGTTCAACACCACGCTGCGCCACACGGTCTGGGGCACGAAGACCAAGGAGGGCAAGCCGCTCAGGCTCGTCGTCGAGGGCACCGGCCAGCCCATCAGGGCCGCCGACTTCAACTCGCCCGGCGGCATCCTGTCGGTCGTCCCCGAGGGCTACGAGCACGACCTGAACGCCCTGGCCAAGGCCACGCTCATCCTGATCAAGTTCCGTCCGGAAGAGCTGAAGAGCGGCACCAGGCAGAACTGGACGCACGACGGCATCGTGGCGTACTCCAAGATCTGCACCCACGTGGGCTGCCCCGCCGCACTCTACGAGCAGAACACCCACCACATCCTCTGCCCGTGCCACCAGTCGACGTTCGACGCCACCGACGGCGCGAAGGTCATCTTCGGCCCGGCCGCCCGGCCGCTGCCGCAGTTGCCGATCACCGTCGACTCCGAGGGTTACCTCATCGCCCAGGGCGACTTCGAGGTGCCGGTCGGCCCCAGCTACTGGGAACGCGGTGACGCCGAGGCCGAGGCCAGGGCCAAGGGAGGCCAGGCATGAGCGATGAGCTGAAGGCCGCGCCGAAGGCCATCACCGGGCCGTCGAACTTCCTCGACGAGCGCCTGGGCGGGGCCAACTTCCTCAAGCGCAACATGCGCAAGATCTTCCCCGACCACTGGTCGTTCCTGCTGGGGGAGATCGCCCTCTACTCCTTCGTCATCCTGCTGCTGACCGGTACGTTCCTGACGTTCTGGTACAAGCCCAGCATGGCGGAGATCGCCTACGACGGCTCTTACGCGCCGCTCAAGGGCGTCATGATGTCCCAGGCCTACGCGTCGTCGCTGGAGATCAGCTTCGACGTCCGGGGTGGTCTGCTCATGCGGCAGATGCACCACTGGGCGGCCCTGCTCTTCGTGGCCGGCATGATGGTGCACGCGCTGCGGGTGTTCTTCACCGGCGCCTACCGCAAGCCGCGCGAGATCAACTGGATCATCGGCGTGCTGCTGCTGACGCTGGCGCTGGCCGAGGGCCTGACCGGCTACTCGCTGCCCGACGACCTGCTCTCCGGCGCCGGTCTGCGGATCACCGAGGGTGTGGCGATCTCGCTGCCGCTGGTGGGCACGTACATCACGTTCTTCCTGTTCGGCGGGGAATATCCGGGCGAGGATGTCGTCTCCCGGTTCTACTCGCTGCACATCCTGCTCATCCCGGGCATTCTGCTGGCGCTGATCTCCGCCCACATGGTGCTCATGTGGGTGCAGAAGCACACCCAGATGCCGGGCAAGGGCCGCGACAACCACAACGTCGTGGGCGCCCCGTTCTACCCGGCCTTCATGGCCAAGGCGGGCGCGTACTTCCTGTTCACGCTGGCCGTGATCACCGGTCTCGCGACGTTCACCCAGATCAACCCGATCTGGCTGTTCGGCCCGTACACGCCGGCCGACGTGTCGGCGGGTTCGCAGCCCGACTTCTACATGGGCTTCCTCGAAGGCGCGCTGCGCATCATGCCGGCCTGGGAGATCAACCTCTTCGGTACGGCCCACGCGGGCACGCTGCCGCTGAGCGTCATCATCCCGGCGCTGGTGCCGATGGGCATCATCATGACGGGCCTGGCGCTCTATCCGTTCCTCGAACGCTGGGTCACGGGCGACAACCGCGAGCACCACGTCGCCGACCGTCCGCGCAACAACCCGCACCGCACCTCGATCGGCATCTCGGCGATGACGTTCTACGGTGTGCTGTGGCTGCTCGGCGCCAACGACGAGATCTCGGCCTTCTTCCACGTCAGCCTCAATCACACGACCTACGCCGGTCGAGTGCTGATCTTCGTCGCGCCGGCCCTGGCCTACCTGATCACCTACCGTATGTGCCTCGGGCTGCAGCGCTCCGACCAGGCGATCATCTCGCACGGTGTGGAGTCCGGTGTGATCAAGCGGCTGCCGCACGGTGAGTTCATCGAGGTCCACACGCCGCCGGCGGAGGACATCGAGGCTCACATGCGGGGCAAGCGGCCGGTGCCGATGCTCCCGGTCGCCGAGGACAGCTCGGGCATCCCGCCGAAGGGCATGCGCGGGCCGCTGGGCAAGCTGCGTGGGCGCATGTCGAAGGCGTACGGCGGGGAGAAGATCCCGCTGGACGACGGGCACGGCCACGAGGACGAGCACGCCGCCATCGGCGCAGGGGAGAGCGACGAGCGCAGCATCTCCCACTGACCGCTGACGCCACAACCGCACGGGCCCGGACGAGGAATCAGGAATCCTCGTCCGGGCCCGTCGGCGTCCGGAAGGCCAATGGCGGCCAATGGCGACCCCGGCCTCCGCCCCCGGCCTCGGCACGGCCTCGCTCCTGGCCCGGCCTCGGTCCCGGATCCGGGCACGCGAGAACCCGGTCCCGCCGGGGACCACGTGTGATGGAAGCAGGGAAGCCCGGCCTGCGGTTCTCGGGCCGGGTGGGTTTTCGGGGGCCCGGTGGGGTCAGTCGGCTTCGGGGAAGCCGATGGAGAAGGCGGCGTCCAGGTCGTGCCTGGAGTAGGCGCGGAAGGCGATGTGCGTCTCCGTGTGCAGCACCCCGGCCACCTTGTTGATCCGTCCCGGCACGACCTCGGCGATCTCTTCGTACTCGGCGACCCTGACCATGGCCAGCAGGTCGTATTCGCCGGTGATGGAGTAGACCTCGCTGACCCCTTCGATCTCGGCGATCGTCTGGGCGACCTCCGGAATCCGGTCTACCTCTGCGTTTATGTGGACGATTGCCGTGACCATGGGCCAACTCTACCGTTTCACCTCAAAGGTCGCCCCTCGCGAGGGCGAGGCCGATCGAGAGGGCGGTAGGCGAGATCGATGCGGGCCTTGTGCCTGGCGGCGCCCCGCGCGGGCAGGCTCCACACGCCGTCGACCTCCACCAGCCGCACCCCAGGGGACTCGAGCCAGCGCAGGATGCACTCGGTCTCCTCGGCGCTGGCGGCGTGCACCGGCCCAGGGCCGGGCAGCACGACCTCGGCCGCGGCGACCAGTGAGGCGACGAACGGGGTCGGGTGGGTGCCCTTCCGCATGACCCCGGCCGCGGCCAGCCGCCCGTAGCGGACGACGTGGATGTCCCAGCCGCCGCCGAAGGCCGGGCTGGCCGCCACGAGTTGCGGGATGCTGGTGACGGCGCTCAGCCGCTGCATGCGGGCCGCCGTGCGGACGAACGAGGCCAGCCGGTCACGGTCGACCGACGCCTCCTCGTAGCGCTGCTCCACCGACAGGCGCTCCATGCGGGCCGACACCGCGGTGAAGACGGGGGAGGCGTCGAGCGTCATGGCGCGGCGGGCGTTCTCGGCGTGCAGCGCGTACTGCTCCGGGCTCTCCTGGCCCGCGCACGGCGCTCCGCAGCGGCCCATCTCGTGCAGCACGCACGCGGCCCGCCGGGTGCGCGGCGTGATCGGCTGGGTGCACTGGCGCAGCGGGATCGCCTCGTGCAGGGCGATGCGGGCGTCGTCGGCCAGCCGGGCGCTGGTGAAGGGACCGAGGTAGGTGGCGCCGTCGTCCTTCAGCTCACGCACGATCGACAGGCGCGGGAACGCCTCGTCCGTGAGCTTGAGCCACAACATCTTCTCGGGGAAGCGCGAGCGGCGGTTGTAGCGCGGCTTGGCCCCGCCGATCAGCCGCAGCTCCCTGACCTCCGCCTCCAGCGCGGTCGAGCAGACGATGTGGCGCACCCGGTCGGCGATGCCGATCATCTCCCTGATGCGCGGCCTGGTCTCGCCCGCCGTGAAGTAGGAGCGCACCCGGTTGCGCAGGTTGGTGCTCTTGCCGATGTAGAGGACCTCGCCGCGCTCGTCCTCGAAGAGGTAGACGCCGGGCGCGTGCGGCACCGACTCTGCCAGGTGGCGCTTGCGCTGCTGCTCGGGCGTGGGGGCCCGGACGAACGACTTCAGCTCTTCCAGTGTGTGCACCTGGAACGACCCGGCCCGCTCGATCAGCCCGTGCAGCACGTCGACGGTGGCCCTGGCGTCCTGAAGGGCGCGGTGGCACGGCTCGACGGGGCTGCGGAAGAACCTGGCCAGCGTGGACAGCTTGGCGTTGGGCGTCTCGTCGCGGGTCAGCACCCGCCGGGCCAGGTCGACGGTGTCGACCACCGGGTTGACCGGCGGCGGATAGCCGAGCCCCGCGCACGCGGCCTTGACGAAGCGGGTGTCGAAGCCGGCGTTGTGGGCAACCAGCACCGCGCCCCGGATGAACTCGAGGAAGCTCGGCAGCACCGCCTCGATCTTGGGGGCGGCCACGACCATGGCGTCGGTGATGCCCGTCAGCACGGAGATGAACGGCGGGATCGGCCCGCCAGGATCGACCAGCGTGGAGAACTCGCCCAGCACCTCGCCCGCCCGCACCTTGACCGCGCCGATCTCGGTGATGGCGTCTTCGGCAGGCGCGCCGCCGGTCGTCTCGAGGTCGAACACGACGAACGTGACGTCGCTCAGCGGGGTGCCGAGCTCGTCGAGAGTGCCTTGAACCGGGTCCACGAACCAAGACCATAGAGAGCAAGACCGACAGGATCGAGTAACCACCCCTCTTGATCCTTAGTTACCCTTCCCTTTATGTCCGCCGGAAGACTCGCCGGCCGCTACTCCCTGCTCCGCCCGCTGGGCGCGGGCGGCATGGGGAAGGTGTGGCAGGCCAGGGACGAGATGCTTGACCGCGACGTCGCGGTCAAGGAGCTCACGCTGCCCGAGGGCATGTCGCCCAAGGAGCGGGCCGATTCGGTGACGCGGGCCGTGCGCGAGGCGCAGGCCACCGCGCGCCTGCGCCATCCCGGCATCGTCGCGCTGCACGACGTGGTGGTCGAGCAGGAGCGGCCGTGGCTGGTCATGGAGCTGTTGCGGGGCCGCACCCTGGCCGAGACCGTGCACGAGTTCGGCCCCATGCCGCCCACCCACGCCGCCAGGGTCGGCGCCGACGTGCTCGAAGCGCTCATGGTGGCCCACTCCCAGGGCCTGCAGCACCGCGACGTCAAGCCGGGCAACGTCTTCCTGACCGGCAGCGGCCGGGTGGTGCTCACCGACTTCGGCATCGCCAGGCAGGAGGGCCAGGCCACGCTCACCGAGCAGGGGCTGATGATCGGCTCGCCCGGCTTCATCGCGCCCGAGCGGCTGGAGGGCCACCCCGGCGGCCCGGCCAGCGACCTGTGGTCGCTCGGCGCCACCCTCTACGTCGCGCTGACCGGCGCGGCGGCCTTCGAGGGGTCGGTGGCCGAGCGCGTGCGCGCCACGCTGACCCGGCCGGTGCCCGTCGCGCCCGGTCCGCTCGGGCCGCTGGTGGCCGCGGTGATGGCCCAGCAGCCCGCGGCCCGGCCCGACCCGCGCGTGGTCGTGCAGGCGCTCAGGCAGGTGGCCGCGGGCGGCCCGGTCCCGCGCCTGCCGGTCAACGCCGACGTGACCGCTCCGGCCAGGATCGGGCGGCGCGGGCGTACCGTGCTCTGGGCCGTCGTCGCGGCGGTGGCGGTGGCCGGGGCGGGCGCGGCCGGGTTCGTCCTGCTCGACGGCGACGGCGGCGGCACGCCCACGGCGTTCACCGTGCCGATGGACGTGTGCACGCTGATCGGGCCCGAGGAGGTGGGCGCGCTGTTGCGTACGCAGAGCCCGCCCAAGGCCAAGCCGGGCTCCGACGAGGAAGGCCCCGAGTGCGACTGGTCGACGACCGGCACCGGGGTGAGCCTGCAGGTGCAGAAAGACTCCGACACCGTCGACCCCTGGTCGATGACCGAGCCGTCGGCCCGCAGGCTGTTCCAGAACCAGCAGCGCTCCTGGTCCAAATACGGCACCGTCGACTGGACCTGGCCCGAGATCGGGGTGAAGAACTCCCAGCGGGCCGCCCGCACCCCGGTGCGCCAGATCGCCGGGCTGGGGCAGGAGGCGTTCGGCTTCGAGCTGAAGGGCTCCACCGGCCGGGTCCACACGGCTGTGATCCTCTACCGGCTGGCCAATCTGGTGGTGAGCGTTCATTATTCGGCGCTGGGCGACCGGCCGACCGACGACGACATCAAGCAGTCGGCGCTGAGAGCCGCACAGGCGAGCGAGCGGACGTTGCGCGATGCCGGGTGACCTCTACTTACTGGCGGGCCGTTACCGGCTGATCGAGCGGCTCGGGCATGGCGGCGCCGGCACGGTGTGGCGGGCCATCGACGAGACGCTCGACCGGCAGGTCGCCGTCAAGCAGGTACGCGTGCCCGAGGGGCTGACCTCGCGCGAGCACGCCGAGTTCGCCGACCGGGCCATCCACGAGGCCAGGTCCGCAGGGCGGCTGCGCGATCCGGCCATCGTGCTCGTGCACGACGTCGTCCTGGAGGGCGGCCAGCCGTGGATCATCATGGACCTCGTCACCGGCCGCTCGCTCGACAAGGTGATCAAGGCGCAGGGGCCGCTGCCCCCGGGGTTCGTGGCCGCGGTCGGGCTGCGCGTGCTGTCGGCCCTGGAGGTCGCCCACGCCCACGGCATCCTGCACCAGGACGTCAAACCGGCCAACATCCTGCTCGACGCCGACGGCTCCGCCATGCTCACCGACTTCGGCATCGCCGCGCCGATGAGCGGGCAGGGCAGCAGGTTCGGCGGCGCGGGCTCGCCCGGTTACATGGCCCCTGAACGCCTCAACGAGCAGCCCTCGGGCCCCGCCTCCGACCTGTGGTCGCTGGGGGCCAGCCTCTACACCGCCGTCGAGGGCCGCGGGCCGTTCGAACGCGAGCTGCCCGCCGCGGTCGCCGCGGCGGTCCTGCTGCACGAGCCGCCGTTCCCCGCCAGGGCCGGGCGTGACCTGGGCCGCCTGCTCATGGCCATGCTGGCCAAGGATCCCGCGGTCCGGCCCTCGGCGGCGCAGGTACGCCAGGCGCTGAGCGGGCTGAGCCGCGGCGCCACGGCCTCCCACGGCGACCGGCGCGCCGCCCGTCCCCGCGGGTGGCTGCTGCCGGTCGTGCTCGCCGCCGTGGCGGCGCTGGGCGGTGGCGGCTGGTACGCGGCCACCGCGCTCGGCGGGCCCGGTCAGGAGACGGGCAGGTTCGCCAAGGCGCCCGACCCGTGCGCGCTTCTCACCTCCGCCCAGGCCGCGCAGCTCATGGAGGGCGCCCCCGACCGCACCCTCACCAGGCCGGGCGAGTGCCAGTGGCTCGTCCGCCGCGAGACGGGGGCGGCCCACCGCCTCGTCGTACGCACCTGGGCCGAGCCGCCCACCGCCGACCTCAGCGGGCCCCAGGTGGCCGAGCGCCGCTTCGGCAGCGAGAGGAGCACCCGCGCCGCGGCCGAGGGCGTCTCGGGGTCCGACAACTACGGCGGAGTCAAGGAGGTCGCCGGGCTGGGGGAGACGGCGATCGTCCAGAACCGCTTCCGTTTCGCCATGAACAGCACGGAAAGCGGCAGATCCGACAGCACACTGCTGTTCCGGACCAGTAATCTGCTGGGCGAGGTGGTATGGCAACGCGAGGACGTGAAGGCCGACGCCGACGTGGCCGACGAGGACACAGCGGTCGCCGCCGCCCGCCTGGTCGCCGCGGCGCTGGCGAAAGCGGAATGAGGCGCGAACGACATGAGGTCCGACAGCGCTGCGACCACCTCGCGAGTCGCGTGGCCGGCAGGTCACCCCGCAAGTCAGGGCAACCCCAGGAGTCTGCGTGAATCCCGGTAGCGAGTACGACCCGCCCCCCACCCCTTACCAGGTGCCGGGCGGCCCGTCCGAGCCACCGGGCAACCCTCCCGCCCAGCCACCCGCCGGGCCGCCCGCCCAGCCACCTCACGGTCGGCCGCCCGCGCAACCGCCCGCCGGGCCGCCCGGCCAGTGGTCCGCCGGGCCGCCCGGCCAGCCATACGGCCAGCCACCCGGTCAGCCACCCGGTCAGTCTCAGGGGCCGTGGCACGGTCAGCCATACGGTCAGCCTCAGGGGCAGTCTCAGGGGCAGCCGCACGGTCAGTCACACGGGCACCCGCCCGGCCGCCCTCAGGGGCAGCCTCCCCTGGTGTCGTCGGGGATGCCCGCCACGATGCCCGAGACGATGCCCCCCATGCCCCGCCCGCCCCGGCAGGGGCGGCCCGCCTGGTTGGTGCCCACGCTGGCGGCCGCGCTCGTCGTCCTGGTGGCCGCGGCCGGGGTCGGCGCCTTCCTCCTGTACGGCAAGGTCTCCGGCGTCGCCCTGCCCCCCGCGCCCACGGAGTCGCCCGCCGGCCGGTCCGCGGAGAAGCCCGCCGCCGCGGCGATCGGCGTGGATGTGTGCGCCATGCTGCCGGCGGACGAGGCCGACCGGCTGGTGCCCGACGCCACCGTGGGCAAGTCCTCCAGAGACGGCGACTACACGGTCACGTTCTCCTGCAACTGGACGAACCGGCGCATCTCGTTCGGGGAGTTCTGGCGCAGCCGCGAGATCGACGTCAAGATCGACCAGCACAAGGGCGAGAAGGCCAGGACCGGCCGGTTCATGGCCCAGAACTCCTACGAGATGGACTACAGGAACGGCAGGTTCAGCGAGACCGCCAAGCCGTCGCTCGACCCCGAGGAGAAGGAGTACATCTCCCCCGTCAAGGAGATCCCGGGCGTCGGCGACGGCGCGTTCGCGCAGTACACCTGGCGACGCGACGGCACGTCCCTCTGGTACGCCTACGGCACCGCCCACGCCCGCGTCGGCGACATGACGATCGAGGTCGAGTACCAGGCCAGCCAGCAGCGCAAGGACGCCCAGATCCTGACCAGCGAGGGCACGCAGGCCGTCACGGAGGAGAACGCCATCCGCGAGGTGAGCGGCCTGATCGCCCACTTCGCCAAGGGCGCGGCCGCCTGGCAGACGCAGCACCCCGGCGTGCTGGCCGAGCCGGAGCCGTCGGCCGGGGCGACCCGGTCGCCGAGCGCCCGTCCCACGCCCTCGCCCACCGTGCTGGCCGACTTCCCGGCCGAGTGCGGCGCGGTGACCGCGGCCGCCACCCGCATCGTGCCCGAGCCGACCACCCGGGCGCGCGGCACGGAGGTCGGCGCCGACAGCCAGACCGAGTGCCGCTGGCTCAACGTCGACCTGTCCGGGGGCGAGGGCGTCAAGAAGGTCCGCAGCGTGCTGATCACCGTGCACCGGTTCACCAACCGGGCGGGCGCGGTGGACGAACCCGCGGCCAAGTCGTTCTACGCGAGCGAGTACGGGCGCGCCAAGGGCACCGCCGGATCCGCCATCGGGCCGATCACCTGGGGCGAGCTGACCGAGGTCGAGGACCTGGGCGACCAGGCGTACCGGCAGTTCGTGCAGAGCCGCAGCGGCGAGGTCTCCGCCTCCAGCGGGTCGGTGGTCGTCCGCGAGGGCGCCAGCGTGATCGAGGTCGACTTCTCCGGCCACCAGCGCCCGGAGGGCGCGGCCATGAACTCGCCCAAGGTCGAGTTCATGTCGGAGAAGGAGGCCATGGAGGGCGTTCGCATCGTGGCCAAGGCGTACCTGGACGGTCTCGCGGGTGGTCCCGGGGGAGACTGACCCCGCTTCCTCCGGGCCGGAGCGTTCTCCTGACCCGGAGTTCGCGCAGGCAGTTAATGAGGCTGCAACCCGCTTGCAAGTGAGACAAATACCGTTATGTCTGCAAGCACTTGAGCCGCGCGATCACGTTTGTCCAGTACAGGGGCATGGGCAAACCGTAGGGATCACGCGGCTCACTTCTTTTTGCGCGACGGGCCTCCGCTACGAGGCGCCTTCACGGATCAGGAACGGGTCCAGCAGCCCGGGGACCGCGTGCGCGGCCAGGTCCAGGCCGTCGGCGCGGCCCACGTCCACCACGTCGTAGTGCCCCCGGCCCGCCGCCGTCGTGGCCGACACGGTCAGCAGGCCGGAACGGCGCTGGAAGAGCGACTCGGTGATCGTCCAGCCTGCGATGCCGCGGCGGTCGAGCGCCACCGTGCGCCGCACCACGGCGCCCCTCCTGGCGACCAGGTGGCGCGGACCCAGGGCGTGGCCGAGGCTCGCGGCGCCCGCCACGGCCAGCCACATCCCGTACGCCAGCGTCACCGCGGGCACCAGCCACACCCAGCCGCGCGCCCAGTCCCAGGGCACGAGCGCCGCGCCCGCCGCCATGACGGCCGTCGTCCCCAGGGCCCTGACCACCCGCCTGCGCCGGGCGGTGGCCGGGTGGGGCGAGAGCGAGGGCAGGCCGGTGCCGGAGACCCGGGCGGCCACCCGTACGGCCAGGGCGCGGGGGACCGGCGGGGTGAGCGCGGCGGCGTCCTCGGTCTCGTCGTCGGCCGCCTTGCCCAGGCCGGTGGCGATCGTCCGTACCCGGGCGCCGCCGCCCAGCCGCAGCAGCAGCGGCTCGGTGATCTCCACGCCGCGCAGCCTGCGCTCCTCCAGCGTCAGCGAACGGGTGGTCAGCAGGCCGCGGCGCAGCCGGAGGCGGCCGGGCTCCCGCTCCAGCCGGTAGCGGCCCCACGACTCGGCGAACAGCAGGACCGCGCCGAGCACCCCGACCGCCAGGTTGACCCCGAGCAGCAGCGGGACCGCCACCAGCGGATTCGCCGTGACCCACTCCCACGCGCCGGTCGCCACCCGGGTGGTGAGCCGCTTGACGCCGAACGAGTCGAGCACCTTGTACAGGGCGCCGAGCACGACCGCCGCGCCGGTGAACGTCCACACGGACAAGGGCGCGTAGCGGATCCACGACCAGCTCAGCTCCGCCAGCGGGCCGTCGGCGGGCTCTTCCGCCGCGTCCTGGTGCAGCAGCGTGCGGCGCAGGGCCTCCGCGTCGCGCCTGCTCAGCGGGTCGAGGACGAGTTCGGACCCCTCGGCCGCGTGCTCGCCCGTGCCGACCTTGACCACGCTCAGGCCGAACGCCCTGCGTACCGGGTCGGCGCGGAGGTCGACGCTGCGCACCCGGTCGCGGGGGACCGAGCGGTGCTGGCGGGTGGTGAGGCCCGAGCGCAACTCCAGACGCTCGGGGGTCAGGCGCCAGCGGGTGGTGCGCAGCCTGAGCAGGTCGTACGCGACGACGACGGCGACGATCGACACCGCCGCCCCGGCGCACGCGGCCACGATGCCGCCCGCCGGCCAGTCACGGCCCACCAGGAACCGCGCCAGCGGGATCGCGGCGGCCACCACGATCGCCAGCGACTTCACCCCCGACGCCCACGGACTCCGCCCGGCCAGCCCCCGCCACCCGTCGTCCGGCCCACCGGGCGGCACGGTCTCGGGGCCGGGGCCGGGGAGGGGACGCGCTTCCGCGCTCACGTCGCGTCTCCCGGCGTGGCCTGGGTGATCGCGGTCAGGCGTTCGGCCAGCTCGGCGGCCACCTCGTGATCCAGCGCCTCGATCTTGACGGCCCCCGCCGACGAGGCCGTGGTCACCGTGACGTCGGCCAGTCCGAACAGCCGCTGCACCGGCCCCCGCGCGGTGTCGACCCGTTGGATGCGCGACATCGGCGCCACCCGCCATGTGTGCGTCAGCCAGCCCTTGCGGGTGTAGACCGCCTGGTCGGTGACCTCCCACCGCTCCACCCGGTACGAGGCGCGCGGCCCCACCACGGCCAGCACCAGGCACCCCGCCGCGAACACCCCGGCGACGACGCCCAGCCAGAGCGCCCGTTCCGTGAACATCCAGTACGCCGCCACGGCCGCCCCCGCCACCGGCACCATGAGGATCAGCCACTGCACCGTCCACCACGGGACCGCCCGCGGATCGGCCCGGTTGCGGGGTGGCCGGAGCCCGGTCGCGCTCATTCCCCGCCCTCCGCTCGCCGCACCGACCCGGCCACGGCCAGCAGCGCGAAGCCGAGCACCCCGATCACGATGGACGCGAACACCTCATATCCCTTCAGGACCGGCAGGAGGTTGACCACGAGCAGGTCGTGGGCCCACCGCCACCATCCCAGCAGGGTGTTCACCAGGCCGCCCGCCCCTTGGACGAGCAACAGCCAGCCGAACACCGTCAACACCGCTTGCATGGCAACAGCCTCGCCCTGCCGCCCGGCCTCCCGCGTCGTCCGTCGGTCTCGTCCGGTACCGACTTTGGTCGCTGTCATCCGCCCGCGACAGGCCGTAACCTCGATGAACGTGACGGAACTGCGGGGAGACGGCGCGCACGCCCACGAATACCGGTGGGTGCTGCCGTCCGTGCTGCTCGGCGACCCCCGTGAGGGGCGGCGCGTGCGGCGCTCGACGCGCGACTGGATCGTCGACACGCTCCTGTTCCTGGTGGCCTGCGGCTTCACGTTCCTGTCGCTGGCCGAGCTGGAGAGCCAGCAACAGCCGGAGCCGCTGGTCGCCGTCGAGCAGGTGATGGGCGCGCTGGCCTGTGTCGCGGTGTGGGCGCGGCGCAGGTGGCCGGTCGTGCTCGCGATCGTGACCGCGCTGCTCTCGTCCTACCTGGAGCTGGTGGGTGGCGCGTCGGTGGTGGCGCTGTTCACGGTGGCGGTGCACCGGCCGTTCAAGATCTCCGGCCCCGTCACGCTGTTCAACGTCCTCACCCTGGCCCCGTACATCCTGCTGCGACCCCAGACCGACCTCGACCGGATGGAGACGGGGGCGGTCGGCGGGGCGATCGTGCTGACCGTGTTCGCGTGGGGCATCGTGATCAGGGCCAGGCGGCAGCTCGTCTGGTCGCTCAGGGAGCGGGCCGACAGCGCCGCCGAGGAGGCCAAGCGGCTCGAACGCGAGCGCATCGCCAGGGAGATGCACGACGTGCTGGCCCATCGCATCTCGATGCTGAGCCTGCACGCGGGCGCGCTGGAGTTCCGGCCCGACGCGCCGCCGGGAGAGATCGCCAGGGCGGCCGGGGCCATCAGGACCAACGCCCACCTGGCGCTGCAGGACCTGCGGGAGGTGATCGGCGTGCTGCGCCACTCGGCCCCCGACGGCGACGACGTGGTGCCCGACCGGCCGCAGCCCACGCTCGCCGACCTGCCCGCGCTGGTGGAGGAGTGCCGCCAGGCGGGCATGGACGTACGCTTCGAACCGGCCGTCGCCGACGCGCCCGAGGGGCTGGGCCGCAACCTCTACCGCATCGTCCAGGAGGCGCTCACCAACGCGCGCAAGCACGCGGGCGGGGTGCCGGTGACCGTCAGCGTCGAGGGCGAGCGGGGCAAGGGGCTGTCGGTGGAGGTGCGCAACCCGTTGTGGGCCCGCCACGGGACCCGCCATGGGGCCCGCATCCCCGGCGCGGGGGCCGGGCTCATCGGGCTGACCGAGCGGGCCGAACTCGCGGGCGGCCGTCTGGAGCACGGCGCGACGCCGGAGGGGGAGTTCGTGGTGAGCGCCTGGCTGCCCTGGCCGGTGGAGGCGACTCAGGAGGTGGACGCGTGAGTAGTGCGGCCGGGGGACACGACGTGGGAGGCGGGCGGATGACCACACAGGACGGCGGGCCGATCAGGGTGCTGATCGTGGACGACGACGCGATGGTGCGGGCCGGGCTGGCGATGATCCTCGGCGGCGCGGGCGACATCGAGATCGTCGCGGAGGCGGGCGACGGGGCCGAGGTGCCGCCCCTGGTGGCCGCGTACCGTCCTGACGTGGTGCTGATGGACATCCGCATGCCCGGCATCGACGGGCTCACCGCCACCGAGACGCTGCGCCGTGCCTCGGAGCCGCCCGAGGTGGTGGTGCTGACCACGTTCCACGCCGACGCGCAGGTGCTGCGGGCGTTGCGGGCGGGGGCGGCCGGGTTCCTGCTGAAGGACATCGCGCCCGGCGACCTGGTGGCGGCGATCAGGAGGGTGGCCTCGGGCGAGCCGATCCTGTCGCCGCCGGTGACCCGGCAGCTCATCGCGCACGTGTCCGACGGCGGGGCCGACGAGCGCGGCGAGCGAGCCAGGAAGCTGCTCGGCCGCCTCAGCGAACGCGAGCGGGAGGTGGCCACGGCCGTCGGCAAGGGCAGGTCGAACGCCGAGATCGGGCGCGAGCTGTTCATGAGCGTGCCCACGGTCAAGGCGCACGTCTCGCGGATCCTCACCAAGCTCGACCTGAACAACCGGGTCCAGGTGGCGCTGCTGGTCTACGACGCGGGCTCGTAGCCGGCCAGCAGGCGTTCGATGGTGGCCCGGTGCAGCACCAGGTCGTCGGGGTCGTCGGGCATGGGCTGCTCGCCGAAGTGGATGCGCCGCCGCCAGACCCTGGCCATGATGACGCCGTGGCGGAGCGCGGCGTACAGCTCGTGGAAGTCCAGGTCGCGGGGCTCGTGGCCGGTCAGCTCCCGATAGGTGCGGCAGACGTCGTCGCGGCGCATGAAACCGGGCAGGCCGGGCAGGCCCGCGTCCTCCGTGAGGTCCTGGAAGAAGCGGTGCAGGAAGATCATCCAGGAGAGGTCCAGCTCGCGCGGCCCGACGGCGGCCATCTCCCAGTCGAGCACCGCGACCGGGGCGAAGTCCCTGAACATCATGTTGCCGATCCGGGCGTCGCCCCAGGTGAGCACGTCGGGGCCGGGGTCGTCCGGCCAGATCGCCTCCAGTCGGGCGAACGCCCGTTCCAGCAGCGGGATGCGGTGCCCGCCGTGCGCCCACTCGTAGTAGGCCCGCTGGGCGTCGACGTGGGCGCGCAGCCCGGCGGGGCCGAAGGGGGCCAGTTCCCCGGGCGTGAACGCGGTCTGGTGCAGCGCGGCCAGGACCCGTACGCTCGCGTCCTGCAGCCTGCGCCGGTCGGCGGGGGACGCGTCGTGCAGCCACCCCCCGAACGTGTACGGCATCACGTCCGCGGGGACGTCCCCCTCGGCGCGCTCCATGACGAGGAACGGCGTGCCGAGCGGCTCGGGGTCGGGCTCGTACCAGAGGGCGCGGGGCGCTGGGATCCCAGCTTTTTCCCTGGCCAGGCGCATCACCTCGAACTGGGCCCCCAGGTCGTACGCCGGGAAGACCGGAACCGCCCCGGGCGCAGGTGCGAGCCTGGCTACGCAGCGCGTAACGTCTCCGTCCCAGGAGGCGGTGAAGAACAGGGTCTCGCTCGACAGCCCGTTCTCCGACGGCCTGGACATCTCCGACACCGCGGCGCTCGCGCCCACCTGGGAGCGCAGCCAGGCGGTGGCGCGTTCCCGCAGTTCCGCGAGGTCACGGGTGGAGGTGCGCAGTTGCTCGGTCATGACCGGCCTCCCGGGTGGACATGAGCCCTTTGACAGTCGTATACCGCCTAGCAAGCGCTTGTCCATATACGGGTGGCCGTTACGGTCAGGTACGCAACAGCCGTACCCTTGTCTGAAAGGGCATGTCGCGAAGGGACAAGTGGGATGAGTTCAGCGGGTGAGGGCCTGGCTCGCCCGCTTCCCGAGCAGGTGCGGCTCAACGTCGTCGACCTGGCGTCTCAGGTTCTCGGCGCGGTGCCCGCTGCGTCCGTGCCGCCGCCGCTGCGGGGCATCGCCAAGTTCGACCCCCGCAAACGGGCCAAGCTGGGCGGGGCCCCCATCGCGGCGCAACTGGAGAACGACAAGAAGTTCCGCGAGCTGGTCGCCGAGTCCGTGGCGGCCGGCTGGCCCGAGCTGGTCGCCTCGCTGGCCGAGGGCAACGTCCCCCCGGCCGCCGACCCGGTGCTCGTGGCCGCGGCAGCCTACCTCACCAGGCCGCCGGGCTGGGCGGAGATGATCGAGGCGGCCCGTACCGATCTGGAGCAGACGGCCGTGGCGGCCGAGAGCTCCGAGCGCGAGGAGGCCGTGGCGCGGCTGCGCGAGCAGCTCACCGCGCAGAAGAGCGCGGCCAAGGAGGAGACCGACCGGCTGCGCGAGC
This sequence comes from Nonomuraea sp. NPDC051298, assembly GCF_055586305.1. NCBI lineage: Bacteria > Bacillati > Actinomycetota > Actinomycetes > Streptosporangiales > Streptosporangiaceae > Nonomuraea > Nonomuraea sp. NPDC051298. The sequence continues at coordinate 480,701 of NZ_JBVJIM010000002.1, forward strand.
AGATCAAGGCGGCCCGCGCGGAAAACTCCGATCTGCGCCGCAAGCTGCACGACGCCCGCGAGCGGGCCAAGTCGGCGGTGCGGCGGGCCGAGGAGATGGAGCACGCGGCCGACGAGGCAAGGTCGGCCGCCACCGCCGCGGGCAGCGGCGCGGAGTCCGAGCTGCGGCGGTTGCGCGAGCGGCTGGCCGACGTGGAGAAGCAGCTCGAAGCCTCGCGCCGGGCCGCCCGCGAGGGCCGGAGCATCGAGGACGCCCGCATCCGCGTGCTGCTCGACGCGCTGCAGGACGCCTCGGCCGGGCTGCGCCGCGAGCTGGCCCTGCCCACCACGATCAGCCGGCCCGCCGACTCGGTCGCGGCGGTCACCGGTGAGCGCCCCGGGGTACGCGGGGTGCCCGCGCGAGCCCTGGCCGACGACGACCCCCAGCTCCTCGACCAGCTCCTCGCGCTGCCGCAGGTGCATCTGATCATAGACGGTTACAACGTCACCAAGACCGGCTACGGCACACTCACCCTCGCCGACCAGCGCACCCGGCTCATGAACGCGCTCGGCGGGCTGGTGGCGCAGACCCGGGTCGAGGTGACCGTGGTGTTCGACGGCGCGGAGCTGAACGCCCCCGTTCAGGTGGTGGCGCCGCGCGGGGTGCGGGTGCTGTTCAGCGCGCCGGGGGAGATCGCCGACGACGTCATCCGCCAGCTCGTACGCGCCGAGCCGCCAGGCCGGGCCATCGCCGTGGTGTCGTCCGACCGGGAGGTGGCCGAGTCGGTCAGGCGGATGGGCGCCAGACCCGTTCCGTCTGGCTTGCTGCTGCGTCGGCTGAGCCGCGCATAAGTTATGAATTGCCGGGTTTGGGCGATGCCTCACCCGTCCCTTCTGTACTATTTCGCCCCAGGTGGAATCCCTGGGAGGCGACGCTGTGAGGTTCGGCGGGGTACCGGTGGCCGCGGGGCTCGCGTTCGGGCTGGTGCTGACTCCTCTCGGAGCGGCCGTCGCTGACCCCGAGCCCACGCTCGCCCAGGCCAAGGCCAAGCTCGACAAGCTCAACGACCAGGCCGACAAGGTCGTCGACCGGTACAACACCGCGAACGAGCGCTACAAGAAGGCCAAGACCACCTACACCAAGCTGAACGACGGCTACAAGCGCAAGCTGGCGACCGTCGCGGACCTGCGCGCGCAGGTGGTCGGCATGGCCGTCGACAGCTACCAGCTCGGCGAGGACGTCACCTCCTGGCCCGGCATCGTCGGCTCGGAGAACCCCGCGGGGATGCTGGCGGGGCTGGCGGTGGCCGGGCAGCTCGCGCGGGAACGGGCCCAGAAGCTGGCCGTGTTCGACCGGGAGAACCGCGGGCTCAAGGGCGAGCGGGACAAGGCCGAGGCCGCGCTGAAGGACGCCGACAAGGAACGGGACTCCGTCCAGGAGGAACGCTCCGAGGTGCAGAAGCTGATCACCCAGCAGAAGAAGCTGCTGAAGAAGCTGGGGGCGTACAACCCCGGAAACCCGGACAGCGTCGGCATCAAGTACACGGGGCCCGCCTCGGGGAACGCGGCCGCGGTGCTGCGGTTCGCGTACGCGCAGGTGGGCAAGCCGTACATCTACGGCGGCACGGGGCCCAGGGGGTACGACTGCTCCGGGCTGACGCAGGCGTCCTGGGCGGCGGCGGGCGTGTCGTTGCCGCGTACGACGTGGCAGCAGTGGGCGTGGGGGGCGAACCGCAAGGTGGACCTCGACGACCTGCAGCCGGGGGATCTCATCTTCAGCGAGGGGCTGGGGCACGTCAGCATCTACGCCGGCAACGGGGACATCGTCCACGCGCCGCAGACGGGCGACGTCGTCAAGGTCGTCAAGCTTTCCGCGTACGGCCGCAACCTGGTCGGCGCCATCCGCCCCTGACCCGGGCGAGGTCATCGTTCGGCCGGCACCTTCTCGGCGGGCCTGAGGAAGAAGATGCCGAGGGCCAGGATCAGGATGAAGGGGATGTCGGTCAGGAACTTGCTCCAGTAGCGGTCCAGGTCCGTGGCCGCCTGCGCGACCATGAGCAGGGCGTGGGCCAGGTTGGCCCACATCGTGAAGGACAGGAACGACCTGTGGGCAACCGGGTTCCTGGCCGCCGCCAGGAGGAACACGGCCCACACGATGTAGATCGCGAACAGCATGGGCGGCACGTGGGCCTGCTCGTGGCCGGAGCTGACGTCGTTCCAGATCGTCCAGTTCAGCGGGCCACCGGTCTCCGCCAGCAGGGGTGTCCGCACCATGAACCCGATGAAGAGCGGTACGAAGATCACGAGCGACAGCACGCCGTAAACGCGTAGGAACACGGCGAGGGCGCGCGGCCTTCTGTCTTGGTTGTGGTCGTCCATGTCGAGCCTCTCTCGCAGCCGTTGCATGGTCGGACACTACAACTCTCTAGTTGGAAAAGACAACTATGAAGATGGATTCAAGGACTGTCGCTGGTAGGGTAGGAGCATGGCGGGCAAGCGGAGTTACGGCGATGGATGCGCGATCGCGCACGCTCTCGAGCTCGTGGGAGAGCGCTGGGCGCTGCTGGTCGTGCGGGAGCTGATCCTCGGGCCCAAACGTTTCACGGACCTGCGCGCCGGTCTGCCGGGGATCAGCGCGGACATCCTGACCCAGCGCCTGCGCGAGCTTACGGACGCCGGCATCGTGCGGCGCCGCAAGCTCTCCCCGCCCGCCGGCTCCTGGATCTACGAACTGACCGATTGGGGCGCCGAACTGGAGCCCATCGTCACCGACCTCGCCCGCTGGAGCAGCCGCTCCCCCTCGCTGCCACACGGTGCCCCGCTCAGCGCCGATTCCGCCGCCCTGTCGCTGAAGGCCCTGTTCGCGCCCGCTGTCGGCGAAGCGCTCCACCTCGCCGTTGGCCTGCGGCTCGGCGAGCACCATTTCCTGCTGCGGGTGGACCGTGACCGCCTCCACCTGGCCCGCGTCGACTCCGGCCTGCCACAGGCGGACCTGGTCATCGAGACCAGCCCGCAGACCCTGGCCGCCGTGCTCGGCCGCGCCCGCACTCTCGACGACGTCCTCACCCGGGGTGACCTCACCCTGGCCGGACCGCGGGCCACCGCGGAACGCTTTCTACGCCTCTTCGCGCCCCCGGAGCCGATCGCCGAAATGTCGGCGCGTCAAGGGTAGGGGGTGGGCGTGCGGCTGGACGCTCGTGCGTGAGTCGCTCGTGCGCGGCGCTGACTTCCGGCTTCCCGCTCGGTCCTCGTCACCGGCTGTCCCCGGCGGAGGCGCTTCGACTTCGCTACTATCCACCATAGTAGCTATGTTGATCTCCGGGGCAGGACCGGGCTTTCTTCAGGCCATTTGGGTATGGCGACGGATCGTAGAGTGTGGCGATATTTCGCGAAATGTGTGGTGATGGCGGACCGGTGGGCGGCCGTTCGAGGGTGTTCGCGGAATCGGCGTCGGTGTGACGGATGTGACGAAAGGGATGTCTGGGACCTGACAATCTTGGACGTGTCCAAGTGTGAGCAGGGTCACATTCTGGTAACGAAGCTTGGGGTTCCAGCAGGGGTTTCAGCTCTGACATCACCCTCTGTCTGATCTTTACAGCCCGGTGTGCGCTTTGCCGATCCTTGAACCTTCGGCGTAGCTTCTGGCGTCGTCGCGGTGCACAAGCCATGTCCCCCGCGAACCGGCATCGGTCCTCCCGATGTGAGACAGACAAAGATCCGCCGGTCGCCCCCGATACCCCTCGAGGAGCAGCACCCTCATCGGGCGGCGACCTGCCGAATCCGTGCAGTCATGAGGCACGGAGCCGGGGACCCAGCGATCCCGTTTCTTCCCGAGGGATCAGGGGTGAGTCGGCGCGCGAGTCGCGCCGTAGGGCTACTTCCAGGCCCGAATCCGTCAGCTAACCCGGTAGGCGTTCGTGGAAGACGCGAGGAGAAATCCTGTCCACCTCCCTGCAGAACCCCCGCCTGTCCCGCTTCGCCCTGAGCGGCGTAGCACTCACGATGACCGTGACGGCCGGAGGTCTTGTCCTCCATGCCCCCACGGCTCAGGCGACGACGACGAGCGACTCGGCCGGAACGACGGCGACGGTGGCCACCACCGCCGGCGCCTCGAAGACGGCCACGGCTGCCCGGCAACGGGCCGCCAAGGTCGCCCGGCAACAGGCGAAGGCCCGCAAGGCCGTCGCCGCGGCCAAGGACCAGATCGGTGACCCGTATCGGTACGGGGGCACAGGGCCTGGTTCGTTTGACTGCTCCGGCCTCGTCCTGTTCGCCTGGAAGAAGGCCGGCGTCAAGCTCCCGCGCGTGGCGAGCAGCCAGTTCGCCCGCATCAGGAACAAGATCTCCTGGCGCAACCTCAAGCCAGGTGACCTGCTGTTCTTCAGCGGGCTCGGCCACGTGGGCATGTACGTCGGCAAGGGCAAGATGATCCATTCACCACGGACGGGTGAACGGGTACGCATCGACAAGCTGGACGGATGGCGCAAGTCGTCTTTCGTCGGCGCGGTCCGTCCCGGCATGTGAAGAAGCCCCGCCCGGATTCCCCCCGATCCGGGCGGGGCTCTCGCCTGTCCCCACGGGCGGCCGCGAATCCGCCCCCGCAGCACGCGGCTGCGGCGGCTGCCAGGCGGTGGAGGCGGTGACCTGGAGGTGGCCACGAATCCGCGCAAGCGCACGTGGCGGCTGCCAAGCGGCAGCCGCGAACTCCCCCAAGCGCACGTGGCGGTTGCCAAGCGGTAGCCGTGAATCCGCCCGAGCGCACGTGGTGGTTGCCAAGCGGTAGCCGTGAATCCGCCCGAGCGCACGTGGTGGTTGCCAAGCGGCGGCCGTGAGTCCGCGCAAGCGCACGTGGTGGTTGCCGGGCGGTGGCCGTGGATTCGCGCAAGCGCGGGCACGAGTGCCGGGCGGCTACGATCGGCCCCGTGTCCGAGCAGGTGAGCCGACGAGCCGTGGTGGCCGTCCTCCTGCTCCTGGTTCCGGGCGCGGCACCGCTTCCCGATCCCTCTGCCCTGCCCCCGGAGATGCGCGACCTGTGGCCCGGCCGCACGGTCGTCAGCCGGGGCAGGCACTCCGTGGTGGCCGGGCATGACTCTGCCGGGCGTGACTCCGGCGGGCATGAGCCCGCCGGGCACGACGCCGCCGGGCTCGCTGATCTGGCCCGGAGGGCGGATGCGGCCGGGCTCCGTGTCTCCGCCGTCCTGGGCGGGCGGGTACGACCGCTCGTCGTCGTTCCGGCGTCCGCCCGCGAGGCCGCCGCGCTGGCCGGAGTGGACCGGCTCGACGGCCTGGCCGCCGTGGCCGACCGTGGGCGCGTGATCGTCGTCCCCGAACTCTTCGCCACCCTCAACCCCACCGGCAAGGACATCGTCCTGACCCACGAGCTGACCCACGTCGTGGCCGGGACCGAGGGCCTGCCGGTCTGGCTCTACGAGGGGTTCGCGGACTACGTGGCCTACCGCGACGCCGGGTTGCCCGTCGCCACGGCGGCGGCCGAACTGGCGGCCGAGGCGCGGGCCGGGCGCCTGCCGAGCGCTTTGCCCGGACCTGCGGCTTTCGCGGCGGACGGGTCCGACCCGGTCCGGCTCGCGCGTGCGTACCAGGAGGCTTGGCTGGCGTGTCGCTTCTTCGCTGACCGGTTCGGTGAGGGGACCCTGGTGAGGCTCTACCGTGCGGCCCAGCGGGCGGGCGTCGATCGGGCGCTCGCCTCACTGGGCCTCTCCGTCGCCACGCTGACGGCGCGGTGGCGCGAGTACGTGCGGGATCAGCTCGTGTGAAGGGGAGGCAGATGAGCGAACGGCGAGATGAGGAAGACGCGCCGCACGACACCGGCAGGCCGGAAGCGGAGACGCCGGTGACGGGCGCGCGAGAGGCGGAGACGTCGGCGGCCGGGACGCGCGAACGCGACGTGCCGGACGGAGAGATGGCCGCCGTAGGGGTGAGCGCCGCACACTCTGACGGTGCCGCACACTCTGACGGTGCCGCACACTCTGACGGTGCCGCACACTCTGACGGTGCCGCACACTCTGACGGTGCCGCACACTCCGACGGCGACGCGCACTCAGGCGCGGACGGGCGTTCGGGGTCGGACGCGGACCTGGGAGGCGAGCGGCACGCGTGGGGTGAGTCCCGCTCGGGGCCGGAGCCCGGCGGCGACGCGGCGGCCTCCGGCGGCGCGGGAGGGACGGGGGAGGCGGCCGTGGCGGCGTCAGGGAACGGCGCGCTGCGACGGCAGGCCGGGATCGCGCTGGCGCTGCTCGCCCTCGTGATCGTGGCCGTGGCCGCGTTCAGCACCCCCTGGCACGTGCTGACCGGCGGCCCGCCCGATCCGGCGCGCGACTTCAGCGCCGCCCAGATCGCCAGGTCGCAGGCGTTCGACGCGGCCACGAGCCTGCCGAGCTACCTCTCGCTGGCGCTCACGATCATCTTCGCGGCGGTCCTGGTGGCCACCCCGTTCGGGGCCAAGGTGCTGGGCCGCCTCAAAGGCCCCTGGTGGGTGCGGACGATCCTCGGCGTCGTGGTGCTCACGGCGATCGTGGAGCTGTTCAGGTGGCCGCTCGGCATCTGGTTCGAGACGATCCTGCGCGACTACGGCCTGTCCACCCAGGACTGGGGGAGCTGGACCGGGGACCGGCTGAAGAGCCTGGGCGTGGAGACGTTCCTGCTGTGCGTGATGCTGCTGGCCCTGGTGGCGCTGGCCCGCAGGTTCAGGCGGTGGTGGATCCCCGCGGGGGTGGGCGCGTTCGCGCTGGCGGTGCTGGCGTCGTTCGTGTATCCGGTGGTGTTCGAGCCGCTGTTCAACGACTTCACCCCGATGGCGCAGGGCCCGCTGCGGACGAACCTGCTCCAGATGGCCGAGCGCGACCGGGTGCCGGTCGAGGACGTCCTGGTCGCCGACGCCTCACGCAGGACGACGGCGCTCAACGCGTACGTGTCGGGCTTCGGCGCCACCCGCCGCATCGTCGTCTACGACACGCTGCTCCAGGCCCCGCAGCCGGAGGTGGAGCTGGTCGTGGCGCACGAGCTGGCCCACGCCAAATACAACGACGTGCTCTACGGCACGCTCATCGGCGGTCTGGGCGCCGGTCTGGGGGCGATCGTCCTGTTCCTGGTGTTCGATCCGCTGCGGCGTCGCGTCGGCGTCGCGTCGATCGGCGATCCGCGCGCGGTGGGCGTGGTCATGGGGCTGATGACCATCGGCTCGCTGATCATGGGACCGGCCCAGAACGTGATCAGCCGCCACATCGAGGCCAGGGCCGACCTGCACGCGCTCGATCTCACCGGGGACCCGGCGACGTTCATCGCCATGCAGAAACGCCTGGCGGTCACAAATATTTCGGATCTGTCGCCGGATGCGGTGGAATATGTGCTCTATGCCTCCCATCCTCCAGGTCCCGAGCGCATCGCCATGGCCCGCGCGTGGGCCAAGCTGAACGGCGTCCCCGTACCGTGACCGATCCCGTGACCGCCCCCGTGGGCGGCGTGCTCTTCGTGACCAACGACTTCCCGCCCAGGCCGGGCGGGATCCAGTCGTTCGTGCACGGGCTCGCGCTGCGCACGCCGGGCGTCACGGTCTACGCCCCCGCCTGGCCGGGCAGCGCGGAGTTCGACCGGCGGCAGCCGTACCGGATCGTGCGGCATCCCCGCAGGCTCATGCTGCCGACACCGGCCGTCGCGCGTACGGCGGCCGGGTTGGTGGCCGGGTACGGCGTGCACACGGTCGTGTTCGGCGCCGCCGCGCCGCTCGGGCTGCTGGCCCCCCGCCTGCGTCGGGCGGGGGCGCGGCGGGTGGTGATGCTCACCCACGGCCACGAGGCGTCGTGGGCGAGCGCGCCGGGCTTCCGCTCGGTGCTGCGCAGGATCGGCGCGCACGCCGACGTGGTGACGTACCTGGGGGAGTACACGCGCCAGCGGCTGGCCGCCGTCATCCCGGCGGCCAAGCTCGTACGGCTCGCGCCCGGCGTGGACGTCGAGCAGTTCCACCCCGGCGCGGCCAAGGCCGAGCTGGGCCTGCCGGGGCGGCCGGTGGTCGTGTGCGTGTCGCGCCTGGTGCCGCGCAAGGGCCAGGACCAGCTCATCAGGGCCTGGCCCCAGGTGCTGCGCTCGGTGCCGGACGCGGTGCTGCTGCTGGTGGGCGGGGGGCCGTACCGGAAGGCGCTGGAGCGGCTGGCGGCCGGGCACGAGTCGGTCAGGTTCACCGGGACGGTGCCGGCGTCCGGCCTGCCCGGCTACTACGCGGCGGCGGACGTGTTCGCCATGCCGTGCCGTACCCGGTTGAAGGGGGTGGACGTGGAGGGGCTCGGGATCGTGTTCCTGGAGGCGTCCGCCAGCGGGCTGCCGGTGGTGGCGGGCGCGTCCGGTGGCGCTCCCGACGCGGTGCGGCCCGGCGAGACCGGCCTCGTCGTGGACGGGGCGGACGCGGGGGAGGTGGCGCAGGCCGTCGTCGAGCTGCTCACCGACCCCGACAAGGCGCGCAAGATGGGCGCGCGGGGCCGCGACTGGGTGACCGGCGAATGGGCGTGGGACCAGGTGGCCGCCCGCTTCGGAGGCCTCCTCCGTCCGCCGGACCACTAGCCGGGACCGGCGGACGGAGAAGGCCGCCGGGTCACCCCTTGGTCGAGCCGAGCGTGAGCCCGGCCACGAACTGCTTGTGCAGGAGCTGGAAGACGATCAGCGTCGGCAGCGCCACCAGCACCGACCCGGCCGCCAGCAGGTTGAAGTCGGTGAAGAACTGGCCGCGCAGGTTGTTCAGCGCCGAGGTGACGGGCAGCTTGTCGCCCGACGACATCAGCACCAGCGCCCACAGGAAGTCGTTGTACATCCAGGTGAACTGCAGCGTCGACAGCGCCGCCAGCACCGGTCGGCACAGCGGCAGCGTCAGGCGCCAGTACCGCTTCCACACCCCAGCCCCGTCCACCAGGGCCGCCTCGGTGATCTCCTCGGGGATCGTGCGCATGAAGTTCGCCATCACGAAGACGCAGAAGCCGAACTGGAACGCCACGTGGATGAGGATCAGCCCCAGGTAGGAGTCGTAGAGCGACTGCGAGTCCGACAGCCAGGCGGGCAGCGGGACGAGCGTGTAGAGGGTGTAGAGCGGGGTGATGAGGACCTGCGGCGGCAGCAGGTTGCCCGCCGTGAACACGATCAGCAGCGCCCTGCGGCCGGGGATGCGCAGCCGGGCGATCGCGAAGGCCGTGAACGAGGCCAGGAAGAGCGTCACCGCCACCCCGGGGACCACCACGATCAACGTGTTGAGGTAGTAGCGGGGCAACTCGGCCTGCGTCCACGCCTGGCCGTAGTAGTCGAGCGTGAGGTGCTCGGGCAGCGAGAAGTAGCCAAGGCGGGCGGTCTCCTCGTACGGCCGCAGCGAGGCGTACACGGCGAGGACGAGCGGCAGCAGCCACCCCAGCCCCACCAGCGCGAGGAAGACGTGCAGCAGGATCCGCAGCGGACGGACCGGCCGGCGCGCGGGCGCGCGGGCCGCCTGCTGGGCCGGGGGAGCGGGGGCGGTCAGCGTCATCGCTCCTCCTTGAACAACTGCGACAGGTACGTGACGATGAACCCCAGCGAGATCGCCAGCAGGATCACCGCGATCGCCGAGCCGAACCCGATCCGGCTGGCCTCGCCCACGATGTTCTCGGTGACCAGCACCGACAGCAGCTCAAGCCCGTTCCTGCCCTTGTTGACGGCGTAGACGACGTCGAACGCCCGCAGCGCCTCGATCACCGTGATGACCAGCACGATCACGTTGACCGGCCGCAGCGTCGGGAACACCACCCGGAAGAACGCCTGCCGCTCGCTCGCCCCGTCGATGGCCGCGGCCTCCTTCAGCGCCGGGTCGACCGCCTTCAGCCCGGCCAGGTAGATGATCATGACGTAGCCCACGTGCCGCCAGGCCGCCGCGACCATGATCACCCAGATGTTGATCGAACGGTCTCCGAGCCAGTCCACGTTCAGCCCGGTCACCGCGTTCAGCACGCCGTAGTCGGAGGAGTAGACGAGTTGCGCGATGAAGCCCACCACGGCCAGCGACAGCACGACCGGCATGTACAGGGCGCTCTGGTAGACCCGCGACAGCCGCAGCCGCCGGTCCAGCAGCACCGCGCAGAACAGCCCGAACGGCGTGGCGACCAGCCCCAGGAAGGCCAGCCACAACACGTTGTTGCGGACCGCCGACCAGAACGGCGGATACTCGGCCGCCAGGTCGTGGTAGTTCTGGCCGCCCACCCACTCGATGGGCCCGATGCCGTTCCAGTCGGTGCCCGACAGCCCGATGGAGGCCAGCGTGGGCCCCCAGATCAGGCCCACGTTGACGATGACGGCCACCCCCAGCCCGATGACCAGCACGGTCAGATCCCGGGCGGAGTAGCGACGGGTCTTGACGGCCATCAGCGGAAGATGTTCGCCTTCTGCTGCTCGATGCCGGCCAGCAGCGGGTCTATCTCGTCGGGTTCGCCGACGAACGCCTGCAGCGACGGGATCATCACGGTCGAGGCGAAGTCGGGCCGCGTGTCGCGGTCGAGGAACTGCGCGATGTGCGTGGCCTTCGACACCAGCTCCGCGCCGCGCTTCTGCAGGGAGCTGTAGCCGGAGGTGTCGGCCTTGGAGCTGGCGGCCAGCGTGCCGGGGTCGAGGCCGGTGGCGACGTTCTGGGCGGACGCCTGGGCGAAGTGCTTGAGCAGGGCCTTGGCGCCGGCCACGTTCCTGGCCTTGGCGGAGATCATGTAGCCGTCGATGGGGGCGTCGATCGAGTCGGTCCCGTACGCGGGGTTGATCTCGGGGAAGGTGAAGAAGTCGAGGTCGTCGCGGTCGGCCTCGGGGATCTGCTGGGCGACGAACATCCCGAGCAGGTACATCCCGGTCTTCTTCTGCGCGAGCGACTGCGCGGCCTCCTGCCACGTACGTCCCAGCGCGGCCGGCTGGTGGAACTCCATCAGCCCCCGCCAGGTGTCGAACACCTGCCTGACCCGAGGGTCCGTCCACGACTCCTTGCCGCCCATGAGGGAGACGTGGAAGTCGTAGCCGTTCGTGCGCAGGTTGAGGATGTCGAACGTGCCCATCGCCGGCCAGCCGTCCTTGTCGGCGAACGCGATCGGGATCAGGCCGTCGGCCTTCATCCTCCTGGCCAGCGCGGTGAACTCGTCCAGCGTGGCCGGGGGCTCGTACCCCTTGTCCCGCCACAGGCTCTTGCGGTAGAAGACCGCCCACGGGTAGTAGGTGAACGGCACGAAGTACTGCTTGCCGTCGACGCCGGTCGACTGGTCCTTGAACGCCTGCGTGTAGTCGCCGCCGATCTCCTGCCACACGTCCGAGATGTCCACGGCGAGCCCCTGCTCGGCGAAGAACTGCATCCGGTAACCGGCGAACCAGGTGAACACGTCGTCGGGCGTGCCCCTGAGATAGCGGTTGATGTTCTCCTGGAACGTGTTGTGGTCGACCGTGTTGATCCGGGTCGCGGCCTGCGTGAAGCTCTTGACCACGGTGTCGAGGGACTTCTTCGGGATCTCGTCGGAGGCGTTCGAGCCGATCGTGACCGTGCCCAGGGCGCCTGGGCCCGTGCCGGACGGCCCTGGGGCGGGGGCGCCGCCGGAGCCGCACCCGACGAGGGCGGCGGGGACGCCGAACGCGGCGGCTCCGAGCAGGAGATTTCGGCGGGAGATCGGCGGCTGTCGGTCCATGGTGGGTTCCTCCTTGCCGGATCCTGCACATTCCCCCGAGTTCGCTCATCTTCCTTCATCGAAAAGCCAACATTTCGGACTGTCAACGCCCGGTTTCCTGACGACGGCGGGAAGGCGGCAGCGTCGCCTCCGTTCACGGCGCGGAACGGGACGTGTCCAAACCTGTTGGGATGTGGGGTGTTGCGAGGCGCGGGCGCGACCGGCCGGGCGCTCTACTATCGTGGCTAGTAGAGCGCCGCGCCGCTAGTGGCCCTCGTACAGCTCGTCGATCTCCTTGGCGAAGTCGCGCATGATGAGGCTCCGCTTGACCTTGAGCGTGGGCGTGAGGTGCCCGCTCTCCTCCGTGATGTCCCCGCCGAGTATCGTGAACTTCTTGATCTGCTCGGGATGCGACACCGTCAGGTTCGCCCGGTCCACCGCCGCCTGGATCTGCGCCCGCACCGCGGGGTCGTCGCGCAGCCCGTCGATCGTCGACCCGGCGGGCACCGCCTCCGGGTCGAGCGTGATCAGCGCCGCGACGTACGGCTTCCCGTCGCCCACGACCATCGCCTGCGAGATCAGCGGGTGGGCGCGCAGCGCGTCTTCGAGCGGACCGGGCGCGACGTTCTTGCCCGCCGCCGTGACCAGGAGCTCCTTCTTGCGTCCCGTGATCCACAGGTAGCCGTCGGCGTCGAGCTTGCCGACGTCGCCCGTGTGGAACCAGCCGTCGGGGTCGATCACCTCGTCGGTGGCCTCGTCGTTGTTCCAGTAGCCGGGGAAGATGTTGCGGCCCTTGGCCAGGATCTCCCCGTCGTCGCCGATGCGCAGCGTGACCCCAGGCAGCGGCTTGCCCACGGTGCCGATCTTGTTGCCGCCCGGCATGTTGACCGAGAGCGGGGCCGAGGTCTCGGTCAGGCCGTAGCCCTCGAAGACCTCGATGCCCACACCGCGGAAGAAGTGGCCGAGCCGGTCGCCCAGCGCCGAGCCGCCGGACACCGCCGCCGAGAGCCGGCCGCCGGTGGCCGCGCGCAGCTTGGCGTAGACCAGCTTGTCGAACACCGCGCGCCGCAGCCGCAGCCCGAGCGGCGCGCCGCCCGCGCTCTCGGCCTTGCTCCAGGCCACCGCCACGTCGACCGCGCTGGCGAAGATCTTGCCCTTGCCGCCCGCGATGGCCTTCTGCTCGGCGGCGTTGTAGACCTTCTCGAACACGCGCGGCACGCCCAGCAGGAACGTCGGCTTGAAGTCCTGCAGGTCGGGGGCGACGTTCTTCATGTTCGGGGTGTGCGCGATGACCGCGCCCGCCTCGACCAGCACCACCTGGATCATCCGCGCGAAGCTGTGCGCCAGCGGCAGGAACAGCAGCGCGGCCGGCTCCTTGCCCGCGAACAGCGGCTCCAGCGGGCCGCGCAGCACGTTGAGCGCGGTGAACAGCAGGTTGTCGTGGGTGAGGCGGCAGCCCTTCGGGCGGCCCGTGGTGCCGGAGGTGTAGACGATCGTGGCCAGGTCGGCGGAGCCGACGCTCTTCCTGCGCTCGTCGAGGTCGGAGTCGGTGACGTCGCCGCTCTCCGGCGTGGCGTCGACCCGCCAGACCGGCGCCAGCTCGGGCGCCGCCTCCCTGAGGGCCTCCTCGTGCCCGTCCAGCTCGACGAACGCCGCCTTGGCCTCGCTGTCGCCCAGGATCCACCTGATCTGCTCGACCGAGGAGGTCTCGTAGATCGGCACGGTGACCCCGCCGACGGCCCAGATGGCGTAGTCGACCAGCGTCCACTCGTAGCGGGTGCGCGACATCAGGGCGACCCGGTCGCCGTGCCCGACGCCCGCCGCGATCAGCCCCTTGGCCACCGCGGCCACCTGGTCGCGGAACTCGGCCGCGGTCACGATCGGCCAGCCGGAGCCGACCTTGCGGCGCATCACGATCGCCCCGGGCTCCTGCTCGGCCCGCCGGAAGACGGTGTCGGCCAGACCGGCCGAGGCGGGGACGTCTACCAGGACGGGGACGCTGTACTCGCGCACGAAACCAACTCCTCTGCGGAGACCTCAACTCCCCTGCGGGGACCGCCTGGACGCTACCGTTTCGGGTTACCAGCCGGTAGCCCCGTCATTGAGGCGTTATGAAGGGCATTCAACACGCTAGCAGCCGAGTGCCCGCCCTGCGGCGCACGACGAGCCCCGCACCATGAGCCGCGCACAAGTGCGCTCAGGGAACGGTGCGCCTAGGATCTGACCATGAGGGTCCATGTCGTCAGCGACGTCCACGGCCGGGCCGACGCGCTGGCCAGGGCCGGTGACGGGGCCGACGCGCTGATCTGCCTGGGCGACCTGATCCTGTTCGTCGACTACGACGACCACTCGCAGGGCATCTTCGCCGACCTGTTCGGCGCGGAGCGGGCCGACGAGTTCATCGCCCTGCGCACGGCCAAGCGCTTCGACGAGGCCAGGGCCATGTCCGCGGGGCTGTGGGCCACGCTCGACGGCGACCCGCGCGAGCACATCGAGCGCAACGTGCGCGCCCAGTACGCCACCCTCTTCGCCGCCATGCCCACCCCGGCCTACCTCACGTACGGCAACGTGGACCTGCCGCGCCTGTGGGGCGACTACGTCCGGCCCGGCCACCACGTGCTCGACGGCGAGGTGGCGGAGATCGGGGGCCTGCGGTTCGGGTTCGTGGGCGGCGGGCTCAAGACCGCCTACCGCACGCCCCACGAGCTCGGCGACGAGGAGTACGCCGCCAAGGTCGAGGCCGTCGGCGAGGTCGACGTGCTGTGCTGCCACATCCCGCCCGCCCTGCCCGAGCTGCTCTACGACGTGGTGGCCAGGCGGTTCGAGCGCGGCAGCGAGGCCACGCTGGCGGCCATCAGGCGCACCCAGCCGCGCTACGCCCTGTTCGGCCACGTGCACAACCCGCTGCACCCGCGGGTGCGCGTGGGCCGTACCGAGTGCGTGAACGTGGGCCACTTCCGCGGTAGGGGTGTGCCGTACGTGCTGGAGTGGTGAGTCGGCCCAGCGCGCGGGCGTGATCGGCCCATGATCGGCCTCATGATCGGCCCGTGTGCGCGTCCGCCGCGATCGGCGGTTTGTGCACTAACGTGGTCGCATGGCTGATCGCACCACTTCGAGCACCACCGTCGGCGCCGGTCGCGCCGACGTGATGGCGGTCATCGCGGACTTCCCCTCCTACCCGGAATGGGCCGGGCAGGTCAAGCACGCCGAGGTCCTCACCACCGGCCCCGACGGCAGGCCGCGGAACGTTCGCTTCGTGCTGGACGCCGGCCCGATCAGCGACACCTACACCCTCGGCTACACGTGGCAGGGCGACGAAGGCGTGAGCTGGCAGGCGGTCGAGCCCGGGAAGATGATCTCCGACCTCCGGGGGAGTTACCGGCTGGCCGACGCGGGCAGTGGCACCGACGTGACGTACGAGCTGGCGGTCGATCTCAGCGTGCCCATGATCGGCCTGATCAGGCGCAAGGCCGAGAAGGTGATCGTGGACACCGCGCTCAAGGGCCTCAAGAAGCGCGTCGAAGGCCGCTGAGTTGAGCCCGCGGGTCCTGCTCTTCACCGGAAAGGGCGGCGTCGGCAAGACCACGGCCGCCGCCGCGACCGCCACGCTGGCCGCCCGCCGTGGCCTCAAGACGCTCATCGTCTCCACCGACACCGCCCACTCGCTGGCCGACGCGCTCGCGGCCGGGCCCGGCGAGATCGCCCCCGGCCTGCACCTGCACCAGGTCGACACGCAGAAGTCGCTCGAGCGCCACTGGGGCGAGCTGCAGGACTACGCCAGGGGCGTGCTGGCCGAGCTGGGCCTCGACCAGATCACCTCCGAGGAGATCACGGTCCTGCCGGGCGCCGAGGAGGTCATCGCCCTGCTGGAGCTGCGCGAGCACGCCCGCGAGGGCCGCTGGGACGTGATCGTCGTCGACTGCGCGCCCACCGCCGAGACGCTGCGGCTGCTGGCGCTGCCCGAGGCGCTCGACTGGCACGTCAACCGGCTCATGCCGGTCGGCCGCAAGGTCATGCGGCTGGTCGCGCCGTTCGTACGGGGCGTCGCCCACGTCAGCGCCCCCGGCGAGACCGTGATGAACGCGGCCGAACGCCTCCACCGCGGCCTCATGGAGGTGCGCGAGCTACTCACCGGCGACCACGCCTCCGTACGGCTCGTGCTCACCCCCGAGTCGGTGGTGCTCGCCGAGGCCAGACGCACCCTGACCTCGCTCAACCTGTACGGCTACCGCGTCGACGCCGTCATCGCCAACCGGGTCTTCCCCGAGGGCGGCGCCGACGAGTGGCGGGCCCAGTGGGTGGCGGCGCAGTCGCGGCTGCTGGCCGAGGCGGAGCAGTCGTTCGCGCCGCTGCCCGTGCACGTCGTCCCCTACCTGCCCGCCGAGCCGGTCGGCGAGCGGGTGCTGTCCGAGGTGGGCGCCGCGATGTACGCCGGATCCGACCCGTTCGCCCCCCACTCCGTCGAGCCGCCGCTGCGGATGAGCGCCGACGAGCTGACGCTCAGCCTGCCCGGCGCCGACCGCGACGACGTCGACCTGGCCCGCAAGAGCGACGAGCTGATCGTCACCGCCGGGCCCTACCGCAGGATCCTGGCGCTGCCCGCGGCGCTGGCGAGAAGGAAGATCAGCGGAGCCGCGCTCCGCGACGGCGTGCTCCGCGTCACATGGTCCGCCGAGGGAGCGAATCCGCGACCAGATGAGTTGAATGGATGAGCGACCACGAGCAGGGAGGGCCAGAAATGAGCGAGCACGACAGAGACGCCAACAGAGATCCCGGGAGAGATCCCATCGGCACGGTGGCCGACGAGGCGCGCAAGTTGTTCGAGTCGATCCAGGGGCGGGCCACCCGCCAGGTCGGCAAGAGCGTGTTCAACTCCTTCACCGGCGGCGGCGCCCGCAAGGAGCGGGACGTGTGGGAGGAGGCCGTGTCCGAGCCCCACGACGAGTACATCTGCCGCGCCTGCCCGGTCTGCCGGGCGATCGCGGCGCAGCGCGAGTCGGGCGGCGACGTCACCGGTCACCTGATGGCGGCGGGCGGAGAGCTGTTCGCCGCCTTCCGCGGCGCGCTCGACGCGCTGAGCAAGCCCGCCCCCCGCAGGCCGGGTGACGGCGGCGGCCGTGACAACAACCGCGACAACGACCGCCGTGACGACCGGAGTGACGACCGGCGTCACGACGTGGAACACATAGATCTCGGATAGGGAGACACGGGGCATGCTCACGATCGGTGTCGACATCGGCGGGACGAAGGTGGCCGCCGGTGTGGTCGACGACCAGGGAGAGATCGTCGAACACACGCTGCGGCCCACCGCCGCCGACCGCCCCGACGTGGTGGCGGAGACGGTGGTCGACGTCGTTCGCGAGCTGTCCGAGGGCCGGGAGATCGAGGCCGTGGGCGTGGGCGCGGCCGGGTTCGTGGACGAGACCCGGTCCGTGGTGCGCTTCGCCCCCAACCTCGCCTGGCGCGACGAGCCGCTGCAGAAGAAGATCAGCGACCTGGTCGGCCTGCCGGTCGTGATCGAGAACGACGCCAACGCCATGGCCTGGGGCGAGACCAGGTTCGGCGCGGGCAGGGGCCAGTCCCACGTCGTCTGCGTGACGCTCGGCACCGGCATCGGCGGCGGGCTGGTCATCGACGGCGCGCTCTACCGGGGCCGCTGGGGCATGGGCGCCGAGCTGGGCCACATGCAGGTCCTGCCAGGCGGACGTCTGTGCGGGTGCGGCAACGTCGGCTGCTGGGAGCAGTACGCCAGCGGCCAGGCCCTGGTCAAGGACGCCAGGGAGATCGCCGAGGCCGAGCCGGAGCGGGCCCGTACGCTGCTCGGGCTGGCCGGCGGCAAGATCGAGGGCGAGGAGGTCACCGAGGCCGCCCGGCTGGGCGACGACGCCTCGCTGGCCGCCTTCCGCAGCCTGGCCGACTGGCTCGGGCAGGGCATGGCCGACCTGGCCGCCCTCCTCGACCCCGGCTGCTTCATCGTCGGCGGCGGCGTCTCCCGCGCCGCCGACCTGTTCATCGACCGGGCCAGGCAGGTCTTCGCCGAGCGGATCACCGGCCACGGGCACCGCCCGCTGGCCGAGATCAGGCTCGCGGAGCTGGGCGCCTCGGCCGGGGTCGTGGGCGCCGCCGACCTGGCCAGGCTGCGCTAGCGCCGCGCGCGTACGGCCGGGGCACACGTGACGATCAGGGTCGCCACCTACAACCTGCACGGGCTGCGCGACGACCGTGCCGCACTCGCCAGGGTCGTCGCCGCGCTGGACGCCGACGTGCTGTGCGTGCAGGAGGCGCCCAGGTTCGTCCGCTGGCGGGCCCGGCGCGCGGCCCTGGCCGCCCCGGCCGGGCTCGCGGTGGCGACCCCCGGCCGGGTGGGGGGTGTGGCCGTGCTCGTCGGGCGGCGCGTACGCGTGCTGCACGCCGAGAGCCACGCCCTGCGGACCTTCGTCGGGCTGGAGCGGCGCGGGCTGGCCGTGGCCGTCGTCCAGGTCAAGGGGGCGATGCTGGCGATCGGCTCGCTCCACCTCGACCTGCACGACCCGGCCAGGCTGCACCACGCCGCCGAGGCGGTGGCGCTGATGGAGACCGCGGCGGGTCGCCATGGCGCGCAGATCGTGCTCGCCGGCGACGTCAACGAGCAGGCGCACCAACCGGCCTGGCGCTACCTGGCCGGACGGCTGGCCGACTGCTACGCCGTGGCGCCGAAGGGCGACGGCCTGACCTTCCCCGCCGCGAGCCCGTCCGTACGCATCGACGGGGTCTTCGCCGCGCGCGGGACGCGGGTCGTGTCGTGCGGGGTCGTGGACGCCGCCATGCCCGATCTCGCCGGAGCCAGCGACCATCTGCCGGTCGTCGCCGAGTTGCGAGTTGGGCACTAGCGGGCAAGATCGGCGCACGAGCCCGTAGCATTTCCTCATGACCCGTCGCTCTCAGCGGCGTGCGCTCTCTCTGATCTTGGCGACGTTCGTGGCCTTGACGCAGGCCACGCCCACCGCGCATGCCGAGCCCCGCCCCGCCGCCGAGGCGTGGCAGCAGTCGACCAGCGTGCGCCTCCAGGCCGACGGCTCGCTGTCCGACGTGCTCGCGATCACGCCGAACGACGTGTGGGCGGTGGGTCAGCAGGAGATCTGGGACGTCTGGAAGAACCGCGGCACCATCCGCCACTGGAACGGCAGCAAGTGGGCCGAGGTCGGCGTGCGCGACGGCACGGCCGCGGGCAACCTGCGCGGGCTGGCCGCCGCCTCGCCCTCCGACGTCTGGGTGGTCGGCGACGGGCACGACGGGCTGCCTTACCTCGTGCACGGCGACACGGCCGGGTTCGACCGGGTCAGGCCGCAGGGCATGCGGGCCGGAGACTGGCTGGGCGGCATCGACGCCAAGCCTGGCCGGGTCGTGGCCGTCGGCAGCCGCGAGAAGAACGGGCTCATCCTCACCGGCCAGGGCAGCACCTGGACCGTGCAGGAGACCAAGGAGGAGGGCGCGCTCTACGCGGTGTCAGGCGGGTTCGCCGTCGGCGACACCGGCACCGAGCCGCTGATCGTCCACTACTCCGGCGGGTCGTGGAAGTCGATGCCGCTGCCTTCCATCCCCGGCGGCTACCTGCGCGACGTGCAGGTCGACAGCTCCAAGCGGGCGGTGGCCGTGGGCGGCGTCTACCGCGGGCCCGGCGAGACCTCGCCGCTGGCGCTGGTCTGGAACGGCAAGCGCTGGCGCGAGCTGCCGCTGCCCGGCTCGTCCGAGGCCAGGGTCTACGGGGTGACCGGCGACGGCAAGGGGCGCTACTGGATGACCGGCTACGACCCCGCGCGGGCCGCCGAGCCGTTCATGGCGCGCTGCGAGAAGAACCGGTGCGAGATCATCAGGGGCGGCGCCAGGCCGGGCAGGAGCAGCGTGCGACTGCAGGCCGTGACGTATCTGGCGGGCAAGGGCACGGTGTGGGCGGTCGGGCACGCGGTCGACGCCGCCGACCGCTACACCGACGTGGTGGAGTCGTTCGCGCCCAAGACCACCACGGAGAAGTCGTAGCCGCCGGCGCCGACGAGAGCCCGGCGGGCTCGGGGAAGAGCCCCGGCCCGCGGACGGATGCCGGGTGTCAGAGGACGGCGCCGTCGTCCCAGCCCGAGTCGTTGGGCGGCCCGTCGCCCATGCGCACCACCAGCGCCACGAACCCCCCGATGAACGCCGCCACCGCCGTGAACAGCGCCCACCCCTCCATCTGCCAGTTCGCCATCGCCGCCACCAGCAGGTAGGCGGGGCCGCCGAACAGCGCCACCCACGCCAGCTTGGTCGGCAGGTCGAGCTTGGGCAGCGGCGGCGGGGCAGGGGGCACGAAGTGACCCTCGTCCTCGTCGTCGCCCTCGTCTCCCGGATCGTCGTCGGCGTCGGCGTCGGAGTTGTCGGCGGAGTTGTCGGCGGCGGCGAGATCCTCCTCCGGGGGCTTGACCACCCGGCGGGTCGGCTCGACCGGGAGATTTTCGCTGTCCGGCCATGGCTGGTCGGCCGAGTCGCGCTCGGCTGTGTCGTTGAAGGACGCGACGATCTGCCGCCAGACCTCGTCCTCGTCACTCTGGGGCGTCACCTAGATGGGCCTCTCCGCAGCGATCGCGACTTCCCCCTGGGTGCGATCAGTCCCTCTGCAAGGGTACCGAGGCATGTGTCCGGATGAAGTCGAGGCTCCCGGCAAAGATCCTGTCGGCATCGTTGTCCAGCGTCGCAACATGGTAGCTATCGGTAAGCTCCTCGATCGTGGCCTGCGGGACCTTCGCGCGGAGGATGGCGACACTCGTCGGTTTCACCACATGGTCCTGCGTGCTGTGGAAGACCAGCAGCGGCTGTGTCACCTTCGCCAGGTCGGCCTGCACCAGCGACCACAGCCCCGGCAGCGAGGCCGCGGCCTTGACCGGGGTGCGGGTGTAGGCCAGCTCGATCACGCCGGGCTTCTTGACGTCGCCGGCGACCCCCGGCACCGAGGGCACGAACCACTTGAGCAGCGGGGCCAGCCTCAGCAGCGGCACGTCGTTCGCGATCGACGGGTTGACCACCATCACGCCCCTGATCGCGCTCCCGTGCACCTCGGCCAGCCGCAGCGCCAGGCAGCCGCCCAGCGACAGCCCCGCCACGAACACCTCCGCGCACCGGCCCTGGAGGTCGGCGAACGCCTTCTCCACCTCGGCGTACCAGTCTTCCCAGCGCGTCCGGTTCATCTCCTGCCACCTGGTGCCGTGTCCGGGCTGACGGGGCAGCGAAACGCTGATCCCGTGCCCGGCCAGATACTCACCCCACGGCCGCAGCGACTGCGGCGTGCCGGTGAACCCGTGACACAGCAGCACGCCGATCTGGCCTGCTTCGTGGTGGTAGGGCTCCGCGCCTGGCATGAGCGGCATAACAGCTCCTCCGTGCCGTTTCATTCCGGTAATTTCCTCCGGAACGGCCTGATCGTCGCACGTTCCAGGGTATTTGTGCGAGAGCTGATGTAGGAGCATGGTTGTTGAGATGGAAAGATGGGCTCTGCCCGCAGACAGCGCCCGCCGAGCTGAGAATGTCCGCAGAGCTGAGAATGTCCGCTGACGGTTTGCCGAACGTCTTCATCATCCGTGCACACTCACAGTGCCCGCATACGCTGACAGTAGACAGTGTCGGCGAGAGGTTCGTGAGAGCCGGCGTTCGCAGGAGCGTTCGCAGTGGTTTCGGCGACAGCGCTCGGATCGTGCCCGACAATGCTCATAGGCCGCTGCTCGCGGGCGACGCCGCCGAGGAAGTGCGCAGGAAGAGGTGCCAGGGTGTTCTACTGGGTGGTCAAGGCCATCTTGGGGCCGTTCCTCCGCCTCGTGTTCAGGCCGTGGACGGAGGGCGGCGACCACGTGCCCAAGCAGGGGCCCGCGATCCTGGCCGGCAACCACCTCTCCTTCGCCGACCACTTCTTCGGCCCGCTGCAGATCCGCCGCAAGGTCATCTCGCTGGGCAAGGCCGACTACTTCACCGGCCGGGGCGTCAAGGGCTTCTTCACCCGGCTGTTCTTCAGCGGGGTCGGCACCGTGCCGATCGACCGCTCCGGTGGCAAGGCCAGCGAGGCGGCGCTGCGTACCGGCCTGCGCATCCTGCGTGAGGGGCACGTCCTGGGCATCTACCCCGAGGGCACCCGTTCGCCCGACGGCCGCCTCTACAAGGGCAAGACCGGCGTGGCCCGGCTCGCCCTGGAGTCGCGGGCGCCGGTGATCCCGTGGGCGGTGATCAACACGTACGAGATGATGCCGCCCGGGCGGCCGCTGCCCAAGCTGGGCATCCGGCCGGGTGTGAAGTTCGGCAAGCCGCTCGACTTCTCCCGTTATTACGGGATGGAGGATGACCGCCTGGTGCTGCGCGCGGTGACCGACGAGATCATGTACGCGCTCATGGAGCTGTCGGGCCAGGAATACGTCGACAAGTACGCCGCCAGCGCCCGGGTCGAGATGGAGCGCGCCGCGCGCGCCGCCGCCAAGGGCTGACTGCCCGCCAGGAGCCCTGTGCCGGGGGCCCTGTGCCGGGGGTCCGTGCGCCCGCCGGAGGCGGTCACACGGACGAGCGTAAGGCGTCCTCCGTCTTCCTCATGGCGCTCGTCATCGCGTGCAGCTCGTCGCGGCTGAGCCGGTCGATCAGGTACGCGCGCACGACCTCCACGTGACCCGGCGCCACCCGTTCCAGGCAGCGCCGGCCCTGGTCGGTGAGCACCGCCAGCACGCCCCGCTCGTCGGACGGGCAGGTCGCCCGCTCCACCAGGCCCGCCTTCACCAACTGGTTGACCTGGTACGTCAGCCCGCTCTTCGACACCACGACGTCCCTGGCCAGCTCGGTCATGCGCATCTGCTGCCCTGGCGCCTCGGAGAGCACGACGAGGATCTCGTACTGCGGGTGCGTGAGGCCGGCGGCGGCCTTGAGCTGCTCTTCGATTCGGCGTTCGAGCAGGTGGGAAGTGAACAGGAAGGCACGCCACGCGGCCATCTCCGTCGTGTCCAGCCATCGGGGGTCCGTCACCGATACAGTGTACTGTCGTTCGAATTTGAACATTCACTGCTAGAGTGGTCGTTCGAATCTGAACAACACTCGAGGAGACGGCATGGTGGACCAGGCGCGTCCCGTCGTACTGCTGCTGGCCAGGATCGCCATCGGGGCGATCTTCCTGGTGCACGGCTACCAGAAGTTCGCGACGATGGGCATCGCGGGCACGACGAAGTTCTTCGAATCCGCCGGCATCCCGCTGGCCGGGGTCGCGGCCCCGGCCGTGGCCGCGCTGGAGGTCGTGGGCGGGGTGGCGCTCATCCTCGGGGCCGCCCTGCCGATCGTGGGCGTGCTGCTGGCCCTCGACATGCTCGGCGCGATCGCCTTCGTCCACGGGGCCAACGGGCTCACCGGCGAGGGCGGCTACGAGCTGGTGCTGGCGCTCGCGGCGGCCAGCCTCGCCATCGGCTTCACGGGCGGCGGCGCCCTGGCCCTCGACCGGGCCATCCTGCGCCGCCGCAGCACGGCCCCGGTCACCGCCTGATCGGGGCGGTCGTTCAGGACAGGTGGGCGCGGACCTGTCTGATGTGCTCGGGCGTCGTACGGCAGCAGCCGCCGATCAGCGACGCCCCCGCCCGCTGCCACTCCTTGGCGGCCTGGCCGTACTCCACCGGGTCGGCCAGGCCCAGCCAGCGGCGGCGGCCGGAGTCCCACGTCTCGCCCGAGTTCGGGTAGACCACCACGGGCAGTCCGCCCGACAGGCACGCGATCAGCCCGGGGATGTGGCGTGGCGCGGTGCAGTTCGCGCCGACGGCCACCACCTGCGGGTTGCCGCCGAACAGGGCGGCGGCCTGGCGGATCGGCGTGCCGTCGCTGAGCCGCTCGCCGTCGCGGCACGAGAAGCTCACCCACGCCTTCACCCCCGGCGTGCCGCGCAGCAGCCTGGCCAGGGCCCGCGCCTCGGGATAGGACGGTATGGTCTCGCAGGCCAGCAGGTCGGCCCCGGAGTCGGCCAGGATCTCCCAGCGGGGCAGGTGCCAGGCGTACAGGCCCTCCTCGTCGAGGTCGTAGTCGCCGGTGTATTCGGCGCCGTTGGCCAGGAAGGCGCCGTACGGGCCCACCGAGGCCGCCACCAGCCCCCGCCCCGCCTCGTCGCGGGCCTGCCCGGCCAGCTCGACCGACAGCCGCAGCAGCCGCTCGCCCTCCGCCGCGTCGATCCCGTGCCGCGCGAAGCCCTGGAGCGTGGCCTGGTAGCTCGCGGTGGTCGCCACGTCGGCGCCCGCCGCGAAGAAGCAGGCGTGCGCGCGCCGGATCAGCTCGGGCTCGGCCGGCAGCAGCCGCGCCGACCACAGCTCGTCGCGCAGATCCGCGCCGAGCCGTTCGAGCTGGGTGGCCAGCCCTCCGTCGAGGACGAGTGTCGTCACCTATCCAGGGTACGAGCGCGCCGATCTGCCCGGGAACGCGCCGATCACGTGGTCGAGCAGGTCGGGGGTGTCCTCGGGCGCGCCGACCGTGAAGTCCGCCCGCCTGGCCAGCTCGTCGCCCGTCTCCCCGTTGGCCACCGCGACCCGCACCCCCAGGAACGCCGGGTCGCGCAGCTCCCTGTCACGCAGCACGTCGAACGCCCGGCCGTCGGACAGGTCGTCGCCGAAGTACCAGGCGCGGGTGAGGGTCTCGGTCTCGCGTTCGACGACCGTGCCCTTGTCGTGCTCGACGGGGGGACGCAGCTCGACCACCATGCGGCCGTACTGCTCGCGCAGGCCCAGCTCGGCCGCCTTGTTCGAGGCCCAGCGCTCCACCGCGCCGCGCAGCGCAGGGGCCGTCCGGTAGTGCAGCGCCACGAGCAGCGCCTTGTCCTCCACCAGCACCTCGCCGGGCAGGTCGCGCAGGGCGTCGGCGGCCAGGTCGCGCATGAGAGGGGCCCAGGGCCGGGCCTCGGCGTCGGTGCGCACCTGGCCGTCGACGACGGTCTGCATGCCGTACAGGCCGTACAGGCCGTACAGGCGCACCTGCGGCACGGCGGCGAACCGGTCGGACAGGAACGCGGCCGGTCGGGCTGAGACGATGGCGACCCGGCTCACCAGCCCGGCCAGCACCCGCAGCCGCTCCACCGCCCCTGGCACGGGGAACACGGCGGCGGGATCCCGCAGGACGGGGGCGATCGTGCCGTCGAAGTCGAAGAAGAAACCGGACTTCGCGCTCTCCGAGACGGTGGCGGACACCGCGTCGGCGAAGCGGAGCGGGGCGCGAGAGGTCGCCATGCTCAGTGACGATAGAACAGCCCGACAGGCTCGGATAGACGCCGGGAAGTAAACTCCACGGCCCTTGATCCGCAACGGCGCACCGGCCGGTACGCGGCCTCAAGGAGGCCGCACCCGGTGGCCGTCGGGCGTCGGCCTCCGGCCGGCCAGGCGGGCGCACAGGCGGACGGACAGGCGGACGGCCGGGTGCGCGTAGCGAGCGGGGCGCACACCGGGCGGCCGGGCGCGCGTCCCGAGCGGGACGCACACCCGGAGACCGGTCAGGTGTGCGTACTGAGCGGGACGCGCACGCGGAGGCCGGTCAGGAGCGTTTCCAGAAGGGGCCGCGCCGGGTGCCGGAGGGCCCGGATCCGGGCGGCGGGGTGCCGTGGTCGCCGACGAGTCCCTTCAGGACCTCGACCGCGCGGTCGTGCAGCGCCCGCGCGTCCGCGCCCGGCCGTTCGGCCGCCTCCAGCTCGCGGGCCAGCCCTTCCAGCTCCGCGTTCCCTCCGAGGTAGGCCGCCAGCGCCGCCAGCCGTGTGCCCAGATCCGCCAGGTACAGCACGTCGGGCGCGGGCAGTGCCACGAGCCGGTCCAGCTCGGCCACGAGCTGGGGCCGTACCGACGCCAGCCGTCCCCCGGCCCCGCGCCCGCGCAGCGCCGGTCCGCCGGGCGCCCCCGGCCCACCGGCCAGTGGCGACCTGGGCGTCCCGGCGCCGGGCCTGCCGAACACCGGCCCGCGACCACCGGAGATCGGCCCCTCGAACGCCGGGCCGCCGTCCTGCGGGCCACCGGCCACGAACCCCTGATCCGCCCCCTGATCAGCCCTCTGATCAGCCAGGTCGAGCCCGAGACCGGGCTCGGGCATCCGCATCCGGGGCGCGGCGGCCGGGGCGGCGGCCAGCATGACGTTGGCGGTGAACCCGCCCATCGCCGCTCCCGCGCGCGGCGGCTCCCAGCCGCTCGGCGGCTCGACCGGCTGGATGACGCGGTGCTGCGGCCCCTCCCCGGCGACCTGCCGGGTGTCCACCGCCACGTACGCGGTGAACCGGCAGAGCACGCCGTGATCGAGCGACGTACGCACGATGCGGGGCTCCAGGTCGTGCTCGCCCATCGCGTACCGGTCCTCCAGCTCCCGCAGGTGCGCGCGGGCCCAGACGGCACGGATGGCCGGATTGTCCACCGTCACCCCGGCGACCTGCCTCTCCCACGGCCCGTCGGCCGCGAGCCCGCGCACGGTGACCGAGGCGCCCTCGCGAAGCCGCCCGTACGCGCGCAGCGGCACGCCGGGGAAGATCGACCCGAGATGGGTGACGGTGCCGGGCTCGACGTCCAGGCCCTTGAGCGACAGGTCGGTGACCAGGGGAGCGCCGATCCGGCGGTGGATGTGCTCCATGGCGGCGTCGAGCCGGTCCTCCGACTCGACCAGCTCGCACCGGCCCGCGCCGAGCCCGGCCAACCGGCCGAGGAACCCGGCGTTCACGGCCCGGTCGATGCCGACCGTGTGCACGCGCATGGCCGACAGCGCGCCGCCCGCCTGCTCCAGGATCTGGTCCTCGTTGCCGACCTGTCCGTCGGTGACCAGCACCACCACGCGCTCGCGGCCGGCGGTCCGGCCGTTCAGCAGCGCGATGGCCCGGCGCAGCGGCTCCAGCAGCTCGGTGCCGCCCCGGGCGTCCACCCGCGACAGGTGCTCGACCGCGCGGTAGCGGTTGCGGTCGGACGCCTCCACCAGCCCCTCGAACGCCTCCTCCACCACCGAGTCGAACGTCAGCACGGCGAACCTGTCCTGCGGCGTGAGCGTGTCGACGATCCGCGCGGCGGCCCGGCGGGCGCAGACCATCTTCCAGCCGCCCATGCTGCCGGAGCGGTCGAGCAGCAGCACCAGGTCGCGCGGGGTGCGGGTGCCCTCCAGCGCGGGGGGCAGCACGGTAAGCGCGAACGTGCCCCGGCCGTCGAGCTGCAACGCCGTGGAGGCGTCGAACGACAGCCGCAGGACGAAGTCGCGGTCGAGCCGTTCGCCGGGGCGCAGCCGTACGGTGTGGCGCTCGTCGTCGCGGGTCTCCTCCACGACGTGCAGGCTGGAGGCCAGCTCGCGCAGGTCGAGCCCGGCGGCGTCGACGGTGGTGGTCAGCGAGAGGCGTACCGGGTCGGGGAAGCCGGGCAGCAGCACGGGCGGGCTGATCCGGGAGGCGTCGGGCACGGCGTCGGTGTCGGGCGCGACGCCGTCACCGGCCGGTGGGCCGTCGATCGGGCTCCCCGGGATGTAGCGCGGGGCCACGACCAGCGGGAACCTGAACGTGGCCGCGCCGTCCTCGTACGGGAGGGGCTGGCTCATGGTGAGCTTCACCGAGACGCGCTCGCCGGGCAGGATGTTGCCCACCCTGATCGTGAACACGTCGGGCCTGTCCTCCTCGGCGATGGCCGCCCGCCTGCCCTCGCGCAGCGCGCGGTCGTAGTCGGCCCTGGCCTGGCCGCGCTCCTTCAGCACGCCCTCGATCACGCGGTCGTCGGCCTCCATGCGGAACGCGGTGACGGCCGCCCGGTCGGGGAGCGGGAAGACGTACGTCGCCTCGAGGGTGACGTCGAACGGGTTCCTGAACCCCTGGGTGACCTCCACCCCGGCGATGAGGCCCGAGATGGACGCGGCCACGTCGACGCTCTCCAGCGGCAGGTTGCCGCGCTCGGTCAGCAGCGCGCCGAACCCGGCGTCCGGCACCGGCAGGCACCGCGCGGGCTCCAGCGAAGTGATCCTCATGTCAGCTCCCTCTCTTCGAGCACCGCGAGCAGCGGCCCCGCCGCCGCCAGCACCGCCTGGACGTCCTCCTCGGACGGAACGCGGCCCGCGTCCAGCACCAGCCGCACCCCGCCCGCCAACCTGATCCCGCTCACGACCCCGCTCACGACCCCGCTCACGACCCCGCTCACGACCCCGCTCACGACCTCGCCCCCCGGCCCGTCGGCGGCCGGGTCGGTCCCCGTGCGCGCCGCGTCGTGGGCGGGTGCGGCCAGGTCGGATCCCGCGCGCGCCGCGTCGGGGGCGGGTGCGCCGCCGCCACCCGGCCGCTGGGCCCAGAACCGTGCCCGCCGCACCTCACCGTCACGCTCACCCGGCCCGACACCACCCGGCCCGGCACCACCCGGCCCGGCACCACCCGAGCCCGCCGTGTCGGACGGTGTCGCCGGGGCGGGGTCGCTCAGCCCGGCGGCCGTCTCCAGCATGCGGTCGGTCGCGCCCGCCAGCACCGCCTGGATCTCGGCGATCGACCGCCCGGACGCCTGGAGCCGCTTCACGGCGACGAGCTGCAGCAGGTGGCGCCGCCCGTAGCGCGCGGTCCTGCCGCGCCTGGTCAGCGGCGGGTCGACCAGCCCGATGGTCGTGTACCACCGGATCAGCCGGGCTCCTGGCACGTCGCGGACCCGGCCGTTGGCAGGAGGCGGCGCGCCCGCGCGCAGGGCGCGCGCCGCGTGCTCGGCCAGCTCGCCGATCGTCCAGGTGTCGCTCATACCTTCACAATGACACTGTCACTATTACACTGTCAACAATGCTCAGGGACAGTGAGCCACAAGACACCGCAAGGTCGGAAGAACAGCAGGTCCAGCGTGGTTTTTCCTTGTGTAAGGTCCGACCGACGGGGAGGAACCACACATGGCAGCCATTACCGGCCCACTCTCGGGCGATGCCAGGAACACCGTCGTCGAGGCCCTCCAGGGCACCCTGGTCGACCTCATCGACCTGTCGCTGGTCGCCAAGCAGGCCCACTGGAACCTCATCGGCTCCCACTTCCGCCCGATCCACCTCCAACTCGACGAGGTGACCGAGCTGGCCAGAACCCACATGGACACCATCGCGGAACGCGTCGCCGCCCTCGGCGGCAATCCCGACGGCCGCGCCGCCACGGTCGCCCGTTCCAGCAAGCTGCCGCAGCCGGAAGGCGGCCGGCTGGACGACGGCAAGGTGGTGGCGACCGTCACCGACATCCTCGACGGCATCAGCAGGCGCATGTACGAGCGCATCCGGGCCACCGACGAGCCCGACCCCGTCAGCCAGGACCTGCTGATCGCCGTGGCACAGGACGTCGACAAGCAGCACTGGATGTTCCAGGCCCAGCGCTGAGCGACCGCGGGAGCCCTGGCCACGACCCGGGCTCCCGCACGTCCGGACGCCTCCGAGCCGCACGTCCGGACGCCTCCGGCGCGCACGCCGGGACGCCCCGGAAAGGTGCGCGGAACGCCGCCGGCCGCAGCCGGTCCGGCGGGCCCCGCAGGGGTTTGCGCAGAGTTTGATGTCGCGAGTCCCTGCCATTCATGTCGGTGCGGTCGACTAGCGTGGCACCTAGAGGGAGGCCCCACGATGTCACACAAGACTCTCCTCCGCACGGGCCCGCTCTTGCCGGGTGGCATCAGCCCGTACGGACCGCTCGGCCTGCCGGGCTCAGACGGTCTCGCGCTGCCCGCCGGGTTCACCGGCAGGGTCGTGGCCCGCTCGGGTCACAAGGTCGCCGGTCTGACCTGGCACGCCGCCCCCGACGGCGGCGCCTGCTTCCCCGACGGCGACGGCTGGATCTACGTGTCCAACTCCGAGCTGCCGCTGCTCGGCGGCGCCTCCGCGCTGCGCCTGCGCGCCGACGGCAGCGTCGGCGACGCCTACCGCATCCTGTCGGGCACCGACCTCAACTGCGCGGGCGGGGCCACGCCGTGGCACACCTGGCTGTCGTGCGAGCTGGGCCACCGGGGCCGCGTCTTCGAATGCGACCCGTACGGCGCGCGCGCCGCGCGTCCCCGGCTGTCCATGGGCCGGTTCAAGCACGAGGCCGCCGCCTGCGACCCGGAGCGGCGCGTGATCTACATGACCGAAGACGAGCCCGACGGCTGCTTCTACCGGTTCCGGCCGAGCGACTGGGGCGACCTGACCGAGGGCACCCTCGAGGTGCTGTGCTCGTCCGGCCACTGGCAGGTGGTGCCGTCGCCGGCCGCGTTGCTCAAGGAGGCCCGCCACCAGGTCGACGACGCCCGCCACTTCGACGGCGGCGACGGTTGCCACTACGCGGGCGGGGTCTGCTACTTCACCACCAAGGGCGACAGCGGCCTGTGGGCGTACGACGCGCACACCTCGACGCTCGACCGGCTGGGCGCGGGCGTGCGCGCCATCACCGCCGCGCCCTCCGGCGACCTCTACGTCGCCAGGGAGCGCCCCGAGATCGACGTGATCGCCCCCGACCGCGCGGTCACCCCGTTCCTCAGGCTGGAGGGGCACGACGGCGCCGAGCTGACCGGCCTGGCCTTCTCCCCGCGCGGTGACCGCCTCTATTTCTCGGCCAGGCGCGGCCGCACGGAGGGCTACACCTTCGAGGTGGCCGGCCCGTTCCGCCCCTGAGCCACCCGCCGGGCTCAGCTCAGGTAGCGCACCAGCATGAGTTTCAGCTCGGCCACCAGCTCCGCCGACCGGTCGGGCGCGGACGACGTGATCATCGGCATCACCGCCTTCACCACGGCCAGCGCCATCGTCCCCATGAGCCGCGCGCGATCCTCCGGCAGGCCGGGGGCCCGGCGCCGCAGCATGGCCGCGAGGTGCCCGGCGATGTCCGCGTGCAGCCGCTGTGAGGCCGTCGCGAGCCGGTCGCCGGTCGCCGTCCCGTAGAGCAGCGACCAGTAGGCCGGTGAGGCGGTCTTGAACTGCACGCTCTCGTCCACGAGCCGGGACACCAGCGCCTCCAGCGGGACCTCGGGCGTGACGGCGGCCAGCCGCGCGGCCCAGAACTCCTCCCGGTCGACGGTGTAGCGGGCCACGAGCCCGTCGAGCAGCTCGTCCTTGTTCCTGAAGAACTGGTACAGCGTCCCCGGCGACACCCCGGCTCGGGCGGCGACCTGGTTCGTGGTCAGCTCCGGGTAGCCGATCTCGGCGATCACCAGTTCGGCGGCGTCGAGGATCTCGGCCATGCGCTTGAGACCGCGCGCCTGCCTGCGGACCGTGCGTTCAGCCATGAGTCTCCTCGTTGACAAATACGAGCTTTTACTTGTATTTATGGTAGCGACGTAAAACACGAGTAGTTTACCGATTTTTTGGGAGAGGGCTCATGACAAGCGTGCCCGAGAGCGCCAGGGTGGCGCCGGCATGGCGGTGAACACGCGGGCCCGTCCCGCCCACCAGGCCACCCCGGGTGGCCCGCCCCTGCGCAGGCTGGGGTTCCTCCTCGTACGCCGCCGCAGACTCGTCCTGTCCCTGGCGCTGGCCCTGCTGATCGGCGCGGGCGTGCTGGCGGCGGGGGCGGTGCCGGGGTTGTCGCTGGCCAGGTTCGAGGCCCCGGGCTCCGAGTCGGACCGGGCGCAGACCGAGCTGGTCGAACGGTTCGGCACGGGCAGCCCCGACATGATCTTCCTGGTGACGGCCAGGAGCGGCACCGTGGACGACCCGGCGGTCGAGGCGGCGGGCCGGGCGCTGACCGAGCGCGTGGGCAGGTCGGAGGGCGTGGCCGAGTCGGCCTCGTACTGGACCCGTGGCAAGCCCGCCACCCTCCGCAGCGAGGACGGCAGGCACGCCCTCATCGTCGTACGCATCCCGGGCGACGCCGACCACGTGCGCGCCGAGGTGCTGCCCAGGCTGGTCCCCGAGATCACCGGGGGAGCGGAGGGCGCCGGGCCGCTGCAGGTGCGGGCCGGGGGCGGCGAGGAGGTGTTCCGCGAGACCGTGCCGCTGGCCAGGCAGGACTTCGTCCGGGCCGAGCTGGTCATCTTCCCGCTGGCGTTCGTGCTGCTCTGGCTCTACCAGCGGCGGGTCATGGCGGCCCTGGTGCCCATCCTGGCCGGGGTGTACGCGATGGTGATCGCCCTGGCGCTGCTGAGCGGGGTCCTGGCGTTCACCGAGATCTCCACGTTCGCGCTCAACCTGGTCCTGGCGATGGGGCTGGGCCTGGGCATCGACTACTGCCTGTTCGTCGTCCAGCGCTTCCGCGAGGAGACGCGCGACGGCAAGGACCGGGCGGCGGCGGTGGCCGGGGCCGTCGAGCACGCGGGCAGGACGGTGCTGTTCAGCGGCCTGACCGTGGCCTCGTCGCTGGCGGTGCTGTTCGCGTTGCCGTTCGACTTCCTGCGGTCCTTCGCCTACGCCGGCATCGCGGTCGTCATCGGCGGCCTCGTCGCGGCGGTCGTCGTGCTGCCCGCCGTGCTCGCCTCGATCGGCGGCACGATGCTGCCCAGGCGGGCCGCGCGTGAGCGGGGCGGGCCTGAGCGGCTGGGCGGGTTCTGGCACGGGCTGGCCACGCGGGTGATGCGCCGGCCGCTGGTCGCCGGCGGGCTGGCCACGGCGCTGCTGCTGGTGCTCGCCTCGCCGTTCCTCGGCCTGCGCTTCGGCGTGGCCGACGACCGCATCCTGCCTCCGGAGGCGTCGTCGCGGCAGACGCAGGAGATCATCCGCCAGTCGTTCCCCGCCGAGGAGACCGACGCGATCCAGCTCGTCTCCAGGGACGCCTCCAGGGACGTGGCGGCCGGGGACGTCTCCGCGTACGCCACGGCCCTGTCCAGGCTGCCCGGCGTGGCCCAGGTGGACTCGGCGGCGGGCTCGTACGCGGGCGGCGCCCGCGTGGGTGACGGCGAGACCGCCAGGTTCCAGGGGGAGGGCACCTGGCTGTCGGTGGTGCCGTCGGACGAGGCGCTGGCCGACGACCCCGTACGCCTCGTCGAGGCCGTACGCGCGGTCGCCCCTCCTTTCGAGGTGCTGGTCGGCGGCTACCCGGCCGAGCTGTCGGACTACCGGTCCTCCGTCGTGGACCGCCTCCCGCTGGTGCTGGCGCTCATGCTGGGCATCACGTTCCTGGTGTTGTTCCTCATGACCAGGAGCATCGTCATCCCGATCAAGGCGACCCTGCTGAACGTGCTCAGCCTCGGCGTCATGTTCGGCGCCCTCGTCTGGATCTACCAGGACGGCAACCTGTCGGGGCTGCTCGGCTTCACCCCCACGGGCACGCTCGACCCGAGCATCCCGATCCTGATGCTCTGCGTCGCCTACGGCCTGTCCATGGACTACGAGGTCTTCCTGCTCTCCCGCATCAAGGAGGAGTACGACAGGACCGGCGACACGGAGGAGGCCGTGGCCACGGGCCTGCAGAGGGGCGCACCGCTGATCACGGCGGCCGGTGGCATCCTGGCGCTCACGTTCGCCGCCTATGCCACGGCGCAGGTGATGTTCGTGCAGATGCTGGGGGTGGGCATGGCGGTGGCCGTGCTGGTGGACGCCACCGTGATCAGGGCGGTGCTGGTGCCGAGCCTGATGCGGCTGGCGGGGCCGCTCAACTGGTGGCCGAGCGGCCGCCCGAGCGGGACCCCTGGGACCACGGGGACTACAGATCGCGTGACCACACCTGCTCGGTGACCTCGATCCCGTTCTCCGTGCCCTTCTCCTCCGACTCCAGCTCGAACCCGGCTGCCTGGTAGATGCGCCGCGCGCTCACCAGGCAGTCGCGCGTCCACAGGGTGATCCGCTTGCGGCCTTCGGCCCGCGCGTGCCGCAGGCACTCCTCCACGAGCCGCCGCCCGAGACCCAGCCCCCGGGCGGACGGCTCGACCAGCAGCATGCGCAGCCTGGCCGTCGTGTCGTCCTCGCGCACGCAGAACACGCACCCGGCCCGCTCGCCGTCCACCTCGGCGATCCAGCCGGCGTCGCGGGAGAAGTCGAGGCCGCCCACGATCCCGGCGACGAGCTGCTCGAACGCGGTGCCCCAGCCGTACTCGGCGCTGTAGAGCGCGCCGTGCCGGGAGACGACCCAGCCCAGGTCGCCGGCGCGCGGGGGCCTGATCACGTACGGCTCGCGCTCCCGCGTCCCGTCCAGCAGCCCGCGAATCGCCGCCATGCTGGACACCAGCCGCTGCTGCTCCTCCTCGGCCAGGCCGTCGAGCAGGCGCCCGATCTGCCCGGCGGAGCGCCGGTCGAGCCGGGCGAAGACGTCGGCGCCCGCCGGGGTGAGCCGGACGAGCTGCCTGCGCGCGTCGGCGGCCGAACGCTCGCGCACGACCAGCCCGTCCCGCTCGAAGCGGGCCAGGATCCTGCTGAGGTAACCCGCGTCCAGGCCCAGCAGGCCGCGCAGCCCGCCGGTCTCGGTGCGCTCGGCCTGCGCCAGCTCGAACAGCACCCGCACCTCGGTGAGCGAGTACGGCGAATCGAGCATCCCCGCCTGGAGCGCCCCGATCACCTTCGTATAGAACCGGTTGAAGGCTCTGACCTCAGAGACCCTTGCCTCAGTCAACGAACTCATTGCCCCAGCCAACCACAGGAGGAACCCCGCTGTGAAGCACCTGCGCATAGGCGGATACGGCCCGGGAATCGTCACGATCGGCGACGGCGGCCCGGCCCGCCTCACCCGGGTGGCGTCGCCCTCGTTCCTGGCCGCCCACCCCACCCTGCCGATGCTGTACGCGGCGGGCGAGCTGGAACGCGGCTGGCTGACCGCCTTCCACGTGGACGACGAGGAGCTGAGCCCCCTGGACGAACGGCCCAGCGAGGGGCACACCCCGTGCCACGTCGCCGTGGAGCCCGGCGGCGCCCTGCTCGCGACCGCCAACTACGGCGACGGCACGGCCACCCTCTACCGGCTCGACGAGCGGGGCGCGTTCGCGGGGGAGCCGATCGTGCTGCGCCACAAGGGCTCGGGCCCTGACGCCGCCCGCCAGGAGGGCCCGCACGCCCACCAGTGCGTCTTCCACGACGGCGTCCTGCACGTCGCCGACCTCGGCACCGACGAGATCCGCCGCTACCGCTACGACGGCACCCCGCTGGAGCCCGTCCGGATGCACCCCGGCTCCGGGCCGCGCCACTTCGCCTTCTCCGGCTCGCGCCTGTACGTGGGGGGCGAGCTGGACGGCACCGTCACCCTCATCGAGGGCGAGCGCCGCACGGTCGTCCCCGCCTCCCGGCAGGGCGGCGACAACGCCATCTCCCACCTGCAGCTCGACGGCGACCACGTCTACGTCGCCAACCGCGGCCCCGACACGATCTCCGTGCTGCGCGCCGCCGACCTGTCGCCCGTGGCCGAGGTGCCCTCGGGCGGTGCCTGGCCCCGGCACTTCGCCATCGACGGCGACCGCCTGTACGTGGCGAACCAGCACTCCGGAGCCGTGACCGTCTTCGCGCTGCGCGACGGGCTGCCTACGCCGACGGGGGAGTCGTACGAGGTGGAAAGCCCGGGGTGCGTGCTGATCATGTAAGGAGTTCGCCAAGTCGCGAACCGGCCCGGCCCGCCGCGCCGACCATGGGCTCGTGCGCAAGATCATGCTCGTACTCGTCCTGCTCCTGCCGGTCGGCGGCTGCGGCGAGCCGCCCGCCGTCACACCGCCGCCCGAGCGGGCGGCGCCCGCCCCGGCCGCCAAGGCCCCGGCGCCTGAAACGCGGCCGGAGGCGGGCACGGAGGTCCAGGAGTCGTGGCGGATCGGCCGGCGCGGCGCCGAGCACGAGATCGAGGGCTACGCCGACCGGGTGAGCGTGCTGCCGGGCGAGCGCTTCCGGCTGCACGTCTCCACCACCGCGCCGCGCTTCACCGCCCGCGCCTTCCGCATGGGCGCGAACCCGGCGCGGGTGTGGGAGTCGGCGCCGGTCAGGGGCGTACGCCAGGCCCCGGCCAGGCTGGTGGACGGGACGGTGAGCGCCGCCCACTGGTCCCCGTCGCTGACCGTGGACACCAGGGGCTGGCCCGAGGGCGCGTACCTCATCAGGCTCGACGCCTCGTCCGGCGGCCAGCGCCACGTCCCCGTGACCGTGCGCTCGGCCTCCACCGAGGGACGCGTGGTGATCGTGAACGCGGTCACCACCTGGCAGGCGTACAACCTGTGGGGCGGGCGCAGCCTCTACCAGGGGCCCGGCGGGTTCGGCGACCGTTCGCGGGCGGTCACCTTCGACCGCCCCTACGACGGCGGCGGGGCCAGGCTCTTCCTCGACTTCGAGAAGGAGGCCCTGGCGGTGGCCGAGCGGAGCGGGGTGCCGCTGGCGTACCTGACGAACCTCGACCTCGTGCCGGGCGCGCTGGACGGCGCCCGCGCGGTGGTGTCGCTCGGCCACGACGAGTACTGGTCGCCCGGCATGCGCGAGGTCGTCACCCGGGCCCGCGACCACGGCACGAACCTCGCCTTCCTCGGCGCGAACGCCGTCTACTGGCGCATCGCCACGCAGGGCAGGAAGGTCGCCTGCGACAAGGAACGCCTGTGCCGGCTGTGGCGCGAGTCGCGGCCGGAGAGTTCGCTGGTGGGCCAGATGTACGACTGCTTCCCCGCCGACGGCGTCTACCGGGTGAGCAGGCCCGGCCACTGGATCTTCGCGGGGACGAAGGGGCGGCGCTTCCCCGGGCTCGTCGGCGTGGAGACCGACCGGGTGTCGCGGGGCTCGCCGGAGGGGGTGAAGGTGCTGGCGGAGTCGCCGTTCTCGTGCGGCGGCCGGCCGAGCGTGGCGCACAGCACGTACTACACGGCGCCGAGCGGGGCGGGGGTGTTCGCCTCGGGGACGATGCGGTGGGTGTGCGGGCTGCGTGGCCGTCGCTGCGGCCACGGGGTCACCGAGCCGGCCGCCGCCTTCACCCGGCGGGCCACGCTCAACCTGCTCACCCGTTTCGCGGCGGGCCCGGCGGGCAGGGCTCCTCAGGCGGGGACTCGGAACGGGGTGCAGTGAGGGCGGACGCGCGGCAACGCCGCCGCGATCGTGAAATTTCCGCCACTTCTTCGGCAAGAGCAGGTTTAGTCGCGAAGCCTGGCGTTTGGTCTAGACCATTGCCTGTGAGGTTGGGCACAATGCGAGTCTGACCTCAAAGGTTTGGTTCGTGACCCCAATCGGGAGGAACCCGCCATGCGTATTGGAGTGCTCACCGGAGGCGGCGACTGCCCCGGCCTCAATGCCGTGATCAGGGCCGTGGTGCGTAAGGGGGTGAGCGTCTACGGTCACGAGTTCGTCGGCTTCCGTGACGGCTGGCGCGGTCCCCTGGAGGGCGACACGATGCCGCTCGACATCCAGGCCGTACGCGGCATCCTGCCACGTGGCGGGACGATACTCGGCTCGTCCCGCACCAACCCGATGAAGATCGACGGCGGGGTCGACCGGATCAAGGACAACCTGGCCGCGGCCGAGGTGGACGCGCTGATCGCCATCGGCGGTGAGGACACCCTGGGCGTCGCCAAGCAGCTCTACGACCGCGGCGTGCACGTCGTGGGCGTGCCCAAGACCATCGACAACGACCTGTCGGGCACCGACTACACCTTCGGCTTCGACACCGCGGTCAACATCGCGGTCGAGGCCATCGACCGGCTGCACACCACCGCCGAGTCCCACCACCGGGCGCTCATCTGCGAGGTCATGGGCCGCCACGCGGGCTGGATCGCCCTGCACGCGGGCATGGCGGGCGGCGCGAACGTCATCCTCATCCCGGAGAAGCCGTTCGACATCGACCAGGTCTGCGAATACGTCGAGTCCCGCTTCCGCACCCGCTACTCGCCGATCATCGTGGTGGCCGAGGGCGCGCACCCGATCGAGGGCCAGATGGAGCTGCAGGCGGGCACGCTCGACGCCTTCGGCCACGTCCGCCTGGGCGGCATCGGCGAGGTGCTGGCCAAGGAGATCGAGAAGCGGACCGGCAAGGAGGCCCGCACGACGGTGCTCGGCCACATCCAGCGCGGCGGCACCCCCACGGCCTACGACCGGGTGCTGGCCACCAGGTTCGGCCTGCAGGCCATCGACGCGGCCCACGAGGGCGACTACGGCAAGATGGTCGCGCTGCGCGGCACGGACATCGTCAGGGTGGGGCTCGACGAGGCCACGGCCGAGCTGAAGACCGTGCCGGCGTCGCGGTACGCCGAGGCCGAGGTGTTCTTCGGCTGAGGTGTTCTTCGGCTGAGTGAAAGCGGCTTGCAAGCGGGCGGCCGTACCTTCGGAGGCAGCGGGGTTACCGCTACAACCCCCTCCGGGTACGGCTTGCGCCGCAACGAGTCGGCGGCCCACTTCGCGTCGCAAGCCGTACCCTTCACAGGTCGCTCAAGGGGCGGGCGGAGAAGCGCGGCCCGTGCCGTGCCCCGCGCGACTACCTGCGCCGCGCCTGCAAGGGCTGCTGCTGCATCGGCTGCTGGTGCTGTTGCTGCTGCATCGGCTGGTGCTGCTGGTGGTGTTGTTGTTGCTGCTGGTGGCGCGGGGTCGGGGCGGGGTAGCTGAGCTGTTGCTGCTGGGCGGTGCGACGGCGGAGTTCGAGCTTGGCGACGAGTTCCGCGTCCTCGTGCAGTTCTTCCTCTGAGGGCGACAGGATCACCATGAGGAGCATGGTCAGGGTGATCAGGCTGATGACGGTCATGAGCGGGACGAGGAAGTCGAGCGCGTCGGCCCCGGAGACCACGCCGGGCTCGGCGTCCACGGTGACGTGCATGGCGAACATGCCGGTGAAGTGCATGCCGGAGACGGCCACGCCCATGACGAGGGCCGCTCCGGTGATCCAGATGGGCTTCTTGACCCGCAGGGTGAACCACAGGGCCACGGTCGCGGCCACCACGGCGATGCCGACGGAGGCGGCGACGGTGATGCGGTCGTAGGAGACGCGCGCCGACATGTTCATCGCGTACATGCCGAGGTAGTGCATCGAGGCCACGCCGAGGCCCGTGAGCAGGCCGCCGCCGAGCAGCGACAGCACGCGGCCGCCGCCGTAGGAGACCAGGAAGAGGCCGGTGCCGACGACCACGATGGCCACCAGGGCCGAGCCCGCGGTGAGCCAGACGTCGTACTTGATCTGGGTGCCCTCCACCTCGAAGCCCATCATGGCGATGAAGTGCATGACCCAGATGCCCGTGCCGCCGATGGAGACGGCCGCGCCGAGCAGCCACCGCACGCGAGAGCCGCCGCGCGAGGCGTGTGCCTGCGCGGTGAGCCGCAGTCCGA
Organism: Nonomuraea sp. NPDC051298; assembly: GCF_055586305.1. Taxonomy (NCBI): domain Bacteria; kingdom Bacillati; phylum Actinomycetota; class Actinomycetes; order Streptosporangiales; family Streptosporangiaceae; genus Nonomuraea; species Nonomuraea sp. NPDC051298. The sequence continues at coordinate 519,426 of NZ_JBVJIM010000002.1, forward strand.
GCATCGAACCGATGCAGGACATGACATATGCGAGTAACGGCGTGATCAGTCCGTAGGTGAAATGATTCACAGCGGAGGTCATCTATCGGTTCCTTGCATTAGGGGTCGTCGGATTCTGGCATCCCGAATGTCCCTATCGCATAGATACTTCCACTATCTGTAAACGCCCGTAGTCGGAAATATGAGAAGGGCTCATGGCTATCGAGGGGCCGTTCTGGCGGGCGATCGCGGTCTACCGGGTGGCGTCGCTGGTCTACGCGGCGCTGCTGCTGGCCCAGCACCGCGGCTACGCGCAGCCCGTGCTCGGCTGGCTGGTCATCGGGGTGATGGCGGCGTGGACGGCGGGGGCGACGTACCTCTATTCCGGCCTCTACTCCGGCCGGGTCCCGGCCGGGGCGCGGCGGCGGTGGCCGCTGCTGGGCGCCGACCTGGCGGTGACGATGGCGTGCCTGCTGGCCAGCCCGTACGTGGAGGGCGACCGGCTGGGGGCGGCCGGCACCATGCCCGTGCCCGCCACCTGGGTGGCCGCGCCCGTGCTGGCCTGGGCCGTCCACGGCGGCCGTCGTGCGGGCGCGCTGGCGGCGGCCGTGGTCGCGGCGGGCGACCTGTGGTTGCGGGCGAGCGCCGGCGACGTGCCCATCGTCCTCAACGGAGCCGTCCTGCTGTTCCTGGCGGGCGTCGTGGTCGGGCACGTGGCCCGGCTGGCCAGGCAGGCCGAGGAACGCATGCAGCGCGCCGCCGAGATGGAGGCCGCCCAGCGCGAGCGCGAGAGACTGGCCCGCGGCATCCACGACTCCGTGCTCCAGGTCCTCGCCCTGGTGCAGCGCAGGGGGCGGCAGCTCGGCGGCGAGGCGGCCGAGCTGGGCCGCCTGGCCGGTGAGCAGGAGGCGGCGCTGCGCGAGCTGGTCGCGGGCGGCCCGCCGCCGCCCAGGGGCACGACGGACCTGCGCGGGCTCCTGGCCCGCCACGGCTCCCCTGAGGTGACGGTCTCGACCCCGGCCACGCCGCTGGTGCTGCCCACGGAGGTGGCCGAGGGCGCCGCGGCGGCCGTCGGCGCGGCCCTGGACAACGTGCGGGCGCACGGCGGGAGCGGGGCGCGGGCGTGGGTGCTGGCGGAGTCGGGGCCGGGCACGGTGACGGTCAGCGTCCGCGACGACGGGCCGGGGATCCCGGACGGGCGGCTGGAGGAGGCGGCGGCCGACGGGCGGATGGGGGTCGCCCGCTCGATCCGCGGGCGGGTGGCCGAGCTGGGCGGCGAGGTCTCCATCGTGAGCGTCCCGGGCCAGGGCACCGAGGTCGAGATCACCCTCCCCGCCTGAAGAGACGGCGCCGTCGGCCCTGTGGCCCGTCCCGCCCGCCGGGGCGGTGGCCGGGGACGTGGAACCGCACGGAAGGCTTCGCCGCCCGCCTGGGCCGCTGCCCGAGGTTAGAGTGGCCGCATGGTGCGGGTCATGGTTGTGGACGACCATCCCATGTGGCGTGACGGCGTCGCCAGGGATCTCGCCGAGGCGGGTTACGAGGTCGTCGCCGCCGTGGGGGAGGGCGCGCAGGCGGTGCGGGTGGCCGGGGCGGTGCGGCCCGACGTCGTCGTCCTCGATCTGCGCCTGCCCGACCTGCCCGGCCACGCGGTGGCCGCCCGCCTCGCCCAGGTCGAGCCCGCGCCCAAGGTGCTGGTGCTGTCGGCCAGCGCCGAGCAGGACGACGTGCTCGCGGCCGTCAAGGCCGGCGCCTGCGGATACCTGGTCAAGTCGGCCGGTCGCGAGGAGTTCCTCGACGCCGTGCGCCGTACGGCCGAGGGCGACGCCGTGTTCACCCCCGGTCTGGCCGGTCTCGTGCTGGGGGAGTACCGGCGGCTGGCCGCGCAGCCGGAGCCCGCGGTGGGGCCGCGGCTGACCGAGCGCGAGACCGAGGTGCTCAGGCTGGTCGCCAAGGGCCTGAGCTACCGGCAGATCGCCGCGCGGCTGGTGCTGTCGCACCGCACCGTGCAGAACCATGTCCAGAACACGCTCGGCAAGCTCCAGTTGCACAACCGGGTGGAGCTGGTGCGATATGCGATCGAGCGGGGACTCGACGCGGACTAAACTCGATGGGTCGCGACGTTGCCACCAACGGCGCGCTTCCCCGTCTTCCCGGAGGTTCCACCATGACGATGTCCGCCCTGGGCGAGCCGTGCGTTCTGCTCAAGCTGGGCGAAATCGTTCTCAAGGGCAAAAACCGCGAGCTGTTCGAACGCCGCCTGATCAGCAACATCCGCGACGCGCTCCGTACGGTGGGCGTCCAGGTCGACGTGCGCAGGCGGCACGGCGTGATCGCGATCTTCCTGCCCCAGGGGGCCACCGCCGAGCAGGCCGGCGCCGTGGCCGAGCGGGTGGCCGAGGTGCCGGGGCTGGTCTGGATCCACCGCGCCTGGCGGGTCGCCAAAGACCCCGACGCCGTGCTGAAGGCCGGTCTCGAGCTGGTCGGCGAGAGCGAGGAGGCCAAGCGGGGCGCCCGCTTCGCGGTCCGCTCCCGCCGCCGCGACAAGCGCTTCCCGCTGCGCTCCAACGAGCTCGACCGGCTCGTGGGCGGCGCGATCAACGACGAGTACGGCCTGCCCGTCGATCTGAAGAACCCCGAGCTGACGGTCTCCATCGAGGTCGACAGGGACGAGGTGTTCGTCTTCACCGGAGGCATCCCCGGTCAGGGCGGCCTGCCGGTCGGCAGCAGCGGGCGGGCGCTGGTGCTCATGTCGGGCGGCATCGACTCGCCGGTGGCGGCCTACCGGATGATGCGGCGCGGCCTGCACGTCGACTTCCTGCACTTCTCTGGCATCCCGTTCACCACGTCCGAGTCGATCTACAAGGCGTACGCGCTGGTCAGGAAGCTCGACCGGTTCCAGGGGAAGTCGCGCCTGTGGGTGGTGCCGTTCGGCAAGGCGCAGCAGTCGATCCGCACGTCCGGCCAGGACCGGCTGGCCGTGATCGCGCAGCGGCGGCTCATGCTCAAGACGGCGGAAGAGGTCGCCCACCGCATCCGGGCCGCCGCGCTGGTCACCGGTGACGCGCTCGGCCAGGTCTCCTCGCAGACGCTGACCAACATCACCGCCCAGGACAACGCCGTCGAACTGCCGATCCTGCGGCCGCTGGTGGGCTGGGACAAGACCGAGATCATGGCCGAGGCCCGGCGCATCGGCACGCTCGAGATCTCCGAGCTGCCCGACGAAGACTGCTGCTCGCTGCTGGCGCCCAAGCGGGCCGAGACCCGGGCCAAGATCGAGGACCTGAAGCTCATCGAGAAGCGGCTGGACGCCGAGGAGCTGTGCGTGCAACTGGCCGACTCGATCCAGGAGTACACGCTCTAGCCGCGTCCGGCTCCGTGCCGCCGCCCGCCCCGTTCCTCGGCGCTCGTGCGCCGTCGGGGCGGGCGGCGGGCCGCTCAGGCGTCGACCTTGTACGGGTCGTGCTCGCTCAGCAGCTTGTCCAGCCGGGCCTGGTCGACCCGGTTGCTGACCTCCGCCAGCTCGTGCCGGTCGCGTACGACCTTGCACAGGGTGATCGTCGAGGTGACGACGTAGAGCAGGCCGAGCCCGAGGAAGGCCCTGATCCACCCCTCGGTGGGCAGGTAGACGAGGGCGATCACCACGGAGGCCAGCGAGACGGCGAACGACAGGACCGCCTGGACGTAGAACGCGGCGGTCTGCTTGGTGCGAATGGGCTTCGTCATGAGGTCATCGTGCGCCGGGGGAGAAGCCCGGCGCATGAGGCCCCGTACTTAAGTTACTCGTGAGTACGACAGGTCCGGCCTGCCCGGATCCCGGCGGGTCAGGCGGCCGCGGGCACCGCGGCGCGCTTGCCGAGCAGCACCGGGAAGTCGGCCATGACCTGCGCCAGCTCGCCCAGATCGGCGTCGACCAGGGCCTGCGGCCCGTCACAGAGCGCCTGCTCCGGACGCGGGTGCACGTCGATGATGACGCCGTCGGCGCCCACCGCGACGGCCGCCCGGGTCAGCGGCAGCACCAGGTCGCGCCGCCCGCCCGAGTGCGAGGGGTCGACGATCACCGGCAGGTGCGACAGGCGCTGCGCCACCGGCACGGCCGACACGTCGAGCGTGTTGCGGGTGGCCGACTCGAACGTCCTGATGCCCCGCTCGCACAGCACGATGTCGAGGTTGCCGCGCTGCGCGATGTACTCGGCGGCCATCAGCCACTCCTCGATCGTGGCGTTCATGCCGCGCTTGAGCATGACCGGCCGCCCGGCCGCGCCGACCGCCTGCAGCAGCGCGAAGTTCTGCATGTTGCGGGTGCCGACCTGCAGCATGTCGGCGTAGGAGGCGACCAGCTCGACGTCCTGGGCGTCCACGACCTCGGTGACGATGGGCAGGCCCGTCTCCTCGCGCACGTCGGCCAGGATGCGCAGGCCCTTCTCGCCCAGCCCCTGGAAGGCGTACGGGGAGGTGCGCGGCTTGAACGCCCCGCCGCGCAGCAGCACCGCCCCGGCCGCCTGCGCCATCCTGGCCGCGTCGAGCGTCTGCTGGTGGGTCTCCACCGCGCACGGCCCCGCGATCAGCGTCACGGTGTCGGGGCCGATCGGCACGCCGCCCACGTGGACCGTGGAGCGTTCCGGATGGTTCTCCCTGCTGACCAGCTTGTACGGGGTCGACACGCGCATGACGTCGCGCACCCCGGCCATGCCCCGCAGGCTCGCCGCGTCGAGCTGGGCCACGTCGCCGACCAGGCCGACGATGGTGCGCCGCACCCCCTTGCTGACGAACGCCTCCACCCCTGCCGCCTGGACGACGGACACGATCGCCGCGAGATCGTCCGCGGTGGCCTCGGGGCCCATCACGATCACCATGTGCTGCTCGCTCTCTGTGTGGGAAAACCGCTGGAAAACTGGGAAACCGCTGGAAAAACGCAGAAGGCCCCGGGTCCTCGTGGACCCGGGGCCTTCGTTCGCCTGTCTGCTAGCGCAGCATCAGATGGCGAACGGACTCGGGTCCGTCGCCATACCAAAACAGCCACGCGGTGCGCATAGTCACCCAGGTTAGCGCACCGCACCCACTGGTGAGGCACTGGCCGTCCGGTGGCAGGATGGCCCAAGACGCGAGACCGGTGAGGGGAGTGATCGTGGAGGAGTCGCGCCTGCCTCCAGGCCAGTACGTCCCGCGCGGCCGGCCCGTGATCCACTACGGCAGGGTGCCCGTGTTCAAACCCGACACCTGGGACTTCCGCGTCTTCGGCGCCACCGCCTCGGGCCAGGAGCACTGCCTGTCCTGGGACGACTTCGAGCGGCTGCCCCGCACCACGTCCATCGCCGACTTCCACTGCGTCACCAAGTTCTCGCTCATGGCCAACGAGTGGCGCGGCGTGGCCCCGGCCACGATCATGGGCGCCGCCCCGCCCGGCCCCGGCGTGCGCCACGTGATGATCTGGGCCGAGTACGGCTACAGCGCCAACCTGCGGATGTCCGACTTCGCCGCGCCCGGCACCCTGTTCGCCATGGAGCTCGACGAGAAGCCCCTCAGCCCCGACCGGGGCTTCCCGCTGCGCATCGTGGTGCCCCACCTGTACGCGTGGAAGAGCGTCAAGTGGGTGCGCGGCATCGAATACCTCCTGGAGGACCGCCGCGGCTTCTGGGAGGAGCGCGGCTACCACAACGTGGCCGACCCCTGGTGCGAGCAGCGCTACTCCTACCAGGAAGAACCCGGCGAAGGGCCGCCCTGACCTCACTGCGGGTTTCCTCCCGGGCACGCTCGGTTTTGGCTACGGTTTCCGCATGCTGACCACCGCGTGCGTGGCGGCGTCCGGTCTGGTGTCCGGTCTGGCGTTCGTGCTGGGCTACGGGCTCGCCCGCGCCCTCGGACGCCGCCAGGGGCCGCCGGAGCGCCGCAGGGCGGACGACGCGACGTTCACCACGTTGCACGTCGCCGCGCTGGCCGCCCCGGCCCTGCGCGCCGGGCTCGACCGCGACTCCGCCCGCAAGGCCGTACGGCACCTGCGCGCCCTGCTCGGCACCCAGGCCGTCGCCATCACCTCCGTCGACGCCGCGCTGGCCTGGGAGGGGCCGTGCACCGGCGACGTGCTCGCCCACGCCCGCGCCACGCTGGCCGCGGGACGGGCGCAGGTGTTCCCCGGCGAGCCGCAGGGGGCCGTCGTGGTGCCGCTGACCGTGGCCGGCTCGGTGGTGGGCGCGCTGGCCGCCTTCGACGACCAGGTCAGCGCCGCGCTCGTGCGTACCGTGACCGAGGTCGGCCGCTGGGTGTCCGGCCAGCTCGAACTGGCCGAGCTGGACTCCTCCCGGCGGCGCGCGACGGAGGCCGAGATGCGCGCCCTGCGCGCCCAGATCTCGCCGCACTTCGTCTACAACGCGCTCACCACGATCGCCTCGTTCGTGCGCACCGACCCCAGGCGCGCCCGCGAGTTGCTGCTCGACTTCGCCGACTTCTCCCGCTACGCCCTGCGCCGCGCCCGCGACTTCACCACCCTGGCCGACGAGCTGACCTGCGTCGACCGCTATCTGCTGCTCGAACGCGCCAGGTTCGGCGACAGGCTGCGCTTCAGCATGCGGGTGTCGCCGGAGGTGCTGCCCGTGCCGGTGCCGTTCCTGTGCCTGCAACCCCTGGTCGAGAACGCCATCAAGCACGGCATGCGCGGCCGCGGCGGGCTCGGCGAGGTCCGCGTGGTGGTGCGCGACGCGGGCCTCGAGGCGCACATCACGGTCGAGGACGACGGCGCCGGGATGGACCCCGAGTGCGCGCGCCGCCTGCTGGACGAGGACCCGGCCCGCGAGGGCAGCGGCATCGGCCTGGCCAACGTGGACCTGCGCCTGCGCCAGATCTACGGCGACGGCTACGGGCTCGTCGTGGAGACCGGCCTGGGCGCGGGCACGAAGGTGAGCCTTCGCGTGCCCAAGACCAGACCTGGCTCCATGTGGTCAAAACATTACGCTATGCTGACGTGACTCTTGTGACCTGTGCTCTTATACGGCAGCGTGGTGCACATGCTGAGGGTTCTGGCCGTCGACGACGAAGTGCCCGCTCTGGAGGAGCTCGCCTACCTGCTGCGCCAGGACGAGCGCGTCGAGCACGTCGCGACCGCGGCCGACGGCGTCACGGCGCTGCAGGACATGGTCCAGATGATCGGTGGCGGGGAGCGGCTCGACGGGGTGTTCCTCGACATCCGGATGCCCGGCCTCGACGGGCTCGACCTGGCCAGGCTGGTCGGCGGCTTCCCCAGCCCGCCGCGGCTGGTGTTCGTCACGGCCCACGACGACTGCGCGGTGCAGGCGTTCGAGCTGGAGGCGGTCGACTACCTGCTCAAGCCGGTCAGGGCCGAGCGCCTGTCGGAGGCCGTACGCAGGCTGGAGGCCGTCACCTGCCCCGCGCCCGAGCCGGCCCAGGACGACGTGATCCCGGTCGAGCTGGGCGGGCGCACCCGGTTCGTGCCCCAGCAGGCCGTCTGGTACGCCGAGGCCAAGGGCGACTACGTCCGCCTGCACACCGTCGACGGCAGCTACCTCGTCCGCATGTCGCTGGCCGCGCTGGAGCGGCGCTGGTCGGAGGCCGGGTTCATCCGCATCCACCGCAGCACGCTGGTCTCGGGCCGGCACGTCAGCGAGCTGAGGTTCGACGGCGGCCGGGTGACGCTCACCGTCGGCACCGAGACGCTGCGGGTCAGCAGGCGCCACAGCCGCCAGGTACGCGAGCAACTCGTCCGCCAGCACCGGGAAGTGATCTCGTGACCCCGCCCGGACGCAGGGGCGTGGCCCGGTGAACGAGGGCCGGCGCGTCGTCGTGTCGCGACGGCCCGCCGCGCTCGGGCGCGGCTCCGCCTCGGTCCGCCCTGCCTCGGTCCGTCTCGCCTCCGTCCGCCCTGTCTCCGTCCGTCCCGCCTCCGTCAGCTCCCCCGACGGGAGCGCCGCCACCGGCGTGCCCGCCATCGTGGGCCTGCAGTTGCGGCAGGGGCTGCGCACCGTGGCCGCCGTGGCCGGGCTGCTGGTCGGCGCGCCCGTCCTGGCGGCCTGGGTGCCCGACCCGTGGGCCTGGGTGGCGCTGTCGGTGGCCGTGCAGGCGGCGTGGGTGGCGCTGGCCGTGCGCCAGCTCAGGCGGGCCGAGCGGCTGGAACGATGAGCCTCGCGGTGCTGACCGGGATCGCCTTCGTCGGCGTCCTGGGCGTCGTGGCGGGGGCCGCGCGGCCACGCCGTTCCGTCGGGGCGTCGGACTTCCACGTGGCGGCCAGGGCCGTTCCCCCCTGGTGGAACGGCGCGGCCATCAGCTCCGAGTTCACCTCGGCCGCCGCCTGCCTGGGCACGGCCGGGCTCATCGCCGCCCACGGCTCGCCGATGCTGTGGTATCCGGCGGGGGCGGCGGCCGGGTTCGTCCTGGTGCTGGCGCTGGTGGTGGCGCCGTTGCGGCGCTCGGGGACGTACACGCTGCCGGACTTCGCCGAATGGCGGCTGGGCTCGGCGCGGCTGCGCGGCTTCACCACCTGCTTCGTGCTCGTCATCGGGCTGGTCCTGCTGGTCGCGCAGTTGCACGCGGCCGGGGCCGTGGTGCGGCTGCTGACCGGGCTGCCGCCGTGGCTGGGCTGGGCGGCCGTCGCGGCGGCGGCGCTGGGCGTGGCGTTCGCCGGAGGGCTGGGCAGCGTGACGAGCGTGCAGGCCGCGCAGTTCTGGCTGAAGCTGGTCGTCTTCCTCGGGGTGGGGGCGGCCTGCTGGTGGGCCTCGGGGGGCCGGTCGCCCACGGGCGGGGCGGCCTGGTTCGAGGGGGCGTACCGGGCCGGGGGCGCGGAGCTGGCGGGGGCGGGCGACCCGTCGCTGCCGGGGGTGCTGGCCGTCCTGCTGGCTTGCGCGCTGGGCACCGTGGGATTGCCGCACGTGATCGTGCGGGTCTACACGTGCGGCGACGGGAGCGGGGCCCGGCGGGCGATCGTGGCCACGCAGGTGATGCTGGCCACCTTCTGCGTCGTGCCGCCGCTGTACGGGGTGCTGGGGCACGTACATGTGCGGGGGGCCGCGGCCGACGAGATGATGCTCCTGCTGCCCGCCAGGCTGCTTCCCGGGGGTGTGGGGGAGGCGCTCACGGGTCTGCTGGCCGCCGGGGCGTTCGCGGCCTTCCTGGCCACCACGGGAGGCGTGCTGGCGGCCGTCGGGGGCGCGGTGTCGGCGTGCGTGTCGCGGGGTGGCGTGCGGGGTGGCGTGCGGAGTGGGGCTCGGGGTGGGGCGCGCTCGTTCCGGGCGGCGGTGGCGGCGGTCATGGTGGCCGCGCTGGCCCTGACGGCGGCCTCCGCGCCCGGGGCGTCGGTGCCGCTGATGCTGCTGGGCTTCAGCCTCTCGGCGGCCACGTTCTGCCCCATGCTCGTGCTCGCCATCTGGTGGCCCCGGCTCACGGACGCGGGCGTGGTGGCCGGGATCGCGCTCGGCGGGGGCGTGACGGCGGCGCTGGTGGTGGCGGAGCAGGCAGGCGTGTGGACGGGGGCGCTCACTTCCTGCCCCGCGCCGGTGGCCGTACCCGCCGCGTTCGCAGGGATGATAATGATTTCCCTGGTCACACCGGGTCGCGCGCCTCGGGGAGTGGGCTCGATGATGGCCAGGATGCATCTGCCCGAGCGACTCGCGGGCCCCCCGGCCCACCGTTCGTCGCACCACGAAGGCCGCTCGTCGCATGAGCACGCTCCGTATGTCGATGACTACTGACCGTTCGACGCGCTGTCCGTAAACGGGGTTTCGCCCGCAAGATCGCGACCGTAGTGTTTCGGCATCGGAAGCCAACCCGGCGCATCGGGGGGGACGAGCCGGAAGGCTCACGACAGGTCTGGTGCGCCGGCTTCACCGGCGACGCGCAGGTCGCCGCGGCGGTCGGGCCCTGACCGGGGGGTGGGGCCCGCCACGCCGGGTCCGTGAAGGGGCGCCTGCGCGGCCGCTGAACCGGCCCGCGATCCGGCCTTCGGGGGCGGTGGGATCGCGCACGTGGGCGCCCCTGTCACGGTGCGTGCGCCGATGGGAGCGTCATCCGCCTTTGCGGGCGCATGGTCTTCGCGGGCACACGGTCTTTGCGGGGCACACGGTCCGACGCGGGCACACGGCACGGGCCCGGCCGACGCCGGGGACGCGTGGGCGCGCGCACAGCCGTCGCCGAAGGCCGGGAGCGCGGGCTCAGGTGAGGCCGGGGCGCGGGCTCAGGTGTCGCGCAGCTTCTTCAGCAGGGCGATGTCCTCGGCGTGCTTGGGAGCCTTGCCCGGCGTCTCGATGCAGATCGGCACCCCGGCCACCGCCGGATGCCGCATCAGCTCGGCGAACGGCTCCGCGCCGATGTGCCCGGCCCCGATGTTCTCGTGGCGGTCCTTCTTCGCGCCGCACACGTCCTTGGAGTCGTTGGCGTGGATCAGCTTGAGCCGGCCGGGCGCGATGGCGTGCAGGGCGTCGAACGTCTCCTTCACCCCGCCCTCGGCGGCCAGGTCGTGCCCGGCGGCGAAGGCGTGGCAGGTGTCGAGGCAGACGCCCACGCGCGGATGCCGGTCGAGCGCGGCCAGATAGGGCTCGAGGTCCTGCACGGTGGCGCACAGCATGGCCCCTTGGCCCGCCATCGGCTCCAGCAGCAGGTCGGGCCCGCCCTCCGGGATCTCGTCGAGCAGCGGCAGCAGGTTTTCGCGCACCTGGCGCATCGCGTCGTCGTGCGGCTGCGTCACCGCCGAGCCGGTGTGCACCACCACCCCCTTGGCGGCGATCTCCGCCCCGCGCCGCAGCGTGTGGCGCACGGTCGCGATGGAGTGGGCCAGCGTCTCGGGGCTGGGCGAGCCGAAGTTGACCAGATAGGTCGTGTGGACGAACGTCTCCACGCCCGACTCGGCCAGCTTCGTGTCCTCCTCGGGCCTGCCCTCGGTGAGCGCCCACCCGCGCGGGTTGGTGACGAACACCTGGATCATCTCGGCGCCGATCTCGGCCATGTACTTCAGGCCGCCCGTAGCCAGGCCGCCCGCCACGGACACGTGTCCGCCGATCAGGGATTTCGCGCTCATGATGCTCCAAGTCTAGGCGCGGCGGCGGACGCCTCCGTCACGGTGACGCCCTCGGACCGGTGCGTACGGACAAAGGTTGGTCCAAGACACCGGGCCCGCGCCCTTCGGGCCGCCCGCCGCGGGGAACGTCCTGACGCGTCCGCCCGCAGGCCAGACAGGAGAGTCCATGCGTGCCATCGCCATTTCCGACTTCGGGGCAGCCCCGGAGCTGGTGGAGACGCCCGAGCCCGAGCCTCAGCCAGGCGAGCTGCTCGTACGCCTGCGCGCCGCCGCCTACAACCCGGTCGACGCCAAGATCGCCGCTGGGGCCATGAAGCACCGGATGCAACCCAGGTTCCCGTTCATCATGGGCCAGGACGGCGCAGGGGTCGTCACCGCGGTGGGCGCCGAGGTGAGCGGCTTCCGTCCGGGCGACGAGGTCTACGGTCGCTTCAGCGACCCCGCGCGCGGCCTGGGCAGCTACGCGGAGTACGGAGTCGTGGCCCAGGACGGCCCCGTCGCCCGCATGCCCAAGGGCATGATCCCCGAGCAGGCCGCCGCGGTGCCCACCGCCTGCGCGACCGCCAGGACCCTGGTGGAGGCCGCCCGCCTGGACGAGGGCCACACGGTGCTCGTCGTCGGCGCGACGGGCGGCGTGGGCCAGGCGGTCATCCAGCTCGCGGCACTGGCGGGGGCCCGGGTCGTCGCCACCGCCGCGCCCGCCGACGTGGACCTCGTACGCGGGCTGGGCGCGGCCGAGACCGTCGACCACACCACGGGCCGGCTCGCCGACCAGGTGCTCGCCGCCCACCCCGACGGCATCGACGCGGTGCTCGACCTGGTCACCCCGGCCGGCGCCACCAAGCCCGTGGAGGAGCTGCTGCGTCCTGGCGGCGTGATCTGCAGCATCGTGCACGCGCTCGACCTCGACGCGCTGGCCGCCAGGGAGCTGCGCGGCGTGAACGTGGTCAACCGGGTCACCGGCCAGACGCTGGCGGAGCTGGCCGACCTGATCGACGCCGGTCGGCTCAGGGTACGGGTGCAGGCCCAGGTGCCCCTGGACCAGGCCCCCGCCACGCTGTCCCGCCTGGCCGCCGGGCACGCCAGGGGGAAGACCGTCTTCACCATGTGAGCGGGGGTTGGAGCATGCCACGAAAAGTGCCGCCGATCCGGGGCGCGAATTGGGAGTTCTCGGGGATGGACCGGGCAGCGGGCGCGTGTGTGTACTGCTGACATGCCCGACAACGACCCTGACGACGACCCCGGCACCGGCGGTGACGCCGCGCTCCTGGTCTTCAACGCCCGGCCGCCCGCCGAGGCCGAGGCCGGTCTGCTGGCCTGCTGCGCCTCGCCCGCGTTCGCCGCGCGGGTGGCGGCGCGCAGGCCGTACGGGGACCTGGACGGGCTGCTGGCCGCCGCCGAGGCGGCCGTGCGGGCACTCGGCTGGGACGACGTGCTGGAGGCCCTGAGCGCGCACCCCAGGATCGGGGAGCGGGCGGACGGCGGCGGCAGGCAGGCGGCCTGGTCCCGGCAGGAGCAGTCGGGCGTCGAGGACGGCCTGCGCGCCGCCCTCGCCGACGGCAACCGCGCCTACGAGGAGCGGTTCGGTCACGTCTACCTCGTCTGTGCCACCGGGCTCTCCGGCTCCCAGATGCTGGCCGGGCTCAGGGAACGGCTGGGCAACGAAGGGCGGCGGGAGCGCGAGGTCGTCCGCGCGGAGCTGGCCGCGATCACCCGGCTGCGGCTGGGGAAGCTGATGCGGGAGGGGGCATGAGCTTCTCCACCCACGTGCTGGACGCGGTCACCGGCCGCCCCGCCGCCGGCCTGCGCGTACGCCTCGAGCACGACGGCCGGGTCGTGGCCGAGGGACGCACCGACGCCGACGGCCGCCTCAAGGGCTGGGACCCCGGGGCCGGGGTCCACCGGGTGGTGTTCGACACGGGGGAGTATCTGGAGGAGACGTTCTACCCCGAGGTGGTCGTCACCTTCACCGTGACCGACCCCGGTCAGCACTATCACGTGCCGCTCCTGCTCAGCCCGTACGCCTACTCCACCTATCGAGGGAGCTAGATGACCGTCAGGCTCGGCGCGAACCGCTACGGCAAGGCGGAGACCAGGCTCGTCCACGTGGTCAGGGACGGCCCCGTGCACCACCTCAAGGACGTCAACGTCAGCGTCTCGCTGTCGGGCGACATGGAGGCGGTCCACCTGACCGGCGACAACGCCGCCGTGCTGCCGACCGACACGCAGAAGAACACCGTCTACGCCTTCGCCAGGCGGCACGGCGTCGGCCAGATCGAGGAGTTCGCGCTCCGGCTGGCGGGGCACTTCACCGCCACGCAGCCGACGATCCACCACGCCAGGGTGGAGATCGAGGAGTACGGCTGGAACCGCGCGGGACCGCACTCGTTCGTGCGCGACGGGGGCGAGGTGCGCACGTGCGTGGTGCACCACGACCGCGACGGGCGTCGTACGGTGGTGTCGGGGCTGACGGACCTGGTGGTGCTGAACACGACGGGGTCGGAGTTCCACGGTTACCTCGTGGACGAGTACACCACGCTCCCGCCCGCCGCCGACCGCGTGCTGGCCACCGCGGTCGCCGCCCGCTGGCGGCACGCGGGGGACGAGACCCGCTCCTACGACACGTCGTACGAGCAGGTCAGGGGGGCGCTGCTCGACGCGTTCTCGGGCACCCACAGCCTTTCCCTCCAGCAGACCCTCTACGCCATGGGCGAGCGGGCCCTGGCCGCCTGCCCCGGGATCTGCGAGATCAGGCTCTCCCTGCCGAACAGGCACCACTTCGCGGTGGACCTGTCGCCGTTCGGCCTGGACAACGACAACGAGGTCTTCTACGCCGCCGACCGCCCGTACGGACTCATCGAGGGCGGCGTGCTGCGCGAGGACGCGCCCGACGCCGGATTCGCCTGGGAGTAGGCAGACTGAGAGTAGGCAGACATGGACTTCTTGCGCCCCACGACGTGGGAGGAGGCGCTGGCCGCCAAGGCGGACCGGCCCGAGGCCGTGCCCATCCAGGGCGGCACCGACGTGATGGTCGAGCTGAACTTCGACGTGCGCAGGCCGGAGACGCTGCTCGACCTCAACCGGGTGGCCGAGCTGCGGGAGTGGTCGATCGCGGGCGGGTTCTGCCGGGTGGGGGCGGGGGTGCCGTACGCGGCGGTCATCGAGGAGCTGGGCGGGCCGCTGCCGGGGCTGGCGCAGGCCGCCCGTACGGTGGGCTCGCCGCAGATCCGCAACCGCGGGTCGGTGGGCGGGAACCTGGGCGCGGCCTCGCCCGCGGGCGACAGCCACCCGCCGCTGCTGGCGGCAGGTGCGGTGGTCGAGGTGGAGTCGTACGGGCGCGGGGTCAGGATGATCCCGGCCGCCGAGTTCTACCTCGGCGTCAAGCGCAGCGCGCTGGAGCCGGACGAGCTGATCAGGGCCGTCCACGTGCCGCCCGCCACCGGGCCGCAGTACTTCTCGAAGGTCGGCACGCGCAACGCCATGGTGATCGCGGTGTGCTCGTTCGCGATCGCGCTGCACCCGCGCGAGCGGCGGGTCGGCACCGGGCTCGGCTCGGCCGCGCCCACCCCGCGCCGCGCCCTGGAGGCCGAGGAACTGCTGGCCGCCGAGCTCGACTGGGACGCGCCGCTCGACCCCGCCCTGCTGCGGCGCTTCGGCGAGCTGTGCGCGCGCGCCGCCGCGCCGATCGACGACGTGCGCGGCACCGCCGCCTACCGCGTTCACGCGATCGGCGTGCTGGCCCGCCGCACGCTCACCTGGGCCTGGAACGACCACCTGGAGAAGAGGGCCGCCTGATGCGCGTCACGTTCACCGTCAACGGCCGCGAGGAGAGCGCCGAGAACGTCTGGGAGGGCGAGAGCCTCCTGTACGTGCTGCGCGAGCGCCTGGGCCTGCCCGGCTCCAAGAACGCCTGCGAGCAGGGCGAGTGCGGCTCCTGCACGGTCTACCTGGACGGCCTGCCCGTCTGCGCCTGCCTGGTGGCCGCGGGGCAGGCCGAGGGGCGGCGGGTGCGCACGGTCGAGGGCCTCGCCGACGGGGACCGGCTCGATCCGGTGCAGGAGGCGTTCGTGGAGTGCGGGGCGGTGCAGTGCGGCTTCTGCACGCCTGGACTCCTGGTGCAGGCACACGACCTGCTCGAACGCGTGCCCCGGCCGTCGGACGCGGAGATCAGGGAGGCGCTGGCGGGCAACCTGTGCCGGTGCACCGGCTACGAGAAGATCCTCGACGCGGTACGCCTGGCCGCCGCACGCAAGGCGGACACCCTGTGACCGGCACGACAGTGATCATCGAGAACGTCCATGTGGCCCCCGTCACCGGCCCCGAGATCGAGTCCGGATACCTCAGGATCGAAGGGGACAGGATCGCCGAGGTGGCCGCCGGGCCCGCCCCCGAGATCCCCGGCGCCACCCGGATCGACGGCACCGGCTGCCTGGCCACCCCCGGCCTGGTCAACACCCACCACCACCTCTACCAGTGGGCCTCGCAGGGGCTGGCCCAGGACGCCACGCTGTTCGAGTGGCTGGTCGCCCTCTACCAGGTGTGGGCCGCCATGGACGCCGAGGTCGTCGCGGGCGCGGCCACGGCCGGGCTGAGCTGGCTCGCGCTGTCGGGCTGCACCACCTCCAGCGACCACCACTACATCTTCCCCAAGGGCAGGGGCGACCTGCTCGCGGCCGAGATCGAGGCCGCCCGCGCGGTGGGCCTGCGCTTCCATCCGGCGCGCGGCTCCATGGACCGGGGGGAGTCGCAGGGCGGGCTGCCGCCGGACGACGTCGTCGAGAAGCTGGACGAGATCCTGACCGCCACGGCCGAGGCCGTGGACGCCTACCACGACCCGTCGCCCTCCTCCATGCTGCGCGTCGCCGTCGCGCCGTGCTCGCCGTTCTCGGCCAGCGCCGAGCTGATGACCGAGTCGGCGGCCCTGGCCCGCGCGAAGGGCGTACGGCTGCACACGCACCTCGCCGAGACGCTCGACGAGGAGGAGCACTGCCGGGAGCAGTTCGGGCTGCGGCCCGTCGACTACATGGAGAAGCTGGGCTGGCTCGGGCCGGACGTCTGGTTCGCCCACGCCGTGCACCTGAGCGACGCCGACCTCGGCAAGCTGGCCGCCACCGGCACCGGCTCCGCGCACTGCCCCTCCTCCAACGGGCGGCTCGGCGCGGGCATCGCCCGGGTGTCGGAGATGCTGCGCCAGGGGGCGAACGTGGGGCTGGGCGTGGACGGCAACGCCTCCTCCGAGCTGACCCCGCTGGCCGGGGAGATGCGCCAGGCGCTGCTCTTCCAGCGCGCCAGGTACGGCCCCGAGGCCCTCACCGCCAGGCAGGCCCTGGAGCTGGCCACCCTGGGCGGCGCCCGCAACCTGGGCAGGGAGGCCGAACTCGGCACGCTCGAACCCGGCAAGCTCGCCGACCTCGCCCTGTGGCGGATCGACGGGCCGTTCACGGCGGCCGTCGCCGACCCGGTCTGCGCGCTGGTCTTCGGGCCCCCGCCGCCGCTGGCCAGGGTGCTGGTCGGGGGCCGCACGGTGGTGGCCGACGGCGAGCTGCGCACGCTGGCCCAGGACGCGGCAGGGCGCGCGGGCGCCGAGGCCCACCGGCGGCTGCTGCGGCTGGCGCGCGAACGCGGCGTCACGGCCGGCCGGCAGGTCCGCAGCGAGGACGGCGTGGGGGCGTAGTGGCCGGGGGAATCCCGTCCCGTGCCTGCGTACTAGGGTGGAAAGGTAGGAAACGAGAGGGAAAGGGCGGTCTCGTGGCGGAGGAACTCCCAGACGGGCGGCTGGCGCAGCTCAAGAACACGTTCGCGGCGATCGACACCGACGGCGACGGCTACATCAGCGAGGCCGAGCTGAGGCGGCACTTCCCGGGGCTCTCGGAGGAGGCGCTCGGGGCCATGAGCCAGGAGGCCGACTTCGACCAGGACGGCCGTTACTCCTTCGAGGAGTTCGTCCGCACGGTGTCGTAGGTGCGCAGGGGCTCGCCCCTCACGGTCCTGGAGCGGACAGCGTCCGTTCCAGCGGGGTGCGGAAGCGGGGCGTGACCCGGACGTCGCCGAGCCAGGCGGCCAGCCCGGCCGCCTCGGCCTCGATCATGGCCACGGCGTCCGCGCCCACGTCCTCCAGCAGCCGCCACCCGATCTCCCCGTCGGGGCGCTGCGCCCAGCCGCCCACGACCCGGCCGTCCCACCACACGGTCGGCCCCACGTTGCCGCTGCGGTCGAACAGCTCGGCCCGGTGCTCGGGAGGCAGGTACCAGTCGCGGGCCTGCCAGCCCATCGGGGTCGGGTCGAGCGCGGGCAGCAGCGCCGCCCACGGCTCGGGCCCACCGTCCGGCCCGTCGTGGGGTTCTTCGCCGGGGAGGTCGTCCGGCAGGACGTAGCCGGCGCCCTCGTCCAGGCGCACGGCCACGGCGCCGACGGCGGCCAGGGCGCGGCGGACGTCCTTGAGCGTCCAGCCGGTCCACCACTTGAGGTCCGCCTCCGTGCCGGGGCCGAACGCCGCCAGCCACCGGCACACCAGCTCCGCCTGCGCCTCGTGCGCGGCCAGCTCCGCCATCTCGGGGGCCAGGCCCCAGTAGTGCGTGCCGCTGACCCAGGTGCCGGACACGCGGGCGCCCCTGACGAGCCTGCCGTCCATCGCCATCAGGGGCAGCAGGCGCGACCCCACGCTCACCACCCCCTCGTACGGCTTGCCCACGGCCACCCTGAACCGCTCGCGCAGCCGCGGCTCCAGCACCCCCAGCTCGGCCGCCGTCGCGTCGCCCGACTCGGCCAGCAGTCGCAGCACGGCGGCCTCGACGTCCTCGAGCCGCGCCGCGTCCCAGCCGCCCTCCGCGACCAGCTTCAGCACCGACGCGCGCTCCTTGCGGGCGATGGCCAGTGCCGAGGAGTGGTGCACGACCGGTACGAGCCGCGCGGGCACCACGAAGACCGTACGCCGCATGCCGGTCATGCGTACCAGCGTGCGGTCCGCGTACAGGGATCGCTCGACCGGCGCGGGATCGGGGGCGGCCAGCCGCGCGCCCGCCGACAGGAACACCGTGGCCGGGTCGGTGCCGTGCAGCGCCACCACGGAGGCCGCCGCCTCCTCCGGAGTGGCCGCCTTACGGGCCAGCCGGTGCCGCAGGGCGAGCCGCGCCCGCCGCCGCAGGGTCGAGACGAGCGGCGGCGAGGACTGCGCCGGCCGGACTTGCGGTGGTGGAATCGTCACGAACGCCCCCTTTCCCGTGGTGAGCATAACGGGCGTCCGGCCGGGCGGCGGGCGTGACGAGGCCCACGCCACCGCCGTCGACGGGGCGTGGGCCCGAGGGGTCAGCCGACCGCTACTCGACGTACCACGTCGTCCAGCGCGGCGGCCTGGCCGTGCTGAACACGTCCTCACAATTGCAGTTGCCGCATCCAGGGAGCATTTCCGCACCTCGCCTTTGCCTAGGGGACTAGGTCTTCTACCCGTCGCGACGTGCCCCTACGCTGACGCGCCTGCCAGAGTTCCGGACGAGTCCCGGCGGGACACCGGCGTGGCTCCCCGTAACACGCGAATGCCAGGATGTTGAGTCACGCCTTCCTGCCCGCTCGCACCGGGCAGGAAGGCGTGTCAGGACATTGTTCATCATCAGGTGGGAGTTCGTTGTGGTTCAGCACGTTCTTGTCGCCCCTGACAAGTTCAAGGGGTCGCTGACGGCCGCCGAGGTGGCCTCCCGCGTGTCCGCCGGTCTCGGTGTGCCCACGGTCGAACTGCCCGTGGCCGACGGCGGCGACGGGACGGTCGACGCCGCCGTCGCGGGCGGCTTCAGCCGGATCACGATCGACGTCACCGGGCCGACCGGTGAGCGCGTCCCCGCCTCGTACGCCTGGCACGCCGCCGACACGGCCGTGGTCGAACTGGCCGAGGCGTCCGGGCTGCGCCGCCTGCCCGGCGAGCCGGAGCCGCTGACCGCCACCAGCTACGGCACCGGGGAGCTGATCGCCGACGCCGTGCGCCGCGGCGCCAAGCGGATCGTCCTGGGCCTGGGCGGCAGCGCCTGCACCGACGGGGGAGCGGGCCTGGCGCAGGCCCTCGGCGCCCGCCTGCTCGACGCCGACGGCCACGACCTGCCGCGCGGTGGTGCTGCGCTGCGGGAGCTGGCCCGCATCGACCTGTCGGGCTTCCTCGACGTCGCGGGGGTCGAGTTCGTGGTGGCCAGCGACGTCGACAACCCGCTCCTCGGCCCCCACGGCGCCGCCGCCGTCTACGGGCCGCAGAAGGGCGCCACCGCCGACGACGTCGCGACGCTGGAGGCCGGTCTGGCCCGGCTGGCAGCCGTCGCCACCGCCACCCACGGGCTGATGGGGGCCGTGGAGCACGACGGCGTCCCGCGCGCGATGGGCGTGGCGGGCGCGCCGGGGGCGGGGGCGGCGGGCGGGGTGGGGTTCGCGGCGCTGGCGTTCCTGCACGCCGAGATCCGGCCCGGCATCGACTACCTGCTCGACCTGCTCGGGTTCGGCGAGCACGTGAAGGGGGCCCGCCTGGTGATCACCGGCGAGGGCTCGCTCGACGAGCAGTCGCTGCGCGGCAAGGCGCCCATCGGCGTGGCGCAGGCCGCGGCCAGGGCGGGCGTGCCCGTGGTCGCCGTCTGCGGGCGCCGTACGCTCGGCGACGCCGAGCTGAAGGCCGCGGGCATCGGGGCCGCCTACGCCCTGACGGACCTGGAGCCCGACCCGGCCCGCTGCATGTCCGAGGCCGGGCCGCTGCTCGAACGCCTCGCCGCCCGGCTCGCCGCCGACCAGCTTCCGGGGGGAGCTGAATGACCCCTTTCGACCTGGTCGTCAGGTCCCGCAGGACCGTCACGCCCGAGGGTGAGCGGCCCGCCGCCGTCGCCGTACGGGGGGAGAAGATCGCCGCCCTGTACGACCACGCCGCCCCGCTCGCCACCACCGTGGACATCGACCTGCGCGACCTGGCCCTCCTGCCCGGCCTGGTCGACACCCACGTGCACGTCAACGAGCCAGGGCGGGCCCACTGGGAGGGCTTCGCCTCCGCCACCAGGGCGGCCGCCGCCGGGGGCGTCACCACGATCGTGGACATGCCGCTCAACTCGATCCCCCCGACCGTCACCACGGAGGCCCTCGACGCCAAGCTGCGGGCCGCCGAGGGGAAGTGTCACGTGGACGTCGGGTTCTGGGGCGGGGCCGTGCCCGGCAACGTCAAGGACCTCGCGCCTCTGCACGAGCGCGGCGTCCACGGGTTCAAGTGCTTCATGTCGCCGTCCGGGGTCGAGGAGTTCCCGCCGCTGTCGGTGGCGGAGCTGCGGGTCGCGCTGGAGGAGGTGGCCGGGTTCGGCGGGCTGATGGTGGTGCACGCCGAGGACCCGGCGCTGCTCGCCGAGCCGGGCGGGCCGGGCTACCGGGAGTTCCTCGACTCGCGGCCCGGCGCCGCCGAGCGCAGCGCGGTCGAGACGGTCGTCCTGCTGGCGGAGGAGACCGGGTGCCGGGTGCACATCCTGCACGTCAGCGGCGCCGAGTGCCTGGAGGTCCTGGAGGCGGCCAGGGCCGGGGGCGTGGCGGTGACGGCCGAGACCTGCCCTCACTACCTGACGCTGGCGGCCGAGCAGGTGCCCGAGGGGGAGACGGCGTACAAGTGCTGTCCGCCCATCCGTTCGCGGGCCAACCGCGACCTGCTGTGGGACGGGCTGGCCAGGGGCGTGCTGAGCTGCGTGGTGTCCGATCACTCGCCCTCGACGGCCGAGCTGAAGGTGCCCGACTTCGCGGCCGCGTGGGGCGGGATCGCCTCGCTCCAGCTCGGGCTCTCCGCCGTCTGGACGGAGGCCGCGCGGCGCGGGCACGGCCTGGCGGACGTCGTACGCTGGATGTCAGCCAATCCGGCCTCAATAGCCAATATTTCCGGAAAAGGTGGGATAAAGGTTGGCAATGATGCCGACCTCGTGGCCTTCGACCCCGCGGCCGACCACCTGATCGACGCGGCCCGCCTCCACCACAGGAACCCCGTCACCCCGTACCACGGCCGCACGCTCAAGGGCGCCGTCCTGACCACCTGGCTGCGCGGCCGCCCGGTGGACGGCGGCCCGCACGGACGATTCCAGTGGGGAGCCCGTTAGATGACGCCCTTCACCAGCCTGCCCGACCTCGCCCTGCGCGCCTACGGCGGCTCGGTCGTGGCGGCCAGCGACGAGTCCTTCGCCGAGAAGGAGAGCCTGATCAGGCCCGGCCGCCCGGTCTTCCGCCCGGAGACGTTCGGCAACAAGGGCCAGGTCTACGACGGGTGGGAGACCCGCCGCCGCCGCACGCCCGGCCACGACTGGGCCGTGGTGCGGCTCGGCCTGCCCGGCGTGATCCGGGGCGTGGTGATCGACACGGCCTGGTTCAAGGGCAACTACCCGCCGTACGCGTCCGTCGAGGCGGCGGCCGTGTCCGGGCACCCGTCGCCCGAGGAGGTGCTCGCGGCCCCGTGGACCGAGATCGTGCCGAGGTCGGCGCTCAAGGGGGACATCGAGCACCACTTCGAGATCGCCGACGAGGGCCGGTACACCCACGTACGGCTCAACATCCACCCCGACGGGGGCGTCGCCCGGCTCCGGGTGCACGGGGAGGTCCGCCCCGACCTGACCGCGTACGAGGGCCTCGGCCTCGACCTGGCCGCCCTGGCCAACGGCGGCCTGGTCACCGCTTGCTCCGACGAGTTCTACTCGACCCCCGCGAACGTCATCGCCCCGGGGCTCGCCCGCCACCAGGCGGAGGGCTGGGAGACCGCCCGGCGGCGCGACCGGGGCAACGACTGGCTCGTCATCCGGCTGGCCGGGCGCGGCCTCGTCAGGCTGGCCGAGATCGACACCACAAACCTGCTGTTCAACGCGCCCGGCGCGGTGTCGCTGACCGGCCTGGACGGCGAGCGCGAGGTGCCGCTGCTGCCCAGGACCCGGTTGCAGCCCGACACGCCGCACCGCTTCCGCCTCGACCCGGCCGAGCCCGTCACCCACGTGCGGGTGGACATCTACCCGGACGGCGGCCTGGCCCGGGTCCGCCTCCACGGCCACCTGGCCTGACGCCCGGCGGGTCGCGCGGGTCTACTGCCAGAGGTAGACCGTGCTGCCCGAGGGGCGCTCGCTGTTGGGGAGGGGGCGCTGGTACTGCACCACGCCCCCGTTCGCCAGCCGCTGCACCTTCACCGTGAAGCCCAGCGCCTTCAGCTCGGCCTCGGCGTCCTTGACGTTCTTCCCGATCACCCCGGGCACCAGGCTGAACTGCTGGTCGTCGCGGGCCTCGGCGTCGCCGCCGCTGAACCACTGCCAGAAGTCCGTCTGACACCGCGCCACCGTGATCATGACCGGCGCGCCCTGGTTGACCTCGGCCTTGGCCTTGGGCGCCTGGGCGATGACCGTGCACGGCTCGGCGTCGTCGTCGACCTCGTTGACCTGCACCTGGAAGCCCTGCCCGCCGAGATAGCCGGCCGCCTCGTCCTTCGGCATGCCGGAGACGTCGGGCATGACGAGCCCGGCGCTGACGAGGATCTTGATCCTGGCGTTCTTCTTGACCTTCGCGCCGACCTGCGGCGAGGTGCTGATCACCTTGTCGCGCTCGACCCCCGCGTTGGGCACGCGGGTGACGGTGCCGACCGTCAGCCCGGCCTTGGCGATCGCGGCGCGGGCGTCGTTGCCGGTCATGCCCGACACGTTGGGCACCACGATGCGCTCGGGGCCCAGTGAGAGCACCAGCGTGACCGTCGAGCCCTCCTCCAACTCGGCGCCGGCCACCGGGGAGGTGTTGAGCACCAGACCCTCGGCGAGCTTCTCGTCGTACTGGCCGTCGGCCTCGCGCACCTGCAGGCCCCGGGCCGCCAGCTCTCTCTCGGCGTCGGTGAGCTTCGAGCCGATCAGGCTGGGCACGGTGACGTATTCGGGCTGGGCGATGTACCAGCCGACCAGCCCGACCACGACCACCAGCACGGCGGCCAGCGTCACCAGGGGCCACTTGGGCCGGCGCGCGCGGTGCGCGGGCGCCTCCGCGCGCGGCTGGATCAGCGTGTGACCGGGGGCCGCCTGCGGCACCGACTGCGCCGCCGACTGCGCCGCCGAGTGGGCCGCCGACGCCGCGGACATGGCGTGGGCCGCCGGCGGCTGGGTGTGCGACAGGACCGGGCCGGTGCCCGGCGGGACGCTCATGCGCGGCAGCATGCGGTGCGCGTCGACCGCCGCCACCAGCAGCGCGGTCGCGTCGGCGGGCCGCTCCTGCGGCTCACGGGCGGTCGCGTGGCCCACCAGCGTGTCGATCAGCGGCGGCACGTCGGGCGCCACCGAGGACGGCGGCGGCACGGTGTCGTGGACGTGCCGGTAGGCCACCGCCATCGGCGTCTCGCCGTCGTAGGGCTGCTGCCCCGTCACCAGCTCGAACAGCATGATGCCCGCCGCGTAGACGTCGCTGCGGACGTCGGCGGCGCCCATGGTGACCTGCTCGGGCGCCATGTAGCCGACCGTGCCGATCATCATGCCGGTGCGGGTCTGGTTGGTCGCCTCGATCGCCCTGGCCAGGCCGAAGTCGACGACCTTGACCCGGCCGTCGTCGGTCATCAGCACGTTTTCCGGCTTGACGTCGCGATGCACCATCCCGGCCTGGTGGGCCGCGCCGAGGGCGGCCAGCACCGGGATCATGATCTCGAGGGCCTCACGGGCCGGGAGCCTGCCGCGCTCGCGCAGGATGTCGCGCAGGGTGCGGCCGGGGACGTATTCCATCGACAGGTAGACGATGTCGTTGTCGGTGCCCTGGTCGAAGACGTGCACCACGTTGGGGTGGGACAGGCTGGCAACCGACTTCGCCTCGCCGATGAACCTCCGGACGAACGCCGGGTCGTCGGCGAGCGAGCGATGCATGACCTTCAGCGCCACCGTCCGGTCGAGCCGGATGTCCAGCGCGAGGTAGACGGTCGCCATACCGCCCCGGGCGATCCGGCTCTCGATGCGGTAGCGCCTATCGAGAAGCCGCCCGACCAGGGGGTCCGCAGTCGTCGTATCCACCCCGCCGAGTTTACGGGCGTTTTGGCCCCGGCATGGCCCTACCGCCCGAAACCGATGCGGAGACGTGCCGTTGGAACGCCCTCACCTCGGGGCGGCACCTCCACGGCCAAGGCCGCGCGAGTGGCACCTCCACGGCCGGGGCCGCGCGGGTGGAACCGACGTCACGCCGTCATCGGCGAGGACGCCTCGGCGTAGCGGCGGCGCGGGATGCGCCCCGCCTGCCGCGCCTGCCGCCCGGCCGCCACCGCCCCCTTCATGGCCGCCGCCATGAGGTCGGGCCGCTGCGCCCGGGTGACGGCCGTGGCCAGCAGCACGGCGTCGCAGCCCAGCTCCATCGCCAGGGCGGCGTCGCTGGCCGTGCCGATGCCCGCGTCGAGGATCACCGGCACGCCGGCGGCCTCCACGATCAGCTCGATGCTGTGCGGGTTGCGGATGCCCAGCCCGGAGCCGATCGGCGCCCCCAGGGGCATCACGGCCGCGCAGCCGGCCTGCTCGAGCCGCCGCGCCAGCGCGGGATCGTCCCCGATGTACGGCAGCACCACGAACCCGTCGGCCACCAGCCGCTCGGCCGCGTCGAACGTCTCGATCGGGTCGGGCAGCAGCGTGCGCTCGTCGGCGATGACCTCGAGCTTGACCCAGTTCGTGCCCAGGGCCTCCCTGGCCAGCCGCGCCGTCAGCACGGCGTCGCCCGCGGTGAAGCAGCCCGCGGTGTTCGGCAGCACCTTGATGTCGCGCCCGCGCAGCACGTCGAGCACGGAGCCGCGCGCGCCGGGGTCGAGCCGCCGCATCGCCACCGTGGTCAGCTCGGTGCCCGACGCCGCCAGCGCCTGGTCGAGCACCTCGAGCGAGGGGGCGCCGCCCGTGCCCATGATGAGCCGGGAGGAGAACTTCTCCCCGGCGATGATCAGATCATCCACCTTGCACCGCCGTCAGAACCTCCACGCGGTCACGGTCGCTGAGCGCCGTCGTCTCCCAGGCGCCGCGGATGACCACCTCGTCGTTCAGTGCCACGGCCACGCCGGTGGTGGCCGAGGTCAATGTGCGTACGGCCTGCGCCACGGTCGTGCCTTCGGCCACCTCGTGCGCGGCCCCGTTGATGCTAACAATCATGAAATTTCCCGAAATCTCCCTGGGGCGCACAGCGCCGCCAGCTCGCTCTCCTCGCCCAGCAGGATGGCCGTCGTGAGCGGGGCCAGCAGCACGCCGCCCCGATGGTGCCCGGTCGCGTACGTCAGCCCCGGGGTGCCGCTCGGGCCGATGAGCGGCAGGTTGTCCGGCGTGCCGGGACGCAGCCCGGCCACCACGTCGCCGATCTCCAGCTCGGTGACGCCCGGCACCAGCTCTCTGGCGTCGCGCAGCAGCTCGTACAGGCCGCCGGCCGTGACCCGGGTGTCGAAGCCCAGCTCCTCCTGGGTGGCCCCGACCACCAGCTCACCGTCGCCCCGGGGGACCAGGTAGACCGACGAGCCGTGCACGGTGCCGCGTACGCAGCGGGTGAGCAGCGGCCGCGGCGAGCGCAACCGCATGATCTGCCCCTTGACCGGGCGTACCGGCACCTCGGCCAGCTCGGTGCTCCAGGCTCCGGCGGCCAGCACCACCCGCTCTGCCTCCAGGATCTCGCCACCGGGCCCGTCGAGGCGCACGCCGGTGATCGCGCCCGTGACGGCGCCGCCCGCGCGCAGCAGCTCGCGCGCCCGCGCCCGCACCACGGGCACGCCGCGCCGCTCCAGCGCGGTCAGCAGCGCCGCCGTCACCCGGCGCGGGTTCACCCAGGCGTCGCCGGGCGCCAGCAGCCCGCCGCGTACGGACGGGGCCAGCATGGGCTCCAGGCGGCGGCACTCGCGCCCGGTCAGGCGCTCGACCGTCAGCCCCAGCTTCTCCATGAACGCCGCCAGCTCGTCCAGCGCGGCCAGGTCGTCGGCGCCGAAGGCCACGTCGAGCGTGCCGTCAGAACGCAGATCGAGCAGGCCACCACCGCCCGTGCCGACCTCCGCGCCCGCCTCCGCGGTGAGTTCGGCGGCGAAGGCGGGCCAGCGGCGCAGTGCGGCCACCCCCAGCCGCAGCAGCGGCGCCTCGGTGTAGGTCACCTCGCTGACCGGGGCCAGCATCCCCGCGGCCGCGTGCGAGGCCCCCGTGCCCGGGGCCGGGTCGACGACGGTGACGGGCCGCCCTTCGCGCGCCAGCCGCCAGGCCACCGACAGCCCGACGACCCCGCCGCCCACGATCACGTCCACCTGCGCTCCCTTCGCCGGCATGATCCGGATCAGGTGTCTTGCGGTCGAAGGCCCGGCAAAGCCTTCCTCTCAGCCCGGTTACGGCCGGACTCCCGCGCGTCTTACGCCCACAGCCTACGGCCTCGGTGACGGACGCACGCACCGCCCCCGTTATGGTCATGAACGTGAACCATGTCGTGGTGGTGGGAGCCGGCCTGGCCGGAGTGCGTACGGTGGAGGCCCTGCGCGGGCGCGGCTTCACCGGCCGGATCACCCTGCTGGGTGAGGAGCGCCATCGGCCCTACGACCGGCCGCCCCTGTCCAAGGCCGTGCTCAAGGGCGAGGCCGACACGAGCTTCGTCGACACCGACCTGCACGCGATGGAGGTCGACTTCCGCCCGGGGGTGAGCGCCAAGTCGCTGCGCGCGGGCGTCGTGGAGACGACCGAGGGCGAGCTTCGCTACGACGGCCTGGTCATCGCCACCGGCGCCGAGCCGATCAGGCTGCCCGGCGACGGCCCCCAGCACGTCCTGCGCACCCTCGACGACGCCCACGAGCTGCGGGCCGTGCTCGTGCCGGGAGCCCGCGTCGTGGTCATCGGCGCGGGCTGGATCGGCGCGGAGGTGGCCACCGCGGCCCGCCGCGCCGGGTGCGCCGTCACGGTCGTCGAGAGCGCCGCCACCCCGCTCGCCACCGCCGTCGGCACCGGGATCGGGGCCCGCACCCTGCCCTGGTACGACGGCATCGACCTGCGCCTGGACACCATGGTCGAGTCGGTCGACGAGGGCGGCGTGCGCCTGGTGGGCGGCGAGTTCGTCGAGGCCCACGTCGTCGTGACCGGCATCGGCGTGCGTCCCGCGATCGAATGGCTGGCCGGCGCCGACATCGACCTGCACAACGGCGTCGTGACCGACGAGCACCTGCGCGCCTCGCTGCCCGGCACCGTCGCCGTCGGCGACTGCGCCGCCTGGTGGTCGCGCCGCTGGCGGACCAGGCTGCGGGTGGAGCACTGGGACACCGCGCTCAACGCCCCCGAGGTGGCCGCCGCGACGCTGCTGGGGGAGGAGGCGGTCTACGACCCGGTGCCGTACTTCTGGTCCGAGCAGTTCGGCCACATGCTCCAGTACGCCGGCCACCACCCCGCGGGCGAGCGGCTCGTCTACCGGGGCGAGCCCGAGGGCAAGTGGTCGGCCGTGTGGCTCACCGAGGGCGACACGCTGGCCGCGGTGCTGGCCGTCGACCGGCCGCGCGACCTCGTCCAGGGGCGGCGCATCATCGAGGCCGGCCACCGCCTCGACGTGGAGCGCCTGGTAGATCCACAGGTCTCCCTACGGGATTGTGTTGTTTGAGCAAGCGCGCCATGTGGTAGTTGTGGTTTCGTGACGCTTTCTGTTGCACAGATCGACCGGGAGACCGACCAGCTCGTCGACGAGTGGCTCACTCTCCCCGAAGTGGCCACGCGCCTCGACCTTCCGCTCGGGCGGGCCAAACAACTCCTCAAGGACCACAAGCTCCTCGGCGTGCGCCGGGGCAGCGGCGGGCCGCAGGTGCCCGCGGTGTTCCTCGACGGCCAAGACGTGATGAAGGGCCTGCCCGGCACGCTGACCGTGTTGCAGGACGCCGGCTACGACGACGTCGAGTCGCTGCGCTGGCTCTTCACCCCAGACGAGACCCTGCCGGGGTCGCCCATCCAGGCGATCAAGGCCGGTCGTCACACCGAGGTGAAGCGGCGTGCCCAGGCCCTCGCTTTCTGACGCCCGCCTCTACCTCTGCACAGACGGCCGCCGCGACCGCGGCGACCTGGCGGAGTTCCTCGATGCGGTGCTGGCCGGCGGAGTGGACATCATCCAACTGCGGGAGAAGGGTCTCGAGGCGCGCGAAGAACTCGCGCTCCTCGAGCACTTCCGCGACGCCTGTGACCGGCACGGCAGGCTGCTGGCCGTCAACGACCGGGCGGACCTCGCCTACGCCGCCCGCCCCGACGTGCTCCATCTGGGGCAGGACGACCTTCCCGTGACGGTCGCGCGAGAGATACTCGGCGACGACATCGTCATCGGACGGTCCACCCACTCCGCCGCCGAGGCTTCCGCCGCGGCCGTGGAGGAGGGCGTCGACTACTTCTGCTGCGGGCCCGTCTGGCCCACCCCCACCAAACCCGGGCGTCCGGCCCCCGGCCCGTCCCTGCTGGCGCACGCGGCGGCGCTGGGCACGTCGCGGCCGTGGTTCGGGATCGGCGGCATCGACCTGGGCAACCTCGACGACGTGATGTCGTACGGGGTGAGCCGGGTGGTGGTGGTCCGCGCGATCACCGACGCCGACGACCCCGGCGCGGCGGCCGCGGAGTTCGCCAAACGCCTCGCAGCGGGCTGATCATCCCCGAGGCGCCCGCCTGACCGGCGGGCGCCCCTTACCCTTCTCGGGGCCTCAGGTCTTGCGCGAGGTGGCCGCGATCGCCAGCTCGGCCAGCGCCGTACGCGCCTCCGAGGTGACCGGGGCCGACTCGAGGGCCGCCAGCGCCTCGCCCAGGTAGTCGCCGATCAGGTCCTCGCACTCCCGCAGCGCGCCCGTGTCGTCGATGATCTCCCGCAGCGCCTCGACCCCGCGCTCGTCCAGCCCGGGATCGCCCAGCAGCCGCCGCACGGTCTCCGCGGCCGCGGGGGAGGCCGCCGCCAGCGTGCGGGCGATGAGCATCGTACGCTTGCCCTCGCGCAGGTCGTCGCCCGCGGGCTTGCCCGTCTGCGCCGGGTCGCCAAACACCCCGAGGATGTCGTCGCGGAGCTGGAACGCGATTCCGACCCGGCGGCCGTAGCCGGTGCACAGCTCGTCCATCCACGGCGCGTTCTCGCGGGCGGCGAGCGTCAGGCCGAGCCGCAGCGGCTGCTCCACCGAGTATTTGCCGCTCTTGTACAGCGCCACCCGCAGCGCCGACTCGAACGTGTTCTCCCCGGTCGCCTGCTCCAGCAGGTCGAGGTACTGGCCGCACATCAGCTCGCTGCGCATGTGGTCGTGGACGGGCTGGGCCGCCTCCAGCGACTCGCGCGGCAGCCCGCTGCGCCGCCACATCTCGCCCGACCAGATCAGCAGCAGGTTGCCCAGCAGGATCGCCGCGCCCTCGCCGAACTGGCCCGCCGAGCCCTGCCAGCCCGAGCGCACGTGCATCGCCTCGAAGCGGCGGTGCGCCGACGGCATGCCCCGGCGCAGGTCGCTCTTGTCCATGACGTCGTCGTGCACCAGCGCGCTGGCCTGCAGCAGCTCCAGGGAGGCGGCGGCGGTGAAGATGCCGGGCACGTCGGCGCCCCCCGCGCCGCGCCAGCCCCAGTAGCAGAAGGCCGGGCGCAGGCGCTTGCCGCCCGACAGCAGCTCGTCGGCGGCCTTGCGCAGCGGCGCGAAGTCGGGCTCGCCGTCCGCCGGCAGCCGCCGTTCGACGAACTCCGCTAGGGCGCGCTCCACCTGCGCGCGCAAGGTGCCCATGCCGGCGGCGTCAGTGGTCATGCCAGCAGACTAGTGGCCGTACGGCCGGGCACGGATGCCCAGGTGTCTCCAGCGACCCGGTGGATCGGCGGAACTGACGGTAGCCTTGGGCTCATGGCGCTTGGTCGATCCTCCATCCGGCCCGATCGTGTTCCCACCGTCCGCGACATGCTCGCCTCCGGCGCGCGGTCGTTCTCCTTCGAGTTCTTCCCGCCGAAGACCGACGAGGGGGCGCGGCAGTTGTGGCGCGCGATCAGGGAGCTGGAGTCGTTGCGGCCCACGTTCGTGTCCGTGACGTACGGGGCGGGTGGGTCCACCCGCGACCGCACGGTCGACATCGTCGAGCGGATCGCCCACGACACGACGCTGACCCCCGTGGCGCACTTCACCGCGGTCAACCACTCCGTGCGCGAGCTGCGCCACCTCGTGGGCCGCTTCGCCGACGCGGGCGTGCGCAACATCCTGGCGGTGCGCGGCGACCCGCCCGGCGACCCGGCCGCCGAGTGGGTGCGCCATCCCGAGGGCGTGCTCTACGCCGAGGATCTCGTACGCCTGATCCGGCAGGCCGGAGACTTCTGCGTCGGCGTGGCCGCCTTCCCCTACAAGCATCCGCGCTCGCCGTCCATCGAGTCCGACACCGAATACTTCGTCCAGAAGTGCCGGGCGGGGGCCGACTATGCGATCACCCAGATGTTCTTCCAGGCCGACGACTACCTGCGGTTGCGCGACCGGGTGGTGGCCAAGGGCTGCGACACCCCGATCATCCCGTGCATCATGCCGGTCACGCAGATGAGCACGATCGCCCGCTCGGAGCAGCTCTCGGGCGCCCCGTTCCCGCCCGGCGTGGCGGCGCGCTTCGAGGCGGTCAAGGACGACCCGGCGGCGGTGCGGCGGCTCGGCATCGACCACGGCGCCGAGCTGTGCCAGCGCCTGCTCGACGAGGGCGCTCCGGGGATCCACTTCATCACGTTCAACCGGTCGAGCGCGTCTCGCGAGGTGTTCGAACGACTCGACCAGGTCTCCCTCTCGGCCTGACCGCCGCTGAAACCGGGTCCTGGCAGTGGGGAGCCCGCCACCCGCCCGCAGGGGGACCGGGCGGGTGACGGGCAGGGGACAGTAGCCATGGAGTAAAGGTGCCGTCACTTTCTGTCATGAATGGTGCCCGCACGTCATGCTCGGCAAACCCGTGGGCCACAGAGACCTCAGCCGTGAAGCCCAGGTAAAAGGGTCGGGCAAAGGGAGGGGTGGCCGTCAGGGGAGCGGCAGGGGGCGGCCCGCGATCGCGTACTCCTCGTGGCCGCCAGGGAAGACGAACGCGGTCAGCAGGTCCGTGAAGCCCATGCTGGCGTAGAGGTGGCGGGCGGCCGTGGGCTGGTCGTGGGTCGACAGGATGGCCGAGCGCTCGCGGCGGCCGGCGCACAGGGTGCGGATCATGGCGCGGCCGATGCCCTTACCCTGGTAGTCGGGGTGTACGTGGATCTCGGCCAGCTCGAACGCGTGCCCCATCCAGGCGCCGGCCGCCTCGGGGCCCAGCCGCTCGGCCAGGCCCCGCAGGACGACGTCGTGCCACCACTGTCCCGGCGCACCCCGGAAGCCGTAGGCGAACCCGACGATCGGGAATTCGGGGACAGAAGCCGCATCTAGCGACGAATCACGCAATTCTGCGAAATAGCACTGGAAATAGGGATATGTCGAGTGATTTCGCATGATGGTCTTGCGGCCGGCGATCTGCTCCTGCGGGGGATTCATCGCCGCCGTGTAAATGCCGATCACCGTCTCCAGCCGTTCGGCGAACTCGGCCGGACCGGCTCCGCGAAACTCGATCACCCGTCGCACATTACTCGACGTCGACGGGTGTGCCCCCGGTGATGCGCACCAGCTCGTCGAACGTGGTCGGGAACACCGTGTGCGGGTGCCCGCCGGCCGCCCACACCACCTCGTGCTTGCCCAGCCAGTTGTCCACCAGGGTCCGTACGGGCGCCGGATGCCCGACCGGCGCCACCCCGCCGATGGGCTGGCCGGTGGCCTGCCTGACGAACTCCGGCGTGGCCCGGCGTACCCGCTCGACGCCCGCCGTACGGGCGATCAGCTCGACGTCCACGCGATGCGCGCCGCTGGTCAGCACGAGCAGCGGCGACCCGTCGGCGTCGAAGATCAGGCTGTTGGCGATCGCGCCCACCTCGCACCCGAGCTGCGCCGCGGCGGTCGCCGCCGTGGGAGCCTTCTCCGGCAGGACGACGATCTCACCCTGCGCGCCCAGTTCGCGCAGCGCGGATTCAACGACAACGGCGTTCGCCGGCAACTTCTCAGACATGGGGACACTCTAAACAGGTTGGCGCTCCGATTACCCATTGTTGGTAAGTGGTATAGGGTCTCCTGATCTGTTGGTGAATGGTGGGAGAGGTGGTAAACGTGGAGGTTCGACGGCTGCCCGGAGCGGCTGCTCTCCTGACGGCCGGAGCGGTCGTCCTCTCGGGTTGCGGGACGAGGGCGGCGCAGGTCGACCATGCCGCGCCCGCTGCGCCGTCCACCGCCTTAGCCACCACGCAGACCGCCCCGCCCGCCGCGGGGCAGGGCGGACCGGCCGCCACGCAGGCGCCGGTGGCCGCCCCGCGCAAGACGCTCAAGCTGGGCGCCAAGGGCAAGTCGGTCACCTGGCTGCAGAAGCGGCTGAAGGAGTTGGGCTACCGGCCGGGCAAGGCCGACGGGCGTTACGGCGGCACCACGCTGGCGGCCGTGTGGGCGTTCCAGAAGGTCAACGGCATCAAGCCGGCGAGCACCATCGCCGGTCGCACGTGGGACGCGCTGGAGACGCCGAAGACGCCGAAGGTGCTGGCCGCGAACGGCAAGCCCACCCGCGCCGAGGTCGACCTGACCAAGCAGATCATGGTGCTGTACGTCCGCGGCGAGGTGAAGCTGATCACCCACGTGTCCTCCGGCAGCAACGTCCCGTACTGCGAGACCGCCGACTGGCAGGGCAAGACGCAGCGCTTCTGCGGCTCGGCGAGCACGCCGACCGGCAACTACCGCACGACGTGGCGGGCGAGCGGGTGGCACAAGTCGTACCTGGGCGAGCTGTACAACCCGATCTTCTTCAACGGCGGGATCGCCTTCCACGGGGCGCTGTCGGTGCCGCTCTACCCGGCCTCGCACGGATGCGTCCGCCTGCCGATGAACGTGGCAGAGGAACTGCCCAAGCTGCTGGGCAAGGGCGTGCCGGTGCACGTCAGGGGCAAGTTCAAGCGCGCCTGAGCGACCCGCTCGGCCGGGCGCTGACCGTATAACGCCCGCATAACCGGATGTGGTGACGGGCCGGTTATCGGGTTTTTGGTGGGCTTCCTCCGGACTTTCTGGAGGAGCTCATGACGACTGCGTTCGTGGCGAGGCCGCCGGCCCCCGCCGTGCTCGGAAGCCAGGCAAGGCCGCGGCGGGTGTGGTGGCTGCTGGCCGCCGGGTGGGCCGCACAGGTGGTGCTGCGGCTGTGGTTGTACCGCTATCACACCGGGCCCGTGGCGAACCCGGACGAGATCGGCTACCTCCTCGCCGCCCGGTGGATGGCGGGCGGGGCCGGGGCCGACCTGTCCGGCACGACGTTCTACCAGGCCGGGTACGCGCTGCTGCTGGTGCCCGCGTTCTGGCTGACCTCCGACCCGGTGGTGGCCTACCGGCTGGTGGTCGTGGTGGGGACGGTGGTGGCGGCCGGCGCTTACCCGGTGGCGTACGTGCTGCTGCGCCGGTTGCGCGCGCGCCGGGGCACGGCCCTGGCGGTGGCCTTCGCGGTCGGGCTGTCGCCCGCGCTGATGCTGTTCGCGGGGCTGGCGCTGGCCGACGCTATCCTGCCGGTCGTGGTGCTGGGCTGGCTGGTCGCGGTGCACGACTTCGCCGCCCGCGGCTCGGTACGGGCCGGGATCGCGATGGGCGGACCGGCCGCGTACGCGATGGCGGTCCACCTGCGCGGAACCGTCATCCTGGCGGTCACCCTGCTCACCGTGGCCGTGCTGGCCCGGCGGGTGCCGCGCGGGGCCGTGCTCGCGGCGCTGACCTGCTCGGTCGCCGGCGCGGCGGCGGGCTGGGCGCTCAACGCGCTGCTGCGGGCCGAGCTGTATCCCACCGGGACGCGGGACCTGGGCGGCCTGCTGCTCACCAGGCTGACCAGCCTGGAGGGCCAGGCGTGGGCGCTGTCGGGGGCGGCCGGGCAGCTCTGGTACCTCGTCGCCGGCACGTGGGGACTGGCGGGCGTCGGGTTGTCGGGCGCGGCCGTCCTGCTGGCGCGGCGGGCCGCGCCCCTCGCGCAGCGCGCCGTGGCCGGTGCGCTGCTGCTGGCGACGCTGGGCATCGCGTACGCCTCCTCCGCCGCGCTCCCCGACGAGCACCGCGTGGGCAACTACGCCTACGGCCGCTACCTGGCCTGCGTCGCCGTGGCCTGGACGCTGGCCGGGATGCTCACGTTGCTGCGCAGTGGCCGTCCGGCGGCGGTCCGGCACGCGGCGGTCGCCGCCGGGCTGCTGGCCGTGACCGGCGGGGTGACCCTCTGGTACGCGGGCGACCGGCTGGAACGCTACGCCTTCATCGCGTTCGACTTCCCTGAGATGATCTTCCTTACCGGTGAGCCCGGCGCGTTCGACCTGGTCGGCGCGTCGCTGTCGGCCCTGGCGCTGCTGGCCTGCCTGGCCGGTTGCGCCCTGCTCGGCCCTCGCCTGGCCGGGCCGCTCGCCGTGGGTGCGCTGATGCTCGTCCACGGCGCGTTCGCGGTGTACCTGGCGCCCCGTCCGCCCGCGCCGGGCCGTGCCTGGCTGCCCGCGCCGTCCCTGGGCGGGGTGGCGGTGGACGCCCGGGTGGCGTGGAACGTGCGGCTGCCGCTGGCGTACCGGGTGTGGTGGACGGAGATCGAGCGGTTCGCCGGCCCGCCGCCACCGGGCGCCTGCACCGCCGTTGTGCCGCCGGCCGCCGCGCCGCCCGAGGGCTGGGCCGCCACCGGCGAGGGCGGCGTCCGCCAGGGCTGGACGAGCTGGGCGAACCGGCGCTGCGGCTGACCCCCGACCGCCTCCCGGGGCCGTCTCAGGGCTCGGGGTCTCGCGCGGTGGCCGCCTCCTTGGTGGCGCGCCTGCCCTGGGCGGCGGTCATCGACATCCCGACGGCCTGGACCAGCCCGGCGGCCAGCAACAGGACGGCCGTGAACGGCTGCCAGGCGGGCAGGCCGGCGACGAAGTCGGGAGAGCGCAGGGAGCCCAGCATCCTGACGGGATTGATCAGCGCCACGAAGAAGCCCAGCGCGTACGGCAGGATGAGGAAGCCCGAGACCACCAGCAGCGTCGTCCGGCCGCGCCTCGGCCGCAGCAGCAGCGCCCCGATGACGGCGACGGCCAGCGCCACCACGCCGGTGACCAGGGCGGTGAGGCCGGTCAGATGCCAGGTGTCCACGCCCAGCGAGGTCATCCCGGAGCCGTCGATCCGGCCGCCCTCCCACGAGGGGCCCGCGACCTGCTCCCGCACCGCCGCCCGGACGGCCGCGTGACCCGCGCCCGCGTACGCCGCGACCAGGACCGGCCCCAGCCCCAGCAGGACCAGACCGACCGGCCGCCCGAACCCCGCCATCCGCTCTCCTCTTCGCCTGATCCGCCCGGCTCCGGTGGACAGCCTCTCAAAGGAACGCGGTCTCGGGCGACTCGGAAGCCCTCAGCCTTCGGGGACGGACTCAGCCCAGAGCATGGACTCGGTCGGGGGACGGTCTCAATCGAGGGCGGCTCGGTCGCGAGCGGCGCGGCTTGGTCGAGGGCGGCTCGGGTCAGTCGAGAGTGCGCAGCCCGGACAGCGCGACCTCGGAGGCGCGGCGAGCGACCGCCCACACCTCCTCCAGCGAGCGGTGGCGCTGCACGTTGACCATCGCCGCCAGCTTGATCGCCCCGATGAGCGCCCCGACGGCCGCCGCCGCGTCCTCCTGGGTCAGCCGCTCGGGGAACGCTTCGTACAGGGCCCTGGAGATCCTGATCTGGCTGTCGAACAGCAGGAGCAGCGCCCGTGCCTGCAGCGCGGGCTCGGTCAGGATGAGCCGCGCCCGCAGCGCCGCGTCCTCGGGCGTCAGGCCCTCGTAGGCGGCCGCCTGCTCAAAGCTCTGCTCGACGACCCTGAGCAGCACGCCGGTCACGGAGTCGCCCGGCCTCCTGGCGGCCAGGGTCGTGACGGCCATCTCCAGCCGTTCGTGGGTGTCGTAGAAGACGACGTCTTCCTTGCTGGCGAAGTAGCTGAAGAACGTGCGCGTCGAGACGTCGGCCCGCGCCGCGATCTCCGCCAGGGTGGTCTCTTCGAACCCCTTGTCGTCGAACAGCCGGAGCGCCGCCTCGATCAGCGCCTGGCGTGTGCGCTGCTTCTTGCGCTCCCGCAGTCCCACCATGGGCGGAACTATACTGCATGGTTTTATTGTTTTCACCCATTGAAATTTTGCATCCAGAGAGGTTTTCTGAGTGGTGAGCCAGGAAAGGAGCCGGAACATGTCCGAACTGACCCTGCCCACCGCTCGCCAGCGTCCCCTCGATCCACCCGACGAAGTCACGCGACTGCGACAACAAGCGGCGATCCACCGCATGACGTACGCCGACGGCCACCAGGGCTGGCTCGTCACCGGTTACGCCGCGGCCCGCGCGATACTCGCGCACCCCCGCTTCAGCAACCTCCCCGAGAACATGCACCCGCCCATCCCGGCCAGGATGGAGCTGCGCAAGGAGTCGGAGTTCCGGTCCCCACCCGGCTTCTTCCTGCGCATGGACGCGCCCGAGCACACGCGCTTCCGCAAGCTGCTGACCGGTCAGTTCACGGTGCGGCGGATGAAGATGCTCGAACCGCGCATCGAGGAGATCACCAACGCCTGCCTCGACGCCATGGCGGCCGAGGGCGGGCCGGTGGACCTCGTCGAGGCGTTCGCGCTGCCGATCCCGTCGCTGGTGATCTGCGAGCTGCTCGGCGTGCCGTACGAGGAGCGCGAACAGTTCCAGCAGGACTCCAAGATCCTGGTCAACCTCGAGACCAAGTCCGACGACGCCGTGGCGGCGATGCGGCGGATCTGGGCGTACCTGCACGGGCTCATCGAGCGCAAGCGCAAGGACCCGGCCGACGACCTGCTCAGCGGGCTCATCGAGGGCGGGGAGCTGACCGACGAGGAGCTGACCGGGGTCGGGGTCCTGCTGCTGATCGCCGGGCACGAGACGACGGCCAACATGCTCGGGCTCGGGACGTACGCGCTGCTCACCAACCCCGCCCAGCTCGCCGCCCTGCGCGAGGACCCTTCCCTGATCGACAACGCCGTCGAGGAACTGCTCCGCTACCTGACGATCATCCACCTCGGGCCGGTACGCACGGCGCTGGAGGACGTCGAGATCGAGGGCACCACGATCAAGGCGGGCGAGTCGGTCACCATCCACCTGCCCGTCGCCAACCGCGACCCCGCGCGCTTCGCCGACGGCGAGGACCTCGACGTCACCCGCCCCGCCGGCGGGCACCTGACCTTCGGCCACGGCATCCACCAGTGCCTCGGCCAGCAGCTCGCCCGCGCCGAGATGCGCATCGCCTACCCCGCGCTGCTGCGCCGCCTGCCTGGCCTACGCTTGGCGGTAACACCCGAGGAGGTGCCGATGCGCTCGGAAATGAGCATCTACGGAGTCCACCGCCTCCCTGTCACTTGGTAGGTCACCATGAAGATCAAGGCAGATGAATCGGTGTGCATCGGGGCGGGCATGTGCGCGCTGACGGTGCCGCAGGTGTTCGATCAGAGCGAGGACGAGGGCACGGTCGTCCTGTTGCAGGACGCGCCTGCGCAGGAGCTGGAGGACGCCGTCCGCCGCGCTGTGACGCTCTGCCCGTCGGGGGCCATCTCGGTCGAATGACCGCCTTGACGTCCCTTTGAGACACCGGTCCAGCACCGCTTCGCCGTCGCCGCAGCTAGACCCGCGGCGGCGGCCCTGTCGTTTCTGCGCGCCTCCCCGTCCGGGCCTGTACGCCTCCGCGTCCGGGCCTGCGCGCCTCCCCGTCCCGCTCTGTGCGCCTCCCCGCTCGGGCCAGAAGCACCCGCCCGACACCGAACCTCCAGGTGGGCCTCGCCAAGCACCAGAGCCCGCGGGGGGCTTCTCGGGCGCGAAGCGGTCGCCAGAAAGCCCGCGAAGGCAAGCCCGCGAAGGCAAGCCCATGAAGGGAGGTTCACGAAGCGCCGCACAAGTGCCCTCAACACGTGCCCGCTGCCCGCCCCCAACATGTGCCCCAGGCCCACCCTCAACACGTGCCTCAAATCCGTGAGCTGGGGTCCGGAGGCGGGTGGGCGTCCATGCCAGACCCTGATCGGCCCCACTGGGCACCGACCGGCGGCTCCGCGGAAAACGGCGGCTGCGGGCGGCGGGCGGGTTGTGAGGGACCGGATGGGCCATGAGGGGGGCGACCGCGCCATAGGCGGGCGACCCAGGCCAAGGAAGGGCGGACCCAGACGAAGGAAAGGCGGACCCAGGTTCGCGGACCCAGACGAAGGAAGGGGCCCAAGTCAAGGAAAGGCGGGCCCAGGTAGGGAGCGATGAACCAGGGGCCAAGGCGTGATAGTCCCCCGACCACGGAGCGATGGATCGGGGCGCGGAGGGAGGGCCGGGCTATGGGGGCCGGGCAGAGCTTGATGACCGGCGAGGGCTATGAGGGCGGATCGGGGGCTATGGGGGCGGTTCGGGGTCGCGGTGCCGGTCGTGGGCGGGCCCCGAGGTCAGCCCGCCAAAGGGACGTCCACCGGGATCTGGGGCTGACCGGGGACGCCCAGGAGGTCTTCGATCGTCGAGACGAAGGTCTCGGCCTCGGCGAGGATCTCGTCGGCGTCGGCCGCGCTGATCCGCCGCACCATCCCCGCCTCCGCGGCGGCGCGCTTGGCGGCGGTCATCGCGAAGTAGGCGGCCCACTCCGCCAGGCTCGGCTCCGCCTCGGGCAGCAGGTCCCAGGCGCTGCGCAGGCGGCGCCGACGGCCCTCCATGGGACGGGGACGGGCAGCCAGGATCGCCGCCGCCGCTCGCAGAGCCGCCAGGTGGGCGGCAACGTATCGGGATGCCGGGGTGCGAGCGCCGGTCGCCTCCGCCAGGCATGAACGTGAGTCGGTCAGGTGTGCCCGAACCGCAGGCGACAGCCGGGGCCCGGGCGTTTCTCTAGGCCGTGGTGCCATCTTGCGCGCCTCCTTTGGAGTCGTGGGCGGCGCCGGCGTCCGCGCCGGTGAAGCCAACAATCGCAGACGCCACCGACATTTCCGCCGGGCCGGCCGGACGAGGAGCTTCCCCTCTCCCCGTCCGGCCAGGACACGCCCACTCGTCTCCGCCGACGACGAGGACGCGCCCTTCGCCCGAGGAGCCTGGCCGCGGGGATCGCTTGGGGAAGCGAACGGCCCGCGACCAGGTCCTGGTGACGTTGAGCCGCGAGCCCCACCGTCACTGGATCGAACATAATTTCGATCACCCTCGGTGTCAACCTGTTCCACGAACATAGGTTCGATGATGTTGAAGAGAAGGCACCGACACGCGACAGAGCCCGCCGGTCCGCAGGGCCAGGCACGACCAGGGGCCCGCCGCTCCGCGGCACCCCGGCACCCCGGCACGTACGAGCGGAGGCAGCACCGGTCCGTGGGAGGGAGGGGCTTGGAGGCGGGCGTGCATGGGTGGAGGCCGCATCTTGGGAACGTCCCCAGCGTATGGCGTGCGGATCCGGGCACGAACGGCCGCGCCGCGTTGGCGCACCGAGCCCAGCGGACGTCCGCGAGAGCCCTCAGGGCTGGAACGGGTGCGTGCGGGGCGGGGATGGGCGGGTGCCGCTCGTGTGCGGGGCAGACGCCGCCCCTGGCGCGCTGGGCTGCGCCGCGGGCGCGCGGCGGGCAGTCCGTGGCGTGCAGCGGGCGGTGCGATGGGTGTGCGGCAGGCGGTCCGTGGGCGTGCGGCGGGCGGACGTGGGTGTGTGGCGGGCGGTGCGGTGGGCGTGCGGCGGGCGGACGTGGGTGTGTGGCGGGCGGGCGGTGCGGTGGGCGTGCGGCGGGCGGACGTGCCCATGATGTCCAAGGCGTCAAGGGAGGCCGGGGGCGCACACGGCCGGGTGGCGTGGCAGGGCGGGTCGTGCGGGGATCGCCGGACGGTGTGGGAGGTGGGTGATGCGGGAGGTGGGGCGACCCGCATGGCCGGGTGGCGCGGGAGGTGGGGTGACCTCGAGCACGCTGGTCGCGCGGGAGAGGAGGCGCGCGGGTATCGCCGGATGGCGCGGGAGGTGGGCGGTGTGGGAGACGGGCCACACCCACGTCGTCGGATGGTGCGGGAGATGGGTGGCGTGAAGGCCCGCAGGGTGGGTGCGGGAGAGGGGCGCGCGGGGTGGTGCGTGAGAGAGCGCGTGTGGAGATCTCGGGGTGGTGCGGGGGGGGAGGGGCGCGCGCGGGGTGGTGCGTGAGACGGCGCGCGTGGGGATCACGGGGTGGTGCGGGGGAGGGGTGCGGGATCGCCGGATGGTGCGGGAGGTGCAGTGCCCGTATGGCCGGGTGGCGCGGGAGAGGCATGCGCGAAGGCAGTCAGGTGGTGAGGGCCGGTGGGACGCGCAGGCGCAGCCGAATGTCGCGGGAGGAACGTCGCACGGGCTGAGGGGAACGTCGCGCGGGCGGGGAGGTGGGGTGCGCAGGCGCGGCCGGGTGGCGCGGAAAGTACGTCGCGCGGGTACGGCGGTGGGGTGCGTGGGTGGTGCCCGGGGGCTCGCGGGGAGGCGGGAGCCCTCGGTTGAGCGGTGGGCTCAAAGGCGACCTCGGGCCGGGCGGCGGGCGGAAGCGCCGGCCCGAGGTCACAACGACCTCAGGACGGCCTCAGAAGGACTCCACGGCCCGGCGGGCCTCGGCGTCGAGGACGCCCCAGCTGATGAGTTCCTCCGTCAGCTCGCTCGGCGACTTGTCGTAGATCACGGCCAGGGAGCGCAGGTCCTCCTGGCGGATCGACAGCACCTTGCCGTTGTAGTCGCCACGCTGGCTCTGGATCGTGGCGGCGTACCGGGCCAGGGCGCCGGCCTTCT
The DNA here is from genome assembly GCF_055586305.1 of Nonomuraea sp. NPDC051298. Classification (NCBI taxonomy): domain Bacteria; kingdom Bacillati; phylum Actinomycetota; class Actinomycetes; order Streptosporangiales; family Streptosporangiaceae; genus Nonomuraea; species Nonomuraea sp. NPDC051298. The sequence continues at coordinate 560,144 of NZ_JBVJIM010000002.1, forward strand.
CCTTCGGCAGCGTCGCCAGGCGCTCCAGGTCGATCACAAGCTTGGGCGTCGGCCCGAGCGGGCTGGGGGCGGCGCCGCCCGGCAGCAGCTCGGAGACGGGCACCCCGTAGAAGTCGGCAAGCTCGGCAAGCTTCTGCACGGTCACCGCTCGGTCGCCACGCTCGTACGAGCCCACGACCACGGCCTTCCACCTGCCACGCGACTTCTCTTCGACTCCATGCAGGGACAGGCCCTGCTGGGTGCGGATGGCGCGGAGTCGTGCACCCAGCGACTTTGCGTACTCAGACGGCATCGTGTGGCCCCCCGGCTCTCGTATGTATCGCTCTCAGTAGATTGTGCTCCCTTGCGGCGTATGCCCGGACCACCGGGGGGTCTGGTGCCAGGCTCGGCACCATCGGTAGCCATGGCCCTGGGTTTACCCCAGAACGCCGCGAGGTGTGGTTACGCACAGTGACGGTAAAGGGGTGGACGCCTGAGGTCAAGCTGATTGGAAAAAAGATGCCGAATCCGGTCCGGTAGGGATCGCCGCAAACGCCCCCCATGTCCCACTGGTAACCCTACTTCGTCACAGTTTGACGAGACTCCGCCGACCTGGTCAGGGCAGTCAGGACCGCCGGGTGCGAATCATGACCGGGCGGGTCGAGACCCTGATGATCTTGATCGAGGTGTCCCCGAGGAAGATCCGCCTGAGTGGCCCGGTGTCGCTGGAAGCGCATATGATCATCTCGCCGGGCAGCCACGAGGTCGTCCCGAGCGCCTGGGCCACGTCGCCGCCCTCCAGCACCTCGACCTCGACCTCGACGGTCGGTCAGTCGCCGCTGCCCCCGCGCTGCGGCACGCAGGTCCGCCGCGGCCTGCTCGCGCAGGCGTACGAGCGTCTCCTCCGCGATCCTCGCCCGCCTGCCGGCGCTGACCACCAGCGTGACCAGCCGCAGGGGCACGTCGAGCGCGAGGGCCGCCCTGGCCGCGTCCTCGACCGCCGGATCGCAGCGGGGCCGCGGCGGTAGGCGACGGTGAGGCGGTCGAAGGTGGTCGAAGGCGGTCGGCGGCGCCTCGCCGAAGCCGCACGGCGCGAGCAGACAGGACGGGAACGGAGGACGGGTGCGGGAGCTGGTCGGTGGTGCCGCCCACCGAGAGTCGGCTGTGCCGCCCACCGAGAGTCGGCTGTGCCGCCCACCGAGAGTCGGCTGTGCCGCCCACCGAGATGCGCCCTCTGCCGCCGCCCGGGGGCCGAGCCGATCACCACCACGCAGGCGCCGCGCACGCGTGCCGGTTCCACCGGCCCGCGTCCGCCGCCCCGGTGGGTATGGACGACGCACTCGGCCTGCCCGTCCCTCCCCCCGGGCCCCGGCACGTGGCCGGCCGGTACGTCGTCCAGCCTCGTTCACCGCGCCTCGGCGTTCAGCCGCGAATGACCGTAGCCGTACAGGAAGTAGCAGATCAGGCCCGCGAGCATCCACAGCCCGAACGCCACCCAGGTCACCCTGGCCAGCCCCGCCATGACCACGACGCACAGGATCGCGCCGAGCACCGGCGTGACAGGGAACAGCGGGGTGCGGAAGCCGCGCGGCAGCTCGGGACTGCGGCGGCGCAGCACGAGCACGCCGACGTTGACGATGGCGAAGGCGAACAGCGTGCCGATGCTGGTGGCCTCGGCGAGCTGCCCCAGCGGCACGAGCCCGGCCAGCACCGAGACGAACGCCGCCACGATGAGCGTGTTGGCGACGGGCACCCGGCGGCGCGGGTTCACCCGCTGGAAGACGCGGGGGATGAGCCCGTCGCGCGACATCGCGAACAGGATGCGGGTCTGGCCGTAGATGGTGGTGAGCACGACGCTGGCGATGGAGACGACGGCGCCGAACGACACGACCAGGCCGGGCCAGGTGGCCCCGGAGGCCAGGTCGGCGATGTGCGACAGGCTCGCCTCGGTGCTGCGGGGGTCGAAGTCGGTCCACGGCAGCGCGCCGACGGCGGCGACGGCCACGAGCACGTAGACGATCGTCACGAGGACCAGTGACAGGAGGATCGCCAGCGGCAGGTCCCGCCTGGGATTCCTGGCCTCCTCACCGGCGGTGGAGGCGGCGTCGAAGCCGATGTAGGAGAAGAAGACCTGCGAGGCCGCGGCCGTGATGCCGGCCACCCCCATGGGCGCGAACGGCGCCAGGTTGCCCGAGCGGAAGGCCGTGAACGCCACCACGCAGAAGAACACCAGCACCGCGACCTTGACCAGCACGAAGACGGCGTTGGCCGTGGCGCTCTCGGAGGCGCCGTACAGCAGCAGCCAGGTGGCCGCCAGCACGATGACGATCCCGGTCACGTTGACCACGCCGCCCTCCTGGCCAGGGGAGCGGGTGATCGCCTCCGGCAGCTCGAAGCCGGACAGCGAGCGCAGGAACGCGTTGAGGTACTCGCCCCAGCCCACGGCCACGGCCGCCACGGAGACGGCGTACTCGAGCATCAGGCACCAGCCGCAGACCCAGGCCACCAGCTCGCCCAGCGTCGCGTACGCGTAGGAGTAGGACGAGCCGGACACCGGGATCGTCCCGGCCAGCTCGGCGTACGACAGGGCGGAGAGCAGCGCCGTGACCGCCGCCAGCACGAACGCCAGCACCACCGCGGGCCCCGCCTTGGGCACGGCCTGCCCGAGGATCACGAAGATGCCGGTGCCCAGCGTCGCGCCGACGCTGAACAGCGTGAGCTGCCACAGCGACATCGTGCGCCGCAGTTCGCCGCCCTCGCCGCGCCCGCCCTCGGCCACGAGGCGCTCGGTCGGCTTGGTACGGAGGAGCCGCCGGGCCAGCGTCACCGGAGACCCCCTACAGCGTGCTCGTCAGGGGCCACCTGCCGTTGGGGGTGACGATCGTGCCCGCGGTGCCGGCGAGGATGCGTACGGCGTCGTCCAGCCTGCCGATGGCGGCCATGTCGCCGGTCTTCTCCACGAACCGGCAGGCCGCCTCGACCTTCGGCCCCATCGACCCCGCGGGGAAGTCGAGCGCGCGCAGCTCGTGCGGCGTGGTGTGGCCGATCTCGCGCTGCTCGGGCGTGCCGAAGCCGCGCATGACGCGCGGCACGTCGGTCAGGCTCAGGAACGCGTCGCACTCCAGGGCCTCGGCCAGCAGGGCGCCGGTCAGGTCCTTGTCGACGACGGCCTCCACGCCGGTCAGCCGGCCGCGCTCGTCGCGTACGACGGGGATGCCGCCGCCGCCCGCGCACACCACGATCACGCCCGCGCTGATCATCTTGCGGATGAGGCGGGTCTCGACCACGCGCTGCGGCGCGGGGGAGGGGACCACCCGCCGCCACTGCCGCCCGTCGGGCCGGACGGTCCAGCCGTGTTCGGCGGCCAGCTTCTCCGCCTGCTCGCGTTCGTAGACCTGGCCCACGAACTTGGCGGGCGCCTCGAAGGCCGGGTCGACGGCCGACACCAGCGTCTGCGTGACCATGGCCAGCACCGGCCGGCCGGGCAGCGCGTTCTGCAGGGCCTGCTGCATCCAGTAGCCGATCAGCCCCTGCGTCTGCGCGCCCAGCGCGTCGAACGGGTACGGCCTGCTCAGGCTGGGGTCGGCGGCGCTCTCCAGCGCGAGCAGCCCCACCTGGGGGCCGTTGCCGTGGGTGATGACCAGCTCGTGCTCCTTGGCGAGCTGGGCCAGCGGCTTGACGGCCGCGCGCACGTTGGCGAGCTGCACGTCGGCGTCCGGCCGCTGGCCGCGTCTGAGCACCGCGTTGCCGCCCAGCGCCACGATGACCCGCATTCAGTCTCCCAAGGTCGCGACCATGATGGCCTTGATCGTGTGCAGCCGGTTCTCGGCCTGGTCGAAGACGATCGAGCGCGGCGACTCGAACACGCTCTCCGTCACCTCCAGCGCGTCGAGCCCGGTCCGGTCGAGGAGGTCGCGCCCGACGGCCGAGCGCCGGTCGTGCAGGGCGGGCAGGCAGTGCATGAACTTGACCGACGGGTTGCCCGTGGCCCGCACCACGGCGTCGTTGACCTGGTAGGGGAGCAGCAGCTTGATCCGCTCGTCCCAGATGGCGGCCGGCTCGCCCATCGACACCCACACGTCGGTGTAGAGGAAGTCGACCCCTTTGACGCCCTGGTTCACGTCGTCGGTGACGGTGATCCTGGCGCCCGTCGAGGCGGCCACCTTCTCGGCCGGCCCGACCACCTGGCCCTGGTCGGGCCACAGGGCCCTGGGCGCGACCACGCGGACGTCCATGCCGAACATGGCGCCCGTCACCAGCAGCGAGTGGCCCGTGTTGTTGCGCGCGTCGCCCAGGTAGGCGAACGACAGCTCGCGCAGCGGCCGTTCGCCGTGCTCGGTCATGGTCAGCGCGTCGGCCAGCGTCTGCGTGGGGTGCCACTCGTCGGTCAGCCCGTTCCACACGGGCACCCCCGCCAGCGCGGCCAGCTCCTCGACGTCGGCCTGGCTGGCGCCGCGGTACTCGATGCCGTCGAACATGCGCCCCAGCACCCGCGCCGTGTCGCCGACCGACTCCTTGTGCCCGATCTGCGAGCCGGCCGGATCGAGGTACGTGACGTGCGCCCCCTGGTCGTGGGCGGCCACCTCGAACGCGCAGCGGGTGCGCGTGGAGGTCTTCTCGAAGATCAGCGCGATGTTCCTGCCCCGCAGCCGCTGCCGCTCGGTACCGGCGTGCCTGGCCGACTTCAGCTCGGCCGACAGCCGCAGCAGGAACCCGAGCTCCTCGGGCGTGAAGTCCAGCTCCTTGAGGAAGCTGCGGTTGCGCAGATCGGATGTCATCGGATCACGTTCCCCCTAGACGGCGTCACGTTCGAGCGGGCAGCTCATGCAGCGCGGCCCGCCGCGCCCCCGTCCAAGTTCGCTGCCCCTGATCGTGATCACCTCGATGCCGTTGTCGCGCAGGTGGTTGTTGGTGGTGGTGTTGCGCTCGTACGCGACGACCACGCCGGGCTCCAGCGCCAGCCCGTTGCAGCCGTCGTCCCACTGCTCCCGCTCGGCGGCGTACACGTCCTGGGTGGGTGTCAGGACCGTGATGTCCGGCAGGTCGAGGGCGTTCGCGATGGCTTTGTGCATGTGTTCGGGAGGGTGGTCGGTGACCTTCAGCTCCTTGGAGGTCTCCCCGGGCTCGATCGTGTACGCCGGCAGCATCCCCAGGCCCGCGTACTCGGTGAACACCCCCACGTCCAGCATCGTCATCACGGTGTCGAGATGCATGAACGCCCGCGCCTTCGGCATGTCGAGCGCGACGATCACGCGTGCGGAGCCGGCCTCGAACAGCCGCTGCGCCAGCATCTCGACCGCCTGCGGCCGGGTGCGCTCGCTCATGCCCACCAGCACCGCGCCCCGGCCGATGACCAGCACGTCGCCGCCCTCGATGGTGGCCGGTCCGACCGCCTGGCCCGGCATCCAGCAGTGGTATCCGCCCTGCCCCGGCCGGTCGAAGCCGTCCGCGAACGTCGGGTGATACATGTAGACGGCCTCCATGTTGACCGTCTCCCGCACGCGGGCCTTCTTCTTCATCGCGTTGATCGACACGCCGTCGTAGATCCAGCACGACGTGTCGCGCGTGAACAGGTGGTTGGGCAGCGGCGGCAGGATGAAGCCGTCGTCGGCCGTGGCGTGGAACGTCACCGACTTGGGGTCGCAGCCCAGCTCCCGCAGCTCGCGCTTGGTGATGCCGCCCGTGAGGTAGACCTGCAGCGTCGCGGAGTCCATCCCGTCGAGGGTGTTGCGGATGTCGTCGATGGCGACCGGGCCGAGCCAGCGCTCGTGGATGACCGCGTCGAGGATGTGCCTGCGCGCCTCGGGGATGTCGATCGTCTCCCTGAGCAGGTCGGACAGCAGGTGGACGCGTACGCCGTGGTCGGTGAGGACCCGCTGGAACTCCTCGTGCTCCTCGACCGCGCGGTGGACCCACAGCACGTCGTCGAAGAGGAAGGCGTCCTTGTTGTTCGGGGTGAGCCGTTTCAGCGCCAGGTCCGGCTCGTGCAGCAGGACCTGCCGCAGCCGCCCGACCTCGGAATCGACATGGAACGTCATCTCACCTCTATCCCCCTCCCCGGCGCGGAAGTCACGCGTGACGCCCGCCCCCGCGCCCGGGTGACGTGCCCCGCGCGGCCCGCCCCGACACGGGCGGGAGCCGGGAAATTACCTGATCCGGGAGGTCGCCCGGCGGCCGCCCGGGGTGCCCGCCCACGTGAGGGCGCTCACGTCGTGGCTGGTAGCCCCTGGTACTGTGTGTCCCGACCGACACCCTTTAAGACCCGTCCCGTGAGGCGGGAAAGGTGGTGAGATCCGTCATGTCCGATTCCAGAGTGCCCGATCCCGGAGGCCCCAATTCGCGGGGAGCCGACGTCAAGGGGACCGACTCCAGGGCCGTGCTCGAGGCTCCTGACATCCACCGGGCGCTGACCCGCATCGCGCACGAGATCCTCGAACGCACCAAGGGCGCCGACGACGTCGTCCTGCTCGGCATCCCCACCCGCGGCGCCACCCTGGCCCGGCGGCTCGGCGAGCGCATCGAGCAGTTCGAAGGCGTCAAGATCCCCGTCGGCTCGATCGACATCACGATGTACCGCGACGACCTGCGGCGCGGCCCCGTCCGGCCGCTCGGCCGCACCGAGGTCCCGTCCGACGGGATCGACGGCAGGGTCGTGGTGCTCGTCGACGACGTCCTCTACTCGGGCCGCACCGTGCGCGCCGCGCTCGACGCGCTCAACGACCTCGGCAGGCCCACCGCCGTGCAGCTCGCCACGCTGGTCGACCGCGGCCACCGCGAGCTGCCCATCCGCGCCGACTACGTCGGTAAAAACCTGCCCACCGCCAAGAGCGAGAAGGTCAAGGTCTACCTGCAGGAGATCGACGGCCGCGACGCGGTGCTGCTCATGAAGGGGGGCGCCAGGTGAACCGGCATCTGATCTCCGCGGGCGACCTGGTCAAGGACGACGCGCTGCTCATCCTCGACACCGCCGAGGAGCTGGCGAGGGTCTCGGAACGTTCCATCAAGAAGCTGCCGACGCTGCGCGGGCGCACGGTGGTCAACCTGTTCTTCGAGGACTCCACCAGGACGCGCATCTCGTTCGAGGCGGCGGCCAAGCGGCTGTCCGCCGACGTGATCAACTTCTCGGCCAAGGGGTCGAGCGTGTCCAAGGGCGAGTCGCTCAAGGACACCGCGCTCACCCTGGAGGCCATGGGCGCCGACGCGGTCGTCATCCGCCACAGCGCCTCCGGCGCGCCGCACCGCCTGGCCAACTGGGTGCACGGCAGCGTCGTCAACGCCGGCGACGGCACCCACGAGCACCCCACGCAGGCGCTGCTCGACGCCTTCTCCATGCGCCGCCGCCTGGGCAACCTGGAGGGGCGCAGGGTCACCATCGTCGGCGACGTGCTGCACAGCCGGGTCGCCCGCTCCAACGTGCTGCTGCTGCACACGCTCGGGGCGGAGGTCACGCTGGTCGCGCCGCCGACCCTGCTGCCCGTCTCGGTCGGGACCTGGCCGTGCGAGGTGTCCTACGACCTCGACGCCGTGCTGCCCAAGTCCGACGCGGTGATGATGTTGCGGGTGCAGAAGGAGCGGATGAACGCCGCGTACTTCCCGAGCGAGCGCGAATACTCCCGCCGGTACGGCCTCGACCGGGCGCGGTTCGCGAAGATGCCCGACGACGCGATCGTCATGCACCCGGGCCCGATGAACCGGGGCATGGAGATCGCCGCCGAGGTGGCCGACTCGGCGCGCTCCACGATCGTCGAACAGGTTGCCAACGGCGTGACCATCCGCATGGCCGTCCTTTACCTGCTGCTCGGGGGAGAGACCGCGTGAGCCGGCGCAGCGAACCAACCGAAGAGCCCAACCGAGGAGCGCAGCAGCATGATCATCCGTAACGTGCGGATTCTCGGCGGCGAGCCCGTGGACCTGCGGATCGCCGACGGGGCGATCGCCGCGATCACGCCCGCCGCCGAGCGGGCGGGCGCGGGCGGCCCCGGCGACCAGGTGGTCGACGGCGAGGGCGCGATCGCGCTGCCCGGCCTCGTCGACCTGCACACGCACCTGCGCGAGCCCGGCAGGGAAGACGCCGAGACCGTGCAGACCGGCACCCAGTCGGCCGCCCGTGGCGGCTACACCGCCGTGCACGCCATGGCCAACACCTCGCCCGTCGCCGACACCGCCGGCGTGGTGGAGCAGGTGTGGCGGCTCGGCCGCGAGTTCGCGCACTGCGACGTGCACCCGGTCGGCGCCGTCACCGTCGGCCTGGAGGGCAGGCAACTGGCCGAGCTGGGCGCGATGGCCGACTCGGCCGCCCGCGTTCGCGTCTTCTCCGACGACGGCAGGTGCGTCGACGACGCGGTGCTCATGCGCCGCGCCCTCGAGTACGTCAAGGCGTTCGACGGCGTCATCGCGCAGCACGCCCAGGAGCCCCGCCTCACCTCCGGCGCCCAGATGAACGAGGGCGTCGTCTCCGGCAGGCTCGGCCTGACCGGCTGGCCGGCGGTCGCCGAAGAGGCGATCATCGCCCGCGACTGCCTCCTGGCCGCCCACGTCGGCTCCCGGCTGCACGTCTGCCACGTCTCCACGGCCGGCTCCGTCGAGATCCTGCGCTGGGCCAAGTCCAAGGGCTGGAACGTCACCGCCGAGGTCACCCCGCACCACCTGCTGCTCACCGACGACCTGGTCGAGGAGTCGCCGGTGGGCGCGTACAACCCGATCTACAAGGTCAACCCGCCGCTGCGCACCCGCGCCGACGTCGAGGCCCTGCGCGCCGCGCTGGCCGACGGCACGATCGACATCGTGGCCACCGACCACGCGCCCCACCCGGTCGAGGACAAGGAGACCGAGTGGTCGGCCGCGGCCATGGGCATGGTCGGCCTGGAGACCGCGCTGAGCGTCGTCCAGGAGGCCATGGTCGAGACGGGCCTGCTCGACTGGGCGGGCGTCGCCGAGCGCATGTCCGCCGTGCCCGCCCGCATCGGCCGCCTGGCCGGTCAGGGGCGGCCGCTCGAGGTGGGCTCGCCGGCCAACATCACCCTCTACGACCCGACCGTACGCACGAAGGTCGACCCCGCCGCATTCGCGTCCAAGAGCAGGAACACCCCGTACGAGGGGATGACGCTGCCCGGCCGGGTGGTGGCCACGTTCCTGCGCGGCAGGCCGACCGTACTCGAAGGGAAGCTGGTTTGAACACAGCGGTGCTCGTCCTGGAAGACGGCCGGGTCTTCCACGGATCCCCGTACGGCGCCGAAGGCGAGACGTTCGGCGAGATGGTCTTCAACACCGGCATGACCGGCTACCAGGAGACCCTGACCGACCCCTCCTACCACCGGCAGATCGTCGCCATGACGGCGCCGCACATCGGCAACACCGGCGTCAACGACGAGGACCCCGAGTCGGGGCGCGTCTGGGTGGCCGGATACGTCGTGCGCGAGCCGTCCAGGGTGGTCTCGAACTGGCGGGCCAACCGCTCGCTCGACGCCTACCTCAAGGAGCAGGGCGTGGTCGGGATCGCGATCAGCGGTACCCGCGCGCTCACCCGCCACCTGCGCGAGCGCGGCGCCATGCGCGCCGGCATCTTCAGCGCGCCGTCCGAGCCGGTCGAGGAGCTGGTCGAGCGCGTACGCCGCGAGCCCGCCATGGAGGGCGCCGACCTGGCCGCGGAGGTGGCCACCGCCGAGCCCTACGTCGTGCCCGCCGTCGGGGCCAAGCGGTTCACCGTCGCGGCCGTCGACCTGGGCATCAAGGGCATGACGCCGCACCGGATGGCCGAGCGCGGCTGCGAGGTGCACGTGCTGCCCGCGACGGCCACCTACGAGCAGATCATGGCGGTCGGGCCCGACGGGGTGTTCTTCTCCAACGGCCCGGGCGACCCGGCCACGGCCGATGTGACGGCGCTGCGGAAGGTCCTGGAGTCGGGGGTGCCGTTCTTCGGGATCTGCTTCGGCAACCAGCTCTTCGGGCGGGCGCTGGGGCTGCCGACGTACAAGCTGCGCTACGGCCACCGCGGGGTCAACCAGCCGGTCCAGGACGTGCGCACCGGGAAGGTGGAGATCTCGGCGCACAACCACGGGTTCGCGGTCGAGGCGCCGCTCGACGGGCCGTTCGAGACGCCCTTCGGGCCGGCCGAGGTCAGCCACGTCAACCTCAACGACCGCTGCGTGGAGGGCCTGCGGCTGCTGAGCGGCCGGGCCTTCAGCGTCCAGTACCACCCCGAGGCGGCCGCCGGGCCGCACGACGCGGCCTACCTTTTCGACGAGTTCTGCTCGGTGATGGCGGCCGGGCGGCACGACACCGGGCAGCATCCGATTTCGAGTTCTGTGAGGTCATGAGCCGTGCCCAAGCGTGAGGACATCAGGTCGGTCCTGGTGATCGGCTCGGGGCCGATCGTGATCGGCCAGGCCTGCGAGTTCGACTACTCCGGCACCCAGGCGTGCCGCGTGCTGCGGGCCGAGGGATTCCGCGTGATCCTCGTCAACAGCAACCCCGCCACGATCATGACCGACCCGGAGTTCGCCGACGCCACGTACGTCGAGCCGATCACCCCCGAGTTCGTCGAGAAGATCATCGCCAAGGAGCGCCCCGACGCGCTGCTGCCCACGCTGGGCGGCCAGACCGCGCTCAACACCGCCGTGGCGCTGCACGAGTCGGGCGTGCTGGAGAAGTACGAGGTCGAGCTGATCGGCGCCGACTTCGACGCCATCCAGGCGGGCGAGAACCGCGAGCGGTTCAAGGAGATCGTCGCCGAGGTCGCCCGCGAGCACGGGTTCAACGCCGAGTCGGCCAGGTCGCTCATCTGCCACACCATGGACGAGTGCGTGGCCGCCGCCGCCGAGCTGGGCTACCCCCTCGTCGTACGCCCCTCGTTCACCATGGGCGGCGCCGGCTCCGGCTTCGCCTACCACGAGGACGACCTGCGCCGCATCGCCGGCGCCGGGCTCGACGCCTCCCCGACCACCGAGGTGCTCCTGGAGGAGTCGATCCTCGGCTGGAAGGAGTACGAGCTGGAGGTCATGCGCGACAAGGCCGACAACGTCGTCATCGTCTGCTCCATCGAGAACATCGACCCGATGGGCGTGCACACCGGCGACAGCGTCACCGTCGCGCCCGCGCTGACCCTGACCGACCGCGAATACCAGAACATGCGCGACGTCGCCATCGCCGTCATCCGCGCGGTCGGCGTCGACACCGGCGGCTGCAACATCCAGTTCGCGGTCGACCCCCGCACCGGCCGCATGATCGTCATCGAGATGAACCCCCGCGTGTCCCGGTCGTCCGCGCTGGCCTCCAAGGCCACCGGCTTCCCGATCGCGAAGATCGCGGCCAAGCTGGCCATCGGCTACACCCTCGACGAGATCCCCAACGACATCACCAAGGAGACCCCGGCCTCCTTCGAGCCGACGCTCGACTACATCGTGGTGAAGGTGCCGCGCTTCGCCTTCGAGAAGTTCAGGGGCGCCGACCCGACCCTCACCACGCACATGAAGTCGGTGGGCGAGGCCATGGCCATCGGCCGCTCGTTCCCCGAGGCGCTGCAGAAGGCGCTGCGCTCGCTGGAGAAGAAGCACTCCTCCTTCACCTGGGCGGGCGACGTCCAGCCCAAGGACGAGCTGCTCGCGGCCTGCCGCACCCCGCACGACGGGCGGCTGCGTACGATGCAGCAGGCCATCAGGGCGGGCGCCACGCCCGAGGAGCTGCACGAGGCCACCAGCGTCGACCCGTGGTTCGTCGACCAGCTCTTCCTGCTGCACGAGGAGGCCGAGGCCGTCGCCGCGGCGCCCGAGCTGACCTCGGAGGTGCTCGAACGGGCCAAGCACCTCGGGTTCAGCGACGCGCAGCTCGGCGAGATCCGCGGCATCGACGAGGCCAGGGTGCGCGACCTGCGCCACGCGCTCGGGTTGCGGCCGGTCTACAACACCGTCGACACGTGCGCCGCCGAGTTCGCCGCCACGACGCCCTACCTCTACTCGACCTACGACGAGGAGAGCGAGGTGCCTGTCGGCGAGCGGCAGAAGGTCATCATCCTCGGCTCCGGGCCCAACCGCATCGGGCAGGGCATCGAGTTCGACTACGCGTGCGTGCACGCCTCCTTCGAGCTGTCCAGGGCCGGGTTCGAGACCGTCATGGTCAACTGCAACCCCGAGACCGTCTCGACCGACTACGACACCTCCGACCGGCTCTACTTCGAGCCGCTCACCCTGGAGGACGTCCTGGAGGTCGTGCACGCCGAGCAGCAGACCGGGCCGGTCGCGGGCGTGATCGTGCAGCTCGGCGGGCAGACGCCGCTCGGTCTCGCGCAGGCGCTCAAGGACGCGGGCGTGCCCGTGGTCGGCACCTCGCCCGAGTCCATCCACCTGGCCGAGGAACGCGGCGCGTTCGGGCGGGTGCTGGCCGAGGCGGGGCTGCCCGCGCCCAGGCACGGCACCGCCCTGACGGTGGCCGAGGCCACGGAGATCGCCGAGGAGATCGGCTACCCCGTGCTGGTCCGGCCCTCGTACGTGCTCGGCGGCGCGGGCATGGCCATCGTGTACGACGAGCAGACGCTCACCACGTACATGGCGGCCCAGGAGGGCGGCCACCCGGTGCTCATCGACAAGTTCCTCGACGAGGCCATCGAGATCGACGTCGACGCCCTCTACGACGGCGAGGAGCTCTACCTGGGCGGCGTCATGGAGCACATCGAGGAGGCCGGCATCCACTCCGGCGACTCGGCGTGCGCCCTGCCGCCCATCACGCTCGGCGGCGCCGACATCAAGGCCATCCGCGCCGCCACCAAGTCCATCGCCCACGGGGTGGGCGTGCGCGGGCTCCTGAACGTCCAGTACGCGATGTCCGCCGGCGTCCTGTACGTGCTGGAGGCCAACCCGCGCGCCAGCCGTACGGTGCCGTTCGTGTCCAAGGCCACGGCGGTGCCGCTGGCCAAGGCGGCGGCCCGGGTGATGCTGGGGGCGTCGATCGCCTCGCTGCGCGAGGAGGGCATGCTGCCCGCCCACGGCGACGGCGGCACGCTGCCCCTCGACGCGTCCATCGCGGTCAAGGAGGCGGTGCTGCCGTTCAACCGGTTCCGCGGCGTCGACACCGTCCTCGGGCCCGAGATGCGCTCCACGGGCGAGGTCATGGGCATCGACGAGTTCTTCGGGATCGCGTACGCCAAGTCGCAGGCGGGCGCCTACGGCGAACTGCCGACGAAGGGACGCGCGTTCGTATCCGTGGCCAACAGGGACAAGCGTGCGATGATCTTCCCTGTGAAGGCGCTGGCGGATCTCGGATTCGAGATCCTGGCCACCGAGGGTACCGCCGAGGTGCTGCGCCGTAACGGTGTCCATGCCAAGATCGTGCGAAAGCACAGCGAGGGGACGGGTCCCGGAGGTGAGCCCACGAGCGTGCAGGCCATTCTCGACGGCGAGGTCGACCTGATCGTCAACACGCCCTTCGGCAGCCCCGGGCAGTCGGGGCCGCGGCTCGACGGCTACGACATCCGCACGGCCGCCGTGCTGCGCGGCATCCCGTGCATCACCACGGTCTCCGGGCTCGCCGCGGCGGCGGCCGGCATCCAGGCGATCGTACGCGGCGACATCGGCGTACGGTCCCTGCAGGAGCACGCACAGGCACTCCGGGGCTGACCCCGCACGGGAGGTGAAGACGACTGGCCGGCACACCGGTGCAGGTGACGGGCACGGTGCTGACCACGCGCCGGGTCGACGCCTACCATGCGCTGACGGTGGTGGCGCCCGGCATCGCCGAGCGTTACCGCCCCGGCCATTTCGTCTCCGTGGCGGTCGGCGGGGCGTACACCTCGATGGTGACGCGCCGCGCGCTGTCCATCCACGACGTGAAGTCCGACTACGGCGGCACGGTCGAGCTGGTCTTCACCACCCGTGGGCCCGGCACGGCGTGGCTGGCCGAGCGGCGCGCCCGTGACACGCTCGACCTGGTCGGGCCGCTCGGGCGGCCGTTCCCGCTGCCGCGCGACCCCGTCCACTGCGTGCTGGTCGGCTCCGAGTACGGCTCCGCCGTGCTGTTCCCGCTGGCCGACGCGCTGCTGGCGCGGGGCTGCCGGGTCGACTTCGTGCTCGGCGGGGCCGGCGCGGAGCGGGTGTTCGGGGCGATGCGGGCCCGCAGGATGTCCGAGACGACCACGCTGACCACCGAGGACGGCTCGCTCGGGCTGCGCGGCAAGGTCACCGACGCGCTGCCCGCGGTGATCGCCGACACGCGGGCCGACGCCGTCTACGCCTGCGCGCCGATGGAGACGCTGCGGGCGGTGACGGCGGTGGCGATGGAGTTCGACATCCCGGTGCAGGTGGCGGTCGAAGAGGCGATGGCGTGTGGCATCGGCGTGTGCATGACGTGCGTGCTGCCCGTCATCGGCGACGACGGGACGACCAGGATGGTCAGGGCGTGTGCGGAGGGGCCGGTGTTCCGGGGGGAGCGGGTGCGCTTCGAGGACGTGGGAACGATCCCGTTCGACGCGCTCGGCGCCCCCGGGGGCGGTGCACGACATGTCGGTTGATATGCGGACATTTCTGGCGCATGTGGAGCTGGCGAACCCGATCACCACGGCCGCCGGCTGCGCCTCCTCGGGGCGGGAGCTGGCCCAGTTCTTCGACCTGCACCGGCTCGGCGCGCTGACCACCCGCTCCATCACTATGGCGCCGCGCGCCGGCCGGCCCACGCCCCGCATGGCCGAGACGCCCTCGGGCATGCTCAACGCCGTCGGGCTGCAGGGGCCGGGCATCGAGGCGTTCCTGGAACGCGAGCTGCCATGGCTGGCCCAGCGGGGCGTCAAGACCATCGTCTCGATCGGCGGCGGCACCGTCGCCGAATACTCCGAGCTGGCCCGCAGGCTCGCCGACGCGCCTGGGGTGACCGCGCTGGAGGTCAACCTCTCCTGCCCCAACATGGAGGACCGCGGGCGCGTCTTCGCCCGCGAGGGCAGCGCCGCGGCCGAGGTCATCGCCTCCGTACGCTCCATCATGCGCTACGACGTGCCCGTCATCGCCAAGCTCGCCCCCGACGTGGCCGACATCGTCTCCGTCGCGCGGGCCTGCGTGGACGCGGGGGCCGACGCGCTGTCCATGATCAACAATCCGCTGGGCATGGCCATCGACACCGAGGCGCTGCGGCCGTCCCTGGCCGCCGTCACCGGGGGGCTGTCGGGGCCGGCCATCCTGCCGCTGGCCGTACGGTGCGTCTGGCAGGTCCACGCCGCCCTGCCCGGCGTGCCCCTGATCGGCGTCGGCGGCGTGATGAGCGGCAGGGACGCCTTCCAGCTCGTCCTGGCCGGCGCCTGCGTGGTCGGGGTGGGCACGGCGCTGTTCCACGACCCGTACGCCTGCCTGCGCATCGAACGCGAGCTGGAGGACCTGCTGCGGGCCCGCGGCTTCCACCGGCTGGCCGACGCCGTCGGCCTGGCCCACCGCCCGCCCGGGAGCGCCCCCCGGCACCTGCTCGTCGACACCGAGGACAGCACGCCTTGACCTCGACCAGTGCGAACGTGGCCCGGCGCCGAGCAGAGCCTGACCTGATCCCCGAACCTTTGGAGAGCCCGCCTTGACCCCCGCCCCCATAGCCGTCGCCCTCGACGCGCCCGACCTGGAGACCGCCGCCCGGTGGGCCGCCCTGGTCACGCCCCACGTCAGCACGGTGAAGGTGGGCCTGGAGCTCTACCTGCGCTACGGGCCCGACGTGATCGCCTCCGTACGGGGGGCCAGCGGCGTACGCCTGTTCCTCGACCTCAAGCTGCACGACATCCCCAACACCGTCGCGGGCGCCGCGCGGGCCGTGGCGCGGCTGCGGCCCTCGATACTCACCGTGCACGCCGCAGGGGGGCCCGCCATGATCAGGGCCGCCGTGGAGGCCGCGCCGCACACCCAGATCGCCGCCGTCACCATCCTGACGTCCCTGACCGAGGACGACCTGGGACGCATCGGCCTCCTGGGACCGGCCGACGACGCCGTCCGCCGCCTGGCCGCGCTGTCGGTCGAGGCGGGCGCGACCGCGCTCGTGTGCTCGCCGAACGAGGTGCGGGCGGTGCGCGCGGAGGTGGGCGAGGGGATCACCCTCATCACTCCCGGCGTCCGGCCCGCGGGGGCCGCCACCCAGGACCAGGCGCGCGTGGCCACCCCTGAACAGGCGCTCGCCGACGGGGCCGACCTGCTGGTCATCGGCCGCCCCATCACCGGCTCCCCGGACCCGGGGGCCGCCGCGGCCGCCATCGCCGCCTCGCTGCGCCGGGCCTCCTGACGTGACCGCGCCGACGACCCCGCACCCGTGCCGCCCGCGACCGATCCGCAGCGGAACCCTGGAAGGGCGCACGCCCCGTGGGCACCGCATGCCCCGAGCCCGTCCGGCACCACCGGGCGCCACGAACGGCCCCCCGGACGGACGGCCGCCGCGACACGCCCGCAGGGCCCCGCTAACAAGATCGTAATGCATCCGCGCAGCCCTCCGCACGCCACCGCCCGCCCGGGTTTCGGCCCTGGTCTGGGCTGGATTTCGGACATCGGCGCGGGACGGGACCCCGATCGACGTCGCATTTCGCGACGTCGTCGCGGGCCGATGGGCGAAGGGGGAAGTGAGGGCGATTTGATCAGCGCAATGTGATTTTACGAACACGGAGAGTGATGAAGTGGATTTTGTGGCGAGAGAAACCGCTCTTGACGTTGCTTAGGGGGCGATGACCAGCTAGTTTCCCTTCCCGTCCGAGTACATCGACAGAAATTCGAGGTGACCCGGCGTGGCTCTTCCTCCCCTGACCCCTGAGCAGCGCGCCGCAGCCCTGGAGAAGGCTGCCAAGGCCCGTAAAGAGCGTGCCGAGGTCAAGAACCGGCTCAAGCATGGCGCGGTTTCTCTGGCTGAGGTGCTCAAGGATGGGCAGACCGATGACGTCATCGGCAAGATGAAGGTCTCGGCCTTGCTTGAATCGCTCCCCGGAGTGGGCAAGGTCCGCGCCAAGCAGCTCATGGAGCGGCTTGCGATCGCCGAGTCCCGCCGTGTGCGGGGCCTCGGCGCGAACCAGAGGGCCTCCCTCGAGCGCGAGTTCGGTGGCAACGAGAGCTAATCTCTGTTCCACACGAAACCGCGGGTTCAACGGGGGGTAGGAAGTGACCGAGAGGTCCTGGTCCGGCGACGTCAGCGCCCACGAGGCGGTCGGACCGGGAGCCGAGGTCGGCTTCCTGCCCTCATGCGAAAGACGGCTGACGGTCCTGTCGGGGCCGTCGGGCGTCGGTAAGTCCACGGTCGTCGCCGAGCTCCGGCGGGCACATCCAGAGGTGTGGCTGTCGGTCTCGGTGACCACCAGGCGGCCCCGGCCCGGCGAGGTCAACGGGGTCCACTACTTCTTCGTCGACGGCGAGGAGTTCGACCGGCTCGTGGCGGCCGGAGACCTGCTCGAATGGGCGGAGTTCGCGGGCAACCGCTACGGCACGCCGCGTGAGCCGGTGCTGAAGAAGCTCGCCGAGGGCATCCCGACACTGCTCGAGATCGACCTCGAGGGCGCCAGGCAGGTACGGCGGAGCATGCCGGAGGCGCTGCTGGTGTTCCTGGCCCCGCCCACGTGGGAGGAGCTGGAGAAGCGGCTGCGCGGTCGCGGCACCGAGCCGGAAGACGTCATCACGCGCCGGCTGGACGCCGGACGGGTCGAGATGGCCGCCGAGTCGGAGTTCGACCTCACGCTGGTCAACACAAGCGTCCAAGATGTGTGCCATCGGCTGATAGCCTTGATGACTGACCCTCAGGGGGTCACGACAACCACCAACCGAGAGGTCTGACATCGTGGCAGGTAGCACCCCGGCCGCGGAGGGCATCACCAACCCGCCGATCGACGCGCTGCTCGACATCGTCGACAGCAAATACTCCCTGGTGATCATGGGCGCCAAGCGCGCTCGCCAGATCAACGCCTACTACTCCCAGCTCGGCGAGGGCCTGCTGGAATACGTCGGGCCGCTGGTCGAGACGCATGCACAGGAAAAGCCGCTGTCCATCGCGCTGCGCGAGGTCTCCGAGGGCCTGCTCAACGCCGAGCCCATCGAAGGCGCGGTCTGACCCCTTCGATGAAGGTCGTCCTGGGCGTCAGCGGCGGCATCGCCGCTTACAAGGCGTGTGAGCTGCTGCGCCTGTTCGCCGAGTCCGGGCACGAGGTGCGGGTCGTGCCGACCCGCGAGGCTCTGAAGTTCGTGGGCGCGTCCACCTGGGCCGCCCTGTCGGGCAACCCCGTGTCAGCCGAGGTGTGGGACGACGTCCACGAGGTGCCCCACGTACGCATCGGCAAGAGCGCCGACCTCGTCGTGGTGGCGCCCGCGACCGCCGACGTGCTCGCCAGGGCCGCCCACGGCCTGGCGGGCGACCTGCTGACCAACACGCTGCTGACGGCCACCTGCCCGGTCGTGTTCGCGCCCGCGATGCACACCGAGATGTGGCAGCACCCCGCCACCCGCGCCAACGTCGCGACGCTGCGCGAGCGGGGCGCCGTCGTGATCGACCCGGCCGTGGGCCGGCTCACCGGCGCCGACACCGGCCCGGGGCGGTTGCCCGACCCGGCCGAGATCTTCCAGCTCTGCCTGCGCGTGCTGCGCGGGCGGCCCCGCGACCTGGCCGGGCGCAAGGTCGTGATCTCCGCGGGCGGCACCCGCGAGGCCATCGACCCCGTCCGCTACATCGGCAACCGATCCTCGGGCCTGCAGGGATACGCGCTGGCCCGCACGGCCGCCGCCAGGGGCGCGGAGGTGACGCTGGTGTCGGCCAACGTCACGCTGCCCGACCCGGCGGGGGCCACGGTGGTGCGGGTGGAGTCGGCGGCCGAGCTGCGCGAGGCGGTGCTCGCGGCCTCGGCCTCGGCCGACGTGGTCGTCATGGCCGCCGCGGTGGCCGACTTCCGGCCCGCGACGCGGCAGGACGCCAAGATCAAGAAGACCGGCGGCGAGCCCGAGCCCATCCGGCTGACCAAAAACCCCGACATCCTCGCCGAACTCGGCGAACGCCGCCGCAGCACCACTCAGACGAGCACGGCCGTGCCCGGTACGGCCGCTCAGACGAGTGCCACCGCGCCCGATACGGCCGCTCAGGGGAGCGCGGCCGTGCCCGGTACCGCCGCTCAGGTGAGCGCCACTGCGGCGGGCGCTGTCACATCCGGTGCTGCCGGGCCCGACGCCGCCGCGTCCGGTGCTGCCGGGCACGTGGGGCCGGGCGACGCGCCTGGCGACGCCGCGCGCCCGATTGGGGGCGAGGCGCCTGGCGGCGTGGCGGGGGCGGCCGAGGGTGGGACGCTTAGTGGCTCCGCACGGCTTGGCGAGGGCGACGCGCCCGAAGGCGGCACGTCCGGCGGTGGTGGTGTCGTGCGGTCCGGTGGGGGTGACACGCGCGAAGGCGGCACGTCCGGCGGGGGTGATGTCGTGCGGTCCGGTGGGGGCGGAGGCGCGGGATCCGGCAGGGAGGCGGGGAGCGTCGGTTCGCGGGTGGCGGCTGTGGGCGCGGGGCCCCGGGTGATCGTCGGATTCGCGGCAGAGACGCATGACGTGCTCGCCAACGGGCGGGCCAAGCTCGCGCGCAAGGGCTGCGACCTGCTGGTCGTCAACCAGGTGGGGGAGGGGTTGGCCTTCGGCACCCCCGGCAACGCCGCCACCGTGCTGGTGGCGGGCGGGGAGACGGTCGAGGTGCCGTTCGGGCCCAAGGAGGACCTGGCCGACGTGGTGTGGGACCTGGTCGCGGCCCGCCTCGTCTGAGCCGTCCTGAGCCCGCCTGCGCCGTCACCGTGCGCCGTCACCCTGAGTCGTCACCCTGGGCCGTCGCCACCTCAGGATCGCCACGCGGACGCTTCGGTTGGCGCAGTGCCTCGGTGGCAGCGGATATCGTCCCCTATTTGGCGTGCAAAGCGTACAGATCTCATTACTCGATCACCTGTTGCACCACCCCCATACGCCTACGGATACTTGGGGCGAAGGGGGATGGAATGCCGGTGGGTTCTGCTGTCAGAGATCGTTGTAGAACATTGCTCGGCGACCAAGGGGAAATTCACTACGTCTTTCCCGCGTTCTCCGCGGGGCCCGCTGGGACGGGGAATTTTCTCATCGTGGTCACGGCTTCGGCCATTTCCGTGCTGGCGACCAGGACGCTGAGGACCGATCGGCCGGTGTCGGTGTTCGCGGAGTTCCCGCGGCAGACCAGGCTCGGCCCGATCCTGCCCGGCCACGTTCTCGAGCTGGGCTCGATGGTGCTGGAGTTCGATGAGGAGTACGCCGCGGTGGTGTCGGCGGCCGACGCGGAGATCT
This sequence comes from Nonomuraea sp. NPDC051298, assembly GCF_055586305.1. NCBI lineage: Bacteria > Bacillati > Actinomycetota > Actinomycetes > Streptosporangiales > Streptosporangiaceae > Nonomuraea > Nonomuraea sp. NPDC051298. The sequence goes on from NZ_JBVJIM010000002.1 coordinate 580,375, forward strand.
TCGCGCCCGGGACTCTGCCGCCCGACCCTCTGCCCGAATTGTGATGGGAGACAGATGGTGGACAGTTTCGCGACCTGGCACCGGGTAGGGCTAGACTTCGGCGAGGCCCGGCCATGTCCATTGGTCACGGGCCTGACATCCGTCAGCAGCCGCTGCATGAGGAGCCACTGAGTTGTCACGTCGCCTGTTCACCTCCGAGTCGGTCACCGAAGGCCACCCGGACAAGATCGCCGACCAGATCAGTGACGCGATTCTCGACGCCATGCTCAAAGACGACCCCAAGAGCCGGGTCGCAGTCGAGACGCTGATCACCACCGGCCAGGTCCACGTCGCAGGCGAGGTCACGACCGAGACCTACGTCGACATCCCGGGCGTCATCCGGGAGAAGATCCTGGAGATCGGCTACGACGCCTCCCACAAGGGCTTCGACGGCGCCTCGTGCGGCGTGTCGGTGTCGATCGGCGCGCAGTCGCCCGACATCGCCCAAGGTGTCGACGACGCGTACGAGCACCGTGAGGGCGGCGACGCCGACGAGCTCGACCGCCAGGGCGCCGGAGACCAGGGCCTCATGTTCGGCTTCGCCTGCCGCGAGACCCCCGAGCTGATGCCGCTGCCGATCACGCTCGCCCACCGGCTGGCCCAGCGCCTGTCCGAGGTGCGCAAGACTGGCACCGTCCCCTACCTGCGTCCCGACGGCAAGACCCAGGTCACCATCGAATACGACGGCGACACGCCCGTCCGCCTCGACACCGTGGTCGTCTCCACGCAGCACGCGGCCGAGATCGACCTCAAGGAGATGCTGGCCCCCGACATCAAGGAGCACGTGGTCGACCCCGTGCTCGCCGATCTCGACCTCGACACCGAGGGCTACCGCCTGCTGGTCAACCCGACCGGCCGCTTCGAGATCGGCGGCCCGATGGGCGACGCCGGCCTCACCGGTCGCAAGATCATCATCGACACCTACGGCGGCATGGCCCGTCACGGTGGCGGCGCGTTCTCGGGCAAGGACCCGTCCAAGGTCGACCGTTCGGCCGCCTACGCCATGCGCTGGGTCGCCAAGAACGTCGTCGCGGCCGGGCTCGCCGACCGGTGCGAGGTGCAGGTGGCGTACGCGATCGGCAAGGCCCAGCCGGTGGGCCTGTTCGTCGAGTGCTTCGGCACCGAGAAGCTTCCGGTGGAGAAGATCCAGGAGGCCGTGCTGCAGGTGTTCGACCTGCGTCCCGCGGCCATCATCCGCGACCTCGACCTGCTGCGCCCGATCTACTCGGAGACCGCCGCCTACGGGCACTTCGGCCGTGAGGGCTTCTCCTGGGAGTCCACCGACCGCGCCGAGGCCCTGCGGACCGCCGCCGGTCTCTGAGCCCCAGCGGTAGCCCCAGCCGGCGGCCTGCGGCCCGCCGCCCCGTGCGTTGGTCGCGGGGTGCCGGGTCGACGCCCGCTCGTCGAGGGGCCGCCGCTCGACGCGCTGTCGGCTGACGCGCTGTCGGCCGAGGGACTGTCGGCTGAGGGGTGGCTTGCCTACGGACCGGTGTCGTCCTCGTCGTGAGAGGCGCGGCACCGGTCGTGTGCGTCTGCCGCCGTCGCCGATGGCCTTCGGTGCGCCGCGGCTGGTGCGGTGTCCCGCCGGTTGGTCCCGTGGGTCGCGTCCGGACGTTCGTGGGCGTGTGGCGGGGTGGGGGTCTGGTAGACGTTATGCGTGACCGACTCCTCCGACGACGCCCTTCTGCCGCTCGAAGCCGTGCGGCCCCCGGCCTCGTCGAAGGACACCAGGTCGAAGGAGACCAAGGGGGCTCCCGTCCCCGCCCCGAGCGACCCCGTGGCGCGGGTGGCGGTGGACAGTCCGTTGCCGCACCTCGACCGGCCCTTCGACTATCTCGTTCCGGCCGGGATGCACGAGACGGCCGAGCCAGGCGTGCGGGTGCGGGTGCGGTTCGCGGGCAAGCTGGTCGACGGCTTCCTGCTGGAACGCGTCGCCGAGAGCGAGCACGAGGGCAGGCTGACGCCGCTGGAACGCGTGGTGTCGCCGGAGCGCGTGCTCACCCCGGAGATCGCCGGGCTGGCCAGGGCCGTGGCCGACCGGTACGCGGGCACCCTGACCGACGTCCTGCGCCTGGCCATCCCGCCCCGCCACGCCAAGGCCGAGGCGCAGACCCCGGAGGCGCTCCCCACGCCCACCCCGGCCCCCGCGCCCACCCCGGCCCCCGCGCCCACCCCGGCCCCCGAATCCGTCCCGGCCCCCGCGCCTGCCCCGGCCCTCGAGTCCGTTCCGGCCTCCGCGCCTGTCTCGGCCCCTGCGCTCGCGCCTGGCCCCGCGCCCGCCTCAGCCCCAGAGCCCGCCCCTGGTCCCGCGCCCACTCCAGCGGTCCCCGAGCCCTCGGCCCCGGCGGGCGAGCAGGCTCCACGACGTGAGCAGGTCCCACGACGCGAGCACCCCCCCGAGGGCACGCGGGTCGCGAGTGCCTGGGACGCGTACCCGACCGGCCCCTCGTTCCTCGACGCCCTGCGCCAGGGGCGGGCCCCGAGGGCCGTGTGGTCGGCGGTGCCCGGCGCCCAGGGCTGGGCGGTCCCGGTCGCCGAGGCCGTACGCGCCACCCTGGACGGCGGCAGGGGAGCTGTCGTCGTGGTCCCCGACGGCAAGGACGTGGCGCTGGCCGACGCCGCGTTCGAGCGGTTGCTCGGCCCGGGCAGGCACGTGGCGCTCACCGCCGACCTGGGCCCGGCCGAGCGCTACCGGCGATGGCTGAAGGTGCTGAGAGGCCAGGTGCGCGCCGTGGTCGGCACACGGGGCGCCATGTTCGCCCCGGTCGCCGCGCTCGGCCTGGTCGCCATCTGGGACGACGGCGACGACCTGCACGCCGAGCGCCTGGCCCCCTACCCGCACGCCCGCGAGGTGCTCGGGCTGCGCGCCCACAGGACGGGCGCGGCGATGCTGATCGGCGGCTACGCGCGTACGGCCGAGGCCACCCAGCTCATCGCCTCCCGCTGGGCCAGGCCGATCGTGGCCGCCCGTACGACGATCAGGAGCCTGGCCCCCCGCGTCCACCCCGCGGGGGAGGACGCCGAGCTGGCCAAGGACCAGGCCGCCCGGCAGGCCCGCCTGCCCAGCCTCGCCTGGCGGGCCCTGCGCCACGGGCTGGAGCGCGGCCCCGTGCTGGTGCAGGTGCCCAGGCGGGGCTACCTGCCGGCGCTGGCCTGCCGGCACTGCCGCGCCCCGGCCCGCTGCGTCCTGCCGCCCACCCGGACGGCCGCGCGGCTCGTGGAGGCCGACGGCGAGGCGCCGCGCTGTCACGGGCCGCTGGCGCTCAGGGGCGGCCACGCGGCTCCCTACTGCCGCTGGTGCGGAAGGGTGGACGCCGACTGGCGGTGCCCGAACTGCGGCAGTCCCCGGCTGCGGGCGGTCGTCACGGGCGCCCGGCGTACGGCGGAGGAGCTGGGCCGGGCGTTCCCGTCCGTTCAGGTGCGCACGTCCGGGCGCGACGGCGTCCTGGCCACCGTGCCGGCCGCGCGCGCCCTGGTCGTCGCAACGCCGGGCGCGGAGCCGGTGGCGGAGGGCGGCTACGCGGCGGCCGTGCTGCTCGACGGATGGGCGCTGCTGGGGCGGGCCGACCTGCGGGCCGCCGAGGAGACGGTGCGCCGCTGGATGAACGCCGCCGCCCTCCTGCGTCCCGCCGCCGAGCTGGTGGTGCTCGGTGACGCGGGGCTGCCCGCCGTACAGGCCTTGCTCAGGTGGGACCCGGTCACCCACGCGGAGCGCGAGCTGGGCGACCGGGCCGAGCTGGGGTTCCCGCCCGCGGTGCGGATGGCCACGCTCACGGGCGTCGCCGCCGCGGTCAGGCAGATGCTCGACGAGGTACGCCTGCCGCCCGACGCCCAGGTGCTCGGCCCGGTGCCGGTGGACGACTCGGGCCAGGAACGTGCCATGATCCGCGTGCCCCGTACCGGCGGCCTGGCGCTGGCCGCCGCGCTCAAGGGAGCCAGCGGGGTACGTGCTGCGCGTAAGACGCCAGATGTCGTGAAGGTGAGTGTCGACCCGCTCGACCTGATTTAGACCGTTTCCCCGATTCGCTCATCCGTTGGCCAGCCGTTAGCGTGCCCCTGTGTCGATCGAATGGGTGAACCAGGCCATCGACGACCTGCGTGCATGGGGGCGCACGCGGGAAGTCGAGGTGGACGCGGACGAGGTCCGCCTGCTCTGCGACTACGCCAGCGACTACCTCAACGTCAACGAACCGGGCGACTTCTCTCCTGAGACCTTCGACGAGCTGCTGCTGTCCATCTACCCGCGCAAGGTCATCGCCCCGCCCGAGAGCGCTCCCGAGACCGTCGCGGCCGCCCGCACCCTCGTCGACTACCTCAGCGAGTCCGGCCAGGTGAGCCCGGAGACCGCCGGGCTCATGCGCGAGCGGCTCGACGACATCGAGCCCCGAATGCCCGGGGCGCTCGCCGACCCGGCGAACTTCGGGATGGCCAAGAGCCTGTTCAGCTCCATCGGCCCCGAGTCGCTCGAGCAGTCGATCGCCATCCCCTCCGGCGAGCTGCCCGACCTGGGCGAGGCGCCCTGCGACTGCCCGGCGTGCACGCCGCTGCCCGCCGTGCGGCTGGCCGATCCCGGCGACCTGCGCGCCGCGCTGGAGGCCGTCCCCATGCTGGCCGAGCAGCCGCTGCCCGACGGCGACGAGCCGCTGACGGCCTGGGCGCAGCGCGTCGCCCACCTGCTGGAGCAGGACACCGGCGGCGCGGTCACCGGCTCGGCCGAGCTGGACGAGGGCCTCTACGACCTGTGCGACATGCTCTACCGGCTCCAGGTGCGGGTGCCCGTCACGGTCATCCACGACCACCTCGACGAGATCGCCGGCGACGGCGAGGTCGACCTGCCGCCCGTGCTCGGGCGGCTGGAGTGGTCGGGCCTGCTCCGCGTCACAGGCGACTCCGCCGAGCTGACGCCCCAGGGCGTCTGGGCGCTGCGCGAGCACTACCTCTCCCTCGGCATCGACGCCCCCCAGGCCCCCGACCTGGCCGAGGCCGACGCGCTCGGGCTCATCGAGGGGCTGCTCGAAGGCGTGCCCACCGAGCTGGCCGAAGACGACATCACCCGCTGGCTGACCGGCCGCGTGTCCGGCGAGGCCGCCGCCGAGCTGCTGGCCGCCGCCTCCGGCGCGCCCGCCGTGGCCCGCGGCATCGCCATCACCATCGTCGACCGGCTCGGCCCAGACGCCGAGCCCGCCGTCCGCGGCTACCTCGAAGACCAGGAGCTGCGGCCGCACGCCATCCACTGGCTGGCCGCCAGAGGGCTGCCCGCGCCGCCCCTCACCCAGGACGAGCTGCTGTGGGTCAGCGTCGACATGCTGGCCCTGGCCATGCCCGCGGCCGAGGAGGACCCCGAGATCTTCGCCGAGAACATGGCCGCCTCCGGCCCACCCGCCCACCTGATCGAGGAGATGTGGCGGGTCGACCACCCCGACGTCGTCGACGTGCTCGAACTCCTCGGGCGCTCCATCCCCGACGGCACGGTGGCCAAGGCGGCACGCAAGGCCGCGTTCAAAGCCCGGTCGCGAGCCATCCGTTGAGTACGCTCATGTGACCGGTGTGCAGTAAGTTTCGTGGGTGGCAAACAACGTCTTCGACCTCGCCGAGCTGCGCAAGCTGATCGATGAGCAGGCCGCCGTGCCGCCACGGCCCCCTGAGGAGACTCCGGTGGAGCACGAGGCGCTGACCTTCCCGCCGGTGCTGCCGGCGTCCGACGCCGAGCTGGCCAAGGCGGTGCCCACGGTGCCGCTCGTGGCCGACGCGATCAGGCTCACGGCCTGGACGGGCACCCGCCAGGTCGCCCCGCACGGGCACCTGGCCGAGGCCGACGCCGCTGCCGCCGCGGTCGAGCTGGGCCTGTCCGCCGCCCGCGTCCGCCTGGTCTGGATCGTCGCCGTCAACACCGGGCTGCTGCAGATCGTCGGCGGCCGGGCCGCACGGGGTCCGCTGTCGATGCAGCTCACGGTCGAGGCCACGCTGGAGTTCTGGGACGGCGTGGTCATGGACGTGCTCGACCGCGCCGACGACGGGCTCACCGGGTCGGCCGTGGTCGACGGCCACCTGGCCGAGATGCTGGCCACGATCTACTCCGTACGGTCGGGCGTCGCCACCGCCAACCTCGCCCGCGGCATCCTCCAGTCCCACGAGGTGGCCTGCGCGCCGGGGCCCGCCGAGATGCGCAAGATCGCCGCCGCGCTGCCCGCGGAGCTGCTGGAGGCGCTGAGCCTGCTGACGTACTGCGGGCTGGTCGAGCAGACCGTCGCGGGCCGTACCGCGCTCACCCCGCTGGGCGTCTGGGCCATCCGCCGCGACCTGCTGCGCGAGGGGCACGACGCGCCCACGACGGCCGAGGTGGAGGTGTTCGCCGACCTGTCGGCGGCCGAGCTGGTCGACGCCCTCGTCAAGGGCGGCGCCACGCAGAGCGCGGTGGCCGGGTGGCTGGAGCGCCGCTCGCCCGAGTCGGCCGCCCGCGACCTGATCGAGATCGCCGCCTCCGGCACGGCCGGCCAGCGCGGCGCGGTGGGGGCGGTCCTGGAGGAGCTGGGCCCGGAGGCCGAGCTGCCGGTCAGGCAGGCGCTCGACCATCCGCTCATGCGCCGCTACGCCGCCTCCTGGCTGCACATCCGCGACCTGAAGGCCCCGGCGCTCAGCCCCGACGACCACACCTGGATCGCCGTCGACTCCCTGGCCGCGCTCATGCACCTGTCCGGCCCGGCCGCGGTCCGCATCGACCCGCCCGAGCCGGGCGAAGACCTGATCAAGCTGGTCGGCGAGATGCCCGCGGTCGGCCACCCCGACACGGTCGCCGTGCTCGACATGCTCGCCACCGCCCACGACGACCAGGCCGTGGTCAAGGCGGCGCGCAAGGCCGCGATGAAGGCCCGCTCGCTGGAGCACGCCAGGGCGCACGGCGGCTGACGGCCCCGCGCGCCCGCACCCACTAAACTGGGTTGGTCCACGCTTGAGAAACGGAGTGACCCCCTTGGCGATCCAGTCGATCCGGCTGTTCGGTGACCCGGTGCTGCGCACCCCGGCGGCCCCGGTCGTCGACTTCGACAAGGAGCTGCGCAAGCTGGTCAAAGACCTCACCGACACGATGATGGACGCCCCGGGGGCCGGCCTCGCGGCCCCGCAGATCGGCGTCGGGCTCCGAGTCTTCACCTACTACGTCGACGAGCAGCTCGGCCACCTGATCAACCCCGATCTAGACCTCTCCGCCGACCTCGACGAGGAGGGCGAGGAGGGCTGCCTGTCGTTCCCCGGCCTGTCGTTCCCCACCCCGCGGGCCGTCCGCGCCGTGGCCAAGGGCTTCGACCTGCACGGCGAGCCCGTCACGATCGAGGGCACCGACCTGATGGCGCGGTGCTTCCAGCACGAGACCGACCACCTCGACGGCATCCTGTTCATCGACCGCATGGACCCCAAGCAGCGCAAACTGGCCATGAAGGCCGTGCGCGAGGCGGAGTGGAGCGGCCTGGCCGCACCCGTGATCAAGGTCTCGCCCCACGTCACCGGCGGAAAGGCGCTCTGAACGCATGCGTCTGGTCTTCGCGGGCACTCCCGAGACGGCGCTGCCGTCGCTGCGCGCCCTGATCGACTCGCCCCGGCACGAGGTGGTGGCGGTCGTCACCCGGCCCGACGCCCAGTCGGGCCGCGGCCGTAAGGTGCACCCCTCGCCGGTGGCCGCGCTGGCGGAGGAGACCGGCATCGAGGTGCTGCGCCCGCAGAAGGCCGGTGACCCGGCCTTCCTCGACCGGCTGCGCGCCCTTGAGCCCGACTGCTGTCCCGTGGTGGCCTACGGCGCGCTGCTGCCGCAGTCGGCCCTCGACGTGCCCCGGCACGGCTGGATCAACCTGCACTTCTCGATCCTGCCCGCCTGGCGCGGGGCCGCCCCCGTCCAGCACTCGATCCTGCACGGCGACGAGATCGGCGGCGCGACGACGTTCCAGATCGTCAAAGAGCTGGACGCCGGTCCCGTCTACGGGGTGGTGACCGAGGAGATCCGCGCCTCCGACACCAGCGGGTCGCTGCTGGAGCGGCTGTCGGTCTCGGGAGCGGGGCTGCTGTCGGCCACCCTCGACGGCGTCGAGGACGACACCCTCGAGGCCCGCCCGCAGCCCGCCGACGGCGTCACCGTCGCCCCCAAGATCACTGTCTCGGACGCCCGCGTCGACTGGGCCAAGCCCGCCATGCACGTCGACCGCCTGATCCGCGCCTGCACGCCCAATCCCGGGGCCTGGGCCGAGTTCCGCGGCCAGCGGGTCAAGCTCGGGCCGGTGCGCGTGCTAGCGGGTGAGCGCCTGGCGCCGGGGGAGATCACGGCCACGAAGACGTCGGTGATGGTCGGCACCGCCACCGGCGCGGTCGAGCTGGGCGAGGTGCAGCCGCAGGGCAAGAGGCTGATGGGAGCGGGGGAGTGGGCCCGGGGGGTCCGCCCCGAGAGCGGCGAGGTCTTCACGTGACCGACGGCCGTCCGCGCAAGCCTCGCCGGCCCACCCGCGACCCGGCGCGCAACGCGGCCTTCGACGTCGTGCGCGCGGTCGACGAGCGCGACGCGTACGCCAACCTGCTCCTGCCGCGCCTGCTCCGCGAGCGGGGCATCAGGGGGCGCGACGCCGCGCTGGCGACCGAGCTGACCTACGGGACCCTGCGCGGGCTCGGCACCTACGACGCCGTCATCGAGGTGTGCAGCGACCGCGCGCCCGACCCCGACGTACGCGACGCCCTGCGCCTCGGCGCCCACCAGCTCCTGCGCATGCGCGTCCCGCCGCACGCGGCCGTCGGCACCACCGTCGACCTCGTACGCCTGCGCGTCGGCGCCGGGGCCGCCAAGTTCGTCAACGCGGTGCTGCGCAAGGTCGGCTCCAGGACACTCGACGAATGGGTGCCCATCGTCGCGCCCGACCCGGCCGACGACCCGGTCGGCCACCTGGCCGTCGCCCACGGCCACCCCCGATGGATCGTCTCCGCCTTCCGCGACGCCCTGGGCGCGCCCGACGAGTTGGCCGACCTGCTCGACGCCGACAACGCCCGTCCCCTGGTGACCCTGGTCGCGCGGCCGGGGCGCAGCTCGGTGGCCGAGCTGGCCGACGCGGGGGCCGTGCCGGGGCGCTACTCGCCGTACGCCGCCTACCTGCGCGAGGGCGATCCCGGGCAGATCGCGGCCGTGGCCGAGACCCGCGCCGCGGTCCAGGACGAAGCCAGCCAGTTGGTCGCGCTCGCCCTCACCCGGGTGCCGCTGAACGGCGGCCGTGACCGTGACCGTGACCGTGACGGCGAGCTGTGGCTCGACATGTGCGCGGGCCCCGGCGGGAAGGCCGGGCTGCTCGACGCCATCGCCACCCACGGAGACCTGACCGAGGCGGGCGATCCCGCGCCGGAGGGCTTTCCCGGCGGCGCGCGGTTGCTGGCCGCCGACGTCCAATACCACCGGGCGCGGCTGGTCTGGCAGACCACCCGGGAGGCCGCGGTGGTCACCGCCGACGGCCTCGAGCCCGCCTGGCGGCCGGAGGCGTTCGACCGGGTCATGCTCGACGCGCCCTGCACCGGGCTCGGCGCGCTGCGGCGACGGCCCGAGGCCAGGTGGCGGCGCGACCCGTCCGGCATCGCCGACCTCGGCAAGCTGCAGCGGCGGCTGCTCGACACGGCCGTCGACGCCGTCCGCCCCGGCGGCGTCGTGGCGTACGTCACGTGCTCGCCGCACCTGGCCGAGACGCGGGTCGTGGTGAGCGACGTCCTGGCGCGCAGGCCTGACCTCGAGCAGCTCGACGCCCGCCGCCACCTGCCCGAGGTGGCGGGGCTCGGTGACGGGCCGCACGCCCAGTTCTGGCCGCACCGGCACGGCACCGACGCGATGTTCCTGGCCCTGCTGCGCAAGCGCTCCTGACGGCGTGCCGGGGGCGGTCCTGGTGGTGGGGATCTGGCACCGGAGAGGTTCCTGTGGTCCGATCTACGACGTGGATCTTCTCGATGACCTTCACCGGGCCGAGCTGACGCCGATCATCTGGCTGCAGGGGCTGCCCGATGCCGTCCGTCCTGTGATGGAGCTGGTGTCGGTGTTCGGCACGGACACCTTCTTCCTGCTCTGCCTGCCGGTCCTCTACTGGTGCGTCAGCCCGGCACTGGGCCTGCGCCTGGGCCTCACCGTCCTGCTGGCGGCGGGCACGAACGCGATCGGCAAGCTCGCCGCGCACCAGCCCAGGCCGTACTGGATCGAGCCCGGGATCCGTCCGCTGTCCGTCGAGGGGGCCTTCGGGCTGCCGTCCGGGCACGCCCAGATCGGCACGGCGGCCTTCGGACGGCTGGCGGCGGTGGTGGCCAGGCCGTGGGCGTGGTGGACGGCGGGGGCGCTCGTCGCGCTGGTGTGCCTGAGCCGGGTGTACCTGGGGGTGCACTTCATCTCCGACGTGGTCGTCGGGGTGCTGCTCGGGCTGGTGGTGCTGGCGCTGGTGAGCAGGTTCGAACGGCCCGCGACGCACTGGTGGCGGCGGCGGCCGCTGTGGGCGCAGCTCGCCGTGTCCGCGGCGCTCTCCGGCGCGCTGATCGGCGCGGCGGTGCTGGCCAACCTCCCGTACGCCGGGTGGACGCCGCCCCTGAGCTGGAGGTTCGCCGGGGCGATCGATCCCCAGCGGCTCGACACGGTCGTCAGCCTGGCGGGCGTGCTGCTCGGCACGCTGGCCGGGGCTTCGGTCATGTACCGGCTCGGCTGGTTCGACGCGGGCGGGCCGCTCGGGCAGCGGGCCGCCCGCTGGGCGCTCGGGACGGCGGTGGCGGCGCTCATCTGGTACGCCGAGCGCGAAGTGCTGCCACAGACCGAGGCGGCCACGTTCGTCGGGTACGCCGTGCTGGCGCTGTGGGTGCAGGTGGGCGCGCCGGTGCTGTTCATCAGGCTCGGGCTGATGTCACGGGTGGAACGGCGGTCCAGGGCGGCCGTCCATTAGCGGTCACGGCGGCGGTTGATCGGCGGGGGCGCGGCCGGAGTGCGGGGCGTTCACTACACTTGGCGCATCATGGCCGTACAGATCTCGCCCAGCATCCTCGCCGCCGACTTCGCCCGGCTCGCCGACGAGGCCGCCGCCGTGCCCAATGCCGACTGGCTGCACGTCGACGTCATGGACTACCACTTCGTGCCCAACCTGACCCTGGGGCTGCCCGTGGTCGAGGCGCTGCGCAAGGCGACCGCCACGCCGCTCGACTGCCACCTCATGATCGACGACCCCGACCGCTGGGCCCCGCAGTACGCGGAGGCGGGGGCGGGCAGCGTGACCATCCACGCGGAGGCGGCTAAGGCCCCCATCCGTACGTTGCGGGAGATCCGCTCGCTCGGTGCCCGGGCGGGCCTCGCGCTCAACCCGGCCACGGCCGTGGAGCCGTACGAAGACCTGCTGGGCGAGGTCGACATGCTGCTGCTGATGACCGTGGAGCCGGGGTTCGGCGGGCAGAAGTTCCTCGACGTGGTGCTGCCGAAGGTCCGGCGGTCGCGTGAGCTGATCGAGCGGCACGGCGGACGCGTCTGGTTGCAGGTGGACGGCGGGGTCGACGCCGAGACCATCGTGCGGTGCGCCGAGGCCGGCGCCGACGTGTTCGTGGCGGGCAGCGCCGTCTACGGGGCCGCCGATCCGCTGGCCGCCATCGACGATCTCCGCGCCGCCGCCGTCCGCGCCCAGTCGGCGTCCGCGCCCTCGCCGTGAGCCTGTGAGGCCGTGGGGCCGTGGGGCCGTGGGCTGTGACTGAAACGTCCCTTACCTGGGTAACTCTTTACTTATGGGCGACTATGGGATCTTCGGGCCCCGCTCGGTGACGTGGCGGGTGATGGGTGAGCCGATCCTGCTGGTGGGCGGCTTCCGGGCGCTGCTGATGCAGGGTCTGCACCCGAGGGCGATGCGCGGGGTGCTGCAGAACTCCGCGCTCATGGATCCGCACGAGTCGTGGTCGCGGTTCGCCCGTACCACCGAGTTCGTCCGCGTACGCACGTACGGCACCCGGGCCGAGGTCGAGCGCGCCGGCCGCCGCGTACGCAAGATCCACGCCACCCTGACCGCCCGCGACCCCGACACCGGAGAGACGTTCCACCTCGACGAGCCCGAGGCGCTGCGCTGGGTGCACGTGGGCGAGGTCGACTCCTACCTGTCGGTCGCCCGCCGCGCCGGGGTACGCCTGTCCGACGCCGAGGCCGACGCGTTCGTGGCCGAGTGGCGCGGGGCCGCCGAGGTGGTGGGGCTGTCGCCGGACGAGGTGCCCGGCTCGGTGGCCGAGTTGCGCGACTACATCGAGGCCGCCCGCCCAGGGCTGCGCTTCGTCCCCGAGGCGGCCCATCCGCTGCGCCTGTCGTTCAACGCCCCGCTCCCGCTGCTGCTGACGCCGCTCAAGCCCGCGTTGCCGGCGTTGACGCTGCTGGCGTTCGCGACCCTGCCGCGCTGGGCCAGGCGGCTGTACGGGCTGCCCGCCACGCCGGTCGGCGACCTGTGGGCCACCGCCACGCTGCGTACCCTGCACACCGGGATCGGGCTGGTCCCCGGGCAGGTCCGGTACAGCCCGGCGGCGCGTCGTGCGCACCGGCTCATGGCCGCTTGAAACGAGCGCTTGGTCGGTTAGGTGGGGGCGGTCGCGCGCTCGGTTCCGGGCATGGCACACTGATAGCGGAAAGAGAGCTAGCGTGCTCCGGGGTCGGTGAAAATCCGAACCGGCGGTGACAGTCCGCGACCCGGCCGATGCCATCGGCCGGTTGACCCGGTGAAATTCCGGGACCGACGGTTAAAGTCCGGATGGGAGGAAGCGCGCGAGGTGTCCGGCGTCCCAGCCGGCCGCCTGCCGTGGTGCCTTCGGGTGTCGCGGTGAAGATCCCCCGGGGCCCGCCGTGGCTTTGAGCTACTGGCGAGTAGGAGGCCCGGGGTGGAGAGACCCGAGCGTGACGCCGCGCACATGGCGCGCGCCGTCGAGCTGGCCCGGAGCGGGCACGGCGGCACCAGCCCCAACCCGGTCGTGGGCTGCGTCGTGCTCGACGCCGCCGGGCAGGTCGCCGGTGAGGGCTTCCACGCGTACGCCGGAGGGCCGCACGCCGAGGTCGTCGCGCTGGCGCAGGCGGGAGAGCGGGCCCGGGGCGGCACCGCCTATGTGACGCTCGAGCCCTGCGACCACACCGGGCGCACGGGGCCGTGCAGCGGCGCGCTGCTGGCGGCGGGCGTGGCGCGGGTGGTGATCGCCGTGTCCGACCCCAACCCCGAGGCGGCCGGCGGCGCCGCGCGGCTGCGTTCCCACGGGGTCGCGGTCACCACCGGGGTGCTCGCCGAGGCGGCGGAGCGGGTCAACGAGGAGTGGCTGACGTACGCGCGGCTCGGGCGTTCGCACGTGACCTGGAAGTTCGCCGCGACGCTCGACGGCAGGTCGGCCGCCGCCGACGGCACCAGCCAGTGGATCACCTCGCCGCAGGCGCGGGCCGACGTGCACCGGATGCGGGCCGCCGCCGACGCGATCGTCGCCGGGATCGGCACGGTACTGGCCGACGACCCTCGCCTTACGGCGCGCCCCGGCCCGTCCCAGAGCGACGACCCCCGCCTTACGGCGCGCCCTGGGCCGTCCCCGGCCGAAGGCGCTCCCGCAGCCGACCAGAAGGCCGGACCGGGTGGTGGGAGGCGGGTGCCGGTGCGGGTCGTGGTCGATCCCGACGCCAGGACACCGCAGTCCGCCCGCGTCCTCGACGACCAGGCCCCCACGCTCGTCGCCGTGGCCGACGACGCCGACACCGGCCTCAAGGCCGACCTGCTGCGCCTGCCCCGCCACGACGACGGCCTCGACCTGCGCGCCCTCCTGAGCGAGCTGGCCGCGCGGCAGGTCGTGAGCGTGTTCCTGGAGGGCGGGCCCACGCTGGCCGGTTCGTTCGTCAGGCAGGGGCTGGTCGACCGCGTGGTCGCGTACGTGGCCCCGGCGCTGCTCGGCTCCGGCAGGTCCGCGCTCGGCGAGGCCGGGGTGCGGACGATCGGCGAGCTGCACCGCCTCAGATTCGACGAGATTTCCCCCATCGGGCCGGACGTACGGCTGATCGCCCGGCCCGCCACCCACCCAGGCAGGGAGAAGTGATGTTCACCGGGATCATTGAGGAAAAGGGCGACGTGGTGGCCATCGAGCAGGCGGGCGGCGGAGCCCTGCTGTCGGTGCGCGGCCCGATCGTCACCTCCGACGCCAAGCACGGCGACTCCATCGCGGTCAACGGCGTGTGCCTCACGGTCGTGGCGGTCGAGGGCGACGTGTTCACCGTCGACGTGATCAGGGAGTCGCTCGACCGCAGCTCCCTGGGCGGCCTGGCGGCGGGCTCGGCGGTGAACCTGGAACGCGCCGTACGCGCCGACCAGCGCCTCGGCGGCCACATCGTGCAGGGCCACGTCGACGGCACCTCCGTCCTGCTGTCCCGCGACCCGGGCGAGAGCTGGGACGACCTGCGGTTCACGCTGCCCGAGGCGCTCGGCCCGTACGTCGCCGAGAAGGGCTCGATCGCCGTCGACGGAATCAGCCTGACGGTCACGACGGTTGACGACGAAAGCTTCGGCGTGAGTCTCATCCCGACCACGCTGAAGCTCACCACCATGGGCGAGCGCCAGGTGGGCGACGTGGTGAACATCGAGGTCGACGTGATCGCGAAGTATGTGGAGAGGCTGGTGGTCAGACAGTGAACTGGCTCAACGCCGGGTTCGAGGTGTTCGGCACGCGCGTGCTGTGGACCGACCTGGTCGGCAACATCGCCGCCCTGGCCACGGTCGTGCTGGCCATGAGCAGGTCGATGTGGACGTGGCCGGTGCAGTTCGCCGGGTCGGTGCTGCTGCTGATCGCCTCGATCAACGCGCAGATCACCGGCAACGCGCTGAAGCAGGCGCTGTTCGCGGTCCTGGCCGTCTACGGCTGGCTGGCGTGGCGGCGCGGCACCCAGGACGGCAGGCCGCTCGCGGTCCGGCCCGCCCAGTGGTGGGAGCGTTCGCTGCTGGTCGGCGTCATGCTGGTGGGCACCGCCGTGATCGGGCTGCTGTTCTACGTGACCGGGCTGTCGTGGGGCGCGCACGAGCCGCTGCCGAAGGGCGCGTTCCTGGTGGCGGCCGACGCCTACATCTTCGTCGGCAGCGCCCTGGCGACCTGGGCGCAGGGCAGGGCGCTGGTCGACTTCTGGATCGTGTGGGTGGCGGTCGACCTCGTCGGGGTGCCGCTGGCGTTCAGCTCGGGGCTGGTGGTCTCCGGAGCCGTGTACGGCGTGTTCTTCCTCCTGGTCCTGGTGGGTTTTGTGAAGTGGTTGCGTGAATACCGAGCCGCGGCCCCGAACGTGGCGGTGGCCCAATGAACGAGATCAAGCTCGACCCCGAACGCGGCGGTGAACCAGTGAGTGACATCAAGCTCGACCCGATCGAGCGCGCCATCGACGACATCCGGCAGGGCCGGCCCGTGGTCGTGGTCGACGACGAGAACAGGGAGAACGAGGGCGACCTCATCTTCGCCGCCGCCAGGGCCACGCCGGAGCTGTGCGCGTTCACGATCCGGCACACCAGCGGCGTGATCTGCGTGGCCATGGAGGGCAAGGAGCTCGACCGGCTCGGCCTGCCCCTCATGGTCTTCCAGAACAAGGAGCACATGCGCACGGCGTACACGGTCACCGTCGACGCCCGTGACGGCATCACCACGGGCATCTCCGCCGCCGACCGGGCCAGGACGATCCGTACGCTGGCCGACTCGGCGACCGAGCCCGACGAGCTGGTGCGTCCCGGCCACATCTTCCCGCTGCGCTACCGCGAGGGCGGCGTGCTGGCCCGGCGCGGTCACACCGAGGCGGCCGTCGACCTGTCCAGGCTCGCCGGGCTGTCGGCGGCCGGGGCGCTGGCCGAGGTGGTCAACGACGACGGCACCATGGCCAGGCTGCCCGAGCTGCGGCGCTTCGCCGACGAGCACGACCTGGCCCTGGTCTCCATCGAGCAGCTCGTCGACTACCGGCGGCGGGCCGAGAGCATGGTCACCAGGGTCGCCGAGACGCGGCTGCCCAACGCGTACGGGACGTGGCGGGCGTACGGCTACGCCAGCGCGCTCGACGGCGGAGAGCACGTCGCGCTCGTCTACGGCGACCTGTCCGACGGCGAGAACGTCCTCGTCAGGGCCCACTCCGAGTGCCTGACCGGCGACGTGTTCGGGTCGCTGCGCTGCGACTGCGGGGTGCAGCTCGACCACGCGATGGCGGCCGTCGCCGAGGAGGGCCGCGGCGTGATCGTCTACCTGCGCGGCCACGAGGGGCGGGGGATCGGGCTGCTGGCCAAGCTGAAGGCGTACGGCCTGCAGGACAACGGCAGCGACACCGTCGACGCGAACCTGGAGCTGGGGCTGCCGGTCGACGCGCGGGAGTTCTCCAACGCGGGCCAGATCCTGGCCGACCTCGGCGTCCGGTCGGTTCGGCTGCTCACCAACAACCCGGCCAAGCTCAAGGGCATGGACGGCTACGGCATCAAGGTCCTCGGCCGCGAGCCCATGCCCGTGGCCATGAACCCGTACAACGAGCGGTACCTCAAGGCCAAGCGCGATCGGCTCGGCCACGACATCTCGGAGGCGTCATGAGCGGCGAAGGAAGGCCGGGCGTCGCGGCGCCCGACGCGTCGGGGCTGACGGTGGGGGTGGTGGCGGCGAGCTGGCACGCCAAGATCACCGACCAGCTCGTGTCGCGGGCCCTGCGGGCGTGCGACGACAGCGGCGCCACGGCGACGGTCGTGCGGGTGCCGGGGTCGCTGGAGATCCCGGTGGTCGCCCAGGCCCTCGCCCGCCGCTGCGACGCGGTGGTGGCGCTGGGCGCGGTGATCCGCGGTGAGACCGCCCACTTCGACTACGTCTGCGACTCGGTGACGGCGGGCCTGACCCGCATCTCGCTCGACGAGGAGACGCCCGTCGGCAACGGCGTGCTCACCTGCGAGACGATGGACCAGGCGCTCGACCGCTCGGGACTGCCGGGAAGCAAGGAGGACAAGGGGTACGAGTCGGCCATCGCCGCGCTCGAGACCGCCCTCCTTCTGAGAGACCTCCACTGAGCTGCGGTAGGTTTCCCTCGTGCCAGAGCCCGTTTCCCCTCCTCCCCTGCCCGTCACCTGGCGTCCGCGCCGGGGCCGGCTCGTCGCCTACGGCTTCGCCACGCTGATCGTGGTGGGGTCGGTGATGATGGCGATCTTCATCGCCCAGCCGTTCAAGCTGCCCGACCGGGTGGCGCTCGTCGCGTTCGGCTGCGCGGTGGCGTTCGTGCTGCACCTGCTGGGCCGGGTGCGGGTGGAGGCCGACGAGCGGGGCGTCACGATCGTCAACGCCCTGCGTACGCACCGGTACGAGTGGGCGGAGATCCTGGAGGTCACGCTGGTGGTCGGCGACCCGTGGCCGCGGATCGACTTCTCCGACGGCCGGACGATCGGGGCCATGGGCATCCAGGGGTCGGAGAAGTCGCGCGCCCGCCGGGCGACGGCCGAGCTGCGCGCCCTCATCAGCGCACGCGGCGAGGCCCGCGAGGGCGACGCGCCAGGGGCCGGCCAGGACCGGCAGGGGTGACCCGGAGGCGGCCGGAGACCTGCACGGGGGTCAGCCCGCCTCGAGGAACAGCTCGTCGACCGAGTCGACCGTGAGAACGTGGATGAGCCACTTCTGCAGCAGCTCGAGATCCTCGCAGGCGGAGATGGCCTCCCGTTTCTCACTGCTGACCCACAGGAAGCGCGACTGCAGGGCGACGTCGATCGCCCGCCGCGCGGCGGTGATCTTGCTGCGCTGCCTGACCTCGGGGGAGACGGGGAACGTGTCCCAGGGGTCGGGCGCGCTGAGGTGCGCGTGCATCACGACCCGCCCGACACTTCCGCGACCGGCGCACCGGCCGCGCCGGCTGTGACGTGGTGGGGGCGTGCGGGACGACTGCCGACGTGGATCATCTCTTCTCCGGTTGCTCGCTGATGTCCTCGCTGTCAAGCCCCGGTCCCGGTGGCGCCGGATCTTGCCGATGGGGAACCTCGGGAGGCGAGGCTCGGGGGCGGGCCTTGTCCGTCATCTCTTTCGGTGAGCGCCAGCTTACCGTGGGTGACGGCCGTTTCGGGCGAATATCGCGAACGCGAAGTGTCGTCGTAGCCTGAAAGCGTGCTGCGGCGGACAATCAGGCCGGTGGACATCGAGTCTCCGGCGAAGCTCATCGAGCTGCTCGACCGGCATGCGTACCTGGCCGACGAGGGGCTGGCCACGGCCGCCTTCCTGGCCCTGCGCATGGGGCGGCCCCTGTTCCTCGAGGGCGAGGCGGGCGTCGGGAAGACCGAGCTGGCCAAGACGCTGGCGGCGCTGCTGAAGGCGCCGCTCATCAGGCTCCAGTGCTACGAGGGGCTGGACGCCGCCCAGGCCCTGTACGACTGGGACTTCGCCCGCCAGCTCCTGCACCTCAAGGCCGCCGAGGCCGCGGGGGTCACCGACGTGAGCCGGTTGGAGGGGGAGATCTACGACCGGCGCTTCCTGATCGCCAGGCCGCTGCTGAAGGCGATCGAGACGCAGCCGAGCGTGCTGCTGGTGGACGAGATCGACCGGGCCGACGACGAGTTCGAGGCGTTCCTGCTGGAGGTGCTCTCCGACTTCACGATCTCCATCCCCGAGCTGGGCACGGTCAGGGCCGAGACGCCGCCGGTGGTCGTGGTGACCTCCAACCGCACGCGCGAGGTGCACGACGCGCTCAAGCGGCGCTGCCTGTACCACTGGCTGGAGCATCCCGGCTTCGACCGCGAGGTCGCCATCCTGCTGCGGCGTCTGCCAGACTGCACCGAGGCGCTGGCCACGCAGGTGGCGCGGGCGGCCGAGCGACTGCGGCGGGCCGACCTGGTCAAGCCGCCGGGCGTGGCCGAGACGCTCGACTGGACCGAGGCGCTGCTGACGCTGGGCGCCAAGGAGCTGGATCCCGGCATGGCCGCCGCCACGCTCGGCGCGGCGCTGAAGTACCGGGAGGACGTGGCGACCGTGATCGGCAACGGACTGCTCGGCCATGGCTGACCGGGACGGCCCGGGTGCGGGCGGACCGGCCGCCACCATGACGGGGTTCGCCAGGACCCTGCGCGCGGCGGGCGTCGCGGCCGACCACGAGCGCACCCAGAACCTGCTGCGGGCGCTGGCCCACCTCGACGTGACCGACGCGGGCGAGGTGTACTGGGCCGGGCGCCTGACGCTCTGCGCCACCCCTGACGACCTGCCCCGCTACGACCGCTGCTTCGCCGCCTACTTCGGCGGCCACGGGGCCGCCCTGACCCGTACGGCCGCCACGAGCGTCACCCGCCACCTGGCCGGGTGGCAGGGCGGGGAAGGCGACGGCGACGACGACGGGACGGCGGCCCCGGCCACGGCCAGCCGGATCGAGGTGCTGCGCCACCGCGACGTCGCGCGGCTGACGGACGCCGAGCGGGCCGAGGTGCACCGCATGCTGGCCATGCTGAGGGCGGGCCGGGCCCGGCGGCGCTCGCGCCGGTTCGAGAGCGCCCACCGGGGCGTCCTCGACCAGCGGCGGACGATCCGCGACGCGCTCAGGAAGGGCGAGGTGGCCGGGCTCCGCCGCCGCCGGCACACCACGAGGCCGCGCCCGGTCGTGCTCTTCGTGGACGTCAGCGGCTCGATGGCCCCGTACGCCGAGACGCTGCTGCGCTTCGCCCACGCGCTGGTCAGGAGCGAGCCCAGGGCCACCAGGGTCTACTCGGTCGGCACCAGGCTCACCCCGATCACCGCCGAGCTGCGCCACCGCGACCCGGGCACCGCGCTGAACGAGGCGTCCAAGGTCATCCCCGACTGGAGCGGCGGAACCCGGCTGGGTGACGAACTCAAGGAGTTCCTCGCTCGTTACAGCGCCAGGGGAGCGATCGCGGTGATCGCCTCCGACGGATGGGAACGCGGTGACCCCGAGCTGCTGGGCGCGCAGATGGCCCGCCTGGCCCGGCAGGCGTACCGGGTGATCTGGGTCAACCCGCACAAGGGGTATGACGACTACCAGCCGCTGACGGGAGGCATGCGGGCGGCGCTTCCGTACCTCGACGACCTGGTGGCCGGGCACAGCCTGGCCGCCTACGAGCGACTCAGTGAAAGGCTCGCCCATGCGTGACGTGCTGCCGGAGATCATGAAGTGGTGGCGGTCGGGGCTCAGGTTCGGGCTGGCCACGGTGGTGGGCACGTGGAGCAGCGCGCCCAGGCAGCCGGGCGCGTCCATGGCCGTGTGCGGCGACGAGGTGGTCGGCAGCGTCTCCGGCGGCTGCGTCGAGGGCGCGGTGTTCGAGCTGGCCGCCGGGATCGACACGCCCGTCCTGCAGCGGTACGGCGTGAGCGACGACGACGCCTTCGCCGTCGGGCTCACCTGCGGCGGCATCATCGACATCCTCGTGGAGCCCGTCTCCGTCGAGACCTTCCCCGAGCTGGGGGAGGTGGCGGCCTCCATCGAGGCGCGCGAGCCCGTCGCCGTGGCCACCATCGCCTCCGGCCCCGGCCGGGTCGGCGCCCGCCGCGTCATCTGGCCCGGCCGCACGTCGGGCACCCTCGGCCTCGAACGCCTCGACGCCGCCGTGGACGACGACGCCCGCGGCATGCTCGCCCAAGGGCTGACCGGCCTGCGGCACTACGGCGGGCAGGGGGAGCGGCGGCTGGACGACCTGGCCGTGTTCGTGCACTCCTTCGCGCCGCCGCCCAGGATGCTGGTGTTCGGCGCCATCGACTTCGCCGCGGCGGTGGCCAGGGTGGGCAAGTTCCTCGGCTATCACGTCACGGTGTGCGACGCGCGGCCGGTCTTCGCCACCGCCAAGCGGTTCCCCGACGCCGACGAGGTCGTGGTCAAGTGGCCGCACGACTATCTGGCCTCCGTGGAGGTGGACGAGCGTACGGTGATCTGCGTGCTGACCCACGACCCCAAGTTCGACGTGCCGCTGCTGGAGGTGGCGTTGCGCACCGGGGCCGGTTACGTGGGGGCCATGGGCTCGCGGCGTACCCATGAGGACCGGCTGGCGCGGCTGCGCGAGGCGGGACTGACGGAGGCCGAGCTGGCCCGGCTGCGTTCGCCGATCGGGCTCGACCTCGGCGCGCGCACGCCGGAGGAGACGGCCGTGTCGATCGCCGCCGAGCTGATCCAGCTCCGCTGGGGCGGCTCAGGCCGCCCGCTGTCCGCCACCGAGGGACGCATCCACCACGAGCCCGGCCCCGGGGCGCGGGGTGCGGCGAGGTGAGGGGTTCCAAGGTCGCCGGACTGCTGCTGGCCGCCGGCGCCGGGTCGCGGCTGGGGCAGCCCAAGGCGCTGGTCGAGTACGAGGGCGAGCGGCTGGTCGACCGCGGGATACGGCTGCTGGAGGAGGGCGGCTGCCATCCGGTCGTGGTCGTCCTGGGCGCGGCCACGGTGCAGGTGCGCCGGGCGGTGACCGTACGCAACCCGGACTGGGCCTCCGGCATGGGCTCCTCCCTGCGCGTCGGGCTGGCCGCGCTGCCGGAGGAGGCCGAGTCCGTGGTGGTCGCGCTGGTGGACCAGCCGCTGATCCGGCCCGGCGCGGTCCGCGCGCTGATCGCCTCGGGCGCCGGGCTGGCCGTCGCCACCTACGCGGGGCGGCGCAGGAACCCCGTGCTGATCTCCCGTACGCACTTCGCCGGGGTCGCGGAGCTGGCCGTGGGGGACGTCGGGGCGCGGCCGTACCTGAAGGCCCATCCCGAACTGGTCACCGAGGTGCCGTGCGACGAGCACGGAGACCCGGCCGACGTCGACACGCCCGACGACCTCGACCTGCTTTCGAGGAGTCACCCCTGAGGGGGCGCGGACCGGCAGCGGATCAGAGGCGGAGTGAGGCGATCGCGGCCCGGTGGTCGCTGCCCGTGGCCGGTGCGACCCCCGCCTTGGTCGCCGTCATCCCCCGGTAGAGGATGTGGTCGGGCCTGGTGACCGGGAACTCGGCCGGCCAGGTGAACCCGAACCCCTCGCCCGCCGCGCTCTGGGCGTCGGTCAGCGGCGGGGTCAGCCCGCGCATGCCGCGGTCGGTGGTGGCGGTGTTGAGGTCGCCGAGCAGCAGGATGCGCTTGCTGGGGTCGGCGTCGATGAGCTTGCGCGCGTGCGCGAGCGAGGAGTCGCGTGAGGCGGTCTCGCCGGGCCTGGCCGAGGCCAGGTGCATGACGTAGACGGTCACCTTGCCCTTGGGGGTGGTGATCACCGCGCGCAGGGCGCGCGGCCAGCCCAGGCCGACGTCGAGCGGCTTGGTCTCGCTGATCGGGTAGCGGCTCCACAGGCCGACCGTGCTGACCGGATAGTGGTACTTGAACATCTTGTTGAGCTGCTTGGCGGCCGGCCCGCCCCTGGTCAGCTCCTGGGCGGCCAGGACGTCGAGGTCTTTGGCGATCGCGCGTACGGCCTCGCCCGAGGCGCTGTTGCGCACCCCCACGTTGACCGTGCCGACGTCGATGTCGCTCGGGCCGCCCGGCGGGGTGCGCAGCAGCGTGGAGCCGAACATGAGCGCCCACACCGCCCCCGGCACCAGCGCCGCGAGGGCCGCGGCCGTCGACCTCGCCATCGCGGCGGCCGTGAGCAGCAGCGGCACGGCCAGCCCCATCCAGGGCAGCAGGCTTTCCAGCACGGGCGTGAACCCGCCGAGCGCGGGGATCAGCCTGTGACCCGCCAGGGCCGCGGCCACCACGGCGGAGACGATGACGACGACCCGACTCAGCACTCGAACCAGGCTAGCGGCTCCTGCCTGCCGCGCCCGCGCGATAACATGGTGCCACCTCAACAGAACATCATTCGGTCGGTGGGAGCCCGCATGCGCATCGGTATGGCACTCAACTACTCGGGCGGTTTCAAGGAGTCGGTCGAGGAACTGGCCGACTACGAGAAGGCCGGGCTCGACATCGTGTTCGTGCCGGAGGCGTACTCGTTCGACGCGGTCAGCCAGATGGGCTACATCGCGGCCAAGACCGAACGGCTGGAGATCGCCTCGGGCATCCTGCCGATCTACTCGCGCACCCCGGCGCTGCTGGCCATGACGGCGGCGGGGCTCGACTACGTCTCCGACGGGCGGTTCACGCTGGGGCTGGGCGCGTCGGGGCCGCAGGTGGTCGAGGGTTTCCACGGGGTGCCGTACACCGCGCCGCTCGGGCGGACGAAGGAGATCATCGAGATCTGCCGCCAGGTGTGGCGGCGCGAGCGCCTGGAGTACGAGGGCCGCCACTACACGGTGCCGCTCCCGCCCGGCGAGGGCACCGGCCTCGGCAAGCCCCTGAAGATCATCAACCGTCCGGTACGCTCCCGCATCCCCATCGTGGTGGCCGCCATCGGCCCCAAGAACGTCGAGCTGACCGCCGAGCTGGCCGAGGGCTGGGAGCCGATCTTCTACGTGCCCGAGAAGGCCGCCGAGGTCTGGGGCCCGTCGCTGGCCGCGGGGAGGTCCCGGCGCGACCCCGAGCTGGGCGAGCTGGACGTGATCGCCCAGGCGTCGCTGGCGATCGGCGACGACGTGGCGGGGCTGCTGGAGTTCGGGCGGCCGATCGCGGCCCTGTACATCGGCGGCATGGGCGCCAGGGGCAAGAACTTCTACAACGACCTGGCCAGGCGCTACGGCTACGAGAAGGAGGCCGCGCTGATCCAGGACCTCTACCTCCAGGGCAGGAAGGACGAGGCCGCCGCGCAGGTGCCGGCCGAGCTGCTGGAGAAGATGTCGCTGGTGGGCAGCGAGGGGTTCGTGCGCGATCGCGTACAGGCGATGAGGGAGTCGGGGGTCACCACGCTGAACGTGACGCCGTTCGGCAGGACGCATGAGGACCGGGTGCGGCTGATCGAGCAGATCAAGGAGATCGCCGCTGGATGAGGGTAGATTATCGCAGAGTATGGATGATCATGCCATTGTGAGGTAGATCACGCTTTTTGCGGGAATTGTCCACATTTAGTGGATGTTGGGGCAGCTCGTGAGGTTCTCCCCCGTGTTCGTGTGGCTCGTCGAGCGACTGCACATCGACCTGTGCCGGCTGCAGGGCTCGCTCTGTCGCTGACGTCGCCGCCGCGTTCGTCCAACCCCTCACCTGGCGTGCCTTCGGCATGCCCTCCTTTCGGAGGCTTCCTCCCCGTGAAGAGATTCTCCTTCTCCCTGCAACTGCTGCTGGGCCTCGTCGTCGGCATCGCGCTCGGCTTCGCCGCCAAGCTCTGGGACGTGGTCTGGCTGACCGAGACCCTGACCCGCGTCGGCCAGATCTTCGTACAACTCCTCAAACTCGCCGTTCCGCCGCTCGTCTTCACCGCCGTCCTGGTCAGCGTGGCCAACCTGCGCAACGTCAACGGCGCCGCCCGGCTCGCCTCCAAGACGCTGCTGTGGTTCCTGATCACCGCGTTCGTCTCGGTGGCGCTCGCCATCGGGCTCGGCCTGCTCCTCAACCCCGGCCAGGGCGTCACGCTGGACACCGGCGCCGCCAAGGCCCCCGAGAACACCGGCACCTGGCTCGACTTCGTCACCGGCATCCTGCCCACGAACGTCGTCACCGCCTTCACCGAGGTCAACGTCCTCCAGATCGTCTTTCTGGGGGTCGTGGCCGGCGCCGCGGCGCTGGCCGTCGGTGAGAAGGCCGAGCCGATCCTGAGCCTCGCCCGTTCCGCGCTGGAGCTGGTGCAGAAGGCGCTGTGGTGGGTCATCCGGCTGGCCCCCATCGGCACGGCGGGCCTGATCGGCAAGGCCGTGGCCACGTACGGGTGGGACCTGCTGGCGCCGCTGGCCAAGCTCAGCCTCGGCGTCTACATCGGCTGCTTCGTGGTGCTGCTGGCCGTGTACCCGACGCTGCTGGCGGTGTGGGGCAAGGTCAGCCCCGTGCAGTTCTTCCGCAACGCCTGGCCCGCGATCGAGCTGGCCTTCGTCTCCCGTTCGTCGGTCGGCACGCTGCCGCTGACCCAGCGGGTCACCGTCGAGCGCAACGGCGTGGACCGCGACTACGCCTCGTTCGCGGTGCCGTTCGGGGCCACGACCAAGATGGACGGCTGCGCCTCCGTGTACCCGGCGCTTGCCGCGATCTTCGTGGCCCAGGTGTTCGGGGTGGAGCTGGGCGTGGGCGACTACCTGCTGATCGCGTTCGTCTCGGTGGTCGGCTCGGCCGCCACGGCGGGCCTGACCGGCGCCATCGTCATGCTGACGCTCACGCTCAGCACGCTGGGGCTGCCGCTCGAAGGCGTCGGTCTGCTGCTGGCGATCGACCCGATCCTCGACATGATCCGTACGGCCACCAACGTCGCGGGGCAACTGGTCGTACCGGTGCTGGTGGCCCGTTCCGAGGGCCGGCTGGACACGGCGGTCTTCAACGCGCCGCCGCAGCCGCTGGACGAGGCGCCCGCGCGCCGCGCGCCGGAGCCCGCGACGGCCTGATCCGCGGACGACGAGGGCGGGAAGCGGCCGGCTTCCCGCCCTTCGCGCTGCCTGGAGGAGCGCACGGGTCAGGGGGCGCGTGAGTCCCGCGGCGCCGGGGTTCCCGCGGCGCGGGTGAGGCGGGCGGCCAGTGTGTGCAGGTGTGCCGCGAGTTCGGGCGGCTCGTGCACCTCGAACTCGGAGCCCAGCGCCAGCAGGTGGAAGGCGAGCCAGTCCAGGGTGTCGCCGCGCGTGTGCAGCCGGCAGCGCCCTCCGTCGAGAGGGGTGACCTCGCCCAGTGCCCTGATCGGCTCCGTGGGGGCGGTGTGCAGGGTGACGACGGCCTCGTACGTGGGGGCGAGCGTGTAGAGCCGGTCGGCGACGTACGCGGCGGCGTCCCCGTCGGGCGGCTCGCGCGGCGTGATCCTGGCGCCCGTCGCGCGCGGGCCGGTGACGCGGTCGATGCGGAAGATCCGCCAGTCGTCGCGGCCGTGGTCGTGCCCCAGCAGGTACCAGCGCCGGCCGGTCGCGACGAGGCGGTGCGGGTCGACGAGCCGCTCGCTGTCCGTGCCGTCGTTCGCCCGGTACCCGAACCTCACCCGTTCCCGGTTGGCCACGGCCGCCGCCAGTGTGGTGAGCGCTCCGGGATCGACCTGGGGCCCGCCCTCCGCCGGCAGCGGGGCGGTGGCGTCGCGCAGTGACCTGACCCGGTGGCGCAGGCGGGACGGCAGCACCTGCTCCAGCTTGGCCAGGGCGCGTACGGACGCCTCCTCGATGCCCTGGACCGGGTTGCCGGCGGCGGTGGACAGGCCGACCGCGATGGCCACGGCCTCCTCGTCGTCGAGCAGCAACGGCGGCATGGCCGCGCCCGCGACCAGCCGGTACCCGCCGGTGGCGCCCATGCCGGCCTCGACCGGGTAGCCGAGGTCGCGAAGGCGTTCGACGTCGCGACGGACCGTACGGCGGCTGACCCCGAGGCGCTCGGCCAGTTCGCTGCCCGGCCACTCGCGCGGGCTCTGGAGCAGCGACAGCAGTGACAGGAGCCGGGAGTCGGTCATGGAATCCAGCGTAGGCGGAGATGTAGGACGGGATCTGGCCTACTTCCCGAATAGCCTCCGGACATGGACATTCCAGAGGGCTACACCGCCATCACGCCGTGGGTCATCGGGCGCGACACCGCCGGGCTCATCGACTACCTCAAGGCCGCGTTCGACGCCGTCGAACTGGCCAGGCTGGCCAATGACAAGGGGAGCATCGAGCACGCGGAGGTGCGGATCGGGGACGCGGTGGTGATGTTGTTCGACGCGGCCCCCCACTGGCCGCCCACCCCGGCCCTGCTGCGCCTGTACGTCCCCGACGCCGACGCCGCCCACCGCCGCGCCGTCGAGGCGGGCGGGACGTCGGTGACCGAGGTCACCCACCTGTTCTGGGGCGACAGGGTCGGGCGGGTACGCGACCCGTTCGGCAACCTGTGGTGGATCCAGTCCCGCGTCGAGGAGGTCTCGCCGCGGGAGATGGAGCGCCGCATGAGCGACCCCGTGTTCACGAAGGCGATGGAGTACGTGCAGAGCATGGACCTCTTCCCCGCCCGATGAGCCGGATGATCGCCGCCTTGCGACGCGTCAGAGCCCCGACGGCCTCGCCCGGCGCGGGTGGTGGCGTGGTGAGATGATCAAAAATCATCCCAATTGCGGATGAGGTTAACGGCCAGCACGCCGACCAGCGCCAGCCCTCCTACACCCAGGGCGACGATGAACGCCGTGTAGCTCACGGCCAGCGCGCCCAGGAGCACAACTCCCGCGCAGAGGAAGGCCGCGATGACGGCGCCGTTCCGGGTGAAGGAGATCGGCGCCGGTGCCGGTGCGGGAGCGGCGGCCGTGGCCGGAAGCGGCTCCCACATCGTGCCGCACTCCGGGCACGTCCACGGATCGGTGGCACTCGCCAGCGCCGAAAGGTCGCACTGGTGCTCGTTCAAGCTGTCGCTCCTTCGTCAGTGCCGCCCGCGGCTTCCTCCCGTCGCGCCGCGGACGGTTCCTTCGGCGGCTTCCGGATCTTCGCCACGCGGAAGTATCGCCCACCCGGGCCGGTCGCGCGATCGCGGGGCGGGGGAGGCCGTGGGGGCCTATGGTGGGTCGGACATCCTGATGTTCGAGTCATTGGCGGGGATATGTCCGACGCGACGCCTTCATTGGTCGCTGACCGGTACCGGCTGGACGAGCGCATCGGCAGCGGGCCGATGGGCGAGGTGTGGCGAGGGTACGACACGCGGGCCGACTGGGTCGTGGCCGTGAAGGTGCTCGGCGCCAGGGCGGCGGGGGCCACCACGCGCGAGGTGCTCCGCCAGCACGCCCAGGCCGTGGCCCGGGTGATCCATCCGAACGTGGCCATGGTGCTGGACGTCGGTGAGCACGACGGGGCGCCGTTCCTGGTGATGGAGTACCTGACCGGGCTCAGCCTCGGCGAGGAGCTGGCCGCGCGCAGGACCCTGAAGATCGTCGAGGTGTGCGACCTGGTCGGGCAGGCGGCGGCCGGGCTCGAGGCCGTGCACCGGGCCGGGGTCGTGCACGGGCAGGTCGACCCGGACGCCTTCCGGATGGCCGCGAGCGGCGTGCTCAAGGTCGTCGGCTTCGGGATGGACGGCCGCGAGCCGGTACGGGGCAGCGGCCGGTACGCCGCCCCGGAGCGGACCACCGGGGAGCCGGCCCAGGCCCCAGGAGACGTGTACGCGCTCGGCTGCGTCTGCTACGAACTGCTCTGCGGCCGTCCCCCCTTCGCGGACGAGCCGGGGGAGGGCCCGCGGCCGCGGGCCGTCCCGCCCAGCGCGATCAGGGCGGAGGTGCCGGCCGAGCTGGACCGGCTGGTGCTGGCCATGATCGCCGAGGATCCCGCGGCGCGGCCCGTCAGCGGGGAGTCGATCAGGCGGACGCTGGCCGCCATCGCCCGCCCGAAGCCAGGAGCAGCCACGGCGGCCCCGCCGCAGATGCCCCAGACGCCTCTGGCCGGGGCCGGGATCTCTCAGCCTCGGACGGGGGGTTCTCTGCCCCAGACGGGGGCCTTCCAGCGCGACCTGGGCCTCCGCCCGGGAGCCCCTGGCGTCGGAGGGCCGGGGTACACGCAGGCGGCGACCGAGATCCACCCCGTCGGCGCGGGTGGCGCCCATGGTGGCGCGGACGGGGCGGCTCGCGCCGGGGACACCGCGGTCTTTCAGGCGGGTGACCTGGGGCCGCCTCCTTCCTCCGCCCCCAACCGCAAGACCGTCATCCAGATCGCCGCCGCCGGGGTCGTCATCGCGGTCGTCACGGTGGGCATGGTGCTCCTGACCGGTACGCGGGACGAGCAGCCGCCCGTCCCGACCCCGATCCCCACCAGCGCGGTCCCGCTCCCCGCCACCCTGCCCCCGATCCCCACCGCCGAACCGACCCCGGACGTCCTGACCAGCGTCGAGCCCAGCGGCGATCCGACCGCCCTGATCGGCACGGTCGCGCCCAAGGCGACCCTGGGCGAGGCGATCCCGCCGGGCGGCTACGGCGAGTGGCTGAAGGCGTTCGACGACGCGCTGACGGCGCAGCAGGCCATGGGCGGCATCAGCCCCGACGTCGCGGGCAAGGCCCGCGACAAGCTGCGCAAGGTGGCCAGGAAGGTCGCGGAGGGCAAGGTCGACTCCACCCTCGGCGACATCGCCGGCGTCTATCGCGACCTGGCGCGGGCACAGGAGAAGGGCGAGATGAACGCGTCCGGCCCCGCGTCCGAGTTCCTCAGGGACTGGCGTCTCCCGGACAACGACCGGCGCGTCGACCGGTCCGTCGACCGGCGGGGCGACGGAGACGACGAGGACGACGACTGACCGGTTGTCGGCACCCGATGGGACAAGGCGGGCAATAGTGATATGAGGGGCATAGCGCGTAAATTAGCCAAATGACCTTCGACTACCGCGCACGCCGCGCGCGGCTCGCCGAGCTGCTGCCCGCCCGCGAGGTCCACGCCCTGCTCGTGACCTCTCCCGTCAACGTCCGCTACCTCACCGGGCTGGCCAGCTCGAACGCCGCAGTCCTGGTCAGGGCCGACGGGACGGCGATGCTGGCCACGGACAACCGCTACATCGAGGCGGCACGCGGGCTGGAGGTGCCCGCGGTGGAGGTGGCCGACGTCGCGGGCCGGTTGGCGGCGCCGGGCGTCGGGATCGAGGCGGCGAACCTGAGCGTGGCCGAGTTCCACCGGCTGGGGGAGGGCCTCGTGCCGCTGGACCCGGTGGTGGAGCTGCTGCGCGTGGTCAAGGACGACGGCGAGCTGGACCTCATCCGTACCGCCTGCGCGATCACCGACCAGGCGTTCGCCGACGTCTGCGGCGCGATCGCCCCCGGGATGACGGAACGCGAGCTGGCCCGCCTGCTCGACCGCCGCATGACCGAGCTGGGCGCCGACAAGCCCGGCTTCGACACGATCGTGGCCGCGGGGGAGAACGGCGCCATCCCGCACCACGCCCCCACCTCCCGCGAGCTGCGCGCGGGAGACCTCGTCACGATGGACTTCGGCGCCCGCTACCAGGGTTACCACGCCGACATGACGCGTACGGTCAGCCTCGGCGAGCCCGCGGGCTGGCAGCGCGAGGTGTACGACCTGGTGGCGCGGGCGCAACGCGCGGGACGGCACGCGCTCACCCCCGGAGCCGAGGCCAGGGAGGTGGACGCGGCCGCCCGCCGGGTCGTCGAGGACGCGGGCCACGGCGCCCACTTCCGGCACGGCCTGGGCCACGGGGTCGGCCTGGCGATCCACGAAGAGCCGTTCCTCGGCCCCGCTCGGACCGGTAGACTAGAGGATCGAGTTCCGATCACCGTCGAGCCCGGGGTCTACCTCCCGGGTCGGGGCGGGGTCCGCATCGAGGACACCCTCGTGACACGTGGGGGCGGGCCGGAGCTTTTCACCAAGACGACCAAGGAGCTGCTCGTCCTTTAGAGCGGCCGCACGCGGGAGAAGAACGAGTGGCGACGACCAACGACCTCAAGAACGGCATGGTGCTGAAGTTCGAGGGCGGTGAGCTCTGGAGCGTTGTCGAGTTCCAGCACGTCAAGCCGGGTAAGGGCGGCGCGTTCGTGCGCACCAAGCTCAAGAACGTGCTCTCCGGCAAGGTCGTCGACAAGACCTTCAACGCCGGGGTCAAGGTCGACGTGGCCAACGTCGACAAGCGCGAGATGCAGTACTCGTACAAGGACGGCGACGAGTTCGTCTTCATGGACACCGAGACCTACGACATGGTCAACGTGCCCAGCAACACCGTCGGCACGGCGGCCAACTACATGCTGGAGAACACGCTGGCCACGGTCGCGTTCAACGAGGGCTCCGCGCTCTACGTCGACCTGCCCGCCGCCGTCGAGCTGACCATCTCCAACACCGAGCCCGGCCTCCAGGGCGACCGCTCCACCGGCGGCACCAAGCCCGCCACGCTGGAGACCGGCGCCGAGATCAAGGTGCCGCTGTTCATCACCACCGGTGAGAAGGTCAAGGTCGACACCCGTAGCGGCGAATACCTCGGCCGGGCCTGAGGTGTCGGCACGCGGCAAAGCACGTAAAAGAGCGCTTGACATCCTCTTCGAGGCCGAGCTGCGAGGCGAGGATCCGCTGAAGATCCTCGCCGAGCGCGTGGAGCGTCAGGAGCCGCCGGTCAACGAGTACACCTCCACCCTCGTCGAGGGCGTGGCCAGGCACCACGCCCGCATCGACGAGCTGATCACCACCTACGCCGAGGGCTGGACCCTCGACCGCATGCCCGCGGTCGACCGCAACCTGCTGCGCGGTGGCACGTACGAGCTGCTGTGGATGCCCGACGTGCCCGAGGGCGTGGTGATCAGCGAGTGGGTGCACCTGGCGGGGGAGTTGTCCACCGACGAATCGCCGCAGTTCGTCAACGGTCTGCTGGCCCGCTTCAAGCAACTCAAGCCAAGCCTCACCCTTTAGACACCCCCATTCGGCGGGCCGAGACCGCGTGTTCGGGGTACGTTCCAACCACGTCGGCCAGCACGGCTCGCGAAGGCGAGGGCGTGCGCCGTCGCGCGGTCGCTCTTCCCACCGCCGCCCCGGGCGAGCCCGGCCGGGTGGCCGCGCACCCGCCGACCGTACGGAGCAGGGGCGCGTCACCAGCCGCGACGCGCCCTTTTCCGCGCCCGCCGGGCTGTTTCTCCGGACTGTCGGAGCGCCTGGCTAGGGTGTGCCCCATGGTGACGGAAGACGACGTGCGCGCGCTGGCCCTGGCGCTCCCCGAGACCGCCGAGAAGACCATGTACGGCACCCCCGCCTTCTACGTGCGGGGCAAGTGGTTCGCCCGGATCAGGGACGAGGGCGACCTGCTGGTGCTCCCCGTCATCTCCACCGAGGAGAAGGACGGGCTCATCGCGGCCGAGCCGGGCAAGTTCTGCACCGTCCCCCACTACGACGGCCACGCCATCGTGCTCGTGCGGTTCGGGGCGGTGGACGCCGAGGAGATGGGCGAGCTGCTGGCCGACGCCTGGCGGCTGCGGGCGCCCAAGCGGCTGGCGGCCGGTTTCGACGGCTGAGCGGGCCGGGCGCGCCGGACGGGCATGGCCTGGATCGGTGGGCCGGTCCAGGGCGGGCGCCTTCGGATCGGGCGGGCTGGATCGGGGCTGAAGCGGGTTGGTCCGGGCGGGCCGGAGCGGGCGGGCGCGTTCCGCGGCGGGCGGGCTGGAGAGGGTGGGAGCGAGGCTCGCGCGTTCGGCGTAGGCTGGGGCGCGTCCACGAAGAAAGCCGTTCGCGAAGTGCGGCTTCGCGAGGCACACGCCCTCGGCGGCCGGTCGCGGGGGAGAGGGAGGCGAGTCGACGTTGCGTGCTGAAGGCGTCACCACGAGGACCCCGGCGGTGCGGACCGCCGTCGTCTGGGACGCGTTGCGCTCCATGCTGGCCGAGCGCACGGCGGCCACCGGGCGGGAGTCGCTCGACATCGTCGACGCCGGGGGCGGTACCGGCGGGTTCGCCGTGCCGCTGGCCCTGCTCGGCCATGCCGTCACCGTCGTCGACCCCAGCCCCGACTCGCTGGCCGCGCTCGAGCGGCGGGCCAAGGAGAAGGGCGTGCGCGTGCGCGGCCTGCAGGGCGACGCGGCCGATCTCGGCGAGCTGCTCCACCGTGACGCGGCCGACCTCGTCCTGTGCCACAGCGTGCTGGAATACGTCGAAGACCCGATCAGCGCGCTGACCGCGGTCGCGGGCCTGCTGCGCAGGGGCGGCGCCGTCAGCGTGCTGGCCGCCAACCCCGTCGCCAGCGCCATCCACCGGGCGCTGGCCGGGCAGTTCGAGGAGGCCAGGGCCGTGCTCGGCGACCCGAGCGGGAGCTGGGGCGACCGCGACCCCACGCCCCGGCGCTTCGCCGCCGACACGCTCTCCGAGCTGCTGAGCGCGACCGGCTTCCAGGTCGGCGCCGTCCACGGCGTACGCGTCTTCGCCGACCTGGTGCCGAGCAGGCTCGTGGACGGCGAGCCGGGCGCCGCGGAGGCGCTCGCGGCGCTTGAACAGGCCGCCGCTGCCCATCCCGTGCTGCGTGACATCGCGACGCAGTTGCACGTGCTCGGCCACCGCGCCTGAGGTGCGCCGGAAGGAGGAAACGATGGTCACCCCCCTCGGTGTAGAACGCCTGTTCGGATAGAATCGACGGCGTGTCTCGCAAGCAGATCACCGGCATCGGCCCCGCTCCGCGGACCGGGGTCGATGACAGCGGCTGCCCGATCCTCCACGTCGACATGGACGCGTTCTTCGCCAGCGTCGAGCTGCTCGACCGTCCCGAGTTGCGGGGGCGCCCGGTGATCGTGGGCTCGCCCGCCGGGCGCGGCGTCGTGCTCAGCGCCACCTACGAGGCCAGGGCCCACGGCGTGCACTCGGCGATGCCGATGAGCAGGGCGCGCAGGCTCTGCCCGCAGGCCACGATCATCCCGCCCAGCCACGGCAAATACTCCGAGGTCTCCAGGGGCGTCATGGAGATCTTCCACTCGATCACCCCGCTGGTGGAGCCGATCGCCTCCGACGAGGCGTTCCTCGACGTCGGTGGCGCCAGGCGGCGGCTCGGCCCGCCCGCCGCGGTGGCCGCCATGATCAGGGAGCAGGTCGTCGACCGCTACGGCATCACCTGTTCCGTGGGCGTGGCGAGCAGCAAATTCGTCGCAAAGCTCGCTTCCAAGCAGTGCAAGCCCGACGGGCTGCTGGTGGTGCCGGCCGGCGAGGTGGTCGCCTTCCTCCACCCGCTGCCGGTGTCGGCCCTGTGGGGGGTCGGCGAGCGTACCGAGCAGGCGTTGGTGCGCCTGGGCATCCGTACGGTCGGAGACCTGGCCAGGGTGCCGCCCACCACGCTCCAGCGCGAGCTGGGGCAGGCCGTGGGCGGCCACCTGGCGGCGCTGGCGTGGGGGCGTGACGAGCGGCCGGTGAGCGCGCACGTGCCCGACAAGAGCATCGGCAACGAGGAGACGTTCGCGGCCGACGTCGATGATCCCGAGGTGATCAGGCGCGAGTTGCTGCGGCTGTCGGAGCGGGTGGCGGCCCGCATGCGTAAGGCCGGTCACGTGGGAAGAACTGTAAGTGTGAAACTACGCCGGGCCGACTTCACCACGATCAACCGCTCGCGGACGCTGCGCGAGCCGACCGATGTGGCACAGGTCATCTACGCCACCGCCTGCGAGCTGTTCGAGGCGGCCGGGCTCCAGCGGGTGCGGTTGCGCCTGGTGGGGGTCCGGATGGAAAACCTGCGACCGGCCGGTGAGGCCACTCGTCAGCTCGGTCTGGGCGAGAAGGAGACCGGGTGGCGCGAGGCGGAGCAGGCGATGGACAAGGCGATCCGAAGATTCGGACCCGATGCGGTGCTCCCAGCGTCGCTTGTACGTGGCAAGCTTGATGAAATAGAGACATAGCGTTCGATGTCCGGACTTGGTAGGCGCATCCGTGTCAGGATTTTGGGGGAAGGGGGGCGAGATGGGTCACAATAGAGCCATGACGTCACCTCCGGTTTGGTCTGCGTTGGACGTTTGCTTTCGCCTACGTCTACAGCCTCGTATTCTGGGGATAACCGACCGCGAGGTTCGGACACCCCGTGTCGTCCGTTGCCGTCTTCCCCGTCCTGGGGCCGTCCTTGGGAGGCGCCGTGCCGCTCTCTGAGCACGAGCAGCGCTTGCTCGACCAGATCGAGCAGGCCCTCTACGCCGAGGACCCGAAGTGGGCCAACACCGTAAGGATCAGTGACCCACGCAGCCATTACAAGCGTCGCCTGGTCAAGGCCACCATCGGCTTTGCTCTCGGTGTCGTCATCATGATGGTCGGCGTGGTGATGAGTCTGATCCCGCTCGGCGTCGGCGGTTTCGTGGTCATGCTCGCCGCGTGTCTGTGGGGTCTGTCCAGTTGGAAGAAGATGAACGGGTTCGGTGACTCCGCCCCCGCCTCAGGCGCGGCCCCTCCTCCGGGCAAGCCGGCTCGCCGGGGCAACCGGGGCAGTTTCATGGAACGCATGGAAGAGCGCTGGCGTCGTCGTCACGACGAGCGCTGATCCAGCAGATCGACGGTGAGCGGCCGTCTCCGGCAGGGGGCGGTCGTTCGCTTGCTCGATCGGTCGTTCGTCGGGTCCACCCGGTCAGGGCCGGTGCCCGTTCCCGGCCAGCCCTCCGTTTCGCCCGTGCCGCCCATTCGGGCGTTCCGCTCGTTCGTGTCGCTTGTTCGGGTGCTTCTCGGGTGGCTGCCGCGAGCGGCCGTCCGACGCCACGGGCGGCCGCCCCCGGCAGGGGACGGCCGCCCGGGTTCGTGGGGCTCAGGCGCCCCTCTGGGTGGACGTCCGCCGCAGCCTGATGTTCTCCAGCAGGTCGAACCCGTCGAGCAGGCGCTCGCCCACGAGCCGCAGCCGCCGCAGCGTCGACGGCGGCAGCAGGACGGCACGCAGCCGCCTGCCCCGCGACACCGTGGCCGCCAGGGCCTGACGCACCTTGCGCAGGTCCTTGCGCATCGGCTCGATCCGGCCGGGGTCCCTGGCGAACAGCACCCGCTCCACCGCCGAGGCGATCGACGCGATGGCCGCCGCCGAGTCGGCGTCGAACTCGTACTGCTGGGTCAGCCGCCGGGCCAGTGCCCGCGGGGTCTCGCTGGTCTGACGCGCCATGCCGTAGTCGCACAGGACGTCGTCCAGTTCGGCCCACGCCGCCGCCACGGTGGCGTACCCCTTGCCTGAGCCCTTGCCCGACGACACCATGCGGGCCGTCATCTCGTCGGAGGGCTGGGAGACCTTCCATCCCAGGCTGCGTACCCGGCGGTTGCGCGTGATCAGTCGTACGCCCGCGGGGATCAGCAGCACGAGCAGCAGTGCCGCGGCCCCGATGCCGATCTGGCCGGCCAGCGGCATGGAGTCGTCCGGCGGCAGCGTGCCGGGCGCGACCGTGCCCTCGCGGTCCAGTTCGCGCGGGTTGCGGCGGGCCTGCGGGTCCTGCGGCTCGTCGGCGGAGGAGGTGGTGGCGCCCGGCGTCGGCGTCGTGGCCTGCGACGACGGGGCCGGCCTGGGACGCGCGTACGAGGGCACCACCGCGCTGCCCTGCCCGCCCGCGCCCGCCGGGGTCGGCTCGAACGGCAGCCAGCCCACGCCCTCGAAGTACAGCTCCGGCCAGGAGTGGGAGTCGTTCGTGCCCACCTCCCACCGGTCGACGGCCTTCGTGCCGCCGGTGTAGCCGATCGCCACTCGGGACGGGATGCCCACGAGCCTGGCCAGCACCGCCATCGACGCGGCGAACTGCTCGCAGTAGCCCGTCCGGTCGAACAGCAGGAAGTTGCGCAGCGCCGAGTTGCTGTGCCCCTGCGTGCGCAGGTTGTAGGTGAAACCGCCGTCCGTGGTGAAGAACTGCTGCAGCTTCAGCGCCGCCTCGTAGTCCGTCGAGGCGTTCCCGACGACCTTGTGGGCCAGCGCGGCGACGTCGTCGGGCAGGTTGTCCGGCAGGGCGAGGAACCGCTCGTCGACCTCCGGCGGCACGCCGTCGAACGAGTCGAGCAGGTCCGCGGTCGGCACCGGTTCCGTGGTGGCCACCTCGTACTCGATGCCCGCGGCCTCGTCGCGGGTGGAGAAGACCATCAGCGTGTCGACGTCGGCCCGCCAGTCGCCGTCCACCCGGATCTGCCGGGGCGGGTACGGCAGCGGCAGGAACTGCAGACGCTCGATCTCGTCGCTGATCTGCACGTTGGTCACCACGTTGTCGACCTTCGGCTGCGGGCTGAGGCCGGGGGGCTCGGGCAGCGGGCCGTTCTCCGTCCGGTTCTCCGGCGCCCCCTTGGGCTGCGTCATGCCGAACTGCTGCCCGTCGAAGGTGTCCAGCGCGTAGATCCGCAGATAGCGGGGCTTGTCATCGTTGTTGGTGTAGGACAGGACGACCCGCCGCTCGGGCAGTTCGAGCTGGCCCTTCAGGTTGGCGATCGGGTTGGGGATGCTGATCGAGTTGCCAGGACCCGAGCCCCGGCCGCCCACCCCGAAGGTGAAGAACGAGACCGGCTCCATCGCGGGCAGCGCCGCCGGGAGCAGCACGGCCAGCGCGATCGCGGCGAACCCGATGCGCTTGCCCGACAGCCGCAGGCCGCCGGTGTCCGCCGTGGCGGCGGGGGACGGGCCGGCCGCGCGGGTACGCCGTACCAGCACGGCCCGTCCCCAGTGGCCCATCCGCTCGCGCCCGTCGGAGATCAGCAGGCCGACGAAGCCGAGCGCGGCGACGATGAACGCCGGCCAACTGATCGGGTCGGCCAGGATCGTGGCCGGCACCGTGGCCAGCGCCAGCAGCGGCAGCCCGGCCAGCGCCGCCCGGCGCACCCGCGCGGCGAGCAGGTCCACGGCGATCGCGATGAGCGCCACGCCCCCCGCGGTCAGCAGCGTGATGCCCTCCAGCTCCGGTACGGGCGCCCCGAAGCGCTGGATGTCGGCCCAGCCGACGCCGAGCAGCCTGGCCAGCTCGGCCACCGACTCCTTCGTGGGCACCAGCAGCGCCCACGCCTCGTCGGAGGCGAACGCCGCGGTCAGATAGATCCACGTGGCGAGCAGGCCCAGCAGCGGCGCCGCCCAGGCGGGCAGGGACAGCCGGGTGCTCAGCAGCCCGACGGCCATCACGGCCAGCACGGCGCCGAGCGAGGTCCAGAGCCAGGTCCCGCCCTGGAAGAGCGGGTAGAGCAGGATGGCCGCGGCGAACGTGGCCACTCCCGAGGCGATCGTCAGTCTCATGCCGCTCCTCCCGCGGGGTTGACCGCGTACCTGCCGCGGTTGGCGGCCTCCTGCCAGACGGAGGCGATCGAGGTGCCCGCGGGCAGGCGTACGATGCGCCAGCCGTACCCGGCCAGGACGGTCGCCACGGCCTCATGGGCCTCCTCGGCGGCCCGGTCGCCGCCCTCCCAGGTGCTCACGTCGAGCAGCACGGCCACGCCGGTGATGCCGCTGTGCCGCAGCCGGGCCAGTTCCCTGGCCTCCTCCGGGTCCATCGCGCCGAGCACGGCCACGATCAGCCCGTCGCCGCCGCCCTGGCGCAGCGCCGACACGCCCATCTCCAGGGAGCGGGCGGGGCTGTGCCGTACCACGGCGAGGGTGTCGAGCAGGGAGTGGCTCAGCCCCTGGTCGGTCAGGTGCTCGGCGCCCTGGTCGGTCACCAGCCGCAGGCCCAGGCCCTCGTGGGCAAGGTGCACGCCGATCGAGGCCGCCGCCGAGACGGCCACCTCGAACGACGAGCGCGGCCCCTCACCCCGGTGGGCGTGCCTGCGGGTGTCCAGCAGGAGCGCGCCGCGGCTCTGCCACTGCTGCTCCTCGCGGCGCACCATCAGCTCGCCGTGGCGGGCGGTCGAGCGCCAGTGCACCCGGCGCAGGTCGTCGCCCTGCCGGTACTCGCGCGGCGCCACGTCGTCGTCGCCGGCCGCCGCCACGCTCCGCGTCCTGCTGTCGCCGCCGCCCGTCCACTCGCCCGACAGCCGTACGTGGGGCAGCGCCGCCACCTGCGGCGTCACCACGAGCGTGTCGCTGATCGTGAACGAGCGGGTCAGCTCGACCAGCCCGAACGGGTCGGCGATGCGGATGGACAGCGGCCCGATCGTGTAGCGCCCGCGCAGGTCGGAGCGCACCCGGTAGTCGATCTCCCGTACGCCGCGCGACTCGACCCGGTCGAGGACGAACCGGGGCCGCACGCCCAGCGCGTACGGCACCGTGTCCTCGATGAGCAGCAGGCCGGTCGGGAGCCGGGTGACGTTCTCCAGCCGCAGGGTCACGGTGGCCTCACCGCCCACCTCGGCCCTGGGCGGG
The DNA here is from genome assembly GCF_055586305.1 of Nonomuraea sp. NPDC051298. Classification (NCBI taxonomy): domain Bacteria; kingdom Bacillati; phylum Actinomycetota; class Actinomycetes; order Streptosporangiales; family Streptosporangiaceae; genus Nonomuraea; species Nonomuraea sp. NPDC051298. Next base: position 619,024 of record NZ_JBVJIM010000002.1, read on the forward strand.
TCGAGCCGCCTGGCGCAGCTCAGCCGGTAGCGGGTGCGCGCCACCACCATCGCGGCCAGCAGCGGCAGCGCCGTCACCAGGACCCCGATCCTGAACAGGTCGTTCTCCCCGAGGAAGACGGCCATCAGCAGGGCCGCGATCCCGGAGGCCAGGAACGACCTGCCCCTCGAGGTCAGCGCCCGCAGTCCGGCTCTCACGACGCTCGCGTCTCCGGCACCGGCACGCGCCTGACCAGATCGGTCACCACCTGTTCGGGCAGGCGGCGCTGGCCCTGGGCCTCGACGCTGGGCAGCAGCCGGTGCGCCAGCACGGGGATGGCCAGGTCCTGCAGGTCGTCGGGGATGACGTAGTCGCGGCCGGCCAGCGCGGCGTGCGCCCTGGCGGCCCGTACGAGCTGCAGCGTGGACCGGGGGGAGGCGCCCAGCCGCAGGTCGGGGGAGTGACGGGTGGCCACCACCAGGTCGATGGCGTACTTCTTGACCGGCTGGGAGACATAGACGCCGCGTACGGCCTCGATGAGGGCGCGTACCTCGGCCGTCGTGGCCACCGGCTCCAGTTTGTCCAGCGGTGAGGTGCCGCCGTGCACGTCGAGCATCTCCAGCTCGGCGGTGGGCTCCGGGTAGCCCATCGCCACGCGGGCGGTGAAGCGGTCGCGCTGCGCCTCGGGCAGGGGATAGGTGCCCTCCATCTCGATGGGGTTCTGGGTGGCGATCACCATGAACGGGGCGTCGAGCGGATAGGTGTGCCCGTCCACCGTCACCTGGTGCTCCTCCATGCACTCCAGGAGGGCGGACTGGGTCTTGGGGGAGGCTCGGTTGATCTCGTCGCCGACCACGATGTTGGCGAAGACCGGCCCGGGCTTGAACTCGAACTCCCGGGTCTGCTGGTTGTACGCGCTCACTCCGGTGATGTCGCTGGGCAGCAGGTCGGGGGTGAACTGCACACGCCGGACCGGGCAGTCGATGGACCGGGCCAACGCCTTGGCCAGCATCGTCTTGCCCACTCCTGGGACGTCCTCGATCAGGAGGTGGCCCTCCGCGAGCAGGACGGTCAGCGTGAGGCGAACGGCGTCGCTCTTGCCCTCGATCACCGACTCGATGGCCTGCCGGATCCGGTGGGCCGTGGAGACCAGCTCGTCGAGCTGGGGAGGGACGTCATGGGTTACTGCCACCAGGCCTCCATGAGAAGTGCGACGGCTGTCCCGGGTACGGTGCCTTTGCGGGAGCCATGCCATTCCTTTTCCATTGTCTGTACGACCCTACGACGCTGCGGGTTCTAGAGCGACATTTGGCGATATTCCAGGTAACACCGGCGATCTTCCTGTTCTTGTGGCATAGCAGTGCGAATCCCGTGACACGGCTGGCCCCACCGGACGCTCCACTTTCCTCCACCCGGAGCCTCCGCGATCTCCGCAGCCCCTATTTCCACGGCCTTTCAAACCCTCGACACGCCCATGAGGGTTGACCGCCCCGCCCACCCCCTCCACCCGGCCCCATCGCTCTGACCTGCGGTAACGCAACGGAAACCAATGATGAAGACGGTTCGAATCAGTTGACGGTGGGGAGAAGTGGAGTATGGTGGTGCGCAGTGGAGGGCCCGGTGCACCAGCGCTGAGCGCTTCACGAGGCACGGGAGGTGGGGCCGATGTTCCTCGGCACCCATCAACCGCGTCTGGACGACAAGGGACGGCTGTTCCTGCCGGCTAAGTACCGTGAGGAGCTGGCGGAGGGTCTTGTGATCACCAAAGGCCAGGAGCGATGCCTCTACGTGTTTCCCGTGGAGGAGTTCCAGCGCATTACCGAGGCTCTCAGCACCGCCCCGGTCACCGCCAAGGCGGTGCGTGACTACAGCCGCGTCTTCTTCGCCAGCGCGTCCGACGAGACGCCGGACAAGCAGGGACGCATCACGATCCCACAGGGCCTGCGCCAATACGCGGGGCTGGAACGTGACTGCGTCGTCATCGGGGCCAACACCCGGCTGGAGATCTGGGACGCGCGGGCCTGGGACACCTATCTCGACGCACAGGAGCAGGCGTTCGCCGATCTTTCCGAGGAGGTGCTGCCAGGGATCTTGTAGTGACCACGGTCGATCCGTCGGTGATGTCGTTCGGCGAGGTCTCCACCCGCAACCACTGTCCGCCAACTGATGCACCTTCCCCGGTGTCAGATGGCGGGCGTCCACGAAGAGGGTGCGGATGGGGACCTGGCCGGGCGGCGCCGGGTGGGGACCCAGGAATGAAGGGCGATCGATCGGTGAACGCGTCATCCGCGAGCAAAGACGCGAGAGGGGGGTTGGAGATGGACGACAACGTCGGCACGGGCGGTCACGTTCCGGTGATGCTCGAGCGCGTTCTGGAGCTGCTCGGCCCGGCGCTGGCCGGGCCCGCGCCGGTCGTCGTGGACGCCAACCTCGGCCTCGGCGGCCACTCGGAGGCCCTGCTCGCCGCCCACCCCGCCCTGCACCTGATCGGGATCGACCGCGACCCTTTCGCGATCGACTTCTCCGCGCGCAGGCTCAGCCCGTACGCGGAGCGCACCACGCTGGTCCACGCCTCCTCGGCCGACCTGGCCGGGGTGCTCGCCCGCGCGGGGCGTACCGCGATCGACGGGGCGCTGTTCGACCTCGGCGTCTCCTCGCCGCAGCTCGACGAGGCCGAGCGCGGGTTCGCCTATTCCTATGACGCGCCGCTCGACATGCGCATGGACACCTCGCAGGAGCTGACCGCCGAGCAGGTGGTCAACACCTACTCCGCGGCCGAGCTGACCCGCATCCTGCGCGACTACGGCGAGGAGAGATTCGCTCCGCGTGTCGCGGGCCTGATCATCAAGGAACGGGCCAAAGAGGCAATAACCTCGACTAAGCGGCTTGCGGACATCGTTCGCGAGGCGATCCCCGCCGCGACCCGGCGCACCGGGGGAAACCCCGCCAAAAGGACTTTCCAAGCACTGCGCATCGAGGTGAACGCGGAGCTGTCCGCCCTGGAGGCGGCGCTGCCCGCGGCACTCGACGCGCTGGCGCTCGGCGGGAGAGTAGTCGTGCTCTCCTACCACTCACTCGAGGACCGGCTCACCAAGCAGGCCCTCACGGCGCGAACCAAGGACACCAGCCCCCCCGGGCTGCCCGTCCCGCTCCCGGCGCATCAGCCGAGGTTCCGCCTGCTGACGAGGGGAGCCGAGCTCCCTGGTGAAGAAGAGCTGGCCCGCAACCCGCGGGCGGCCTCGGCCCGGCTACGGGCGGCAGAGAGGATCCGTGTTGACGACTGAGCAGGAGACCGGCAGGAGTGCGCCCGTCCGCCGCGCGGTGCCCAAGACGGGCACGCGCCGGTCGGCGACGTCGCACCAGCCCAAGCCGCGTCCCCGAACTGGCACGCGCCCCGCGGACGAGGGCAAGATCTCGGCCGCCGAGCGGGCCCGCGCCGAGGCCGAGGCGGGCCGGCGGGCACCGGCCGCCGGCGGCGCCAAGACGCCGCTCGCCGAGCGTGCCAAGACGCCGGTCGCCGAACGCGCGAAGACGGCGGCCGCCGGGCAGGCGCGGACGAGCGCGCCGGTCGTCGAACGTCCGCGGCCCGAGCAGCCCGGTCGGCGGCCGGCCGGCGCGCGTCCGCGAGCCGAGGAGGCCGCGGCCCAGGCCCCGGCCCAGCCCTCGGCCCGGCCCGCGCCGCGGCGGCGTCCCGCGCGCCGGCAGCGGGCGCCGTTCGTGCTGCTCGTCGTCGGGCTGCTGTGCGGCGGCCTGGTGAGCCTGCTGCTGCTCAACACCATGCTCGCCCAGGACGCCATCACTGCCGGGGAGCTGCGCGAGCAGATCGCGGTGGCCGAGCGGGAGAACGAGAAGATCGACCAGGACTACCAGCGCAAGACGCAGCCCGGGGTCATCGCCGATCTGGCCGAGAAGCAGGGCCAGCGCCGCGACTGGGACGAGGTCAACAGCTGGAGCAGCGCCGGCGAGCGGGCCAGCCAGGTGGACACGGGACGGTGAGGGAATCAGGCGGCAGGGGGCAGGGACCCGGCCGCGGCGCGGGCGGCGCCGGCTCTCAGGGAGGGCCAGGCGCCGCCCGCCGTACGCCGGGTGGCCCCGGGCGCGGAGGGCGGCAGGGGGGCGGTGCCGGTCGCTCCGAGGGGGGCCGCGGCGAGGCGAACGGCCGCCCGGGTTCGCCGGAGAACCCGCCGCGCCGTCCCCGTGACCGCGACGACCCTCTCGACCTGCCGTTCGGACGCGAGTCGTTCGGGCGTGACGACGGCCGCGGACGCCCGCCCCAGGACCCCGACGACGACGCCCCCCGGGGGCGAGGCCGTCCAGGAGAGGACGGGGAGGCACGCGAGCGGCGCTCCCGCGACGACGACGGGCCGCGCGGGCGGGGCCGATCCCGTGATGACGGGCCGCGCGGGCGAGAGCCTTCCCGCGACGTCGACGGCGGGCGCGGGCGGGGCCGTTCCCCAGAGGACGGCGCACGCGGGCGGTCCCGTGACGACGGCGACCGGCCGAGAGGACGGGCGCCCCAGTCGCGTGCCGACCGTGCCGATCGTGGCGACCGTGGCGATCGTGGTGACCATGCCGAGCGCGACGACGGCGAGCGGGGCAGGCGGCCGGGCGCGCAAGGGCGGGCCGCCGCCGACGACCCACGGCGCGACCGGCGCAACGGCGCCCGGCCGGAGCCCCGCCAGGAGACGCGATCGGGCGCCAGGCACGAGACCCGGCAGGACGACGAGCCCCCGCGCCGCACCCAGGCGGGCCCGTCGAGACCGCGGCAGGGAGGACCACGTCAGGACTCTCGCGGCCGTGAGCCGACGGCCGCGCGCCGTGGCGCGGACGTGCCGCCGCCACGGGGGCCGCGCCGTCCCCCCACGCCGCCGCGCCCGCCCAGGCCGCCGCTCATGCTGCGGCTGGGCAGCCCGCGCAGGCGCATCAACATCGGCCTCATCGGCATGACGTTCGTCCTGTCGATCTTCGCCGGGCGGCTCATCCAGATGCAGGGCCTCGACTCCAAGGTGTACGAGGAGGCCGCCGCCGTCCAGCGCCGGCAGGTCGAGACGATCCCGGCCAAGCGCGGCTCGATCACCGACGTGAACGGCCACGAGCTGGCCGTGACGGTCGAGGCCCGCGAGGTGTCGATCGACCCGACCAAGGTCCCCGCCCCCGTACGCCAGGAGGTGGCCAAGCTCCTGGCCCAGCAGCTCGGCAAGGACGAGCAGGAGATCGCCGGCAAGCTCGCCAAGACCGGCACCCACTACCAGCTCCTGGCCAGAGACGTCGACCCGGTCGTGGCCACCCGCCTGCTCCAGGCGCAGGTGCCCGCGCTGTCGGCGAAGAAGACCTACCGCCGCCTCTACCCGGCGGGCGACCTGGCGGGCAGCCTCATCGGGTTCGTCGGCGACGAGGGCAACGGCCTGGGCGGCATGGAGCAGGCGAAGAACTCGGTGCTGGCCGGCCGCGACGGCGAGCAGCGCGTCGAGACCGGCCGCGACGGCCAGCGCATCCCGATGACCAGCAGCCAGCGCACCGCCCCCGTCGACGGGCAGGACGTGCGGCTGACCATCGACCGCGACATCCAGTGGGCCGCCCAGCAGTCGATCGCCGACCAGGTACGCGAGTCCGGCTCCGACAGCGGCACCGTGATCGTCATGGACGTGCGGACGGCCCAGATCGTCGCCATGGCCAACGCGCCGGAGCTCGACCTGAACAACTGGCGCAAGGCCCCGGAGTCGAGCTACGTCAACAAGGCCGCCGCCGACGTCTTCGAGCCAGGCAGCACCAACAAGGTGATCACCGCCGCCGCCGCGCTGGAGGCCAAGGCGGTCACGCCCGACACGGTGTACCGGGTGCCCGACCGGATCAGGTGCGCCGACCAGGTGCTGCGCGACGCCCACGCGCACGAGGTGGAGGCGATGACGTTCCGCCAGGCCATGGCGCAGTCCAGCAACGTGGCCACGGTGATGGCGGCGCGCAAGATCGGCAGCGAGAAGCTGTACGGGATGCTGAAGGCGTTCGGCTTCGGCACCACGCCCGGCGGCGGCGTGCCCAGCGCCGAGGCGGGCCTGCTGCCCGACTACCGCAAGTGGTCCGGCAGCCAGAACTGCACGGTCGCCTACGGGCAGGGCGTCTCGGTGACCGCGCTGCAGATGGCCAGCGTGTACCAGACGATCGCCAACGGCGGCGTCAAGATCGAGCCGCGGATCGTGGCGGGCGCCACCGACGCGACGGGCAGGTTCGTTCCCGCTCCCGCTGGTAAGCAGACCAGGGTGGTGAGTGAGACGACGGCCAAGGAGATCACGACGATGCTGGAGAGCGCGGTGGGCGAGGAGGGCACGGGCCAGCTCGCCGCCATCGACGGATACCGGGTGGCGGGCAAGACGGGCACGGCCAACCGCTACGATGCGGAGCTGGGCCGATACCAGGGCTACACTGCCTCGTTCGTCGGGTTCGCGCCGGCCGACCAGCCCCGGCTGGTGGTGCTCTCGGTGTTGCAGAACCCGAAGAACGGCCACTTCGGCGGGCAGTTGGCGGCCCCCGTGTTCAAGGATGTGATGACGTTCGCCATCAAGAGCAAGAAGATTCCTCCCACAGGCTCCGCCGCGCCGCCGGTGCGTGCGCGCGCGGGACAGTGACCAGGGAAGGTACGCTCTCGCCGTGCGTCCCCCGTCGTCTATGCGTCCCACGACCAGCCCGCCTCGCCCGCTGACCGGGCTGGCGACCATGCTCGATGCCGATTCGGGCACGTCGCGGTCACCCCATGCCGCCCTGACCGGCGTCACCATCGACTCCCGCAACGTCCGGCGCGGCGACCTCTACGTCGCCCTGCCCGGCAAGCAGGTGCACGGCGCCGAGTTCGCCGCCGACGCGCTGGCGAGCGGGGCCGTGGCCGTGCTCACCGACCGCGCCGGTCGTGAAGCGGCCGTCGCCACCGGGCTGCCCGTGCTCATCGTGCCCGACCCGCGCGCCCTGCTCGGGCCGATCTCCTCCTGGGTGTACGGCCAGCCGGCCCACGACATCCAGGTCATCGGCGTCACCGGCACCAGCGGCAAGTCCACGACCACGTTCATGATCGAGGCCGGGCTGAAGGCCGCCGGGCACCGGGCGGGCCTGGTCGGCGGCGTCGAGATCCACGCGGGCGAGCTGCGCTTCCAGCCCACGCTCACCACTCCGGAGGCGTCGGAGCTGCACGGCCTGTTCGCGCTGATGCGCGAGGAGGGCGTCACGGCGGCCGCCATGGAGGTCTCCAGCCACGCGCTCGCGCTCGGCAGGATCGACGGCGTCTTCTACGACGTCGCCCTGTTCACGAACCTGTCGCAGGACCACCTCGACTTCCACAAGGACTTCGACGACTACTTCGCGACCAAGGTGAAGCTGTTCCAGCCCGAGCTGAGCCGCGTCGGCGTGACCAACATCGACGACCGCTACGGGCGTGAGCTGCTCCACCTGGCGAAGGTGCCGATGACCAGGTTCTCGGCGCTGGGCGACCCGGAGGCCGAGTGGCGGGCGCTGGACGCCCGGCTCGGTGCCGACGGCAGCGCGTTCAGGATCGTCGGGCCCGGCGGGGTCGAGGCCGACGCGCAGATCGCGCTGCCCGGCCCGTTCAACGTGGCCAACGCGCTCGGAGCCGTCGTAACGCTCGTCGAGGCCGGGGTGCCGCTGCAGGCGGCGGTGCACGGCGTGGGCACGCTGACCGGCGTGCCCGGTCGCATGCAGCGCGTCACGGCCGCCGGCGACGACTTCCAGGCCGTCGTCGACTACTCGCACAAGCCGGGCGCCGTGGAGTCGGTGCTGCGCTCGCTGCGGTCGGTCACGGCCGGGACGCTGACGATCGTGCTCGGCTGCGGCGGTGACCGCGACAAGGGCAAACGACCCATCATGGGGGAAATCTCCACCCAACTGGCGGATGTGGCCATTTTCACCAGCGACAATCCGCGTTCCGAGGATCCGCTGGCCATCCTCGCGACGATGATGGAGGGAGCGCTCCGCGTTCCGCAGCACGACCGCGCTCATGTGATCATTGAGCCCGACCGCGCGGCCGCCATCGGCCTGGCGATCGCCCGTGCCGGACGCGGCGACGTGATCGTCGTCGCGGGCAAGGGTCACGAGCAGGGCCAGTACGTTTCAGGCGAGGTGATCCCCTTCGACGACCGCGAAGTGGTCGCCGAAGCGATCGACGCACGTAAGGAAAGCAGGAAGCACTAATGATCCCGTTGCCTCTGGCCAGGATCGCCGAGATAACCTCGGGCGCCCTGTCGGGCATGGCAGATCCCCGTGCGGTGGTGCGCGGGCCCGTTGTGATCGACTCGCGGGCCGTAGAACCGGGATCCCTGTTCGTCGCCGTCAAGGGCGCGCGGGTCGACGGTCACGACTTCGCCGCGCAGGCCGTACGGGCCGGAGCCGTCGCCGTGCTGGCCGGCCGGCCGGTCGAGGGGCCCGCGGTGATCGTCCCCGACACCGCCGCCGCGCTGGCCGAGCTGGCCGCCGCGCAGGCCCGTACGCTGACCGCGGTCACCGTGATAGGCGTGACCGGCTCGGCTGGGAAGACCGGCACCAAAGACCTGCTGGCCCGGCTCACCGGCCGGATCGGCACCACCATCGCCCCCGTCGGCAGCTTCAACAACGAGCTCGGCCATCCCCTGACCGTGCTGCGGGCCGACCTCGACACCCGCTACATGGTGCTGGAGCTGGCCGCCCGCAACATCGGCCACATCAAGGACCTGACCCGCATCGCGCCGCCCCAGATCGGCGTGGTGCTCAACGTCGGCACCGCGCACCTGGGGGTGTTCGGCGGCAAGGAGGCCATCGCCAAGGCCAAGGGCGAGCTGGTGGAGTCGCTGCCGCGCTCGGGCGTGGCCGTGCTCAACGCCGACGACCCGCTGGTGCGCGGGATGGCCTCGCGCACGGAGGCGCGGGTCACGTACTTCGGGCAGAGCGAGCAGGCGGCGATCAGGGCCGAGGGCGTCGTGATGGACGCCAGGGGCCGCGCCTCGTTCACGCTGCGCACGCCCTCGGGGGCCGCGCACGTGTCGCTCAAGCTGTACGGCGCGCACGCCGTCGAGAACGCGCTGGCCGCCGCGGCGGCCGGCTACGAGCTGGGCCTGCCGGTGGCCACGATCGCCGAGGAACTGTCGGAGGCGACCCCGGCCAGCCGCTGGCGCATGGAGGTCACCGACCGGGCCGACGGCGTGACCGTGGTCAACGACGCCTACAACGCCAACCCCGACTCCATGCGGGCCGCCTTCCAGACGTTCGAGGTGCTCGGGCGGGGGCGGCGGCGCTTCGCCGTCATCGCGGCGCTGCGGGAGCTGGGCGAGGAAGGGCCCGCGCTCAACGCCGAGCTGGGGCGCATGGCGGGCGCGGCCGGGCTGGCCGTCCTCGTCGTGGCCGGGCCCGACGCCCAGCACGTGCTGGCGGGAGCCCACGAGTCCGTCCAGGGGGCCGCCCAGGCGGGCCGCACGGCCCACGCCCCTCCCGCGCAGGGGACACCGCCCCCAGGCGCCCAGAGGGCCGCGTACCAAGGGCAGCCGACACGGATCGTGCACGTGCCCGACGCCGAGGCGGCGGCGGCCGAGCTGGCCGGGTGGCTGCGAGCCGGTGACGCGGTGCTGATCAAGGGGCCCAGGGTCATGGGCCTGGAGCGTACGGCCGAGCTGGTGCTCGGAGGTGCCCCCCAGTGACCAACATCATCGTCGCCGGTGCGGTGGGCCTGATCCTCTCGATGCTGGGCACCCCGCTGGCGATCCGGCTGTTCTCGCGGCGTGGCATCGGCCAGGAGGTCCGCGAGGAGGGCCCGCAGCACCAGGGCAAGCGCGGCACCCCCACCATGGGCGGCACGGTCTTCGTGCTGGCCTCCCTGCTCGCCTACGGCGCCTCCCACCTGGTCATGCTCGAACCCCCCACGGTGTCGGGCGGACTGGTGCTGTTCCTGATGACGGGGCTCGCCGCGGTCGGGTTCCTCGACGACTTCATCAAGATCTACAAGCAGCGCAGCCTCGGCCTGCGCAGCGGCGCCAAGGCGCTCGGCCAGCTCATCGTCGGCGCCGTCTTCGCCTTCCTCGTCGTACGCCAGCCCAACGTGTACGGCATCACCCCCGCCGAGACCCGCCTGTCGTTCCTGCGCGACTTCGGCCCCTCGATCGGCATGATCGGCTTCACGATCTGGGTCCTCATCATGATCGTCGGGTTCTCCAACGCGGTGAACCTCACCGACGGCCTCGACGGCCTGGCCAGCGGCGCGACCGGCGTCGTGCTGGCGGCGTACGTGCTGATCGGCAACTGGCAGCTCCGCAACAACTGCATCGACCAGCTCGGCCCCAACTGCTACTGGGTACGCGACCCGCTCGACCTCGCCGTGGTGGCCGCCGCCGTGCTGGGGGCGCTCATCGGGTTCCTGTGGTGGAACGCCCCGCCCGCCCGCATCTTCATGGGCGACACCGGCTCGCTGGCCCTGGGCGGCGTGCTGGCCGGGCTGGCCATCGCCACCCGTACGCAGCTCCTGCTGATCATCCTGGCCGGTCTGTGCGTGGTCATCACGCTGTCGGTCATCATCCAGGTCGGTTCCTTCAAGCTGACCGGGAAACGCGTGTTCCGCATGGCGCCCCTGCAGCACCACTTCGAGCTGAAGGGCTGGGCGGAGACCACGATCGTGGTCCGCTTCTGGCTGATCGCGATGTTGTGCGCGGCGCTCGGCCTCGGCCTGTTCTACGTCGAATGGATGCCCAGGCCATGAACCTCACGTGTGTGGCCGGGCTCGGCGTGTCCGGCACCGCGGTGGCCAGGGTGCTGGCCGCGCGGGGCGAGCGGGTCGTGGTCGTCGAGGCCGTGGAGGGCGAGCGGCAGCTCGCCGCCGCGGCCGAGCTGGCCAGGGTGGGCGTCGAGACCCGTTTCGGGGAGCCGACGCTGCCCGAGGGGGCGACGCGGCTGGTCACCACGGGATGGGCGCCGCACCACCCGCTCGTCGCCGCCGCGCTGCGGGCCGGGGTCGAGGTCGTCGGCGAGGTGGAGCTGGCCTGGCGGCTGCGTCCCGCCCAGGCGGCGCCCTGGCTGGCGCTGACCGGCACCAACGGCAAGACCACCGCCGTGCGCATGCTCACCTCGATCCTGCTGGCCGCCGGTCGCAAGGCCGTGGCGGTGGGGAACGTGGGCGTGCCGGTCGTCCAGGCCGTCGCCGAACCGTACGACGCGCTGGCCGTCGAGCTGTCCAGCTTCCAGCTCCACTGGTCGGCCACGCTCGCCCCGCACGCCGCGGCCGTGCTGAACGTGGCCCCCGACCACCTCGACTGGCACGGCTCGATGGAGGAGTACGCCGCGGCCAAGGGCCGCGTCTTCGAACGCGCCGGCACGGTGATCTTCAACGCCGACGACCCCGAGGCCACCCGGCTGGCCGCCCCCTACCCGGGCGCCGTCGGGTTCACGCTGCGGGTGCCCCGGCGGGGCGAGCTGGGCGTGGTGGAGGACCTGCTGGTCGACCGGGCGTTCGTGGCCGACCCGGTCGAGGCGGCCGAGGAGCTGGCGACCCTGGAGGACATCCGCCCCTTCGCCCCGCACAACGTGGCCAACGCGCTGGCCGCCGCCGCCCTGGCCCGCTCGCTCGGGGTGCCGTCGGAGGCCGTGCGGCAGGGTCTGCGCGACTTCGTGCCCGACCCGCACCGGCTGGCCCACGTCGACCGCATCGGCGAGGTCGACTACATCGACGACTCCAAGGCCACCAACCCGCACGCCGCCGCCGCGGCGCTGGCGTCGTACCCGTCGGTGGTGTGGGTGGCGGGCGGCCTGCTCAAGGGCGCCGACGTCGACGAGCTGGTACGCCAGGCCGCCCCCCGGCTGCGCGGAGCGGTGCTGCTCGGCACCGACCGCGCGCGGATCGCCGAAGCCATCGCGCGACACGCGCCGAATGTCCCCCTCGTGGACATCGCGGATCGGGACACTGGTGCGATGGAAAAGGTCGTCACCGAAGCCGCCCGGCTGGCCTCGCCAGGAGACACGGTGCTGCTCTCCCCGGCGGGGGCTTCCCTGGACATGTTCGCCAACTATCCGGCGCGGGGGGAGGCCTTCGCGCGTGCCGTACGCGGGTTGAGGGCGCGGCGTGAGCACGGTCGATGAGGATCGGGAGCGGCCCGCCGCGGAAAGGGAGCGGCCCGCCGCGGAGCGGGAGCGGTCCGCGGCGCAGGAGGGCCCGGGAAGCTGGGCGCGCGAGCAGCTCGGCGCGCTGAAGGAGCTGCTCGACAAGCCGCTCACCACCTACTACCTGATCATCATGTGCAGCGCGCTGCTGCTCGCGCTCGGGCTGATGATGGTGCTGTCGGCCTCCAGCATCGAGGCGCTGAAGTGGACCGGCAGCCCGTTCTCGTGGTTCATCAAGCAGTCGCTGTCGGCCGCGGTCGGCGTGCCGGTGATGTACCTGTGCTCGCGGCTGCCGGTCAGGTTCTTCCGCTGGGCCGGCTACCCGCTGATGGCGCTGTCGATCATCGCGCTGGTCATGGTGCTGTTCATCGGCTCGGCCGAGCTGGGCGCGCAGCGGTGGATCTACATCGGCCCGCTGACCGTCCAGCCGTCCGAGCCGGCCAAGCTCGCGCTCGTGCTGTGGGGGGCCGACCTGCTGGCCAGGCGGGCTCGCCAGGGCCGCATCGAGTGGCGTCAGATGCTGATCCCGCTCATGCCCGGCACCGCGATCCTGGCCGTCATGGTCATGCTGGGGCGCGACCTGGGCACGACGCTGGTACTCTTTTTGATCTTCCTGTCGTTGCTGTGGGTGGTGGGAGCGCCGGTCAAGCTGTTCGGTGGCGTCATGGCGCTGGCGGTGCTCGCCGCGGTCATCATGATCAAGGTGGAGCCGTACCGGATGGCGCGCATCGGCGCGTTCCTCAACCCGTGGGCCGACGCCCAGGGCGCCGGCTACCAGGCTGTGCAGGGGCAGATCGCCATGGGCTCGGGAAGCTGGTTCGGGCTCGGGCTCGGCAGCAGCCGGCAGAAGTGGAGCTGGCTGCCGCACGGTGAGAGCGACTTCATCTTCGCCATCGTCGGCGAGGAACTGGGGCTGATGGGCACGCTGATGGTGGTCGCGCTGTTCGGTCTGCTCGGCTACGCCGGGCTGCGGGTGGCCGTACGCGTCAGCGACCCCTTCATCAGGCTCGCCGCCGCATCGATGGTGGCCTGGATCGTGGGTCAGGCCACCGTCAACATGGGGGCCGTGCTCGGCGTGTTGCCGATCACCGGCATCCCACTCCCGCTGGTCTCGTACGGCGGGTCCGCGCTGCTGCCCACGCTCGCCGCGCTCGGCATGCTGTTGTCGTTCGCCAAACGCGAGCCCGGCGCGCGGGAGGCCTTGGCCGCTCGTGGCCCCGGACCGGCCGCCCGGGCCCTAAGCTGGCTTGGCCTGGGACGTACGACCAGAGGCCGAGTGACACGTTAGGGAGTGACCGAGATGAGGGTGGTCCTCGCCGGTGGGGGGACGGCCGGGCACATCGAGCCCGCGCTCGCCCTTGCGGACGCGCTGCGCCATCTTGACCGGAGCGTCGGCATCACCTGTATGGGCACGGATCGCGGCATGGAGTCGCGGCTCGTGCCGACCAGGGGCTACGAGCTGGAGCTGGTGCCCGCCGTGCCGTTGCCCAGGGCGATCACCCCGAGCCTGCTCACGGTGCCGGGCAGGCTGGCCGGGGCGATCAACGCGGCCGTGGGCATACTCGACCGGGTCAGGGCCGACGTCCTGGTCGGCTTCGGCGGCTACGTCGCGACGCCCGCCTACCTGGCAGCCAAGCGGCGCGGTGTGCCGATCGTCGTGCACGAGGCCAACCCGCGCCCAGGGCTGGCCAACCGGCTGGGCGCCAGGCTGACCGACCACGTCTTCAGCGGCTTCCCCGGGCCCGTGCTGCCCAAGGCCGAGTACATCGGCACGCCGCTGCGCCGCGACATCGTCGCGCTCGACCGGCTGTCCATGGGCGACAAGGCCCGCTCCTGGTTCGGGCTGGAGAACGACCGGCCGACGCTGCTGGTGTTCGGCGGCTCGCAGGGCGCCAGGTCGATCAACGACGCCGCGCTCGCCGCCGCGCCCGCGCTGCGCCGGGCCGGGGTGCAGGTGCTGCACGTGGTGGGCCCGAAGAACACCGTCGAGCAGGAGCCGCCGCCCGGCGACCCGCAGTACGTCCTGCTGCCCTACGTCGACCGCATGGACCTCGCCTACGCCGCCGCCGACCTGGCCCTGTGCCGCGGCGGCGCGCTGACCTGCGCGGAGCTGACCGCGGTCGGGCTGCCCGCCGCCTACGTGCCGCTGCCCAACGGCACCGGCGAGCAGCGCGTCAACGCCGACCGCATCGTCGCGGGCGGCGGCGGCCTGGTGGTCGACGACGCCGAGCTGTCAGCCGAGTGGATCATCCGCTACGTGCTGCCGATCCTCCGCGACCCCGAGCGGGTCGCCGTCATGTCGGAGGCCGCCTCCCGGCTGGGGAGGAAGGACGCCGATGTCATCCTTGCCAGGAAGGTCTTGGAGATAGCCCGATGAGTCTCGTCAAGCTGGTCGATCCCGTCGCCGTCGAAGAGCTGGGGCGGGTGCACTTCATCGGCATCGGCGGCGCCGGCATGTCGGGCATCGCCCGCATCCTGCTCAAACGCGGCGTACGCGTGACCGGCAGCGACGCGCGCAGCTCCGAGCTGATCACCGAGTTGCGCGAGCTGGGCGCGACCGTGCAGATCGGGCACGCCGCCTCCCACATCAGAGACGTCGACACCGTGGTCGTCTCCACCGCCATCCGCGACTCCAACCCCGAGCTGGGCGAGGCGCTCAAGCAGGGCCTGCGGATCATCCCGCGGGCCGCCGCGCTGGCCTCCGTCATGGCCGGGCGCACCGCGGTCGCCATCGCGGGCACCCACGGCAAGACGAGCACCACCTCGATGCTCACCGTGGCGCTGCAGAAGTGCGGCGCCGACCCGTCCTACTGCGTGGGCGGCCAGCTCGTCACCACCGGCCTCGGGGCCGACGACGGGCAGGGCCGGGTGTTCGTGGCCGAGGCCGACGAGAGCGACGGCTCCTTCCTCATGCTCGCCCCCGACATCGCCGTGGTGACCAACGTCGAGGCCGACCACCTCGACAACTACGGCGACCCGCGGGCGGTGCACGACAGCTTCGCCAGGTTCGCCGAGCGGGTCGGCTCCCTGCTGATCGTCTGCGCCGACGACCCGGGCTCGGCCGACCTGGCGCGGCGGGCGGGGGAGCTGGGGCTGCGGGTCAAGTCCTACGGCCTCAGCGGCGACGACTACCGGGTGCGCGACGTCCGGCCCGACGGGTTCGGCACCGTGTTCGCGATCGAGGGCAGGGGAGAGGTACGCCTGGCCGTTCCCGGGGCCCACAACGCGCTCAACGCCACCGCGGTGATCGCCGTGGCCGATGAGCTGGGGCTGCCGTTCGAGGAGATCAGGCAGGGCCTGGGCGCCTTCACCGGGGCCAAGCGGCGCTTCGAGGCCAAGGGGGAGGCGGGCGGCATCGCGGTCTTCGACAGCTACGCCCACCACCCCACCGAGCTGGCCGCCGACCTGCGGGCCGCGCGTGACGTGGTCGCGTCCTACTCGGGCACGGGGCGGGTGATCGCGGTCTTCCAGCCGCACCTCTACTCGCGCACACGATACTTCGCCGACGAGTTCGGGGCGGCGCTCGGGCTGGCCGACGAGGCCATCGTGCTCGACGTCTACGGAGCCAGGGAGGACCCGGAGCCCGGGGTGTCCGGGGCGATGGTGGCGGGGCGGGTGCCGCTGCCGCCCGAGCGGGTGGCGTACGCGCCCGACCGGTCGTCGGTGCCCGGCCTGGTGGCGGAGCGGGCGCGGCCGGGGGACATCGTGCTCACCATGGGCGCGGGCGACGTGACGGAGCTGGGCCCGCAGATCGTCGCCCGGCTCTCCTGACGTTCCCCTCGGCTCGGCCCGGCGCCGATCGGCCGGTGTGCCCGGGGATCCCGGGCGTCGGCGCGCGGGCGCGTTTGGGCGTGGCGCGCGGGCGCCGGGGCCCGGTCGGCGTAGGTTCGGTGCCTACATGAGCCGCATTCTGGTGGGAGGGCGATGAAGGCGCGCACGGCGTTCCTGGTGTTGCTGACGGCGGGGGTGGTGGGGTCGGCCGCGTGGCTGGTGTTCTTCTCGCCCGTGCTGGGGGTCCGTTCGATCGAGATCGTGGGAAATCTCACAGTGCCGAGCGAGCGGATCGAGCAGCAGGCCGGCGTGGCGGACCTGCACCCCCTGGCCACCGTGAACCTGGCCGACGTCCAGAGCCGCGTCCTGGGCATCAGACAGCTCGCCACCGCCAAGGTGGACCGGGTCTGGCCCGGCACGCTCAAGATCGAGGTGGTCGAGCGCGAGCCGGTCGCCGCGATCCCGGCGGGCGGCAAGATGGCGATCGTCGACGGGCAGGGCGTGGTGATCGAGCTGGAGTCCGCGGCCCCGCCCATGCTGCCCGTGCTGAGAGTCGACCGCCCCGTCCAGAACGATCCGGCCATGATGGCCGCGCTCAAGGTCATCCAGGCGGTGCCGAGCGAGGTGGCGGGCAAGGTCAGGCAGGTGCGCGCGGGCACGGCCGAGGGCGTGACGCTGGAGCTGTCGGACGGCCGTACCGTCATCTGGGGCGGTGCCGACCGGCCGGAGGAGAAGGGCCGCATCCTCAGCTCGCTGCTCAAGAAAGAAAAAGCGGTCACCCTGTACGACGTCAGCTCCCCCGACGTGGTGACCCTGAAGTGATCGTGATCGTCAGGGTCTGGCAACCCCGGGGCAAGAGCATGGCCCAGCCTGTGCGAGGTGGGGCTCCCGGCGTGAGAGCCTGTAAGCCGGACTTTCGGCAGTGGAAGGCCGCGACCAGGCGCGACCGCGGAGCGAAACGGACAGCCCGCGACACGCCGGACGTGCTTGCGGCGCGGTTAGTTGACCCGCCTGGAGCGTAACTCCTACTGTCCGTATCAATCCTCAGGTTGACATAAATCTAAATCTCAACCTGAGGTCGAGAGTTACCCGAACTGACAAAAAGCGGAGACAATCCGCACCGAAATGGCAAGTCAACGAGCGGAAAGGCCCCTCGTCGTGGCAGCACCGCAGAACTACCTCGCGGTCATCAAGGTCGTCGGCATCGGCGGCGGCGGAGTCAACGCCGTCAACCGGATGATCGAAGAGGGACTCAAGGGCGTCGAGTTCATCGCGATAAACACCGACGCCCAGGCGCTGCTGATGAGTGACGCCGATGTGAAACTCGACGTGGGCCGCGAACTCACGCGCGGACTGGGCGCGGGCGCCAACCCCGATGTCGGCCGCAAGGCGGCCGAGGACCACCGTGAGGAGATCGAGGAGGTCCTCAAGGGGGCCGACATGGTCTTCGTCACGGCGGGCGAGGGTGGTGGCACGGGCACGGGCGGCGCTCCCGTCGTGGCCAACATCGCCAGGTCGCTGGGCGCGCTCACCATCGGCGTGGTGACCAGGCCGTTCAGTTTTGAGGGACGGCGCAGGGCGTCGCAGGCCGAGGCGGGCATCGAGACGCTGCGCGACGAGGTCGACACGCTGATCGTGATCCCCAACGACCGGCTGCTGTCGATCTCGGACCGCCAGGTGAGCGTGCTCGACGCGTTCAAGGCGGCCGACCAGGTGCTGCTGTCGGGTGTCCAGGGCATCACCGACCTGATCACCACTCCCGGTCTGATCAACCTCGACTTCGCCGACGTCAAGTCGGTCATGTCGGGCGCCGGTTCCGCCCTCATGGGCATCGGCCACGCGCGCGGCGACGACCGTTCGGTGGCGGCGGCCGAGATGGCGGTCTCCAGCCCGCTGCTGGAGGCCAGCATCGACGGCGCCCACGGCGTGCTGCTGTCGATCGCGGGCGGCTCCGACCTCGGCCTGTTCGAGATCAACGAGGCGGCCCAGCTCGTGTCCATGGCCGCCGCGCCCGACGCCAACATCATCTTCGGCACGGTCATCGACGACGCGCTCGGCGACGAGGTGCGCGTGACGGTGATCGCGGCCGGCTTCGACGACGTGGCGGGCCCGGCGGAGAAACAACTGCCCCGCCCGGCGGGCCGTCCCGCCGCCCAGCCCGTCGCGCCGCCCGTATCGTCTCCTGCGCGGCCGAGCGTGTCGTCCCCGAGCGTGAAGTCCGAGGCGTCCGCGCTGCGTCCTGAGCCGCGCGCTGAGGTGCGTCCTGAGGCCCGTGGCGACTTCCGCCCCGAGTCCCGGCCCGAGCCGCGCGCCGAGTTCAGGCCCGAGCCGCGTCCGGACTTCAGGCCGGAGTCGCGCCCCGAACCCAGGCCGGAGCCGGTGCGCCCGGTGGAACCGGTGCAGGCCGCGGCGCAGGACCCGCTGCGCGATTCGAGGCCCGACGACGAGCCCGCGGACGAGCCGTCCGGCCCCGTCTCGATCCCTCGGCCCGCGCCCGAGCCCGCCAACCCGCCCACGCCCATCACCTCCCGCATGTCGGAGCCCGCCAAACGTCCTCGGGTGATCTTCGAGGAGCAGGAAGAGGAACTCGACGTTCCCGACTTCCTCAAATAGCCGGCGAAGAGCCGTCCGCCTGACGCCGCTCCCCGCAGTGACAAGGGAGCGGCGCAGTCGTGTGCGTACGGCCGTCAGCAGGAAGCCCGCGAGCGGGCGGGCGAAGGCGACCCGCGGGCAGGAAGGGGAGGGGCACGTGAGAAGGGACGAGATCGCGGCCGGTCTCGCCGAGGTCGACGCGCGCATCGCCGAGGCGTGCCGCGCGGTGGGGCGCGACCGGGGCGAGGTCACGCTGGTCGCCGTCACCAAGACGCGGCCCGCCGACGACGTGCGCATCCTGGCGGACCTGGGCGTGCGCGACGTCGGCGAGAACCGCGACCAGGAGGCCGCGGCCAAGGCCCGCGAACTCGCCGAGTTGTCCCTGACCTGGCACTTCGTCGGCCAGTTGCAGACCAACAAGGTCCGCTCGGTCGTCGGGTACGCCGACGTGATCCACTCGGTCGACCGGCTCAGGCTGGTGGAGGCCATCAGCAAGGAGGCCGTCCGTCAGGGCCGCGGCGTCGGCTGCCTGCTGCAGGTGGCGCTCGACGACGACCCGGCCAGGGGCGGCGTGCGCCCCGCCGACCTGCTCGCGCTCGCCGACGAGGTCGCGCTGGCCGAAGGGGTGTGGCTGGGCGGCGTCATGGCGGTGGCGCCGCTGGGCGAGGAGCCGGCCAAGGCGTTCGCCCGGCTGCGGGATCTGGCGGTGAGCCTCCAGGAACAGCACCCGCGGGCCACTATGGTCTCGGCGGGCATGAGCGGGGATCTCGCGGAGGCCATCGCGTACGGCGCGACACACGTGCGGGTCGGTACGGCGTTGCTCGGTCGTCGCAAGCCCTTCGTCAGGTAATGTCCCCTCAAGTGGGTCTTCAGGCCCGCGACCAAGTAGAGGTCGATCAGCGGTGAGCTCCAGGGGGGTACGCCAGCCGCCTCGGACACGGCGACGGGCCCGAGCGAGTGCGACCATGAGCAGGAGGACGACGTAGCGATGGCCGGCGCGATGCGCAAGATGGCGGTCTACCTCGGTCTCGTGGAGGACGACCGCTACGAGAGGTACGAGGCCTACACCGACGACTACACCTACGAGGACGAGGTGCAGCGCGGCGGCGAGGAGCGTGCCGTGGCGGTCCAGGACCGCGACGACGAACCCGAGGCAGGGGTCCCCGCGCCCAGGCCCGCCACGACGGTCCTGGAACGCCGCACGACCGATCTGGCCCGCATCACCACCCTGCACCCCCGCACGTACAACGAGGCGCGTACCATCGGTGAGCACTTCCGTGACGGCACCCCGGTCATCATGAACCTGACCGAGATGGTCGACAGCGACGCCAAGAGGCTGGTCGATTTCGCGGCAGGTCTGGTCTTCGGCCTACATGGCAGCATTGAACGTGTTACCAACAAGGTGTTCCTGTTGTCCCCCGCCAATGTCGAGGTGACCGCCGAAGACAAGGCCCGAATCGCGGAACGCGGGTTCTTCAACCAGAGTTAGAGTCTCTGTATGCCTATCGGAAGCAACCCGGTCTCCCCAGGACCGGGAGGGCACATCAGAAGTGGAGGCGCGGCCGGGCCGTGGAGATCGTCAGTGGGATCTTGGTCGTTGTCCTGTCTCTCTATTTGGTGCTGCTCATCGGCAGGATGATCTTCGAGACGGTGCAGGCGTTCGCCCACCATTGGCGGCCTACGGGCGTCGTCCTGGTGCTGGCGGAGGCCATATACACCGCAACCGACCCGCCCCTCAAGTTCCTCCGCCGTTTCATTCCTCCGCTCCGGTTGGGTACGGTGGCCTTTGACCTAAGCTTCACTGTCCTGTTCATCGTGGTCCTGATCTTGATCCAGTTCGCCGGATGGCTGCGATGAACGGGGCCGGTGGGGCACCGGTCATGATCCAACTCGTGTCCGCGCTGAAGTGATTCGGGTTACCGTCCTCCGGACAGACTCCAAGCGCGCCAAGGAGACCAAAAAATGCCGCTGACGCCCGCTGATGTGCGGAACAAGCAGTTCAGTACCACCCGGCTGCGGCCGGGCTACGACGAGGAAGAGGTCGACGCCTTCCTCGACGAGGTGGAGGCTGAGCTCGACCGCCTGATCCAAGAGAACGAGGAGCTCCGCGCCAAGCTGGCCGAGTGCCTGCGCGGGAAGGTGCCGGGCGGCATGAACATGCCCATGGCCTCCGCGCCGATCCAGGAGCAGCCCAAGCCGGAGATGATGGCGCCGCCGCAGCCGGAGCCCATGCGGGCGCCCGAGCCGCCGCCGGTGCAGCAGCCGCCGATCCCCGTTGCCATGAGCATGCCTCCCCCCGAGGACAACATGGACACCGCGGCCCGCGTGCTCGCGCTCGCCCAGCAGACCGCCGACCAGGCGATCGCCGACGCCCGCCGGGAGGCGGACGAGACGGTGACCCGCGCCAGGCGCGAGGCCGACGAGATCCTCACCAAGGCCCGCCGCCAGGCCGAGCAGGTCATCGGCGACGCCCGCGCCCGCGCGGAGACGCTCGAGCGCGACGCCCAGGAGCGGCACCGCCAGGCGATGGGCTCGCTGGTGCAGACCCGCGACGAGCTCGAGCGCAAGGTCGAGGAGCTGCGCAGCTTCGAACGCGAATACCGCAGCCGCCTCAAGCTCTACCTGGAGAACCAGCTCGCCGAGCTCAACGTCTCCGCCGAGGGCAGCGGTGGCTTCCCCGTGATGTCCGGTGGCCCGCAGGGTCAGGCTCCCGCGATGTCGCACGCCGTCCCCCAGGGTCAGCCGCCCCTTCCCGGCGGTCCCAACCCGTTCGGCAACGAGGCTCCGCAGGGCGTCTTCCCCGGAGTTGACGGTCCGCACAACGACCGCCGGTAAAATAGCGCGTCGCTAGGCTAGGACCTGTCACTCGAAAGAGCCCCCTGTGATCCTTATCAGTGCTGGTTTGGTGCTCGCGGCAGTGGTGTTGCTGATCGCGGGCTTCGTACTGGCGAAGCCGTTCCTGATCATGTGGTCCATCGTGGTCAGCGTGCTGTCCGCGCTGTTCCTGGTGATCGGGGCGTTCCTGCGGCGTAACGAGCTTTTTCCCGGAGGTGGGCAGGCCGCTGCGCCGGCCAACCCCCCGAAGGGGCTCCTGCCGCCCGCTCCGCCGTACACCCAGACCGGTCCGACGGCTCACCAGCCGCCCCCGCACCCCCGGCCGCATCCGCAGCCGCCGCAGCGCTCGGCGACCGTGCCGAGCCCCGCAGCGCGTCGGCCCGCGGCGAGCGGCATCGCGGCGGACGCGATCGTGCTGGTGATCCCCGGCCGCAAGCGCTACCACGTCCCCGGCTGCAAGCAGTTGGCAGGGCGGGAGCACGAGGAGCTCACGTACGAAGAGGCACGCGAGGAGGGCTTCACGCCCTGCACGACGTGTCTGCCGGACGCCGCGCTCGGCGGACGGCAACTACCGCCTGCCGCCGACCCCGAGTCCGTCGTCACCCCCGGCCCCGCTCCTCTCGCCGAGAGCCGAGCCGAAACCTCCGCGGAGACCCGCGCCCTACGGCCGCCGGTCACCCCGCCGAAGCCCGACACCAAGGCTTCCACCCCCAGCCCGGAGTCTGCCGCCGCCCACGAGGACGGCGCCACCCGGTGGTTCGGCCCTTCCCCTGCCGCCCCGGCGGGCCAGGCCAAGGGCTCCTCCTCCTCCGCCGCCTCCGACGCCGATTCGCCGGACGATCAGCAGGCGGAGTCAGAGACTTCCTACTTCCGGCCGCCGCCTTTCGCGCGCCGCGCCGATGGCACGCCTGCTTCCGGCAGGCCCTCCTCCGCCGCCTCCGACGACCCCTCCTCCGGTGAGGCCACGCCCGCCGAGGCCCCCTCCCGCGACGCCACGTCCGGTGAGGCCGCGGCCCGTGAGGCCGCCTCCCATGGGGCCGCGTCCCGCGACGCCAAGTCGCGCGGGGCCGCGTCTCGTGAGGTCACGTCCCGTGGGGCTGCGTCTCGTGAGGCCGCGTCTCGTGAGGTCGCAGGCGAGTCTTCGCCCGGCAGGCCCTCTTCGGGCAGGCCGTCCCCGTCCGACCGCACCACCGCCGACCGGGCCTCCGCCGACCGGCCTTCCTTCGACCGGCCCTCTTCTGAGCGGCCGTCCGCTGAGCGGCTATCGTCAGGCCGGTCTGGTTCGGGTGAGCCCTCTGCCGACGAGAGCGTGACCTCCCCGAGCGTGACCTCCCCGAGCGTGGCCGGTCCGGCGAGCAAGCCCAAGACGGCGGGAGGCAAGCCCTCGCAGGCCACCCCCGCCGCCACCGCCTCTGCTGGCACCTCGGCTGCCACCACCTCGTCTGCCGCCGTCTCCCGCGCCTCTTCGAGCGACTCGTCCGGTGCCTCCTCCCGTACCCCTTCCGGGGGTTCCTCCGGAGCGCCTGAGCGGTCCGGCCAGTCCGGTGACAAGCCCGGACGGCCAGGGGAGCCGCCCGTGACGTCCGCGGGCGCGTCCGGGGCGGGCCGACCGGGTGCTTCCGCCGGGCAGTCAGGGCGACCGGGTGCCAGCGGCCGATCCGGTGGGCCGGGTGGCGCCGCCGGGTCGTCCGAGCGAGCGGGTGGCGCCGGGCAGACGGGCGGCAGGCCCGGACACACAACCAGCAGTACTCCGCCGCGTACCGGACCCGCGGGAGGCAAGACCACGCCGCCTCCCGATGCGGAGGACGACGACTCCGGCGGGCCCGCGACGGCGCCGCAGCCGCGGGTGACCGCTTCCGGCGGGCTCGGGCGGCCTGGGCCTTCGGGTGGGGGCGTCAAGCCGTCCCAGCGTCCTTCTGGGCCCGTCGAGGAGCCGTCCTCGCCGGGGGAGACCGTGGTCCTGCACGAGCGGCCCGCGTCCTCGGCCGAGTCGACCGCCAAGCCCAAGGGCCCGCTGCCCACGGGCACCCCCGCAGCCGGGCGACCGGGCGACAAGCCCGGCACCAAATCCGCCACTGGGCCCGCTACTGGGCCGGAGGCGAGACCGGGCGGCGTCCCGGGGAAGACCGGCTCGGCCGGTTCCGGCGGGCCCTCCGGGGCGAGCGGCTCACCCGGGTCCGGGCGTCCGCCCTCCGCCGGGCCGGGGTCCAGGACGGAGGCCCCCAAGCGTGAGACGGCCACGGGCGGCGAGCAGTCCAAGGGCTCCGCTCCCAAGGCCACCCCTGCCACGGGGGAGACGCCGAAGGGCGGCGGTTCTCCATCCGCAGGCGGCTCGGAGTCTCGGGGCGGTACGGCCGCGGCTCCGTCCAAGACGGGGAGTGCCGGCGCGGAGGCTTCCGGTGGCAAGGCCGGTGAGGCGTCCGCCGGTTCCAAGGGGAGCGGTGAGGGTGGCAAGGGCGACCGTTCGGTGTCTGTGAAGGTCATCATCGGCACCCGCCGCTACCACAGCACCGCCTGCCCGCTGATCCGTGGCGCGGGTGACACCGGCGTGGAGACCATGACGCTCGCCGCAGCCGAGGCGGCCGGGCTGACGAGCTGCTCGGTCTGCCAGCACGACCGCGAGACGGTCGGCTGAGGACTGAGGTGGCCGCGCACCTCCTGCGCTGGTGTGGCCGGGGAGA